>CAWFNB010000007.1:0-922272 GCA_963817125.1 uncultured Actinomycetota bacterium
CCTCGCGAATGCTGGCGATCTGCGAAAATTCCTGTCCCGGCCCGGAGCGCAGCACGCCGCCGTAAGACTGGCCGTAGAGATTGACTGCACTGTAATTGTTCTGCTGCTGGGTGGCTTCGCGCTCGTTCTCGATAATCGTCTGTACCGCCCCTGTGCAGTCCGGATCGAGATTGTTCCACATCTGCTGGTCGTCGAAGCATTGGCTGATCGTCTGATTGTCGCCGCAGATTTCTCGTGCGCGCTGTGAGCAGTATTCATCCTGTGCGTAAGCGGCTGATCCGTAGAGGAAAGCCGACGCGACCGCCAGCAGCATGCCAGACACGATTCTCATGGCCACACATCTCTTCAAAAACGTTGCCAGCGAGGCTGGCTCCTCCCCCTGCCGATCCGCCACGTAGCATAACGCAATACACTCACCCGTGGCGGAGCAGGGCGAGATCGATCCTGCCGAAGCCCACCGAACTCGGCAAGGAGATTCGCCTTGCGTCTCCGAAACCCCCAAGAATAGTCGGATCGGCGAGATCGATGCACGCGGCGGCAATCAGCGCACAACGCCGATCGCTAAACTTCTCATCATCGGAATAAACGGGTGGAAATCTCTCTCTGGTAAGCACAATTCGAGAAGGGGAAATTTGCCATGTCCATGCCGCAGAAGGCGATCAAGCCAGAGGTCAATCCGCTGTTCATCGCCGGCCGTCCGGAAGACGTTATGCTCGAGGATGCGCCGATCAATCCCGAATGGATCGTAGATGGGTAATCCGCGCGCCCGCGCGGGGCTGCATTCGCCAGCATCGATGGCAACGCCTCCACCCATATCTGGGAATGCACGGCGGGCACCTTCTGGTGGACCTTCCATGACGAGGAGACGGTCTTCATCCTCGAGGGCCAGGTGCGGGTGACGACGCCGAACGGGGAAACCCGCACGCTTCAGCCCGGCGACATCGCCTATTTCGCCGAGGGCACAAGAGCGCTCTGGGATATCGACGACTATGTGAAGAAGGTCGCCTTCTGCCGCAAGTCCTCGAACCCGGTCAAGCAACTCCGCGCCATGCTGGGCCGCATGCGCAGGGCCGTGGTCGGCGAGGTCGTCATCGGTGCGCGGTGCTCGGCACGATCGGCGTCGCACTGCCTCTTTGAGGGCTTCACGGCCACATTCAGGACATCTTTTTGCAACGCACAATCAAGCTTCGCGCATTAACCCTTTGATAAACATATTGCCACAGGATCGTCACAGAACGTCCGGATACGGTGGCAATGTTCAAATCGACTTTATTAGCACTCGCGCTTGCTGCCCTTTCGGGCATCGGCGCCGCGCATGCCGCCGACGACAAGCCATGGACCAATGCGAAAACCGCGCTGGTCATCGACGCTTACGAACTCAACATCATCGAGTGGGACAAGCTCGTCGCCAACAAGCGGGTCGCCGGCTTCGTCTCGAAGGCCTCGGATGGCCTGCCCGAGGTCTATGACTGCTCGCGGCCGCACAAGGGCGACACGGTCAACCACTGCAAGACGATGTGGCGCAAATATGCGGTGAGCCGCGAACTCCACCAGACGCGCCGTATGCTCGCCAAGGCCAATGGCATGCTGTGGGGCGCCTATCACCTCGCCCGACCGGGAAACCCGATCGACCAGGCCAACCATTTTCTCGACTATGCCGCGCCCGGCGAAGACGACCTGATGGTGCTCGACCTCGAAAGCCTCGACGACAAGCAATTCATGTCGCTTGCCGATGCCGAGATCTTTGCCGGCCATATCAAGGCGCGTACCGGGCGCTACCCGGTCCTCTATACCAATCATGACACGGCCCGCTATATCGCCGACGCGCCGCGAGCAATATCACGCTGCTGTCGCGCCTGCCGCTCTGGTATGCCCGCTACAAGCCCGAGATCAAGGGCGTATTCCCGATGGGCAACTGGGAAAACTACATGATGTGGCAGTTCTCTTCGGCGACCAATTGCGGCAAGAAGACCTGTCCGATGCGGATCGACGGCACGCTCGATGATATCGATGTCAACACCGTGCCGATGACGAAGGCGGAACTCGCCGCGATATGGAAGCAGGGCGGGCTGCTGCCGGTCAGGCCGCCGGAACTGCAATATCTCGTGCGTGCTACCGGCACGCTCGGCACCAGCACCATGCCCTCGAATTACGCAGTCGCCGAGGCATCGATGCAAAAGCGTCAGCCGGTGCTTACCGCTCTGAATTATCAGGATTTTTAAGCTCGTTTCGCGCGCGGTAAGCCTCGCGAAACCCTGCGGGCCTAGCCTTTGGCAAGTTCTTAACCATGCCCAGGCTAGTGTGCAAGCCATAATGTCCGACCAGAAGTCAGCCATGTCCAAATTGCAGTATGTCGACCAGGAAAGGCCGGCACCTGTGAAGCAGACGATCCATTCGGACTTCCTTCGCACCGGCCGCATCGACCGCATCGCGCCCCAACTGGGCGCCCGACGAGAAGCGCTATCTCACCTATGAGGAAGTGGCCGAGCGCACCGGCAAGATCCTGACCGCGGCGGGCGAGAAGACCCATGAGCGGCTCAACACTTCCACCGCTCGATCCAGTTTCCAAGCTGGTCTTCCACCGCACGCTGACCGGCACGCCGCATCTCGGCTACTGTCACGTGACCGCGGCGAAATCGAAATTCGCGGAATATGCCGACGTCAACTGGGCCTTCTACATCGCCAATTTCTTCGCCGACATCGGCGTCCGACGACCTGAAATTCGAAAGATCAACATGCGCGCCGAACGCATGTATTTCGCCGTCGCCATGGAGAACGACACAGGCAAGAAGCTCGCGCTCGACAAGAAGGTGCGCGGCAACGGCCTGCTCTTCCGCACCAACGACCCAAGACGGCACTGAAGAACGTGCTGCTGCTGGGCGCCAAGCAGGAAGCGCTGCGGAAGATCATCCGGGCGATGTGACCCCAATTCCCCGCTTGCGGACCGCGCTTGGCAAACCAGGGCGCGAGCGATATAGCCCGTTCGACGAAAGAACGACGGCAGGCATGGCTGAAATCATCGACATCGAACAGCGAACACGCGTTGGCACTCGGCCGCGGCTGCCAGGTGCTGGCCGATGGCGAGCCGGTGGCGATCCCGACGGAGACGGTCTACGGCCTGGCGGCCGACGCCACCAATCCCGAAGCGATCGCCCGCATCTACGAGGTCAAGGGACGGCCGCGCTTCAATCCGCTGATCGCGCATATGTCCGGATCTCGCCATGGCGGAGCGCCATGCGGATTCGATCCGCTGTCACGGATGCTCGCCGAGGCCTTCTGGCCGGGGCCGCTGACGCTGGTCCTGCCGCTGAGCCGCGGAAGCGCGATCCATCCGCTCTGCACGGCGGGGCTCGATACGGTCGGCGTCCGCGTGCCGAAGGGTTTTGCCGGCGAATTGATCGTGCCTTCGGCCGGCCGCTGGCGGCGCCGAGCGCCAACACGTCAGGCGGGGTCAGCCCGACAGTGCCGAACATGTCCAGGCGCGATCTCGGCGACAAGATCCCGCTGATCCTCGACGGCGGGCCAGCCGGCGTCGGCGTCGAAAGCACGATCGTCAAGGTCGAAGGCGAAGGGTCCGGCTGCTGCGGCCCGGGGGCTTGCGGTCGAGCGATGATCGAAGCGCGTATCGGCCGCGAAGTCATCCGGCGGGAAACGGCCGGTGCAGCGGCGATCGAGGCGCCCGGCATGCTGGCCTCGCATTATGCGCCGGGTGCTGCCGTGCGGCTCGAACGCTCGCAGGTCGAGCCGGTGAGGTGCTGATCGATTTCGGCAACCAGCGCAATCGCGGTGCCTCGAGCAGGCGGTCGCTGTGTTCGATCTCAGCCCGCCGGCGTCGCTCGGCGAGGCGGCGGCCAATCTTTTCGCCATCATGAAGAGGGCCGATCAGTGCCGGCGCGCGCCATCGCCTTTGCGCCCATTCCCGCAGCAGGGTCTCGGCGAAGCGATCAACGACCGGATCGCGCGCGCCGCCGCGCCGCGTCCCGAGGAGAGCGATGACAGACTGAGCCTGATCGAGCGTTTCGCCGCGATCGTCGGCCCGAGCGCACGCCGTCACGCGACCAGGCAGATCGCTCGCACCGCATCTGGTCGAGACGCGCGGGCTCTATCACGGCGCCTCGCCGCTGCTGCTCAAGCCCGGCCAATACGGCGGAAGTCTCAGCAATCCTGACGCTTGCGACGAGACCGGAACGGCGATCGTGCCGCAGTCGGGCAATACCGGCCATGTCGGCGGCCAGACGCCGCGCGAGGGCCATGAGGATGTGCTGCTGTCGCTCGAACGGATGAACCGAGTGCGCGAGGTCGATCTGGCGGCGAACACGATGACGGTCGATGCCGGCTGCATTCTCGCCGAGCTGCAGAAGGTCGCCGAGGAGAACAGGGCCGCATGTTTCCGCTGTCGCTCGGATCGCAGGGAAGCTGCCAGATCGGCGGCAATCTCTCCACCAATGCCGGCGGCACGCAGGTGCTTGCCTATGGCAATGTGCGCCAGCTCTGCCTCGGCCTGGAAGTCGTGCTGCCGACCGGCGAGATCTGGGACGGGCTCGCGCAAGCTCAAGAAGGACAATACCGGCTACGATCTGCGCGATCTCTTCATCGGCGCCGAGGGCACGCTCGGCATCATCACCGCCGCGGTGCTGAAGCTCTTTCCCCAGCCGCGCGGCCATCAGGTGGCGTTCTGCCGGACTCGCGAGTGCCGAGAATGCGCTGGCCTTCTTCAAGCTGGCCCAGGAAGTCTGCGGCAACGCGCTGACCGGTTTCGAACTGATGGTGCGGCTCGGCGTCGAGATCACGACGCGACATATCCCCGGCGTGCGCGATCCGCTGGGTTCAGCCTATCCCTGGTATGTGCTGGTCGACATCTCGACGACCGACAACGAGGACGGCGCGCGCCAGGATGATGGAGGCGCTGCTGACGCAGGCGCTCCGAGCACGGGCTGGTGCTCGACGCCACGATCGCTGCATCCGTCGACGCAGGCGCGCGCTTTCTGGCACATGCGCGAGAGCATGTCGGATGCCCAGAAGCCGGAAGGCGGGTCGATCAAGCACGATGTCTCCGTGCCGGTGTCGAAGATACCGGAATTCATGGCCGAGGCCGAGAAAGGCCGTGATCGCCTTCATGCCGGGCGCCCGCATCTGCGCCTTCGGCCATCTTGGCGACGGCAATATCCATTACAATATTTCCCAGCCGGTCGGCGCCGACAAGCAGGCCTTCATCGCCCGCTGGCGCGAGATGAACAACATCGTCCATGGGCTGGTGCTGAAGTTCAACGGCTCGATCTCGGCCGAGCACGGCATCGGCCAACTGAAGCGCGACGAGCTTGCGGCGATCCGTCCGGCGATCGAGATGGACCTGATGCGCCGCATCAAGCGCGCCTTCGACCCCGCCAATATCATGAACCCGGACAAGGTGCTGAAGATCTGATGAGCTGGCTCATCCGCACCAATCTCAGGCTGACCTTCCCCGGCGGCGCACCGCTGAGCCACGGCAAGGCGGAGCTGATGGAACTGATCCGCGAGACAGGTTCTATCCGGCAGGCAGCGGCCCGCATGGACATGTCCTACCGGCGGGCATGGCTGCTGGTCGATGAGCTCAATCGCATGTTCAGCAAGCCGTGCGTCGAGACCAAGCATGGCGGCAAGAGCGGCGGCGGGGCGGCGCTGACGGCGTTCGGCGAGGAACTGCTCAGGCGTTTCCGCGCGATGGAAACAGCAGACGATGAAGGCACTGAAAGCCGACCTGGAATGGCTGGCCGGCGCATGCGAGCCTCAGGTCGGGATAGCTCCATCGGCCGCCGAACCCGAGACGTGATAGACGCTGCCGCTATCCACGGTGACCGCCTTGAACAGCGCATAGACCGCCACCCCGGCGCCAGGCCCAGTCGCTCGCACGACAGCAGCGTGATGCGCGACATCAGCCGCTGGCCATAGCAATCCATTTCGACCAGCATATAGGGGCCGTCCCGCGTGATCGCGGTGATCGTGCCGGGAAGATGATTGAGCGCGCTGATATTCTCGGGCTCTCAGCGCGATCATGACATCGGTCGATGAGACGCGGACACGGACCGCGGTGCCCTCTGGGAGATCAATGGGCTGCAATGTCACGACGGTATCGCCGATCTCGGCGATCGACAGGCCGTAATATTCCTCCTGTCCGACCATCCTGGCTTTGAGAACCGATTGCGGGGCGATCGAATCTGTCAGCGAAGAAAGCTCCGGAAAAATGTCCACGCGGCGCACCCTCCGCCCTCACCCTGCCCTCGTCGAGAAGCACCACGCGGTTGGCCAGCCGCGCGACCTCATCGAGCGCATGGCTGACATAGATGACCGGGATCTTCACCACGTCGCGGATGCGCTCGATATAGGGCAGGATTTCCTGCCGCCGGGCACGGTCGAGGGCGGAAAGCGGCTCGTCCATGAGGATCAGCCGGGGCGCTGACAGCAGCGCCCGGCCGATCGCGACCCGCTGCTTCTCGCCGCCGGAGAGTGTCGCCGGCCGCTGGTCGAGCAGGCGGCCTATGCCGAGAAGATCGACCACTTCGCTTTCGGAAATGCTCGGCGCTCCGCCTTGGGGGAGAAGAAGCGGCCGTAGAGCAGGTTCTGGCGCGCCGTCATATGCGGAAACAGGCGGCCCTCCTGGAAGACATAACCGATGCGGCGGCGGTGCGGCGGCACGAAGATGCGCTTGGCCGTGTCGTTCCAAACCATGCCGTCGAAACTGATGACGGCATCATCGGGCCGCGTCAGGCCGGCGATCATCTGCACCAGCGATGTCTTGCCGGAGCCGGAAGGGCCGAAAAGCGCGGTGACGCCAGTGCCGGCGGTGAAGGCGGCATCGACCTGGAAATCGCCCTGCCTGTGGCGCACCCTGACGGAGATCATGACGATGCTCCGAGGCGGCGCGGCGGCATAGCGAGAGAACGAACCTGCCAACAGAATTGCGGCGAATGATATGGCAACCGAAAAGAAGGTCAGGCGCAGGGCCATGGGCTCGCCATCGGGGTCCTGCAAGCAGGGAATGGATCGCGGAAGCCAGCGTCTGCGTCTCGCCGGGGATGGCGGAGACAAAAGTGATGGTGGCGCCGAATTCGCCCAGAGCGCGCGCGAAGGACGTCACCATGCCGGCAATGATGCCAGGCAGGCTGAGCGGCAGGGTGACGGTCAGGAAAACCATGAGAGCGGTTGGCGCCGAGCGTGCCGGCCGCTGTTCCAGGCTGCCGGTCGATAGCTTCCATCGAAAGCTGGATCGCCTGCACCAGCAGCGGAAAACCCATCACGGCCGCAGCAACAGCAGCGCCCGTCCAGCGGAACGAGAAGACGATGCCGATGCTTTCAAGGAAGCCGCCGAGCAGGCCTTTGCGCCGAATGCCATCAGCAGTAGATAGCCGGTGACAACAGGCGGCAGGATCAGCGGCAGAGCGACGACAGCGCTCAATAGCGACTTGCCATAGAAGCGCCCCCGCGCGAGCAGATGGGCACGAGAATACCAAACGGCAGGCTAACGGTGACGGCAAGCGACGCCACCTGGATCTCAACCGGATTGCCGTCCATTCTTCGTCGCTGAAATCCATTCATCAAGCTTCACGAAGAGGCGAGTGTCGTAAAGCCCGCTTTCTTGAAGATATTGGCGGCTTCGGGTCCGAGCAGGAACTTCATGAACGCGTTCTTCGCTTCATTGGTCGATGCCGCGATCGGCGCGACGGGATAAATGATCGGCGAATGGCTGTCTTCGCCGAAGAAATCGACGACCTTGACGTCCTTGTCGGCCTTGGCGTCGGTCTCGTAGACGATGCCGAGCGGCGCTTCGCCGAGGAGACCAGCTTAAGCGCCGCGCGAACATTGTCGGCACCCGCGACCTTGCCTCGACGTCGCCCCAGACGCCATAGAACTTCAGCGATTCCTGGCCGTATTTGCCGGCCGGCACGACTTTTCGGGTCGCCCATGGCGAGCCGGCTGTCGCCGAGTGCTTCGGCAAGCGTGAAGCCCTTCTCGATCTTGATCGGCAGCTGGAATCCTTGGCGGCGACGAGCACCAGACGGTTGCCGAGCAGATTGACGGCGGCTTCCTTCTTCACCGGCCGCCTTCTCGACCAGATAGTCCATCCACTTGGTGTCGGCCGAGATGAAGACATCGGCAGGCGCGGCGGCCTCGATCTGCTTGGCGAGCTGCGAGCTCGACGCATAGGAGATGACGACCTTGGTGCCGTTCCTGGCTTCGAAGGCCTTGGCGACGTCGTCGAGCGAGCCCTTCATGCTGGCTGCGGCGAAGACGACGAGGTCGGCGGCCATCGCGGGCGCGACCGAGGCAAGGCTGAGCATCGCCGCGGCGGCGAGCGAGGAAATGAAAGTGCGGCGCAACATGAAGATCTCCCGTCTTCAACCGTTATATCCGAACGAATATATCGATGGAAAATCAAAAGCAAGGCGCTTGACGACGGGGTCCGATCAAGCCTTGAGCTGGGCGATGGAAAGCAGCGTGTCGGCGCTGATGCTGGTGGTGCTACCGGTGAAAAGCTGCAGGATGGATAGGTGTCCGTCTCGTTGGCGAGGTCATACATCGCGGTGAACCGGGTGATGAACTTCTGGAGCTCATCGGGATCCTGAAGCTCGTCGAAATCCATATAACGCTCGACGAGCAGCTTCTGCTTCTCGATGTCCATCGTGGACATTTCAGCCGGCAGCTCGAACGCCGTGCGGAAGACCTCCAGCAGCGCGGTGTCGCCGAGGATGTCATAGGCCGAGTTGATGTTCGGCATGCTGCGCTGGAAATAGAGCGCCAGGCGGGCGCCCGCGCTATCCTCGCCGACCTCTTCCTCCAGGCTCTGCTGCAGGTAGAGATATTCCGTCGTCATCTGTCCATAGCGGCCCTGGATGCCGGAGTCGCGGACCGCGATATTGCCCTTGGCATCGAAATTGAACGACGGAGAGAATCTCGACATAGCGGTGGTCTTCCTGGATGTTGACGAAGCTCTCGGGATCGTCGAGGTCCGAGGTGAACACCTGCTTGATGAAATCGTCGGTCACGTCTTCCGGCTTGATGCCGCTGGCGACCAGCACGAAATCGACCATGCGCCTGTCGGCCACGAACTCCTTTGCCGTCTGGATGTTCTGGATCGTTTCGGAATAGTATTTCGCTTCCTTGGTCGCGGCGTCCTTGTCGGTCCTCGTGATGCCGAAACGGGTCTTGGTGATGACGTAGTCCTTGGCGGTCTGGGTGATGACCATCTGCGACTGGGCGAGCCGGGGCGCGGCCTTGTTGCCGTCGGCACCGAAATTGAAGGCGGCGGCCAGTTCGCGGTAACGCTCGTCCTTCTGTTTGTTGGCGAAGCTCTCGGGGTCCGCGAGATCGCTGGTCAGCACCTTTTCGATCAGCTATGTCCTTGGTCGCATCGGGATCGAAGCCGAATGCGGTCAGGACGAAATCGTAGAGCCTTGGCGTCGACTGCAGTTCCTCGACGCTGTCCATGGAGCCGATGAAGTTGCGGTAATAAGTGTAAAGATCGTCGTCCTCGTCTTGTCCTGCGCGTCGTCATAACGGGACATGTACTGGCCGGACGTCTGTCCGTCTGCGTCGCGGTCTGGGCCGTGTTGCCGCTGGCGATCGTGCCGTCTGTCTGAAAATTGAACGCCTTGGTCAGCGCTTCATAGGCCTCGCCGCCGAAGATTGTCGCATAATTGTTCGGGTCGTTGAGGTCGCTCGTCAGGATATTCTTGATCGTGCTCTTGAGGAGAATATCCTCCATGCCCGAAGGCGGTCTTAACATAAGCCAGCATGCGGGGCTCGTTGACGAGCTCGTCGACATTGGTGATCGAACCGATCTTGGCTCTCGTAATAGTCCTTGTTGAGCTTGGCCTCGGCGGGCACCGTGCGGCTCGGCACATAGAAGGTGTAGGCCTCGACGAGAGCCAGCGTCTGGGTGGCATCCTGGGCCGTTACGCCGGTATCGAGCGTGCCCGACGCATTGAAATTGAAGTTCGCGCTCATCGCCTGCAGCGTCGACTTGTTGGCGACGTTGAGCGTGTTGACATAGCTTGCCGGATCATTGAGGTCGCTGGTCAGCACCTTTGTCAGGTGGTCCTTGTTCCAGTATTTCGTATCGAGATTGAAGACTTTAGAACATAGTTCCGGACCCGCTCGTCGCTGAGAAGCTGGTCGACCGTCGTCACCGACCCGCGTCCAGGCTCGCCCGTACCTGGCGGCCTCCAGGTCGGCGTACTGCGCGCGCACACCCTGCGCCCGGGCCTGCATCTCGGCGAAGTCCATGGTGGCCATCTTGACCCACACCTTCGGCCGAGCTGGGCCGCCCGGGCCCGGGTCCGGGGGTCTGGATGTTGGGTTGTGGGCCGCTCCGGCCCGGCTCCGGGGTTCGGCCCCTCGCGTAAGTGCGCCACTCCGGCCTGGTGGCCGCACGCGAGTTGGCAGCGCCCCCTCCGGACCGCCACACTTGCCGTGCCATGCCACCCGCACCCCCCGCTCACCCGGGGAACCCGCTGCCGACGAGCGCGACGCCCGCGAGATCAGCGCGACCATGGACCTGGCGCTGCGGATCGGCGAGCTGCTGCTGTCGTCGGGCGCGGGTGCCGGCGACGTCAGCGCGGCGATGAACAACGTGGCGCGGGCGTGCGGGCTGCGCCGCTTCACCGCCGACGTGATGTTCACCGAGCTCACCATGAGCCAGCAGTCCTCGCCCGACGCGCCGGCCTTGATCCAGATCCGGCAGGTGCGCTACCGCGACGTCGACTACGGCGACGTGACCGAGGTCGACCACCTGATCCGGGACCTGGTCGCGGGCGAGGTCGACCGGGTCGAGGCGACCAGCCGGCTGAACCGGATCATCTCCAGCGGGCACGCGCGCCCGCGCTGGTCGGTCACGCTCGCGCTGGGCGTGATGGGTGCTGGCGTCGGGTTGCTGCTCGGCGGCGACTGGCTGGTGGTCGTGCTGGCCGCGGCCGCCGCCATGCTCGTCGACCTGTTGCAGCGGCAGATGGGCCGCCGCCGGCTGCCGGCGTTCTACCAGCAGGTGGCCGGCGGCCTGCTCGCCACGCTGATCGCGGTAGGCGTCGCGGCGACGCCGGCCGACGTCTCGCCGAGCCTGGTGATCTCGACCAGCATCGTGATGCTGCTCGCCGGCGTGAACTTCCTCGGCGCCATCCAGGACGCACTGACCGGCTTCCCGGTGACCGCCGGGGCCCGGATCCTCGAGGCCGTCCTCGCCACCGCCGGCATCGTGGCCGGAGTCAGCGGTGGGCTCCAGGTGGCGGACGTCCTCGGCGTCGACCTGGGCCGGGTCGACCCCGGCGCCTACACGCTCGCGGCCGTCTGGGCGATGATGCTCGGCGGTGCCATCGCCGCGTCGGCGTACGCCTTCTCCGCCTACGCCCCGACGCGTGCGCTCGCCCCGATCGCGCTGGTGTCCGCGATGGCCGTCGGGCTGTACGCCGTGGCCTTCGACCGCGGGTTCGGCATCGCCTGGTGTCGGCGCTGGCGGCGCTCCTCCTCGGCCTGGTCAGCTACCCCGTCGCCTCGCGGGCGCGGATCCCGGCGCTGGTCGTCATGGCCGCCGGGATCATGCCGTTCCTGCCCGGTCTGTCGATCTTCCGTGGCCTGACGCTGATGGGCACCAACCCCAGCGCGGGACTGCTGGCGATGGTCACCGCCGCGGCGATCGCGATCGGGCTGAGCTCGGGCGCGATCCTGGGCGAGTACCTCGCCCAGCCGATCCGCCGCGAGGCCCGCCGCCTCGAGGCCAAGCTGGCCGGCCCGCGACTGGTCGGCCCGCACACCGTGCTCGGCGTGCGGGGCGTCCGGCGCCGCCGGACCCGGAAGGCGCGGCCGACTGACCTACAGGGCAGGGTCGGTCCAGGCGACCTGCACGACCTCGGTACCGCGCTCCCGCGTCCACAGCCGACCACGGCCGGGCTGCAGCTGCTGCGGCTTGATGTTGGCGATCAGCACCCCCTCGTCCGGGGAGCCGGAGAGCATCAGGCCGGGCATCGCCAGCTCGCGCATCGACTGGAGCACCGCCTCGTACGACGCCCGGCCGGCACCGCCCGAACGCCGCGCCACAACCACGTGCAGGCCGAACCGACCAGCCGCGACGACGTGGGACTACTCCCCCAGCTCCACCTGCTGCTCGCTGCGTTCGCCGAGCTCAACTACCGCGGGGAGATCGATGACAAGACGCTTGCCGCCTGGCGCCTGACGACCCGGGCCTACCTCAAGCTGTTGGGCCGTCCCGTCGGCGGGTGACCACCTCGCGATCCTGGGAGGACGTGCGCGCAACATCAAACCCGGCGTGAGGGACTGGGGCGACCGCGATCCCGCGAACCCGCCATCCCCGAACGTGTCATTCCGTGAGCCGACCCTCGCACTGTCATAAAGGTGATTTCGCGAGTGGCGGCAGACCGCCACGTGCGGGTCCGGGCCTGGTTCACGATGAACCTCGAGGCGGAGGACCGGCCGTCCTACCTGGCCCAGCAGACATCGCCGTCGCATCGCCGAGGACGGTCAGGTCTCCCGGTCGTCATGACCGACATTCTTGCGATGGGCGCCGACAGCTCCTTGGCCGATATGGCACCAATCTGGCACCACCCGGCCCATCTGGCACCGCCAGTCGGACCCAAGAGTGAGGGAACTTCAGGACTGACCTGCAGTTTCTCGTGGTGGAGCCTAGGGGACTCGAACCCCTAACCCCCTGCTTGCAAAGCAGGTGCGCTACCAATTGCGCCAAGGCCCCGAGCCGTGAGCCGGAGCGAGGGTCAGGTGCGCTTGACCGCGTCCGTGGCCTCGGCCCAGAGGGCCTGCTCGGCCTTGCCCTCGTCGAGCTTCTTCTTCGCGAACACCACACCGGCGGCCGCGAGGGCGATGAGGAGGAGCTTCTTCACGAGGCGCACAGTAGCAAGGCTCCCCTCGCGAAGCAGAACCGCGGACCTGCCCCGACCCCTGTGCTCAGCTCACGCTTTCCCAGCGGAGCATCTCCGCGACCTGACCAGCGAGGGTCATCGGGTCGTAGGGTTTCGCAACGGCGCCACTGATCGCGCGGCCGTCCCACAGCCGACGATCTCGAACCTGCACCTTCGCGGTGAACACGACGACCGGAATGTCTCGGGTTGCCTCGTCGGACTGGAGGTGGTCGAACGTCGTCAGCCCGTCCATCCCAGGCATCATCATGTCGAGAAGAACCGCATCGGGATGGTGCTCTCGCGCCAGGTCGATGGCCTCGGCACCGCCGCTGGCTGCGAGCACGGTCCAGCCTGCGGTCACCTCCAGCGCGGTCTTCGTGAGCTCGCGGATGTCGTCGTCGTCATCGACGACCAGAACGGTCGGAACGTTCACGCGGCCCCTCATTCCAGTGGGCCGTGCACGGTGGCTGCGTAGTAGGTCTGTCGATCGATGGCGTCGATGGTGACGTGAGCGACGTTGCGAAGCACGCGCCCTCCGGTCCCGCCCAGCCCGCGCTCGTCGTTGACCAGGCACAAGTCCCAGGCGACGACGCCCGTCACGGAGGCGACGCGCTCGGCGATGAGCTCGGCCATCGCCTGGAAGGTGCGGACACCACGATGTGCGGGGTGCACCAGGGTGAAACCGAGGTAGAAGACGGCTTCCCGAGCATGCTGCTCGGGATAGTGGTGAGCGAAGTAGCTCGGGTTGATCCACGGGACGGTCGCGAGGTCCGTGGTCAACGTCGTCATCCCGATCACGTGATCGTCGTCGTCCCAGGCGAGGTACTTGAGCACACGTGGATCGAGCATCTCCGCGAGGAACTCCGACTCCGTCAGCAGCTGACGCGCCACCGCGACACTGTCGAGCTCTCCGAACGTCTCGCGGTAGAGCTCGTAGTAGCGCCGCGCGGTGACGTAGTCGATCTCCTTCTCGATGGTGATCCGCGTCTGTGAGTCCACTCGACCAGGTGTGTTCCCCACGGGCTCCAACGGGAGCTCGCCCAGTGGCTCGGAGGCGAGGGATCCCTCAAGGAGCTGGCCGTTCAGGGTGTGCGCGTCCGACCGCATCCTGGCCTCATGGCGTCCGGGCAGCTCGTCGGGCTCGCCGTGTGTGGACGGTTCAGGCACCTCGGCGGGGTCGTGCCACGTCGAGACCCGGTAGGCCGCAACGACGATCGCGCACACGGGCAGCCCCGTCGACGTCGCCGATGCCAGGGCCATGGAGACCGGGCCGTAGCCACCGCCGCGCTTGGCATTCATGTCGTCGAGGCTGAGCTCGATCTGTTCCACGACCGACTGCTCGCTCTCTCCGTGGTGCTCGACGAACAGCCCGCCGCCGGTCTCGTCGACGCACCATCCGAGTCCCGCCCATGCCTCGTCACCTGGTCGTTCGGCGAAGGCCTGGGCACGTACGCAGAACAAGAGGTCGCCGTGGCCACCTGCCAGGACCCCTTCCACGCTGCGGATCCGGCTGGCCGGCGGAATGATCGACGACAGCGTGACCAGGTTGAAGTCTGCGACACCCGCGCCCTGGAGGGCGTTGTCGAAGGCGGACAGAAGGGTGCGGCCCGTGCCCGAACCGCTTCGAACCGAGATGTCGAGTCCGGCACTGGCCTCAGGCCGGGAGCTCCGCGCCTGGTCGAGCTGCGCCTGGGGCATCACGGTCTCCCTTCACTCGTGAGCGGTCTTGATCGGTGGTGGCGCTGACCAGGCCGAGCACGTGGTCCCTGACCTCGTCGGGTCCCGCGCGGCCCTTGGTGAGGAAGACCGTGGTGCCGAGTCGCAGACCGTCGCGACGTTCGTCCTCGATGTCCGCGGCGCTGTACACCACGACCGGCGCGTGCGCCAGCGTGCCGCCGCGCCGGCGAAACTCAGCCACCACGTCTTCGGCATCTCCGTCCGGGAGGCGTACGTCGAGGATGATCACGTCGGGCCGCAGTTCCTCCCCGCGTACGACGGCCTCGGTCACCGCGGAGGCATGGACCACGTCAAAGCCCTCGTCGGTCAACAGCATCGTCATGACCTGGGCGAGATCCTGGTCGTCCTCCACGAGCAGGACCGAGCCGCTCGGGCGGCGTCCGGACAAGGCGACGGACAACGCTTCGACCAGTCGCTGCTCGCTCACCGGCTTGGTCAGCCAGCCCGCCGCCGCAGTCGCCACCGACGCGTTCGCCTCGGGTCCGAGGCCGGAGATCACCACAACCGGGATGTCCGCCGTCGCGCGTGAGCCGCGCAATGCCTCGAGGACCGCGGCTCCTCCCGTCCGGGGCATCATGAGGTCCAGCAGCACGACCTGCGGCCGCTCGGCTCGGATCTGCTCGACTGCGCGCGCGCCGTCGGTCACCCCGATCGCGCGGTAGCCGTGTGCCGGAAGGAGCCTGCAGAACTCCTCCACCACCGCGGGATTGTCGTCGCACACCAAGACGACCGGCGACCCCGCGTCGCCGCTTTGGATGTCCTGGCCGGACGTCGCAGGGAGCGTGAAGTTGGCGACGGTCCCTGAGCCGAGCTCGCTCTCGACCCAGATCCGGCCGCCGTGTCGCTCCACGATGCCACGACTGATGGTCAGCCCCAGTCCCGTCCCGCCCTTTTGGCGAGTGTCGGAGGAGTCGACCTGTTCGAAGCGGTCGAAGATCGACTCCAGCATGTCAGCGGGAATGCCGCGGCCCTCGTCGCTGACCCGGAAGTGGACGGCAGACCCTTCTGGTCTGGCTTCCAGCCTCACGCACGAACCCGGCTCCGAGAACTTGATGGCGTTGCCGAGCAGGTTCATCAGAGTCTGGATGATCCTGTCCTCATCGGCCAGCACAGTGCCCCTGGCCTCGCCGATCTCCACCCGTACATCCAGTGAGCTGGCCATGCCCTCGATCTGCTCGGCCGCTGCCTCGAGAAGCTCGCGTGCCTCGATGGAGCTCACGCCCAACGGGACGGCTCCAGCCTCCATCCGCTCGATGTCGAGCAGGTCGTTGATCAGGCGAGTGAGCCGCTCGCTGTTCTGTACTGCGACAGCGACGAGCGAGGCCGCCCTTTCGGGGAGCTCGCCCAGGCGACCGCCGGCCAACAGTCCCAGCGAACCCCGGATGGAGGTCAGAGGCGTACGCAGCTCATGACTGACCACCGACAGGAACTCGTTCTTCATCCGATCGACCTCACGACGCTGGGTCACGTCGCGGAAGACCACCACCGCGCCACGGATCTCCGCGTCGTCCAGAAGTGGCGACGCCGTGATCTCCACCGGGAACGCAGATGCGTCGGCGCGGACGTACTCGTCCTCCCGCGCGCTGACAACTACTCCCTCGGTGATGACCTCGTGGATGTAGCACTCCTCCCACGGGAGCCGGGTTCCGTCGCGGGGAGCATGGAACGCATCGTGGGCCAGTCGACCCTCGAGCTCGGCCGGCGAGTAGCCGAGCGCATCGGCGCCAGAGGGGTTGACGAACGTCAGGCGCCCGTCCTGGTCCACGCCGTAGACACCGTCGCCGACCGAGGTGATGAGCACCTCGTTCTGCCGGGCCAGTTGCCGCAGATCCGCGGTCTGCTCGAGCACGCGCCGCTCGAGGCCACGACGTAGGGCCGCATTGTCCGACGTGAGCAGGATCTGCCGCGCTCCGGCCGCGCTGACCAGCGCCACCCACAGCACGGACTGCGCCGCCTTCAGGTCACCGTCGAGACCGAACAGGACCTGGACCACGGCCGCCGTGAGCAGCAAGCCGAACACCAGGGTGGTCCCGACAGCGTCTGACGGCCCACCGGCGCTCTCGGCCTCGGACCCCTTGCTCGTCCGCGAGGGGAGCGACGCGGCCAGGGCCAGCGTGAAGTAGCCCGCGATCCAGCCCATGTCGAGGAGGGATCCGAAGTGGAAGTCTTCCTGCGCTGTCAGCACCGCGAAGGCCAGGTCTGACGCGGCGTAGAGAAGGAACGCCGAAGCCACGAGAGCGAGCATCAGCCGATCTGTGGATGAGGCACGCACCACCAGCAGGACGGCGACGGTGGCGAGCACGACGTCGAGCACCGGGATGACGAGCACGAAGACGCGCGCACTGCCCCCTTGCCCCGAGGAGTCCAACAGCTCGGAGTAGATAAGCACCGACGCGATCAGGAGCAGGGCACCGCCAGCCACCAGGCCGTCGAGCAGCATCCCGACCAGCTCGGCGCCGCGCCGCCTGGCGGTGGGGAACGCCAAGAGGCCAAGCGTGGACAGCAGCAGCGCAATGGAGATGGTCAGGTTGCTGAGCAGGCTCGGGGAAGAGATGGGATCGGCGCCGGTGACCGCGACCCAGGCATTGCCCAGGATCGCCACCACACCGGCCAGCGTCAGCAGCAACCACGGACGCCGAGCGGCACCACTTGTTCGGCGCGCCCGCAGGCCCACACTCGTCGTCCCGGCCACGCCGCCGACGAGAAGTCCCAGCGCACTGATCGACTGCCGCGCATCCAGGGGAAGGACGGGCAGGAGCAGCACGCCGAAGACGAGGATGGCCACGCCCCATGCCGCGAACGACCAGCGAATCCGGCGCTGTTCAAGAGCGGCCGAAGCCGGTAGCGCCATACCCGCGAGGCTAACAGCGCGCAATACCCCAAGGGGTCAATTCCGCCGACGCGTTGGCACCTATCGAGGTGGCCTCATGTCAGGAAGTCACCGGTCGAAGAAGCGGGTTGCTCACCGAGCTCTGGTGGGCCTGCACCTCTGGGCTCGCCGACAGGAACGTGGACTGGAGAACCACGCTGGAGACCGGACGACTGAAGTAGTAGCCCTGGAGCTCGTCGCATCCGTGGGCAGCGAGGAAGTCCGCCTGCTGCTTGGTCTCGACGCCCTCGGCGACGACGCTGAGGCCGATGCTGTGGGCCAGCCCGACGATGGAGACGAGCAACGGGGCGCCTTCTGAGTCGTCTTCGGCGATCTCTGCGACGAACGAGCGGTCGATCTTGACTCGGTCGAGGCTCAGCTGGCGCAACCGACTGAGCGATGAGTGGCCGGTTCCGAAGTCGTCCAGGGAGCAGCGCACACCCAGGTCCGTCAACGGCTCCAGGATGTCGGTGATCTGCTCCTCCGCTGCCAGGACGGTCTCAGTGACCTCGAGGTAGAGGGCCTCGGGCTCGAGCCCGGTCATGGCGAGAACTCCGGCGACCTGGGAGGAGAACTCGGGATGCATCAGCTCCCGGTGTGAGACGTTCACCGCGACCGAGAGGCCGGGTCGCTTGCGCCGCCAGACCACGATCTGCTCGCAGGCGCTGCGGAGCACGAACTGCCCCAGCTCGACGATCAGACCCGTTCGATAGGCAACCGACAGGAACTCGGCTGGCGGCAGGACCCCGCGCACCGGATGCTCCCATCGCAACAGCGCTTCCAGCGACAGCATCTCGTGGGAGCGGGAGTCGACGATCGGCTGGTAGTAGACCTTGAAGCAATCACTGGCCAGCGCCTGACGCATCTCTGCGTCGAGGCTGAACCGCTCCGCGGTGTCGACCACCATCTCCGGACGGAACTCACAGGATCGATCCCGTCCCGCCGCCTTGGCCTGGTACATCGCCAGGTCGGCGTTGCGGAGGAGCTCGTCAAGGTCGTGCACATGACCGCCTTCGGCGATACCGATGCTGCCGCTGACCTGCACTTCTTGCCGGTCCACCGTGAACGGCCTGCGAAGGACATCGAGCAGCCGATCGGCCGTTCGGGCTGCTGCCCATGCACCCATGCCGGGAAGCAGGACGGCGAACTCGTCCCCGCCAAGTCGTACGACGGTGTCCTGGTCGCGAACACAGGTCATCAACCGCTCACCCGACCTGACGCAGCAAGCCGTCCCCGAGCGCGTGACCCAAGGTGTCGTTGACCTCCTTGAAGCCGTCGAGGTCCAGCAGCAGCAAGGTGCTCTCACTGAGCTGAGTGCCCAGGTCGGTCCCGCGGTTGCGCAGAAGGACGCGGTTTCCCAGCCCCGTCACCAGGTCGTAGAGGGCGAGCCGTTGCAGCTCGTGGCGCTGAGCCTCCAGCTCGTCGCGGTGCTGGATCACCTGGGCGAGCGCCTCGTCGAGCTGCACGCTCAGCGTGCGTTCGCGGTGCAGGTCCGACGTCAGTGTGGCCGTCCGGTAGAGAACCAGACCGACCGAGACGGCGGCGACCACGAAGAGCACCGGGCTCCCGGAGCTCGTGGCGGCCACTGTCACCACCAGCACGGCCGCCGCAGTCAGCAACAGGACGGTCCGAACCGGCCCGGTGAACAGGGATTCCCGCACGACGATCTCGCCGGCGCGCGCGCGATCTCGAGGGGACTCCACCGATCAATGCAAGCACGCCAGAGGACCCGGTGATGGTGGATTGCCTCAACCGGTGGGCTTCCCGAAGGAGCGAGGTTGGACGAGTGGGCCTAACAGGACTTGAACCTGTGACCTCTTCCTTATCAGGGAAGCGCTCTAACCGTCTGAGCTATAGGCCCGGGATGACGCCGACGCCGACCGGCCGGCGACCGAGGGGAGACACTACCCGAGCAGTTCGGAGGCCGAGAAATCCGGCTCAGTGGTCCTCGGCCAGGGTGACCTCGACGCCGCCGAGCAGGGACGCCGACATGTTGTAGAGGAAGGCGCCCAGCGTGCAGATCGCGGTCAGGAGGACCACGTCGACGGCTGCCACGATCATCGTGAAACCGACGACCCGGCGAGTGCCGAGGTAGTTCTCGATGTCGAAGGTCGTGGCCTCTTGCCCACCAACGACGTCCTGCACGGTCTGGTTGATCGACGTCCACACATCGGCCGCGTCCAGCACCGTCCACACCATCAGGACCGACACCACGGTGACGATGCCGAGGGCGATGGAGAGCAGGAAGGACGTCTTCATCACCGACCACGGGTCGATCCGGGTCAGGCGGAGCCGGGCGCGGCGACCGGGCTTCGGTGCCGCGGCCTGCTTCTCTGCCCGGCGCTCCTCGCGGGTCGGTTTGGACGGCTTCTGCGGCTTGGCCGGCTTGACCTTCGCCTCGGGGGTCGGCGCAGCCACCGGTGACACCCGAGCGGCCGGGTGTACGACGGGCGGAGCGGGCACGGTCGGGGTCGGCCCAGCCGGGCGAGGCGCCGGCCTGGCGGGCGTGGTCCGGCCCTGGGCGGGAGGGACCGCCGGCTTGGCGGGCGCCTTGCGCGCCTGGGCGGGCGGTTGCGCGGGCTTCGGCTTGGCCGGGGCCTTGGCCGGCCGCTTGGCCGGCTTGGCCGGCTTCGCGGGCGCCGCGGGCTTCGAGGCCGTGGCCGGTGCGCCGTGGGGCGAGCCGTTGCGCGACGAGCCGGTGCCCTCACCGGGCGGCATCGGCGGCAGGACCTTGCCGTTGCCGGCCTGGGTGTCGGGCGGAGGAGGTTGGCCTGGTAGCCGGGTGACCACGGTGTCCTCGCGGCCGCTGCTGGAGGACCGTCGAGCCGAGGCAGGCTCGTTCGGACGGTCAGCCATGGCTGTCACATCCCCCTACGGTCGAGATCAGTGTCGACATCAGTACGGCGTCACGCAGCGCATCACTCGGACGCGTCGTCACCCTCGATTGTTGCATCCGACTCGACATTCTCCGATTCAGCGACCACCGCTGGAGCGTCCCCGGCGTCCGGGATGCCCTCGTCGGTACCCTCCTCGGCGGCGGCGAGAACCTCCTCGATCTCCTCCTCGACCTTGGCCTCGACCGAGCGGGCCACGACAGCCACCGCGTCACCCTCCTTGGGCGTCACGAACTTCACACCCATCGTGGACCGGCCGAGCACCCGGAAGTTCTCGTCGATCCTGCTGCGAACCACCTGGCCGCCCTGGGTGATGGACATGACCTCGTCGCCGTCCTCGACGATGAAGGCGCCTACGAGAACGCCGCGCTCCTCGTTGGCCAACGACATCGCCTTGACGCCCTTCGCGCCGCGGTTGGTGAGCCGGTAGGCGTTGGTGCGGGTCCGCTTGGCGAAGCCACCGTCGGTCATGGTGAAGACGAACTGCACGTTCTCGTCGGAGTCCTCGGTCGCAACTTGGGCGGCGCGGATCACCGACATGGAGAGCACCGAGTCGCCCGCGGCGTACTTCATGCCGGTCACCCCGGAGGTGGCCCGACCCATCGGCCGCAGCTGGGTGTCGTCGGCACGGAACCGCACCGCCTGACCCTTGCGGGAGACCAGCAGGATCTCGTCGTCGGGGAAGACAAGCTCGGCACCGATCAGCTCGTCATCGTCCTCGCGGAAGTTGATCGCGATCACGCCGGCCTGGCGCGGGCTGTTGTAGTCGCCCAGCCGGGTCTTCTTCACCAGCCCGTTGCGGGTGGCGAGCACGAGGTAGGGAGCCTGTTCGTAGTCACGGATCGCCAGCACCTGCGCGATGTTCTCGTCGGGCTGGAAGCTGAGCAGCCCGGCCACGTGGCCGCCCTTCGCGTCGCGCTGTGCCTCGGGCAGGTTGTAGGCCTTGGTCCGATAGACCCGGCCGGCCGTCGTGAAGAACAGCAGCCAGTGGTGGTTGGAGGTCGCGATGAAGTGCTCGACCACGTCGTCGCCGCGCAGCGTGGCGCCGCGCACACCCTTCCCGCCCCGCTTCTGGGTGCGGTATTGGTCGGCGCGGGTGCGCTTGGCGTAGCCGCCACGGGTGATGGAGACGACCAGGTCCTCGTCGGGGATCAGGTCCTCCATGGACAGGTCGCCGTCGGCCGCGATGATCTGGCTGCGGCGGTCGTCGCCGTACTTGTCGACGATGTCGGCGAGCTCCTCGGAGACGATCGACCGCTGGCGGGACTCGCTGCCAAGGATGTCCTCGAGGTCGGCGATGACCAGCTCGAGCTCGGCAAGGCGGTCGATGATCTTCTGCCGTTCGAGGGCGGCCAGGCGACGCAGCTGCATGTCGAGGATGGCGTTGGCCTGGACCTCGTCGATGTCGAGCAGCTCCATCAGCCCTTCACGGGCATCGTCGACCTCAGGCGAGCGCCGGATCAGAGCAATTACCTCGTCGAGGGCATCGAGCGCCTTGACGTAGCCGCGCTGGACGTGAGCAAGCCGCTCGGCCTCGGCCAGCCGGAACCGGGTCCGACGCTGGATGACGTCGATCTGGTGGGCGACCCAGTTGCTGATGAACTGGTCGACGCTCAACGTGCGGGGCACGCCGTCGACCAGCGCCAGCATGTTGGCGCTGAAGTTGGTCTGCAGCTCGGTGTGCTTGAGCAGGTTGTTGAGCACCACCCGGGCCACGGCATCGCGTTTGAGCACCACCACCAAGCGCTGGCCGGTGCGCCCGGAGGAGTCGTCGCGCACGTCGGCGATGCCCTGGACCTTGCCGGTGTCGGCGAGCTCGGCGATCTTCAGGGCCAGGTTGTCCGGGTTGACCATGTAGGGGAGCTCGGTGATCGACAGACAGGTCCGGCCCTTGGCGTCCTCGTCGATCTCGATCACGGCGCGCTGGGTGATGGAGCCACGGCCGGTGCGGTAGGCCTGCTCGATGCCCTCGCGGCCGACGATCAGCGCGCCGTTGGGGAAGTCGGGCCCCTTGATCCGCTCGATCAGGGCGTCCTGGAGCTCCTCGCGGGTGGCGTCGGGGTGCTCGAGCGCCCACTGAGCGCCGGCGGCGACCTCGCGCAGGTTGTGCGGCGGGATGCTGGTGGCCATGCCGACCGCGATACCGGCCGAGCCGTTGACCAGCAGGTTGGGGTAGCGCGACGGCAGCACCGTCGGCTCCTGGGAGCGGCCGTCATAGTTGGGCTGGAAGTTGACGGTGTCCTGCTCGATGTCGCGCACCATCTCGAGGGCAAGCGGAGCCATCCGGCACTCGGTGTAGCGCATCGCGGCCGCCGCGTCGTTGCCCGGGGAGCCGAAGTTGCCCTGCCCGTGGATGAGCGGGGCCCGCATCACCCACGGCTGCGCCAGCCGAACCAGGGTGTCGTAGATCGCGGTGTCGCCGTGGGGGTGGTACTGACCCATCA
Source organism: uncultured Actinomycetota bacterium (assembly GCA_963817125.1). Lineage (GTDB taxonomy): Bacteria > Actinomycetota > Actinomycetes > Propionibacteriales > Nocardioidaceae > Nocardioides. The sequence continues at coordinate 22,844 of CAWFNB010000007.1, forward strand.
CGTCGCCCACCACGCGGCTGCACTTGGAGAACCCGCGGTCGGGCCGGTAGCCACCGTCGTACATCGCGTAGAGCACCCGCCGGTGCACCGGCTTGAGCCCGTCGCGGACGTCGGGCAGCGCCCGACCCACGATGACCGCCATCGCGTAGTCGATGTAGGCGCGCTGCATCGAGGTCTGGAGCTCGATCGGCTCGATCCGTCCGCCCGGGGTCGGGGTCTCGGTCACGGTGGTTTCTCTCTGGGCTGGTCTGCTGGGCTGGTCTGCTGGTCCCGCTAGGTGCGTCTAGCGCTCTCTAGGACTGGCGCTAGAGAACTAGATATCCAGGAATCGAACGTCCTTGGCGTTGCGCTGGATGAACGAGCGCCGCTGCTCGACGTCCTCGCCCATCAGGGTGGAGAAGATCTCGTCGGCGTGCGCGGCGTCGTCGAGGGTGACCTGCAGCATCAGGCGTTGGTCGGGGTTCATCGTGGTTTCCCACAGCTCTTCGGCGTTCATCTCGCCGAGCCCCTTGTAGCGCTGCACTGGGTTCTCCTTGGGCAGCTTCTTGCCGTTGGCGAGCCCGTCGCGCTGGAGTGCCTCGCGCTCGGAATCGGAGTAGACGAACTCGTGCTCGGCAGGCTTGTTCCAGCGGATCCGGTAGAGCGGCGGCTGGGCCATGTAGACGAAGCCGTGCTCGATCAGCGGGCGCATGAAGCGGAACAGCAGGGTGAGCAGCAGGGTGTTGATGTGGTGGCCGTCGACATCGGCGTCTGCCATCAGCACCACCTTGTGGTAGCGCAGCTTGTCGAGGTCGAACTCCTCGTGGATCCCGGTGCCCAGTGCGGAGATGATCGCCTGGACCTCGGTGTTGGCCAGCACCTTGTCGATGCGGGCCTTCTCGACGTTGAGGATCTTGCCGCGGATCGGGAGGATCGCCTGGATCCGCGGGTCGCGGCCCTGACGGGCCGAGCCACCGGCCGAGTCACCTTCGACGATGAAGACCTCGCACTCCTCCGGGTCGGTCGACTGGCAGTCCGACAGCTTGCCCGGAAGGCCACCGCCACCGAGCAGGCCCTTGCGGGACCGGGCCAGGTCGCGCGCCTTGCGGGCTGCGAGCCGGGCCTGCTGGGCGGCCTGGGACTTGCGGACGATGTCCTTGCCCTCGGCGGGGTTCTGCTCCAGCCACGCGCCGAGCTGGTCGTTGACCAGGCGCTGGACGAAGCCCTTGGCATCGGTGTTGCCGAGCTTGGTCTTCGTCTGTCCCTCGAACTGCGGCTCGGCGAGCTTGATCGAGATGATGGCGGTGAGCCCCTCGCGGATGTCGTCACCCGAGACGCGGTCCTCGGGCTTCTTCATCAGGCCCCAGTCCTCGCCGGCCTTGTTGACCAGCGAGGTCAGGGCGGCGCGGAACCCTTCTTCGTGGGTGCCGCCCTCGTGGGTGTTGATGGTGTTGGCGAAGGTGTGCACCGACTCGCTGAAGGTCGTGTTCCACTGCATCGCCACCTCGAGGCTCATGTGGTGGTCCACGCCATCGGGAGTCTCGGCCTCGAAGGAGATGATCGTCGGGTTGGCCGGCTGCTTGCGCCGGTTGAGGTGCTCGACGTAGTCGACCAGGCCCCGGTCGTACTTGAAGACCTGTTCGAGGCCCCCCTGCTCGCCCGCCTTGATGGCGTCGCTCCCGGACTGGTCGACCTCGTTGTCGATCGTGTCGTCCTGGACGGCCTCGACCAGGTCGTCGGCCTCGGGCCGCTCGTCGCGGACCACGATCTCGAGGCCCTTGTTGAGGAAGGCGTATTCGCGGATGCGGGAGGTGATCGTCTCGAGGGAGTAGGTCGTGGTCTCGAAGGTCTCGCTGGAGGCCCAGTAGGTGATGGTCGTGCCGGTGCCTTCGCCGGGCTCGAGCTTGCGGACCTTCTCGAGGTCGCCGTCGGGTACGCCGTTGCTGAAGCTCTGCCGCCACAGGTGATCGCGGTTCTTCACCTCGGCGATCAGGCGGCTCGAGAGCGCGTTGACCACCGAGACGCCGACGCCATGGAGTCCGCCGGAGACCTTGTAGCCACCGCCGCCGAACTTGCCGCCCGCGTGCAGCAAGGTGAGCGCGAGCGTCACCGCCGGGATGTCCTGGCCGGGCGCGGTGTCGGTGGGGATGCCGCGGCCGTTGTCCTCGACGCGGACCGCGCCGTCGGCCAGGAGCGTGAGCACGATCCGGTCGCAGTAGCCGGCCAGCGCCTCGTCAACGGCGTTGTCGACGATCTCCCAGATCAGGTGGTGCAGGCCGCGCTCGCCGGTCGAGCCGATGTACATGCCGGGGCGCTTGCGGACCGCCTCGAGCCCCTCGAGGACCTGGATCGCGGAGGCGTCGTACTCGACGCCGTTGGGTGGCTCCGGCGGCCTGGTCGGCTCAGGATTGGGCTGGGACACCGGTACCCCTTCGTGGCCTGCCGGCCGCCTTGTTGACATAGAACGAGCCGTCCGAACTCTGCAGGACGACCCGATGTCCATACTACCGGCTAGAGGGCCGCATTCCACGCATGTGTCCACAGCCGAGGGGCGAAGTGTCGCGAGAAATGGCCCACAGCGGCCCGGGAATGCCGCCGAGAGGCCCGTGCAGGGGGTCGGACATGTCCCCATATGGCCGTGCGGCCCCCAGATCGCCTCAGGGGGCGTCAGCCGTAGGTGTCCCGGGGGCCCCGGCTGTCGCGAGTTCGGCGCCTGCCCTTGGACCAGTTCGGCAGGTGCGGACCCTGCACGTCGATGGCGGTCACCGTGCCGTGGCCGAGCTCCTCGTTGAGCCGTCGCACCAGAGCGGGCGCGAGCAGGTTGAGCTGGGTTGCCCAGGCGGTCGAGTCGGCCCGCACCACCAGCCGTCCATCGGCGAACGACTCGGGTGTGCAGTGTCCACCGACGTCCGCGCCGACGAGCTCGGGCCAGCGCGCGAACACGCCGCGGACCCGCAGCTCGAGCTCCCACCCGCGGTCGGAGACCAGCCGTTCGACCTGGTCGCCCAGCAGTTGCGGGTCGCGGTCGTCGGGGTGCGCACCGGAGACCTTGGCGTCGGCGGGTCGGTCGCGCCGCTTCCGGCGCCGCCGGGCGGCCGGGGTGGCACCGGCCGTGGCCCGGGCGATGGACCGGGCCAGGTCGAGGCCGTCGTCCTGGTGTGGCTCCTGCTCCGGGGTCTGGTCGTCACCCATCGCGCGTCACCTCCCCCTCAGCGACGAGGAAGCGGACCCCGGCCAGCGCGGCCGGCACGTCCTCGGGCACGGCCGCCGTGACCAGTACCTGCTCGGCGCCCGCCACCAGGTCGGCAAGCTGCGCGCGGCGTTCGGAGTCGAGCTCTGCGAACACGTCGTCGAGGATCAGGATCGGGTCGTCGCCGTCGGAGCGGAGCAGGTCGTACGACGCCAGCCGGAGGGACAGCGCGAAGGACCACGACTCGCCGTGGGAGGCGTACCCCTTCACGGGCAGTCGCGAGCTGTCGGAGGCGTCCTCCCCGGCAGCGCCGTGCCCCAGCCACAGCAGCAGGTCGTCGCGATGCGGGCCGACCAGCGAGATGCCGCGGTCGAGCTCGTCGTTGCGGCGGCGTCCCAGCTCGGTCAGGATCGCGGCTTCGGCGGGCTTGGCCCAGGGGCACCGACGACTTGTACTCGATCTCGGCGTCGTCGCGCGAGGCCCCGCGGGCCACGGTCTCGTAGGCCTTGCCCACGTAGGGCCGCAGCTCGTCGACCAGTGCGAGCCGTGCCGCGAGCAGCTCGGCTCCGTGCCGGGCCAGCTGCTCGTCCCACACCGCGAGGGTGCCCAACGCCGCCTCCTGCGACGAGCTGCCGCGGCGGGCGGCACCAGCCGTCTTGAGCAGCGAGTTCCGCTGCTTGAGCACCCGGTCGTAGTCGGTCCGGGTGCCGGCCAGGCGCGGCGTGCGTAGCACCAGCAGGTCGTCGAGGAACCGGCGCCGGTCGGACGGGTCGCCCTTGACCAGGGTCAGGTCCTCGGGCGAGAACAGGACGGTCTTGACCAGGCCGACCAGGTCACGCGTCCGGGGCAATGTCGACTTGTTGACCCGGGCTCGGTTGGCCCGCCCGGGGTTGAGCTCGACCTCGAGCACCGCCTGCCGGCCCTCTTTGACCACGACCGCCCGGACCACCGCCTGCTGGGCGCCGCTGCGTACCAGGGGCGCGTCGGTGGAGACCCGGTGTGAGGTGAGCCGGGACAGGTAGTCGATCGCCTCGACCAGGTTGGTCTTGCCCTGCCCGTTGCGTCCGAAGAACGCCGTCACCCCCGGCTCGAGCGCGACCTCGGCGGTGGCATAGGACCGGAAGTCGTGGAGGCTCAGGTGGGCGACGTGCATCCGTCCTAGTGTCCTGTCAGCGTGATGCGTGCGCTAAAGCCGTGGTCCAGGTGCGTGCCTGGCAAGGCGCCGGCGCGCACGCAGACTGGGCGTCTTCGAAGCGTCGGCAACGCCGCCAGGTGCGTGCCTGGGCCGCGGAGTTAGTGTGCGGATCACGCTGACAGGACACTAGATCAGGACTCCCCGCCCGTGTCGCCGCTCCCGGCCGCCTGGGCCCCCTCGGACTGCGCCGGCCCGCCGGCCGCCGAGGTGTCGCCGCCCTCGGGCGGAGGGGTGTGGAAGGCGTGGCCGCCGAACTGGTTGCGCATCGCCGAGATCGCCTTCATCGCCGGGCTCTCGTCCTGCCGCGAGGTGAACCGGGCGAAGAGCGAGGCCGCGATGACGTGCATCGGGACCGCGTTGTCGATGGCGGCCTCGACAGTCCATCGTCCCTCGCCGGAGTCCTCGGCGTAGCCGGGGACCTTGGTGAGGTGGTCGTCCTCCCGAAGCGCCGCGACCAGCAGGTCGAGCAGCCACGAGCGGATCACGGTGCCGGCCCGCCAGGAGTCGAAGACCTCGGCGACGTTGTCGACGACGTCGGTGGCCTCGAGCAGCTCCCAGCCCTCGGCGTAGGCCTGCATCATGGCGTACTCGATGCCGTTGTGAACCATCTTGGCGAAGTGTCCGGCGCCTGGCGTCTGGCCCGCATGCACGAACCCGTGGTCGCCCTCGGGTCGGAGGGCGTCGAAGGCCGGCTGCACCTTCGCGACGTCCTCGTCAGACCCGCCGCACATCAGGGCGTAGCCGTTCTCCAGGCCCCAGACCCCGCCGGACACGCCGCAGTCGACGAAGCCGATCCCCTTCTCGCCGAGCATCGCGGCGTTGACGGCGTCGTCGGTGTATTTCGAGTTGCCGCCGTCGACGACCAGGTCGCCCTCCCCGAGCAGCTCGCCCAGCTCCTTGACCGTCTCGCGGGTGGGGTCACCCGCGGGGACCATCACCCAGACGACTCTGGAGCCACCGTCGGGACCGGGGAGCGCGTCGACCAGGTCGGCCAGGCTGCCGACGTCCGCCAGGTCGGGGTTGCGGTCGTAGCCGACGACCGTGAGCCCAGCGTCGCGCATCCGGGTGCGCATGTTGCCGCCCATCTTGCCCAGCCCCACCAGCCCGATGTGCATCTCAGAACCCCCTCAGCTGAGCAGGCGACGCGGCATCAGCAGGTAGCGGAACGGGTTGTCGTCGTCCGCACCCTCGCTGGAGCCGCTGATCACCACGGGTTTGGAGGACTGGGTGAACGCCAGCTCGACGATGTCCTCGTCGATGGCCGTCAGTCCGTCGAGCAGGAACTGCGGGTTGAACCCCGTGGTGATGGGCTCGCCGTCGATCACCGCCTCGATCGACTCCGAGGCCTGGGCCTCGTCCCCGGAGCCCGCGTCGAGGGTGAGCACACCCTCGGCAAAGGCGAGCTGGACGGCGGTGTTGCGCTCGGCGACCAACGAGACCCGGCGTACGGACTCGATGAGCGAGACCTTGTCGACCTTGGCCACGGTCAGGTGCTCGCTCGGGAACAGGCTCCGCACCTTGGGGAACTCGCCGTCGAGCAGCCGCGTCGTCGTCCGCCGCGAGCCGCCGGCCGCCGCGCCCTCGAACCCGATGATGCCCTCGCCGGTGCCCGACGTCGCGAGGGCGATCGTGACCTCGCTGCCGCTGGTGAGCGACTTGGCGGTGTCGCCGAGGACCTTGGCCGGCACCAGCGCGGCCACTGTGTCGTCAGGGGTCCGAGGATCCCAGCCGAGCTCGCGGTGGGAGAGCCTGAACCGATCGGTGGCCAGCAGCGAGATGGTCGAGCCGTCGATCTCGATCCGGACGCCGGTCAGCACCGGGAGCATGTCGTCGCGGCCGGCTGCGGTGACCGCCTGGGCGACCGCGTGGGCGAATGCCTCGCTCGGCACGGTGCCGGTCGCGGCCGGCATCGCCGGCAGGGTCGGGTAGTCCTCGACCGGCATGGTCTGCAAGCTGAATCGCGCCGAACCACAGGTCAGCGAGACCCGCGATCCGTCGATGATCATCTCCACCGGCTTGGCCGGGAGGCTGCGGCAGATGTCGGCAAGCAGCCGGCCGCTGACCAGGGCCCGACCCTCGTCCGCGACCTCGGCCTGGAGGGTGGCCCGCGCCGAGGTCTCGTAGTCGAAGGTGGAGAGGACCAGTCCCTCGTGGCTGGCCTCGATCAGCAGCCCGGCCAGAACCGGGACGCTGGGACGGACCGGCAGCGAGCGTGCCGCCCAGGCGACGGCATCCGCGAGCACGTCGCGGTCGACGCGGAACTTCACGATGTGGGGTCCTTCGCGGGCTGGAGGTGGCCGGGAGTCAGCGGGCCGGGGTCAGGGATTGCTCGAATCCTGCCACGTCGGGGTGTGTTCCACAGGGGGCGGACTGGGCAGAGTTCCACTGTCGATCGTCCCGGATAGAGGTAGGTAGTAGTCATAGGCACGGTGGAAACTGTGGACGAACGACGTCCGGGCAGGTCGGCGACCGCAATCGGTGTGCACAGGGGCTGTGGATGCCGGCTGGTCCCTCTGGGGGCGAGTGTGGACAACGACCGCTCTTCCCGGCTGCAGTGCCGGCGGCTCCCCAGATCCTCCCCGTGTAGTTCGAACCTCGCGGCGGGGTTCGTCCACAGGCCGGGGCCGATGCCGTGCGAGCTGGACAAGCTCACTCAGGCCTGGCGGGCGGCGGCCTTGACCCGGCTGGTCAGCTCGCTCACCTGGTTGAAGACCGCCCGGCGCTCGGCGAGCAACTGGTTGATCTTGCGGTCGGCGTACATGACGGTCGTGTGGTCGCGGTTGCCGAACTGGGCGCCGATCTTGGGCAGCGAGAGCCCGGTGAGCTCGCGGCAGAGGTACATGGCGATCTGACGGGCCATCACCAGGTGCCGGCCGCGGCTCGGGCCGGTGAGCTCCTCGATGGAGACGCCGAAGTAGGCCGCGGTCTGGGCGATGATCAGGCCGGCGGTGATCTCGGGCTCGCCGCCCTCGGGGATCAGGTCCTTGAGCACGATCTCGGCCAGGGTCATGTCGACCTCCTGGCGGTTGAGGTTCGCGAAGGCCGTGACCCGGATCAGGGCGCCCTCGAGCTCGCGGATGTTGGTCTGGATCTTGGAGGCGATGAACTCCAGCACGTCCGGCGGCGCGGTCAGCCGGTCCATCGCGGCCTTCTTGCGCAGGATCGCGATGCGGGTCTCGAGGTCGGGCGGCTGCACGTCGGTGATCAGGCCCCACTCGAACCGGTTGCGCAGCCGGTCCTCCAGCGCCTCGAGTCGCTTGGGCGCCCGGTCGGAGGTGAGCACGATCTGCTTGTTGGCGTTGTGGAGCGTGTTGAAGGTGTGGAAGAACTCCTCCTGGGTCTGGGTCTTGCCCTCCAGGAACTGGATGTCGTCGATCAGGAGCACGTCGACGTCGCGGTAGCGCCTCTTGAACACGTCCTGCTTGTCGTCGCGGATGGCGTTGATGAACTCGTTGGTGAACTCCTCGCTCGACACGTAGCGGACCTTGGCGCCGGTGTAGAGGCTGCGGACGTAGTGACCGATGGCGTGCAGGAGGTGGGTCTTGCCGAGGCCGGACTCGCCGTAGACCAGGAGTGGGTTGTAGGCCTTGCCCGGTGCCTCGGCGACAGCGACGGCGGCCGCGTGGGGGAACCGGTTGGACGACCCGATGACGAAGGTCTCGAAGGTGTACTTCGGGTTGAGGCGGGTCTCGAGCGCGCTGGGGCGGGTCGACCGGCCGTCGTGGTGGCGCAGGTCGGCGTGCGGCTCGGGGTCTCGCGCGACCTCCTGTCCGACGCCGCCTTCGAGGGTGGCGCCGGGTAGCGGCAGCACCGGGGCCAGCCGATCCATTGTCGACATGTCGTCATGTCGATCAGTCGGTGTGTCGACTTGTGTGCGCGCCGAGCCGTGGTGGGGGGCGTGGTCGTAGGCGTGGTCGGCGCCGTCGGTGACCAGGGCCGGATTGATGGTGGTGCCGAGCCGGATCTCGCGTCCGTAGACCGCGCTGACTGCTCCCTCGAGCTCGCTGCGCAACCGGCCCTCGACCTGGGTTCGGGTGAACTCGTCGGGAACGGCGATGATCGCGAGGTCGTCGTGGACGGTCACCGGGTCGCAGTGCGACAGCCAGGCCCGCTGGTTGGGCTGAACGTTCTCGAGCACCGCGCGCCATGCGTCGGTCAGGTCCGGGTCGATGTGCTCCACGAGGTCTGTTCGCCTTCTCCCACTGGGTCCTGACATTGGCTGCTGGGCACCTGAGATACATGGCTGCCCCGCTGTGCCCAGCGGCTCTCCACAGTGTTGTCCACAGGCTGTGCACCCGCGTCCCACGGGGTTGGCGGGACTGGTGGGGCTGCTGTGGCGACGAGCGGGGGAACCACCGGACCGAGACACACCCCGGAGGGCGGTAGGGAACCTCGGTGAGTAGCGAACCTAACCCCGCGCGAGCAGCCCGCACAACCCGTTCTCCACAGGCTGGCCGGGGCATTTCCGGGGTCCTGAGGGCCATGCCGCTGCCACCCGTTCGGGGGATTGCCACCTCCCTGGCGTCGGTTTGACCGTGCGTCAGCCGACCGCGTACCGTTGATCGGTCAGCGGCTGTGTCGTGCCGCCTGGCTGACTCGGCCCCACAGCACCGGCCGATGCCGCGCCGACCAGCGACCTGACCCCCAGACCGTCCAACCAGACTGCCCGCCAAGACCGGAGATCCTCGTGAGCAAGCGGACCTATCAGCCGAACAACCGTCGTCGCCACAAGGTGCACGGGTTCCGTCTGCGCATGCGCACCCGCGCCGGCCGAGCGATCCTCTCCTCGCGCCGCCGCAAGGGCCGCAAGAGCCTCGCGGTCTGAGCGAGCCACGGCCCATCTCCGGGCGGCCTAGCCTCGTGCTCGCCGCCCAACACCGGCTGCGCGACAGCGGCGCCTTCCGACGCACCGTGAGGTACGGCCGGCGGGCCGGCGGGCCTGCCCTGGTGGCACATCTCCTCGTGGGCGAGCCCGCCGCCGGATCCGAGCCGGTGCGGGTCGGCTTCGTCGTGAGCAAAGAGATCGGCGGAGCGGTGGCCCGCAACCAGGTGCGCCGCCGGCTGCGGCACCTGGTCGGTTCCCACCTGGGGACTCTCCCGAGCTCCGCCGAGCTCGTGGTTCGCGCGTTGCCAGCCTCCCGCGCGATGGACAGCGCGGAACTCGGCGTCGAGCTCACCCGTTGTCTCGAACGGGTCTGCCGTGGTGACTCGGCGGCGGTCCGGACAGGGGCGCCGTCGTGAAGTACGTGTTGATCGGGCTTCTTCGCGCCTACCGCGCGGTGATCAGCCCGCTCTACGGCCAGGTCTGTCGCTACCACCCGAGCTGCTCGGCCTACGCTCTGGAGGCGGTCCGCGAGTACGGCAGCCTTCGCGGCGGCTGGCTGGCCGCTCGACGTGTCGGGCGCTGCCATCCTTGGGCGGCCGGCGGATATGACCCGGTGCCCACGCGCACCAGAGCGACCGGAAGGGATGTCTGAACGCCGTGCACGCCTTGTTCCTGGGACCGGTGGGGGACTTCTTCAACCTCATCCTCAACCCGCTCTACTACGCCGTCTCCGGCGTGATGCTGGCGTGGCACTGGCTCTTCTCACAGATCGGCCTGGACCCGGAGGGTGGCGCTGCCTGGGCGCTGTCGATCATCGGCCTGACCCTGGTCATCCGAGCCTGCCTGATCCCGCTGTTCGTGAAGCAGATCAAGGCCAGCCGGAACATGCAGCTGATCCAGCCCAAGGTCAAGGAGCTGCAGAAGAAGTACGGCCACGACCGGGAGCGCCTGGCCCAGGAGACGATGAAGCTCTACAAGGACTCGGGCACCAACCCGTTCGCGTCCTGCCTGCCGATCCTGCTGCAGATGCCGATCTTCTTCGCCCTGTTCCGGCTCATCGACGAGGCCGCCCATGGCGTGGGCCACGGCTTCCTCAGCGAGGGACAGGCCGAGGACTTCGGCCAGGCAAAGATCTTGGGCGCGCTGCCGATCGCGGCGTCCTTCACCAACTCCCGGGGGCTGCTCTCGGTCCAGATCGTGGCTGCCTGCCTGGTGCTGGCAATGACTGCCACCACGTTCCTGACCCAGCGTCAGCTGATGGCCAAGAACATGCCGCCGGATGCGCTGACCGGTCCCTACGCCCAGCAGCAGAAGATGCTGCTCTACGTGCTGCCGGTGGTCTTCGCGGTCGGCGGCATCGCGTTCCCGATCGGCGTGCTCCTCTACTGGACCACATCGAACCTGTGGACGATGGGCCAGCAGTTCTACGTGATCCGCAACAACCCGGCGCCGGGGACCGAGGCCGCTCGGATGAAGGAAGAACGGGACGCGAAGAAGGCCGCCCGGCACACGGACGGTGGTGCTGACGCGGCGCCGACCGGGAGCGAAGCTGCGGGGACGACCACGACGACCACGGAGTCGGCTCCCAAGGCGGACCGTCGGCCCACACAGCGGCAGCAACCCAAACGGCAGACCAAGAGTCAGCGGCAGAAGCGCCAGCGCGGCGGGACGACTCCCGCGGGCAACCAGCGCGCCCAGAACGAGAAGAGGAACGGGAACAAGCAGTGAGCGAGCAGACGGACGAGACCAGCACCGAGATCGACGAGGCTGACGGGGCCGGCGTGGTCGACGTGGCTGACGAGACGGACGAGGCTGGCGAGGTCAAGGACACTGAAGCGGCCAGTGAGACAGCCAGTTCGACAACTGAGGATGGCGAAGCGCCGATCGCGCGCGTCGACCAGCTCGAGGCCGAGGGCGACATCGCGGCCGATTATCTCGAGGAGCTCCTGGACATCGCCGACCTTGACGGCGACCTGGACATGGACGTCGAGGGCGACCGGGCGGCGGTGTCGATCGTGGGCGCCGAGCTGAGCCAGCTGGTGGGACGGGACGGTGAGGTGCTGGAGGCACTCCAGGAGCTGACCCGGCTGGCGGTCTACCGGGAGACCGGCGAGCGGTCCCGCCTGATGCTGGACATCTCGGGTTATCGCGCGGACAAGCGCACCCAGCTCGAGAAGCTGGCCGAGGAAACGGTCGCCCGGGTCAAGGAGACCGGCGAGCCGGCCTCGCTGGACCCCATGTCGCCCTTCGAGCGCAAGGTGGTGCACGACGCGGTTGCTGCGGGTGGGCTGACCTCGGAGTCTGAGGGCGTGGAGCCGCGTCGGTTCGTGGTGGTCCTGCCCGCGTGAGCCGGTGAATGTTTCACGTGAAACGCCCTCCGTGCCCGACGCCGGCCGGAGGGCGTTCTCGTCGGACCGACTGCCGCTGGCGCAGGCGTATGTGCACCTGCTGGCCACGGTCGGCGTGGAGCGCGGGCTGATCGGTCCGCGTGAGGCACCACGCCTGTGGGACCGACACGTGCTCAACTGCCTGGCACTCTCATCCGGAGTTCCTCAGGGAGCCTCGCTGGCCGACCTCGGGTCGGGCGCCGGCCTGCCCGGTCTGGTGCTGGCGATCGGCCGACCGGACCTCGCGATCACCCTGGTGGAGCCGCTGCTACGCCGCGCCACGTTCTTGGCGGAGGCGGTCGAGGCCCTGGGGCTGTCCGGTGTCACGGTGGTTCGGAGCCGGGCCGAGGATCTGCACGGCCGGCAACGGTTCGACGTCGTCACCGCGCGGGCGCTGGCCCCCCTGGACCGGCTGCTGGGTTGGGCGATGCCCTTGGTGTCTCCGGACGGCGTGCTGTTGGCGATGAAGGGCAGCTCGGCAGCCATTGAGGTGGTCGCCGCCGCTCCCGTCCTGGCGACCCTGGGCTGCGCACCGCCGGAGGTGGTCGAGCTCGGCGGTCCGGGAAACTCTTCCACAGCAACCGTTGTCAGGGTGGCCCATGTCGATCCGGCGCGGATAGGGTGACCCGTTGATGGGTGGCGAGGGGATGAGGGCGTGACGGAGGGCTCGACCTTTCATGGGGGTGTCCCTCGGGAGTTTTCCACCGCGTTCGACCCCTCGGATGAGCGCGACCGTCCACAGGAAGCCCCCACTTTTCCACAGGCTGGGGACACCGGCGAGGCCACACCGGGGACAGCACCGGGGACAGCACCGAGCGGTCCGGGGTTTCACGTGAAACAGCGCAAGCGCCCGGCGCCGACTCGGTGCCCCGTGCCCGGGATCTGATCGACGCGGCGCCCTCGCTGGCAAATCCTTACGGCGACGAGCCCACCCCGTTGGCCCAGGCGGCAGAGCACATGTTGCTGGCTCGCCAGGGTGCCCGGATGCGTCCGGCGCTGCGCCGGCCCGAGGCGACCCGAGTCGTGGTGGTCGCCAACCAGAAGGGCGGTGTCGGCAAGACCACCTCGACGGTGAACGTGGCTGCCGCGCTCGCCCAGTTCGGGCAGCGGGTTCTGGTCGTCGACCTCGACCCGCAGGGGAACACCTCCACGGCACTCAACGTGGACCACCACCGCGGCACTCCGTCGACTTACGAGCTGCTGGTGGAGGGCGAGTCGCTGGAGGCGGTGGTCACCACCTGCCCCGACGTGGAGAACCTCTTCGTGGTCCCGGCCACCATCGACCTCGCCGGGGCGGAGATCGAGCTGGTCAGCGTGGTGGCGCGCGAGACCCGGCTGCACAAGGCGTTGCACGCCGACCGCCGGATCAGCTCCGACCCGGTCGAGATCGCCGGGGCGGACCGGTTCGACTTCGTCTTCATCGACTGCCCGCCTTCGCTGGGCCTGCTCACCCTGAACGCGTTGGTCGCCGGTGAGGAGATGATGATCCCGATCCAGGCGGAGTACTACGCCCTGGAGGGGCTCGGCCAGCTGCTCGCGACGGTTGACATGGTGCGCGCACACCTCAACCCCGGCCTGGCGATCTCCGCCATCTTGATCACGATGTACGACGCTCGCACCCGGCTCGCCGCGGGTGTGGCCGACGAGGTGCGCGCGCACTTCGGCGACCAGGTGCTCCGGACCTACATCCCGCGCTCGGTGCGCGTTTCCGAGGCCCCGTCGTACAGCCAGACGGTGATGACCTACGACCCCGGCTCCCCAGGAGCGATGAGCTATCTCGACGCTGCCCGCGAGCTGGCGGACAAGGGCCTGGCGGCCAGAGATGGGGTCACGACATGAACTCCCCCCGCACCCAGCGTCGCGGCCTCGGCCGCGGCCTCGGCTCCCTGATCCCCACCAGCGCGCCCGCCACCGAGGAGAGCGGCGGCGCCGACACCACCGGTCACGCCCCCGCTGACCCTGTCGCCGCCGGTGGCCAGGCCGTGGACATCACGTCTCTGGCCGACCGCTCCACCTCCGGCCCTGAGCTCGCGCCGGTGCCCGGCGCGGCCTTCGCCGAGCTGCCGATCGGCCAGATCAGCCCCAACGCCGCCCAGCCGCGCCAGGCCTTCGACGAGGAGGCCATGACCGAGCTGGTCCACTCGATCCGGGAGGTAGGCCTGCTCCAGCCCATCGTCGTCCGACGCACGGGTGGCGGCGTCGGGGGCGAGGACCGGTATGAGCTGGTGATGGGGGAGCGGCGGTGGCGCGCCTGCCAGCAGGCCGGCCTGGTCACGATTCCGGCGATCATCCGCGACACCGACGACACCGAGATGCTGCGTGACGCGCTGCTGGAGAACCTGCACCGTGCCGAGCTGAACCCGCTCGAGGAAGCCTCGGCCTATGCCCAGCTGCTCGACGACTTCGGCTGCACCCACGAGGAGCTGGCCCAGCGAATCGGTCGCTCGCGTCCGCAGATCAGCAACACCATCCGTCTGCTCCGGCTCGGTCCGGCGGTCCAGCGCAAGGTCGCCGCCGGTGTCCTCTCTGCCGGCCATGCCCGATCACTGCTCGCGGTCGAAGACCCCGAGCTCCAGGAGCGGTTGGCCCAACGCGTGATCGCCGAAGGGATCAGTGTCCGGGGCCTCGAGGAGATCGTCGCGATGGGCGACACCGGCGCGGGCGTCCGTCGCGTCGCCCGGGCCAAGCCCACCGCCCCGGGTCTGGTCGAGCTCGCGGACCGGCTGTCGGACCGGTTCGAGACCAGGGTCAAGATCGATCTCGGCCGGGCCAAGGGCAAGGTCACCGTGGAGTTCGCCAGCCTGGACGACCTGCGTCGGATCGTCGACATCATGGACCCGCGCAACCGGCACGACAGGCCGATCTGACGGCCCGGCAGGCCGCTGACCTGCGGATACACGACACAAAGTCGTCGACATGTGGATTTGTCGACAAAGAGACTTATTGATAAATCAATCTTTTGCGCCAGCAGCCCGCTTCGCGGCACGACGGGCGGCCCGCTCCCGCTTCTCGTCGGCATCCAAGACAGCGGCCTCCTCGAGCGTGGGCGCGCTGCCGCCGTACCGTTGCGGCAGCCACCAGGAGCCCGGCGGCTGTTCGGCTGCCGGATAGGCCCGGATCGCCTCGTCGAGCATCGACGACATCACCGAGTGCAGCTCCGCCGTCTCGGCCGCCGGGTCGACTCCGGTCGGGTGCATCGGGGTGCCGACGCTGATGGTGATCGTCTTGCCCCGGGCGAAGTCGCGGGGATGGTCCTTGGTCATCATCCGTTGGGTGCCCCAGAGGATGACGGGCACCACCGGGACGCCGGCCGCCGCGGCGATCCGCACCGTGCCCGTCTTGAACGCCTTGAGCTCCATGGCTCGGGAGATCGTCGCCTCCGGGAAGATGCCGACCGCCTCACCCGCCTTGAGGTACTCCACCGCAGTCTGCATGGATGCCTCGCCCTCGGCACGGTCCACCTGGATGTGGTGCATCGACCGCATCAACGGACCGGTCCACCGGTGGTCGAACAGCTCGCGCTTGGACATGAACCGGACCTTGCGACCTGAGGGGTTCGCCGCCAGGCCGCCGTAGACGAAGTCGACGTAGCCGATGTGGTTGACCGCGAGGAGGACCCCGCCGCTTCGGGGCACGTGGTGGGCACCAGTGATCCGGATCTGCTGGCCGAGGGCCCGGAACCCGGTCTTGGCAGCGACGATGATCGACGGGTAGGTGAGGTCGCGCACGGGGTCAGTCTGCCCGAGGGTCGCAGGATCAGCTCAGGTCGGTGCTGGGACCGTCATAGCCTCGCGGACCCAGCTCCTGCGCCGGGGCGTAGGAGTCGAAGGTGGCGCGCAGCTCCAGCTCCGCCTCGATGACACCGGACAGCCGGCGAACGCCCTCGCGGATCCGCTCGGGGGTCGGGTAGCAGAACGACAGCCGCATCGCACTGGAACCGAAGCCGTCGGCGAAGAACGCCGTCCCCGGGACGTAGGCGACCCGGGCCGTGACTGCGCGCGGCAGCATCGCCGTCGCGTCGACGCCCGAGGGCAGGGTGAGCCAGACGTAGAAGCCCCCGTCGGGCACGTTCCACCGACAGGCCGCGGGCATCAGGTCATGCAGCGCATCGACCATGGCGTCGCGGCGTTCGCGGTACATCTCGCGGAACTGCTTGATCTGGCCCTGCCAGTCGTGCGCCGACAGGTACGCCGAGACCGCCATCTGCGAGAACTGCGGCGGGCAGAGCGTCGCGGACTCCTGGGCCAGCACCAGCTTCTCGCGCACCGTGTGCGGCGCCAGGGCCCAGCCCACCCGGAAGCCGGGCGCAAAGGTCTTGGAGAACGAGCCGAGGTAGACCACGCCTTCGGACTCGTCGGCCCGGAGCGCGCGCAGCGGCTCGCCGTCGAAGCCGAGGAGGCCGTAGGGGTTGTCCTCCAGGACGAGGACGTCCTCGCTCCGGCAGATGTCGAGGATCTCGGCGCGACGCGGGGCCGAGAGGGTCACCCCGGCCGGGTTGTGGAAGTTGGGGATCGTGTAGAGGAACTTGATCTTCTTGCCGGCCGCTCGCGTCGCCGCGATCGCCTGGCGCAGCGCCTCGGGCACCAGCCCGTCGGCGTCCATCGCCGCATGCACGACGTCGCACTGGTAGGCCTTGAAGACCCCGAGCGCTCCGACGTAGGACGGGGCCTCGCAGATCACCACGTCCCCGGGATCGCAGAACACCCGGGTCACCAGGTCCACCGCCTGCTGCGAACCCACCGTGACCACGACGTCGTCGGGGTGTGCCTCGATGCCCTCGAGCCGCATCACGTCCGTGATCTGCTCGCGGAGCACCGGGACGCCCTGGCCGGAGCCGTACTGCATCGCCTCCGGACCGTGGTGGGCGACCAGGTCACCGATCGCGCGGCCGACCACGTCGAGCGGGAGCCCGGAGATGTTGGGCATGCCGCCGGCCAGCGAGACCACCTCGGGCCGCGACGCCACCGCGAACAGCGCCCGGATCTCCGAGGCCGTCATCCCGGCCGTGCGCGCGGCGTACCGGTCGACGTAGGGGTCGAGACGGTGCTGCGAACGCGACGGTGTGGAGTCCATGACCGACCAAGCATGATGGAGAACGTCGGCCCGTGCACGTCGAAACCGCACCGAGTGCCTCACATCGCTCAAGCGCCTACCCTTGACCCATGTCCCGCAAGGTCGTGCGGCTGACCGTCGACCACCTCGCCGAGCTCGAGGGGCCGTGCCGCACCTGCTTGTTCTGGCAGCTCGACCCGGTCAGCCGGGCGCGGGTCCGCGCCGACGACGCAGCTGTCGAGAAGGAGGCATGGGTCTCGCAGGTGTTGCGCGACTGGGGCTCCTGCGGGCGGGTGGTCCTGGTCGACGACCGGCCCGTCGGCTACGTGATCTACGCGCCGGACAGCTTCCTGCCCGGTGCCGGGGCATTTCCGACGGCTCCGGTCTCACCGGACGCCGTGCTGCTCACCAACGCCTGGGTGGATCCGGCGTACGCCGGCGGCGGGCTCGGCCGGATGCTGGTCCAGGGCATGGCGCGCGACCTGATCAAGCGCGGCGGCATCCGGGCGGTGGAGGCGTTCGGCGACACCCGTGGCCCGGGCCGCCGAGGCAGCTGCGTCGTGCCGTCGGACTTCCTGGGCAGCGTCGGGTTCAAGACGCAACGAGCGCACGGCGCCACCCCGAGGATGCGGATGGAGCTCCGCGCGGCGATCTCGCTGCGAGACGAGGTCGAAGCCGCGCTGGAGCGCCTGGTGGGTGCCGTGCGCCCGTCGAAGGCCAAGCCGGCACAGGGCCGGTTGGGCCGGCAACTACCTCAACTAGCTCAGGCGATGTAGTCGGAGAGCTCGTTGAGGAGTGCCGCCTTGGGCCGCGCGCCGACGATCGACTTCACGACCTCGCCGTTCTGGTAGAGGTTGAGCGTCGGGATGCCGGTGACGCGGTAGGACGACGGGGTGACCGGGTTCTCGTCCACGTTCATCTTGAGGAACGTGATCTTGTCGCCGTGTGCGGTGGCGATCTCGTCGAGGATCGGGGCCACCTGCTTGCACGGGCCGCACCACTCTGCCCAGAAGTCCACCAGGACGGGCTTGTCGGACTTGAGGACCTGCGCCTCGAACTCGGCGTCGGTCACGGGCTGGAAGTTGCTCACAGTTGGCATCCCTTTCAGATGAGTTCAGCGTGAAGCCTGTGCTCGGTGCTCAGTCAACAACACCCCGGGGAGGGTTGTTCCCTCCCACGCCGTCGCCTTGACGGGCCGGAAATCACGCCCCGGCGGTCTGGACTTCCTCGGTGACGACTTCGGCGTCGGCGCGGGCCTGGGCCTCCGCGGTCGACGACGCCACGTGGTCCAGCTCGGCGAGGTAGCGCTCTGCGTCCAGGGCTGCTGCGCAGCCGGTGCCGGCCGCGGTGACGGCCTGCCGGTAGTGGTGGTCGACCAGGTCGCCGGCCGCGAACACGCCCGGCAGGTTGGTGCTCGTCGAGGGGTGGGTGACCAGCACGTAGCCGTTGTCGTCGAGGTCAACCTGCCCGGTCAGGAGCTCGGAGCGCGGGTCGTGG
Organism: uncultured Actinomycetota bacterium; assembly: GCA_963817125.1. Classification (GTDB taxonomy): domain Bacteria; phylum Actinomycetota; class Actinomycetes; order Propionibacteriales; family Nocardioidaceae; genus Nocardioides. Next base: position 40,969 of record CAWFNB010000007.1, read on the forward strand.
CCGATGGCGATGAACAACCCGGTCGCGTCCAGGTCGCGGGTCTCGCCGGTGACGGTGTCCTTCAGGGTCACCGACTCCAGCCGGTCCGACCCGTTGATCGACTCGATCGCGGAGTTCCACACGATCTCGAGCTTGGGATCGGCGAAAGCGCGCTCCTGCATGATCTTGGACGCGCGCAGCTCGTCGCGGCGCACGATCAGAGACACCTTGGACCCGAACCGGGTCAGGAACGTCGCCTCCTCGACGGCTGAGTCGCCGCCGCCGACCACCGCGATGTGCTGCTCGCGGAAGAAGAAGCCGTCACAGGTCGCGCACCACGAGACCCCGCGGCCGGAGAGGGCCTCCTCGTTGGGCAGGCCCAGCTTGCGGTAGCCGGAGCCCATCGCCAGGACCACGGCGCGGGCGGTGTAGGTGTCGGTGACGGTCTTGACCGTCTTGAGGTCGCCGGTGAGGTCGACCTCGACCACGTCGTCGGGGATCAGCTCGGCGCCGAACCGCTCGGCCTGGCCCCGCATCTCGTCCATCAGCGCCGGACCCATGATCCCGTCGCGGAAGCCCGGGAAGTTCTCGACGTCAGTGGTGTTCATCAGCGCACCACCGGCGGTCACCGAGCCCTCGAAGACCAGCGGGTGCAGGCTGGCCCGCGCGGCGTAGACCGCCGCGGTGTATCCGGTGGGGCCGGAGCCGATGATGATGACGTTGCGGGGCTCACTCATGGGCCGCTGCTTCTCCTCGATTGGTCGGTACGACAAGAACCGATCGTAGGCGAGGAAGATTCCCGCACCCGCAGGCGCGGACGGACGGGGCAGGTGGGGTCAGCGCTGCTCGATCGTGAAGCTGCGCAGCGGTGCGGCGGTGCCGCACTCGAGCACCTCGGCCCGCTGCACTTGCCCTTCGGGCGGCCGCAGCGCCAGGACAGTCGGGATGCCGTCGTAGTACGCCGGCAGCAGGTCACCCAGGCCGTACGGCGCGGACGCGCACGGGAACTCGGCGTTGGCCATGGCCGATGGGTCGGTGCCGTCCAGGCTGGCGTACGACTGCTTGCGCAGCTGACGCTTGACGTCGCGCTCCAGGTGCTGGGAGGTCAGCTGAAGCGGCAGCGCCTTGGCCATCTCTTCGTGCCCGTCGCCGCCGCCTCCTGCTTCGCCCGGTGCGGCCGGCGCCGCGTCGTCGTCGGCCGCCTGCCCGCGTTCCACCGTGGAGCCGGCACCAGCGTCGGAGGCCGTGTCGGCCGACCCGCCCACGTCGATCACCTGGCCGACGAAGAAGCCGCCGACGATCACCGCGGCAGCAGCGACCAGGAGTCCGCCGGCGTTGCGTCGCCGTCTGCGGGCGGCCAGGTCGACGACGGGTGCCGATCGGTCGAGGGCGTCGCGGGAGAGGTCGTCGAGTACGCGGTCGAGCCGGTCGCCGACCGCGACCGGGATCGGTTCGTCGTGACGCGCGTCGGCGAGCAGGCGGCGTACGGTCGCCTCCTGCTCGGGGGTGAGCTCGGGCAGAGGACCGGACTCATGGTCGGTCATGGAACGTACGCCTCCTTTCGGAGCTGGGTCGGTGGACCGGGTGCGGGTCGGGGCTGGACGGGTGATCAGCCTCGCTCGGGTGGGGCCCGGGAGGCCTCCGTGGTTCGGACGGAGGGCAGCGGGTCGGGGTTCCCCGGCGGAGCGTGGCCCGGGTCACCGCCGGGGCGCAGCACGCCGAGCAGCGCGGCCAACCGGACCCGTCCACGTGAGCACCGCGACTTCACGGTGCCGACCGCGCAGTCGAGCATCGCGGCGACCTCGGCGACCGGATAGCCCTCCATGTCGACGAGCACCAGCGCCGCGCGTTGGTCGGCCGGGAGCTGGTCGAGGGCGTCGAGCACCAGCCGGCGTCGTTCGCCGGCGACCGCCACGTCGGCCGGGTCGGCGGCCTCGGCCGTCGCCATGAGCAGCGAGCCGCGGTCGCCGTACTCCTCGAGGTCCTCCGGCAGCGGGTCGGCGCGACGGACCTTAGCGGCCCGGATGCGGTCAAGGCAGGCGTTGACCACGACCCGGTGCAGCCAGGTGGTGACCGCCGCGTCGCCGCGGAACGAGCCGGCCCGGCGGTACGCCGAGATCATGCCGTCCTGCAGGCCGTCGGCAGCGTCCTCGGGGTTGCCCATGGTGCGTAGCGCAACGGCCCACAGCCGGTCGCGGTGGCGCCGGAAGAGAACCGCGAACGCATCGGGGTCGCCGTCCACGTGCGCCCGGAGCAGCTCGTGGTCGGTGCGCTCCGCACCATCATTCATCCGGACACCACGAGGTCAACGATCCCACCCTTGAAGCCGCCGTCGGCAGCCGGGAGGGCGGTGAGCCAGACCGTGAGGTAGCGGCCGGAGGGAGCGTCGTCGAGGTCGACGCTGGCGCCGTCGGTGTCGGCCTGGACCTCGGCCGCCGCAGTGAGGTCGTCGACGGCGGTCGGTGCGTCGTCGGTGAGGTAGAGCGAGAGCGTGGTCGGCGCCCCGGCGAGGGTGAGGTCGACGGTCCGCACGGCGCGGCTGGCGCCGAGGTCGACGACCAGACCCACGCCCTGCTTGAGCCCGCCGGGCCCCAGCTGCTGCTTGTAGGTGAGCGTCGTCCACGAGGTGGCCGGGTCGCCGTCGACGGCGTTGCCCACGTCCTCGCCGTTCTCCTCCCCGTCGCCCTGCGGGTCGAGGTCGTCAGCGGTGAGACCGGTGAACGGGGTGGCCGAGGGCGTCGACGTGGGGGTGGGGGACGGCGAGGCCGACGTGCTCGGCTCGTCGTCCGGCTCGGTCCCGAGCGGCGTCTTGCCGCGGCCCAGGTTGAACGCGATGGCGATGGCCACGACCAGGATCAGCCCGACCGCGACCAGGGCGGCCAGTCGCAACCAGCTGCGGCCCGGGACGCGGCCGTCACCTTCCTCGACGGCCGGGATCAACCCGCTACCGCTGGACCGGCCGGCGTCGAAGGGCCAGTACTCATCACCTCGGGCGACCACCGGGCCCGCGTCGGGGCGCGGATGGCGTGCTCTGCGTACCGGCCCGCCGTCGACCGGCTCGGGTGCGAACAGCGGGCGTTCCGGCGGCGGGTCGAAGGGCGGCGGCGGTGGTGCCGGCTCGTCGCGCGCACGCAGCCAGGAGACGTCGTCGGTCTCGTCGTCGAAGATCGGCAGCCCGGCCTGGGTCGGGAGCTCGGCGACTGGTTCCGGTTCGGGTTCGGGTTCTGGCTCCGGCTCTGGGTCTGGCTCTGGCGGCGGGACCCAGTCGTCGGGGTGCGGACGGGCCATGATCTCGGGGACGGCGGGCAGTGTGACGGTCTCGTTCTTCTCCGGGTTGCCGGCCGCGATCGCCTCGCCGAGCCCGCCGCCGTCCCCGACGAACGCCGCCAGGAAGACCTGCACACCGCGGGCGCTGCCCGGGTCGCGGACGTCGCGGGTCCGCTGCCCGCGAGGGTTGAGGAGCTCGTCGCAGAGGTCGTCGAGCGGCCGGGGTACGCCGGCCCGCACCTGCCGCGGCCGCAGCAGCCGCCCGTGCGCCTCCGGCACCCGTGGGACCGCCGAGGGCGAGACGCCGGCCCAGCGGCCGGTCAATGTTGCGTACAGCAGCCCGGCGAGGTCGACGACGTCATGGTGCGGGTCGCCCGGCGGCATCCCGTGCAGCGCAGCGTCGACGCAGAAGCCGATGATCCGTATCGAGCCGGCATTGTCGAGGAGCACGTTCTCGGGAGAGAGCAGGCCGTGCGCCACCCCCCGCGCGTGGGCGATCGCTATCGAGTCGGCGACCTCGCTGACCAACCAGGCGCCCCGGCGCGGCGACATCGGCCCGTTGCTGGCCAGCATGATGTCGAGCGAGGTGCCCGAGCCCCACTCGTTGACGACGAAGCACGAGTCGCCGATCCGCTCGGCATCGAGGACCCGCAGGATGCGCTGGTCGAGCACGGTCGCCGAGCGCCGCGCCGCGTCCAGGAGCAGATCGGCACGTGGGTCGTCCGCGGCGATGACGTGCAGGGCGACGTGCCGCTCGAGCACCCGGTCGTGGGCGCGCCAGAACCGGCCGCCCCCGCTCTCGCTGAGCAGGTCGATCAGCCGATACCGGTCGGCGAGCACGTCGCCGGCCCGGGTCGCGTGCGGCACCGTGCTCCCCTCGCCCTTCGTGACTCTCCCGAGGGCCTCATCGTAGAGCGCCACCGGCGTTCAGGGGCGGGCTCGCCCACGCCGGGTCAGCGTGGCGACGACGTCGTTCACCTCGCCGATCCGGAGCAGCCGGGCGAAGACCAGGAACAGCAGCACGTCGACCGCACCGACCGCGACCAACCGGACCGCGGCCACGACCAGCCCCGGGTCCTCGGCCAGGCCGTCGAGCACCTGCGCGATCGGGAAGGTGAGCCCGGTGGCCAGACCGGTGGCGACCACCAGTCGACCACCGAAGACCAGGAGCCGACGACTGCGCAACCCGCCGAGCACGTGTCGGAGCAGCAGATAGGAGACCACCGAGCCGACGGCGTACGACGCAGCGTAGGCCAGCACGAGCGCGGGCGAGGTGTGCTCGGCCGACGTGGCGGCGACGAGGGCGATGGCGGCGACGATGTTGGTCGCGGCGACGCCGCACTGGACGAAGAAGACGGTCCGGTTGAGCTCGAGGGCATAGAAGCCGCGAAGCACCAGGTAGTGGAACGTGAAGAACAAGATGCCCACGCCGAACAGGGACAGCGTCGGCACATAGCTGTCCACCTTGTTCGCCGCGGCGCCGTGCCCGAAGACGACGCGAGCCAGGTCGGGAGCGATCACCGGCAGCAGCGCGACGAACGGCACGATCACCGCAAGCGCAGCACGCAGGGTGCTGGAGAGCGCCCCGGCCAGGGCCGGCCGGTCCTCGGCTGCGGCGTGTGAGGAGAGTCGCGGCAGCATCGCGGTGGCCAGCGAGACGGTGACGATGGAGTGCGGGACCATCACGATCAGGAAGCTGAACGAGTAGACGGTGAAGCCGGTGCCGTCGTCGGAGCTGAGGGCACCGCTGGTGGCCAGTCGAGCCACGACGACGTACGCGATCTGGTTGACGACCACGAACAGCACCGTCCAGATGCCCAGTCGCAACGTGTGCCCGAGGCCGCTGCCGCGCAGGTCCAGCCTGGGGCGGTAGACGAACCCGGAGCGGCGGAGGTACGGCACCAGGATCAGCAGCTGCACGGCGATGCCGAGCGACGAGCCGACTCCGAGCAGCAGCTCCTGCCCGGAGGTGTAGGGGCCGGAGATCTCGGCGCCCTCCGCCTTTCCGTAGGCGACGATGTAGACGAGGATCACCGTCACCGCGATCACGTTGTTGGCGATCGGGGCCCACATCATCGGGCCGAAAGAGCCGCGGGCGTTGAGGATCTGGCCGACCAGGACGTACATCCCGTAGAAGAAGACCTGCGGCAGGCAGTAGCGGGTGAAGCCGATCGCCGAGTCACGGACCGCCCCGTCGTAACCCGGTGCGACGACGTCGACGAGCAGCGGCGCGGCCACGACCAGCAACACCGTGACGGCGACCAGGAACAGGCCGGCCACGGTGACCACCCGGCTGGTGAACGCGTCACCACCGTCAGGGTCGTTGCGCATCGATCGGACCAGCTGCGGGACGAGCACGGCGTTGAAGATGCCGCCGGCCAGCAGGATGTAGAGCATGTTCGGCAGCGAGTTCGAGACGTTGAAGATGTCGGCGTGCGCCTGTGCGCCGAGCGCGTAGGACAGCAGGGCCGCGCGCAGGAAGCCACTCAGCCGGGAGACCGTGGTCCCGGCGGCCATGACCGCGCTGTGCGAGAGCAGGCTGGACTGTTCGGCAGCCTCGTCGACCGGCGGCTGGACAGGCGGCTCGGTCACCGGCTCCCGGCCCCCGCGGGCTGCTTGTCGGAGTTCGCGGGTGCGGTCTCCTGGGGGTCTTCGGGGTCGGCCGGCGTACGTCGGGCCTTGCGGACGCGGCGGAACAGCCGGACCCCGATCGCCCCGAACAGCAGTGCGGCGCCGATCCCGAAGAACAGCCAGATCACGTTGCTCACCTGGGCCGAGCGGATCGACATGCTCGTGCTGGCACCGAGCGGGGTGCCGCGTTTGTCGGTGACGATGAGCGTCACGTCGTGGATGCCGTTCTCGCCGGTGCGTGCGGTGAGCAGGACGGTGACCTGGCGGTTGGCCGGGACCTCGACCCGGCGCGGGCCGGTGATGCTGAGCCGGTCGTCGGACTGCGCGTCGAGCGCCACCGTCACCGGCTGGTCGAGCTCGTTGGTGACCGTCGCCGCGAACTGACCGTTCGAGCTCGACAGCGTGACGGCGCGCGGTGCACTGACGCGCACCTGGCGGAGCAGCTGGTCGATCCACTGCCGGGACCGTTCCGCCGACGCGCGGTTGGCGATGGGGCGGGCCCGGGCTGAGTACGACGCCGTCCCGAGCGCCTGGTCGGTGACCGTGGCGGAGACCAGGTTGTTGAGGGTGAGCAGGTTCTGGAGTGCGGCACCGCTGCGGATCAACGCGTCGGCGGAGTCGAAGTTGGCGGAGTCGAGCTCGGCCACCTCCTGCCCGCTCGGGTAGCGCAGGGTGTCACCCGGCACCGGTGCGGCCTCGGCCGCCAGGGCGACCCGACTGACGGAGGTCAGGTCGAGCCAGTCGACGTCGAGCCCCGCGAACAACGGCGCCCCACCCGCCGAGGGGTTCCAGTCGTGAGGGACGACCATCGTCAGCGGGGTCCGGTCGCGGCGCAGGAACCGCACCGCCGCCTCGGACAGCAGCCGCTGGCGCATCGCGACCATCCCGATCCGGTCGTCGGGGCCAGGGCCTCCCGCGGCGGCACCGGTCGAGGCGACCACCGCCTGCTGACCCTCGGTGGTGACCAGCGGCGGCGCCGGGGCCTTGAACATGGCGTCGGTGAGGAGGATCGACGAGCCGTCCGGGACGGCCCGCAGCCCCTCGATGTTGAGGTAGCCACTCGGAGAGGTCACGACGGGGGTGGTGGTGACGTCGTAGCCGGACAGCCCGTTCTCGGCCCGGGCCATCGCGCGCTGGAGGACCTGCGGGTCGTGGCGGGCGGCGCCGGCCACGTCGACGTCGCCGTACGGCAGCGTCATCACCTCGTCCTCGGGACGCATCGCCTGGCCGAGGCGGGCCAGCCACGCCTGCGCAGCCTGGGCCGCGGTCTGCACCACCGGGTCCAGCTCGTCGAGGTCGAGGGGGCTCTCCGTGGGAGCCTCGCTCGCGGCTGTCGGCGACGAAGCCTCGCTCGGTTCGCCGGTCGGGGTGGAGGATCCGGAGGGGTCCGTGTCCTCTCCGTCGTCCTGGCCGGCCTGCAGGTTCGGCTCCAGGGACCGCGGGGGGTTGCCCGCCGCGAGTCGGCGTACGGCGTCGACCAGGGCAGGGTCGACCACCCACGTCACGGTCCGGTCGCCGGAGCTGGCCCCGAAGTCGACCAGCGAGCGGAGCCGGCCGCCGGGCGAGAGCGTCTTTGTCCACGCGGCCAGGTCGTCGACGGACCCGTCCTCGGTGTAGCCGAGCTGGTGACGCAGCGGGATCACGATGGTCGTCGGCAGGTTGCCTTCGCGTGCCTCCGGCACCAGCGGCAGGAAGGTGCGGGCCCGGCCGTCGGCCAGGGTGTCGCGGCCGTCGGGTCCCTCGCCCAGCGCGTGCACGCCGAACCAGTAGACGCCCGGGGTGGGGGCCTGGAGCAGCCGTCGCGGGACGTTGAAGCTGAACGGCGCCGAGTCGCCGGGCGCCAGCGTCGGGATGTTGTCGTGGTGCCCCTCGTCGGTGATTCGGTTGCCGACGAACGCGTCGGGTGGGGTGGCCGCGGCCTCGTCGAGCTGGGCCGAGGACCTCATCGGCTCGTCGGAGACGAACGCGTAGACGTTGATCGTGGACCACGCCACCGAGTCGAGGTTGGTCACCCGTCCGGAGATGCGCACGACTCCCTTGGCCGGGATCGTGGAGGGGGTCAGCTGGTCGATGGTGACCCCGAGCGGGGTGTCGGTCGCGACGCGCGCCGCCCTGGTGGCGCCGGCGCCCGGGTCGGCCGCCGCCGAGGTCCCTGCCGAGAGCACTACCGGAACCGTCAGCGCTGCCAGGGCAGCACTGAACCAGACCGGGCGGAGCATGGGCCGATGTTAGTGCGCCCCTAGACTCACCCCTCGTGTCCGCAGCCGAGCCGCCCGCCCTCACTGTGGCCGAGCTCCAGCGCAACGCGGGTGTGGAGCTGGAGCGGATCGCGCCGGTCATCGACGAGCTCGGGACGCTGTTCGCCGATGCCGGGCACGACCTGGCGCTGGTCGGTGGGCCGGTCCGTGACGCGATGCTCGGCCGGCCGCACACCGACCTCGACTTCGCCACGTCGGCGCGGCCCGAGCACACCGAGCGGCTGCTGGCCGGCTGGGGCGAGGCGACCTGGGACATGGGCCGCGACTTCGGGACCATCGGCTGCCGGAGGGGGCCGTGGACGGTCGAGGTCACGACGTACCGCTCCGAGGCCTACGACCTCGCCTCACGCAAGCCGGTCGTGGCCTTCGGCGACAGCCTCGAGGGCGACCTGGGTCGACGCGACTTCACGGTCAACGCGATGGCGGTGCGGCTCCCGGGACGAACGGTCGAGGATCCGTACGGCGGTGTGGTGGACCTCGCGCAGCGGCTGCTCCGCACGCCCGGCACCCCGCAGGAGTCGTTCTCGGACGACCCGCTTCGGATGCTTCGGGCGGCGCGGTTCGCAGCACAGCTCGGGGTGACCGTGGCACCCGAGGTGATCGACGCGATGACCGACATGGCGGGCCGCATCGAGATCGTCTCGGCCGAACGGATCCGCGACGAGCTGGTCAAGCTGATCAGTGCACCGTGGCCGCGGCGCGGGCTGTCGCTGCTGGTGCAGACCGGGCTGGCGTCGTACGTCCTGCCCGAGCTGCCGGCGCTGGCGCTGGAGCGCGACGAGCACCACCGGCACAAGGACGTCTACGAGCACACCCTCACGGTGCTCGAGCAGTCGATGGATCTCGAGGACCGGCTGCCCGGTGGCGGCCCGGACTTCGTCTCCCGGTTCGCCGCCGTGATGCACGACGTCGGAAAGCCGCGCACCCGCCGCTTCCTCGAGGACGGCTCGGTGACCTTCCACCACCACGACGTGGTCGGCGCCAAGATCACCCGCAAGCGGATGCAGGCGCTGCGGTTCTCCAAGGACGAGATCGACGCCGTCGCCCAGCTCGTCGAGCTGCACCTGCGCTTCCACGGCTACGGCTCGGGTGAGTGGACCGACTCGGCAGTGCGACGCTACGTCCGCGACGCCGGCGACCAGCTCGACCGGCTGCACGTGCTCACCCGCGCCGACTGCACGACCCGCAACCGGGCCAAGGCGGAGCGGCTCCGCGGTGCCTACGACGACCTGGAGGAACGGATCGCCCGGCTGCAGGAGCAGGAGGAGCTCGACTCCCTGCGCCCGGACCTCGACGGCAACCAGATCATGGAGGTGCTGGGCATCCCCGCCGGCCGGGAGGTCGGCGAGGCATACCGGTTCCTGCTCGAGCTCCGTCTCGATCGCGGCCCGCTCTCCGAGGACGACGCCAAGGCCGCGTTGCTGGAGTGGTGGTCCGGCCGCCGGTGAGCCGCCCATTTGCCGTCGAGTGACCCCATGTGGTCGTCCCAGTCGGCTGGGGGCAGCCACATGGGGTCACTCGACGGACGCGGACGGATTGCGGCAGCGGTCCCGGGCGTCCAACAGCTCGTCCAACGTCGGCTTGGGTGTGGGCCCGAGCACCCAGGTCTGCCGTAGCCGGCCGGCCCGAGCCTCCGCCTCATGCATGCGCTTGACGACCACCCTGCGGTTGCGCACGTCCCGGCCCACCACCTCGACGTACTCCAGGCCCACAGCGCGAAAGTCGGCCTCCCGAGCGACGTCGCTGGCGTGCTGGTCCTTGTCGCGGTGGTGCGCTCCCGCGAACTCGCCCACGATCCCTCGGTGCGGATCAAGGAGATCCGGGATGCCGACGAGCGAGCCACCGGGACCGAACAGCTCGCGGTTGCACAGAGGTCGTCCCCAGCCGGCGTCGATCTCCCAGATCATCCGGAACCACGATTCCTGAGGGGACCAGCTGCGCTCGTCGGCCAGGTCCAGCGACGGATCGACCACGCGAACATCGCGGTACCAGCGACGGATCTTGAGGTAGCGGCGCATCCTCCTGATCGACGTGAGCTCGGCGGCGCAAGCCATGTCGACAGCGACGGTCCGCTCACGGACCCCGCGAAGCCGCCGAAGCTCGTCGAAGAGCGACCGCTCGCTGCTCGCGCACCGGATGCCGTTGACGGTCACGATCTCGTCCGGAGGCACCGTGAAGCGGCCGACTTCGACGCCGGGTCGAGCTCGCGTCCGTCCTCCGTTGGCAGCGATCGGCACGGGGAGCTGCGTCCGGCCGTCCGGCGCCAGCCCGTCGAAGTAGCCGCCGCCCCGAAGGCGCAGCCCTGCCCACCCAGTGACGACCGCGTCATCGCCGGCGGCGGCGTACGCCTCGAGGATGCGCTGTTCCACCAGCTGCTCCGAGACGGCCGCTGGCACGAACAAGCCACGTGACGTGCACCTCCAGCTCGGCCCTCGAGCCTGCCCACGGGTGGGGCCGGACTCCCCTGAAGGATCGAGGCCGATCGGCCAGACGAGTCCCTCGACGGGAGGGGCGAACAGATGGCTGGGAACTGGCATGGCCCAGGGCTGCCCGAACCACCTGTGGAGGAATCACCGCGTTCTCCTGGGTGTGGACAAGTCCTCATCGAGTGACCCCATGTGGTCGTCAAGGTGGCTTCTGGAGAGCCACATGGGGTCACTCGACGGCAACCGGCTGCCCTACCAGAGGCTGATCAGCCCCCGGAACAGGTCTGGCGACACCGCGCGCGTCGTGGTGCCCCGGTTCGAGTAGTGATGGCGCACGCGGTAGGAGACCGTCTTCTTCGCGGTCGCGCCGGTGCTGTCGGTGACCCTCAGCGTGACCTTGTGCATGCCCACCCGGCGGACGAAGGTCTTCACCTTCTTGCCCGTCCCATCGACCTTCTTGCCGCCGTTGTGGAAGTTCCAGGCGTAGGTCAGCGCTCCGGTCCCGGTCGACTTCTTGCCGACGAACCGCACCTTGCGGTCGACGCCGGGCCGCTTCGGCTTGACCTTGATCACGGCCACGGGCTTGACCGATCCCGCCGGCAGGGTCACCGTCACGGTCTCCGTGTCGCTGCCCGACAGCCCACCGGGGTCGGTGACCGTCAGCTTGGCGATGTAGACGCCCGGGTTCAGGTAGGCGTGCTGGATGTTCTTGCCGGTGGCGTCATTCGTGGTGCCACCGTCACCGAAGTCCCAGGCGTAGGTCAGGTTGTTCGGTGTCTCGAGATCGGTGCTGCCGTCCCCGGACAGGCTCACGTTCTCACCCACGCCGCTGGTGGCCGGTGTCGCCTTGGCCACCGCGGTGGGAGCGGTGTTGACGATCGTGACGACCACGCTGGCGGTCGCTGTCGCGCCCTGGGGATCAGACACCGTGACCGTGGCTGTCTTGCTGCCGAGCGTGGCATAGGAGTGCGTCACGTCGCGTCCACTGGCCTTGGGCGAGCCGTCACCGAAGTCCCAGCTGTACGTGAGGTTGTTCGGCGTCTCCGCGTCGGTGCTTCCGGCCGCGGTGAAGTCGATGTTCTGACCGACGATGGCCGTCTTCGGCGTGGCGTCGGCAGCGGCAGTCGGCGACGTGTTGGGCGATCCGGGGTCGTCCACGTACCCGTAGTTGAACGGTCCGCAGCCAGCGCCCATCGTGAACGTCACGTTGCCGGTGAGGTCGCCGTCCGACGCGGGCGGTCCGGCCTCGTTCCCGGACATGGTGTTCACGGTGAAGTCCAGGCAGTCGTAGCCGAACTCCCAGTTCCCCGAGTCGTTGCTGGGGTCCTCGTAGTTGTCTACGTGGGGGTTGTCCGGGTCGTCGGAGTACGTCGCCCGGCTGCCCCCGGCGAGGAAGGCCGCGTCGTTGAGGTTGGGGGTGCTGCTCCCCGGCTCGGGTACCGAGTCCAGCGGCGACTGGGCCGGCGGGTCGTCGGTGCCTGCGTTGCCGTAACCGTGCGCCTCGTCGGTGTAGGACAGGTAGAAGCCCGCCTGGAACGCCGGCGCGCCGCGGTCGGCCTGGCCCTTGGCGTCGAAGTCGAAGCCGGATCGGTCGCGCATCTCCATGTAGTAGGCGTGGTCCTGCTCGGACTCCGCCCCCGCCTGGAGGTACTTCCACCCCAGCGTGCACCGGTCGGCGGTGCTCAGGCCCTCCCGGCACCCGCCGTTGAACACCCGCGGGTCGTCAGGACCGCCGCTGCTCTCGAAGTCGGTGGCCAGGACGTCGTACGGGGCGTCCGGCCCGGTCCCGTCCTCGTCGACCGTGATCGTGACGTCGTCGATGAACCAGCCCGGGCGCGCCAGCCCGGGGTCGGTCGCGTAGCTGAACCGCAGGGCGCCGTTGGGCTCGCCGGCCAGGTCACTGATGTCGTAGGTGTCCTCGAGGAACACCGGCGCGGGGTAGGTGCTCGTCACCCGGTCGACGGCCTCGGTGCCGGCGTCGTAGGACCCGCTGCTGCCGGTGATGCCGTTCCCGTAGGTGGTCATGCACTGGTTGGCGTTCGGGTTCTGCGTGCCGGGGGTCGTGTAGCCGTTCTCCGACGCGTGCGAGGTGTAGGTGTCCCCGCTGTCGGTGGTCGTCAGCACGAACCCGTAGTCGTAGTCCCACTCGACGTCCCACCGGGACTTGAAGCTGAGCGTGACCACCGAGGTCGCGGGGATGCCGGCGAGCTCGGGGATGGACAGGTCGATGTTGCGACCGGCGTCGGGAGTGCAGCCGAAGTCGTTGCCCGAGCCCGACCACCACAGGTGGGTGGGGGTCGCGCCGTCACCGGTGGTGAACGCCGCCGGGTCGAGCAGCCGTCGGCCGGGCAGCTTGGCGGCGTACAGCTTGGAGTTCTGGACCCGGCCCACGCCGCTCTGGCCCTCCACCAACGTGTAGGGGGTCCCGTCGGCCTTCTGCCAGGTGATCTCGTTGATGTCCTGCTTGGAGTCGGTGATCCCGGTCTCGGGCCGGCTGCTGTCCAGCACCTCCGGCACCACCCAGCCGAGCTCCTGGCGGCTGTAGGCGTCCATGTTCTGCGACTTGTCGGTCGCCATCAGGTTCCAGTCCCCGTAGGTCTCCCGGGTTCCGGTGGAGTAGAAGTCGGGCAGGCCGAGCGAGTGGCCGTACTCGTGGGAGATCACCGACGCGAAGTCGATCGCGGTCTCCGGGTTGACGTTGTAGGGACCGACGCGCACGAAGACCTTCAGGTTGTCCGGACCCGCGGTCGTCGTGGTGGTGGTGTAGGTCGTGTCGGTGTACCAGAGCGGCTCGCCCTTGAGGGTCTTCAGCTGGTCGTCGGTGACGAAGCCGGGCTTGCCGGTCACCGGGTCGGAGTAGCCGTACTCCAGCGAGGAGCTGTGCGGCCACACGTTGTCGTACGGCGCGCCGGGGTACTCACAACCCGCGATCGACAGCTGCGAGGCGCCGTGGCCGCCACAGCCGGCGAAGACGACCATGAAGAAGTCGACCAGCCCGTCCTTGTCGGTGTCGTAGTCGGAGAAGTCGATCTCCGGGTCGGCCAGCGAAGCCGCGTCGTAGACCAGCTTGCCGGTCTCGCCACAGCCGGAGTCGATGTTCTGCAGGGCACCCACGCCACCGGCCGCCCCGATGATCGCCGTGCCGTTCGAGTCCGAGCCGTAGTAGCCCGTGTCGCCGGGCAGGTTGTAGACGCCGTTGGTGATCCGCTCGGAGTAGAGCGGGTTGGCGGTGGCACCGCCCGGCAGGTCCTCGTAGGTGAAGCCGGCGCAGGTGTTGCCGGGGACGGCCCGGTTCGTGAACTCGAAGCCGGGTGGATAGCCCGCGAAGTCCGCGCTCGCGACACCGGCCGAGGGCACGGTGCCGTCGGGGTAGAGCTGCCCCAACGACATCTCCTGGAACAGGTTGAACGTCGATCCCGGGTGAGCGGGGTCGTTGATCACCGACTCAAGGGAGTCACCGGAGTGCTCGGGCTGGTAGGCGCGGTCGTTGTACTGCACCGGGACGACGGGGAAGGGCCGGTCGCCATACCGCGCGGTGTCGTAGACGCTGCTGGGCGGGATCACCTTGGGTCCGTGGCTGGCCGCGGTCTGGTTGGGCTTGGTGGGCACCGTCATCACCGCTGAGGTGGACAGGTCCCGCCAGACGATCGTGTCCAGCGAGCCCGCGCCCGTCAGCGGCGCGGCCTTGGAGGTGAGCACCAGCGTCACGGTCGCGTCCGGAGCGAGGGCGCCCGGCTGCCAGGTGACGCTGCTCGGGGTGACCGGGTGGGTGCCTGGGCCCTCAGCGGTCAGGAACGTGGCGCCCGCCGGGGACGTCACGACGACCTGCGGGGTGAGCGGACCGGAGGTCGGGTTGGTCAGGATGATCCGGGACGGGTACTCCTGGCCCGGCTTCACCCAGCCGACCGAGGACACGAAGCTGTTGTCGATCGTGAGGTTGGTGGCCGGCACCTCGATGCCGTGCGAGGTCGTGCCTGCGGTCTCGGCGGCCCACTCGCCGGTCGGCGGGATGGACGTCGCGGTGTCGTCGTACGCCGCGTCGACAGCCTCGACCCGCAGGACCGTGTCAGCGGCGATGCCGCTGGTGGCCGCAGCCGGGACTGTGTGGGTGATGGCGCCGTCTGCGGCCGCGGTCAGGTCCGCGGTGTTCAGCACGGTGCCGTCGGCTGCCACCACGTTGAGCGTGAAGGTGGCGGGCACCCCCGCGTCGGTGAACGTGTCGCGCGCGCTGTGCATCTCGATCGAGCCGGTGACGTCAAAGGCTGCGCCGGGGGCGCTGCTGGGCGGGACGGTGTCGAGGGTGGCCACGAGGTGGTTGTGGTTGAACTCGAACTCGCCGATCGAGACGGTGCCCTCCTTGATGACCAGGCGGATCCCGCCCGCCGGCCAGGTGTCGTCCGGCTGCAGGTTGACGCGCCGCAGCTCCGGCGACTGCGCCGGCGTCGTGACGGGGAGGGTGGCGAAAGCCGTTGTGGCCCCCTCGGCGTACAGCTCGGCGGTGAGCGTCCCGGTGACGCCGGTCGGCGTGAAGTTGACGAACCCGCACGACTCTCGGTCCAGGTAGGGGTCGCCGGTGACGTCGGTCGCCACACCCGCGCACAGGGGCTGGAACCCGGGCAGGACGAAGAACCCGAAGCCCGACGCCGAGCCGGCGGCCTCGGGTGCGGCCGCGGCCGGTGCGGCCGGCGCGGTCGTCGCGGTCGACGCGAGGGCGGGCAGGGTGGCGACACCCAGAGCGGCGGCCAGCGTGAAGGTGAGCAGGGCAGCGCGGAAGCGCAGCCGGGGCGACAAGGACATGAAGAGCCTCAGCAAGGAGTCGGGCGCCGGGACGTGCGACGCGGAAGATGCCAAGACAACGTCCCCCCGCGCGGCGGGTTACGCGGGAGGTCTTCCAGAAATCAAGCGGTGACCCGGCGAGAACGTCTCGCCGGGCCACCCAAGAAAAGGGCTCCGAAACCCCGGGGGTTACTCCTCGCCGCGAATGAAGGCCTCCACGCGGGCGCGACCCTCGTCGTCGGGGAGCTGCACCGGCGGGGACTTCATCAGGTACGAGGAGGCCGAGATGATCGGGCCACCGATGCCGCGGTCCAGCGCGATCTTCGCTGCGCGGATGGCGTCGATGATGATGCCGGCCGAGTTGGGGGAGTCCCAGACCTCGAGCTTGTACTCCATGTTCAGCGGGACGTCACCGAAGGCGCGGCCCTCAAGGCGGACATAGGCCCACTTGCGGTCGTCGAGCCACTGCACGTAGTCCGACGGACCGATGTGCACGTCACGGTCGGCCAGGTGACCGGTCATGTTGGAGGTGACCGCCTGGGTCTTGGAGATCTTCTTCGACTCCAGCCGCTCGCGCTCGAGCATGTTCTTGAAGTCCATGTTGCCGCCGACGTTGAGCTGGTAGGTGCGGTCGAGCACCACGCCGCGGTCCTCGAAGAGCTTCGCCAGCACCCGGTGGGTGATGGTCGCGCCCACCTGCGACTTGATGTCGTCGCCGATGATCGGGACACCGGCGTCCTCGAACTTCTTGGCCCAGACCGGGTCGGAGGCGATGAAGACCGGCAGCGCGTTGACGAAGGCCACGCCGGCGTCGATCGCGCACTGGGCGTAGAACTTGTCGGCCTCCTCCGAGCCCACCGGCAGGTAGGAGACGAGTACGTCGGCCTTGGCCTCCTTGAGGGCCCGGACCACGTCGACCGGCTCCGCGCCGGACTCCTCGATGGTCAGGCGGTAGTACTTGCCGAGGCCGTCGAGCGTCGGGCCGCGCTGGACCTCGACGCCGAGCGTGGGGACATCGCAGATCTTGATGGTGTTGTTCTCGGAGGAGTTGATCGCCTCGGAGAGGTCCTTGCCCACCTTGATGTCGTCGACGTCGAACGCGGCGACGAACTCCACGTCGCGCACGTGGTAGTCACCGAAGGCGACGTGCATGAGCCCCGGGACGGGCGCCGAGGCGTCGGCGTCCCGGTAGTAGTGCACGCCCTGGACCAGGGAGCTCGCACAGTTTCCTACGCCGACGATTGCAACTCGAACCGAACCCATGGGGCCGTTCCTTTCAATGGTGTCCTGCTCAGGACGTCTCTGCGGTGGGCGGATTGGTCAAACCGGGAGGGGGAGTGGTGCTGGGGGTGCCACGCTCGGCGTTGATGAGGTCGCTGAGCCAGTTGACCTCGCGCTGGACCGACTCGACGCCGTGCCGCTGGAGCTCGCCGGCATAGCGGTCGACCTCCTGCTGGGTCATGGCCAGCTCGCGCTGGACCCGGTCGAGCCGCTCCTGGAGCCGGGTACGGCGCCCCTCGAGCACCCGCAGCCGGATCTCCATGTCGGTCGAGGAGAAGAAGGCGAACCGGATGTCGAAGTTGTCGTCCTCCCACGCAGTGGGACCGACCTCCGACATCAGCCGCTCGAACTCCCGCGTGCCCGCCGCGGTGACCTGGTAGACGATCTTGGGCCGCCGCGACAGGGGCGTCGACGTGGTCGACTCCTCGATCAGCGCACCCCGAAGCATCTTCTTCAACGCCGGGTACAGCGAGCCGTACGACAGCACCCGGCCCCAGCCGAGCATGAGGTTCAGGCGCTTGCGGAGCTCGTAGCCGTGCATGGGTCCCTCGTGCAGCAGTCCGAGAACTGCGAGCTCGATGGTTTCCGCGCGTCTCGCCACAGACCTATCGTAGCGATATATCCGTTGATTGCGAATACCTGGTACATCGGGAGCGACGCGGCGAGATGGTCACGGCGACTCGGCCATTCCTGGGTGGGTTGCGTACCCTCGTGCGACGTGGCAGGCAAGCGCAAGGCGGGTTCGGGCGACGGCAAGGGTCGGCCCCCATCACGCAAGGCCGCCGCAGTCCGGCCCGCGGGCCCCGCCAAGACCGCGCCGGGCAAGAACGGCAAGCCGGGCAAGAAGCCCAAGAAGGTGCGCACCCGCGGGCAGAAGATCCGCCGGGTGCTGCTCTACTTCCTGGTGGCCGGCCTGGTGGGCGTCCTGGCCGTCACCGGCGCTTTCGCCTACGTCTACCAGACCACCGAGCTGCCCGACCCCAACGACGAGTTCGAGACCCAGACGTCGTTCGTCTACTACAGCGACGGCAAGACCGAGCTGGGCCGGTACGCCGTGCAGAACCGCGACGCGATCCCCTACGACGAGATGCCGCAGGACATCAAGGACGCCGTGGTCGCGGCCGAGAACCGCAGCTTCTGGACCGACAACGGGATCGACGTCAAGGGCATCGTCCGGGCGGCGTTCAACAACGCCGCGGGCAACTCCGTGCAGGGCGCGTCCACGATCACCCAGCAGTACATCAAGATCCTCTACCTGACCCAGGAGCGCTCCTACACACGCAAGCTGAAGGAGGCGATCCTCTCCCTCAAGCTGCAACGGGACATGAGCAAGCAGGAGATCCTCGAGGGCTACCTCAACACCATCTACTTCGGCCGCGGTGCCTACGGCATCCAGGCCGCGGCGCAGGCCTACTTCGACAAGCCCGCCGCCGAGCTGAGCGTCCAGGAGAGCGCCGCGCTGGCCAGCGTCATCAACAACCCGAGTGCGTTCGACCCGGACAACGGACGTGAGGCGAAGCTGGCGCTGAAGGAGCGCTATGGCTACGTCCTCGACGGCATGGCCGCGGACGGCAAGATCACCGAGGACGAGGCCGCGCAGTCGGCGAAGCGGCTGCCGAAGTTCCACAAGACCGAAGCGGAGAGCACCTACGGCGGCCAGAAGGGCCACGTGCTCACGATGGTGAAGTCCGAGCTGCTCAAGCTCAAGGACGAGAACGGCGCCCCGTTGCTCACCGAGGACGAGATCGACGGCGGCGGGCTGCGGGTGAAGACGACCTTCACCAAGAAGGCGATGGACGCCGCGGAGACCGGGGTGAACAACATCCGGCCCCGGGGTCCCGACCTCGACAAGAACCTGCACATCGGCGTGGCCAGCGTGCAGGTCGACACCGGCGCGGTCCGTGGCATCTACGGAGGTCACGACTATCTGGACTCCCAGATCAACTGGGCGCAGGCCGGTGGCATGGGCGGCTCCACGCTCAAGCCGTTCGCGCTCACCGCCGGGATCAAGGCCGGCTTCTCGCTCAAGGACACCTTCGACGGCAACTCGCCCTTCGAGCTCCCGGACGGCACTGGCGAGATCGAGAACCAGGGCGACACCAGCTACGGCTCGGCGGTCAACCTGATCAAGGCCACCGAGGACTCCATCAACACCGCGTTCGTCGACCTCACCACCTCCATCCCCGACGGCCCGCAGCAGGTCATGGAGACGATGAACGCCATGGGGATCCCGCCGGAGAAGGCGCCGCGCAAGAACGCCTACGGCTTCCCCGACCACACCGACGGCCTCGAGCCGTTCCCCGGCATCGCACTGGGCTTCGCGACGGTGAGCCCGATCAACATGGCCAACGGCTACGCCACCATCGCCAACGGCGGGCGCTTCCACGCGCCGTACATCATCGAGGAGGTCGTCAACGACGACGGCGAGGTGATCTACGACCACTCGGTCAGCGACGAGCAGGTCATCGACGAGACGCTGGGCGCCGACATCGCCGCCGACGTCAGCTACGCGATGCAGCAGGTGGTCGAGTCCGGCAGCGGCACGGCGGCACTGGAGCTCGGTCGCCCGGTCGCCGGCAAGACCGGCACCGCAACGGTCACCAATGGCGACGTCTCGTCGTCGTGGTTCACCGGCTTCACCCCCCAGCTGTCCACCTCGGTCATGTACGTGCGCGGCAAGGGCGCCGGCAAGCTCGACGGCTGGCTCCCGGCATCCGACGACGGTCGCGACGGCTACTTCGGCGGCAACTACCCGGCCAAGACGTGGACCGAGATCATGAAGATCGACATGGAAGGTGTCGACGAGGAGAGCTTCCCGGAGCCGGCGTACGTCGACGGGGAGGCCCCGACCGAGGGCCACCAGCCCACTCTGCCGCCCAAGCCGACGAAGAAGCCGACGCCGACCGAGACGCCGACCGAGACCGAGGAACCGACCAAGACACCGACCGACCTGCCGTCGCAGACTCCCACCACCGCTACCCCGACGCCGACGCCGACACCGACCGAGACGCCGACGCCGACCGAGACGCCGAGCTGCGACCTCCTGGGCTGCGAGACCCCGAGCTCGTCCCCCAGCGGCAGCGTGTCGCCGTCCAACCCGCGGACCGGCACGTGGGCGTGGTGGGAGCGGCTGCGTTGGTGACGTGACCGGACCCCGGATCGGCCACGTCCACCCGACCCTGGACGACCCGGTCGCCGCTGCCCTCAGCGAGGGCGTGGGGGGACCGGTCGGCACCCGCGCCGGCCGTCACGGCTGGTGGACCCCGGTCCGCGTCATCCTCCTGTTGGCGGCGCTCACGTTCGCGCTCGGCATGGTGCAGAAGAGCGGTTGCTACACCCGCCACTGGGTCTACGACGACCACCGGTACACGCACATGTGCTACTCGGACCTGCCCTACCTCTACACCGGCCGCGGCCTGGCCGAGCTGGAGTGGCCATTCACCGACGACGTGCAGGTGCGGCAGCGCTACGAGGTGATGGAGTACCCGGTCGGCATCTCCTACTTCGCGTACGGCGCAGCGTGGGTGACGCACTGGGTGACCGGTTCGCCCGACGTCGACCCGCGGCGCGACCGGCCGGCCGGCGACCTGGTCGGCACCGAGCAGGTCAAGAAGGAGCTGCGGGCCTTCGTCATCGTCAACGCGCTCGCCTTCGCGGGCCTTGCGCTGCTGTCCGCGTGGCTGCTCGCGGGCGTCAATCCGCGGCGACCGTGGGACGCGGTCGCCTTCGCGGCCTCGCCGACGCTGCTCCTGACCGGCCTGGTGAACTGGGACATGCTCGCCGTGGTCCTGGTGGCGGGCGCGCTCTGGACCTGGGCCCGGGGGCGGCCGCTGGCGACCGGAGTGCTGATCGGCCTGGGCGCGGCCACCAAGCTCTACCCGTTGTTCCTGCTCGGTCCGATCCTCGTGATCTGCCTGCGCGAACGGCGCTGGCGCGAGCTGGGCGGGACCGTGCTCGCGGCTGCGGCGACCTGGCTGCTGGTCAACGCGCCGGCGTACCTCAGTGGAGCCGAGCAGTGGAAGCGGTTCTGGCAGTTCAACGCCGAGCGCGGCCCCGACCTCGGCTCCATCTGGCTGGTGATCAGCCAGGCCGGCCACACCACGATCGGCGCGAGCACGGTCAACCACTGGTCGTGGGCGGTCTTCGGGCTGTGGTGCGCGGCAGTGGCGGCTGTCGGCTTCCGCGCGCCGTCGACGCCGCGGCTGGCCCAGCTCGGCTTCCTGGTCGTGGCCGGCTTCCTGCTGGTCAACAAGGTCTACTCGCCGCAGTACGTGCTCTGGCTGCTGCCGCTGGCGGTGCTGGCCCGGCCGCGCTGGCGGGACCAGCTCGTCTGGCAGGCGTGCGAGATCGTCTACTTCGCGTCGGTCTGGTGGTACCTCGACGGTGCCCTCCAGCCGGGCGGCGGTGAGGACGTCGGCTTCTACTGGGTGGCGATCCTGATCCGGATGGCCGGCGAGCTCTACCTCGTCGCGGTCGTGGTGCGGGACGTCCTCTACCCGCGGTACGACGTCGCGCGGGTGGCTGGCCGCCCGGAGATTCACCGGGTACCCGGTGAAACTCACGCATCCCCGCTGAAGCTTTAGCGGGGCAGCGCCAGTTTCTGCGGGTACCCGGTGAATCTTGTGACCAGCGCTGCCAGTGGGTCACACCACATCGACGCGGTCGAACGCCGTCGCGGTGTAGCGCACCCGCACGTCCACGAGGTCGCCCACCTCGGGCGCCTGCGCGTCGCCGGGCAGGAACAGCATCGACGCCTGCATGTGCGGTGGCTCGGCGAACAGCCGCTGCTTGCCGTCCACCCAGAACGGCGACCGCGCCAGCCCGACCGCCTCCAGGCCACCCCGAGCCACGATGGCCGCGCGCGCCTTCAGGCCCGCCTCGCCCTTCGGTGCCTCGAGGCCGATGCCGTGGGCGGTGCCGCCGGTGACCACGAGCAGGTGGCCGTCGCGCGGCGCGCTGCGGCCGCGGTACCCGAACAGGTCACCACGGCGCAGCTCGTGGACGTCGAGGACGGTAGAGGTGACGCGGAGGGCCTGGCGGTCGCCGAGCCACAGGTCGGTACCGATCCGGGGCCGGACCTGCAGGTCCGGGTGGGAGCCGCGCAGCGTCGCGAGCTCGGGAGGCGTGAGGTGGCTGACCCAGACGGCGCTGGTCTCGAGCTCCGCGGCGACCATGTCGGTGAGCAGTCGCTCGACCTCGCCGAGGTGGGAGCCCGAGGCCAGGGGCAGGTGCAGGGCGACGCCCTCGAGCCTGGCCCCGCGGTGTTGTCGGAGCGCGCGGGCGGTGGCCCACAGCTGCTGGGCGGTCATGCCGTGCCGCCGCATGCTGGTCTCGAGCTCCAGCACGAACCGGGCGTCCGGCTGGGCCGCGAGAAGGCCGGACAGGTCGTCGGGACGACTGACGGTGTGCACGACCCGACCCGCCAGGCCGGCGTCGAGCAGCGGGCGGAACGGCCGCCACGGCGTGAGCACCAGCAGGTGTCCGGCGTACCGGTCGGCGACCTCGGGCAGCTCCTCGTAGGTGCCGACCGCAAGGGTGTCGACGCCCAGCCACCCCGCCTTCCGGGCCAGCCGCCCCAGCGTGAAACCGTAGCCGTTGCCCTTGGCCACGGGCACGATCCCGGGGGTCGCCTCCGTCATCGCACGCAGGTGGCCTCGCCACCGCTCGCCGTCGACGGTGAGGACCAGGGACACGCCTACCGCCTCCGCATGTAGAGGTCGAAGGCGGCGTAGAGCGGCTTGTTCAGCGGCAGGTCCCACTCGCCGGCGTACTCGACGACCTCGCCGCCGGTGCCGACCTTGAACTGGATCAGCCCGACGTGGCCGTCCTCGGCGTCGAGCGTCGGCGTGATCCCGCGCAGGTCGTAGACCTCCGCACCCTGGTCGATCGCGGCGCGGATCATCGCCCACTGGACCGCGTTGGAGCCGCGGACGTCGCGCTTCTCGGTCGAGGAGGCTCCGTAGGAGTACCAGGTGTGCGCACCGACGCTGACCATGATCGTGGCGGCCACCAGGTCACCGTCGTGGCGCGCCAGGTAGAGCCGGAAGCGGTCGGGGTCCTCGCTGCCCAGGGCCTCGGCCATCACCCGGAAGTACCCGAGCCCGCGGGGGGTGAACTGGTCGCGCTCGGCCGTGTGCACGTAGAGGTCGTGGAACAGCTTGAGGTCGCTCTCCTCGTCCCCGCGCCCGCTGCTGGAGCTGACCTCGACGCCGGCCTTGTCTGCCTTCTTGATGTTGCGCCGCCAGAGCTGGTTCATCCCGGCCAGGACGTCGGCGTCGGTGCGGCCGGCCAGCGGGACCTGGAAGACGTACTGCGGCTGGCCGAGCGCGAAGCCCGACTCCGCCGCCTGCGGCCGCCAGCCCAGCGTGGTCAGCTGGGAAACGACCCGGGCGCCCACCGCGTCGCGCTCGGTCGGAGGCAGGTCGCCGAGTCGCTGTATGGCGGGATCGGCGATGCCGTCCTTGACCTGGGCCGCGCTCCACCGACGGGTCACCACCGGTGGGCCCATCCGGATGCCGAATGCGCCCTGCTGCTTCAGGTGCTCGGCCATCGGGGCCAGCCAGTCGCCGAGCCGGTCGGTGGACCAGTCGAGCAGCGGGCCTTCGGGCAGGTAGGCGAGGTATCGCTTGACCATGGGGAGCCGGCGGTAGAGCACGAGACCGGCGCCGACGAGCTCTGTGCTGTTGGGGCCGGCGTACCACCCGAGCGACTCGTGCCGCCACTCCGACTTCACCGTGCCCCAGGCCGGGGTCTGCAGGAAGCTCGCCGACCGTTGGGTGCGCAGGAAGTCGAGGTGCTCCTCCGGGCTGATCGTGCGAACGGTGAAGGACACCTGTCGAGGCTATCGGCCCTGGGAGGCTGCTGAAGAAGACGGTCGGCCGGACGGATTCTTCGGCAGGCTCCCTAGGTCGCGCTCGCCGTCGGGGCACGAAGGTGCGACGCTGTGCGCGAGTCGTGTATCAGTCGGCGGGGTCGCCGCTCTTGATCGACGTGACCGCCCTGACCGCACCGGAGATCTCGGAGGCCATCGTGACCATCGACGGGGCCTCCACCGTGCGACCGGGCGAGGTCTGGGGCCATGCCGCCGCTGCGTTCGAGCGATGGACCGCCGGCGACGCGGTGGCGCTCGACGAGCTGGTGCGGGTGATGACGCCGGTGCTCTGGCACGTGGTGCGGGCCTACCGGCTCTCGACCGAGCTCGCCGAGGACGTCGTGCAGACCACCTGGTTGTCGCTGGTGCGGTCGCGGGCCAACATCCTGGAGCCGGCCGCGATCGGCGGCTGGCTCACCACGACCGCCCGCCGCGAGGCGTGGAAGGTCGCCAAGGCCAGCGGCCGGGCGCTCCCCGTGGAGGACGACGAGCTGGCTCGCCGGCTGCCCGACGAGGGCTCGGCCGAGGCCGAGGTCGTACGCCGCGACGACGACGCCCACCTGTGGGACGCCGTCGACCAGCTGTCCGAGCGGTGCCGCCAGCTGCTCCGGATCGTGGCCTTCGAGCACCGGCCCGACTACGCCAAGATCGCCGCCGACCTCGGCATGCCGGTCGGCAGCATCGGGCCCACTCGGGGCCGCTGCCTGCAGAAGCTGCGGGCCCTCATCCAGAACGGGGACGACGATGATGTCTGAGCTCAGCGACGACGACCTCCTGGCCGGCATCCGGTCGCACTGGGAGTCGCACGACCCGGTGCCGGAGGGCATGGTCGCCCGGCTCCAGACCGCGGCCGCCCTGGCGGCCTCCGACACCGACCTCGACATCGAGCTGATGCTGCTCGTCGAGCGCAGCGAGGAGCTCGCCGGTGCCCGGGGCGCCTCGACGACGGCGTACACGCTGCGCTTCGCGCACGACGGCGTGGACCTGCTGCTGCGGGTCTCCACCGACGGCACGTCCTCGCGTATCGACGGCTGGGTCGTCCCGCCGGCACCGATCACGGTGACCGTGCAGCGCGACGGCGACGCCGGCTGGACCGACGAGACCACCCTCGAGGTGACCGGCACCGGCCGCTTCGAACTCCCCGACCTGACTCCCGGGATGCTCCGCCTCCGGCTCGACCCGGCAGACGGCAGCAGCTCGTTCATGACACCCGCCTTCGAGATCTAAGGGATTTGCATGGCACTCCAGACCCCCGACCGGCGTCGTCCTGACGAAGCAAGCAAGTGGAGGGAGGCACCCTGGGAGGTGCGGGTGCTGGACCCCGCCACCGCTCCGCAGGTGGCCGGTCAGCAACCGGCACGTCCCACTGCGTACGTGGGGCCGCGGGTGATCTTCTCGAAGACGGCCGATCGCGTCGGCACCGAGGAGCTGTTGCGTCGCGCCGCGCGGGAGCTCGGTTGGGACATCCAGGTCGAGGAGGAGGACGAGCGCACGCGGGACCTGCCGTACGGGGTCGTCGTGGTGACGATCTTCGTGACTGAGGGCCGCGCGGTGCGGCCTCCCGACGGCTACCTCCTGATCCAGCAGGCACGCGCCATGGACGTCAGCGACGCCAGCAAGCCCTTGGGACTGGACCACGTCCTCCACGCCACGGACATCGAGTCCGACCCGCTGCACCACTCCGACCCGCTGCACCACTCCGACCCGCTGCACCACTCCGACCCGCTGCACCACTCCGACCCGGCGAAGTCCTACATCTACCCCGGGAAGGGCGGCCGCCAGCCGGTGGCGTTCGTGGGACCGGCGCCACGTCGAACTCCGGACGTCGAGCTGTCGACTCGCCGCCCTGTGGTGGGAGTGCTCGACACCGGTTGCTGGACCAAGCACCCGTGGCTGGACGGCGTCGTCAGGACCGATGTCAAGCTCGACAACGATCCGATCGGGCACACCCTCAAGGAGACCGCTCCGGAGCTGCACGGTGACCAGGCGGGCCCCCGTGACGGGATCCTCGACGCGTTGTCAGGTCACGGCACGTTCATCGCCGGGTTGGTCCACCAGATCTGTCCGGACGCGGACATCCTGAGCTGGCGGATCGTCCCCTCTCAGGGCCCGATCCTCGAGTCGGACCTGGTCACCGCGCTCAGCCAGATCGCCGAGCTGGTCCGACGTCATCGCGCCGGCGAAAAGGGCGGTCAGGCCCTCGACGTCCTCAACCTCTCGATGGGCTACTACCACGAGAACCCGGACGACGCGGACTTCGACCCGATCATGATGGGGATCCTCGAGATCCTGGTCGACAACGGCGTCGTGGTCGTGGCCTCGGCCGGGAACGACGCGACCACGCGGGCGTGCTACCCGGCGGCGTTCAGCATGTCGTCGTTGGCGATCCCGGTCGTCGCGGTGGGCGCCCTCAACCCCAACCGGCGCACCGACGCGATGTTCAGCAACGTCGGTCGTTGGGTGACCACCTACGCGCCGGGAGCTGCGCTGGTGAGCACCATGCCGCCGTTCCAGGGCGGACTCGAACCCATCGCCCGCACGGTGGAGGACGACCGTCCGCGCGAGTCCCTGGACCCCGACGACTTCACCGGCGGCTTCGGCGTGTGGAGCGGTACGTCGTTCAGCGCTCCCATCGCCGCCGCGATGGTGGCCAAGGCGATGCTGGGGAAGGTCGACGCCTCAGGTGGCGTCGACGGAGCGGCCGCGGCGGTCGACATTGCGAGGGTCGCCGTGGGGGAGTGCTTCTCCACCACACCCTGACCCGTCGAGAATGGCGGAGTGCCGACGCCCGAGGAGCTGCATCGTCGTGGCGTGGACGCGCTCAACCGTGGCCGGCACGCCTCGGCTCGGCGGTACCTCGAACGCGCGGCGCAGGGCGCCGAGGACAGCGACCTGCTGGGACGGATCGAGGGCAGCCTCGCGTACGTGCTCTCGGAGACCGGTGAAGCGGTAGCCGCGCTGGACCTCTGTCGCAGCGCGCTCGAGCGGCCCCGGCTGGCGCGGGACACCCGAGCCGTCCTGACCCGGCAGATCGCCCTCGTGCAGATGCTGCGAGGGGAGGGTGACGAGGCGATCGCTGCCTTCGGCAGGGCGATCCGGCTCACCGACGACGACATGGGCCGCGGCCTGATCCACCTCAACCGGGGCAATGTCCGCCTCCAACGCGAGGAGCTCGAGGTCGCGGGCGCCGACTTCGAGGAGGCGGAGCGAGCCTTCCTCGCCGCCGGCGACGCCTATGCCGCAGCCAAGGCGGTGCACAACCTCGGCTACGTGCACCTGCTCGCCGGAGACCTCGTCGCGGCGCTGCGGAGGATGGACGAGGCGTACCAGGTCGTCGCTTCGGAGAGCCCGGTGATGCGCGCGATGGTCGAGCAGGACCGGGCAGAGGCGCTGATCGCCGCGGGGCTCGTCGACGAGGGCGTGGCTTCGCTGCAAGCTGCCGCCGCGGCATACGCCCGCCGCCGTCTGTACCAGCGCCAAGGGGAAGCCGAGCTGGCCCGGGCACGCTACGAGCGCGACCCGAGGCTGGCGCGGGCGGCGGCGCGCAAGGCGGCAGAGAGGTTTCGTCGGGGCTCGGCCGACAGCTGGGTCGCGCGAGCCGAGGCCGAGGAGCTCGCCGCGGACGTCGGGTCGGGCCGGGTGCGGACCGCCGTCCCGCGCGGCGACCGGATCGCTGCGCAGCTGGATGCGCACGGGCTGAGGTGGAACGCGGTGGCCGTGAGGCTCCACGTCGTCGCCGCGCTCATCGCGAGCGGAGAGGTCGCCGGGGCTCGCCATCGGTTGCGGTCGGTCCGAGTCACCACCAGCGCGCCGCTGTCCGTGCGGCTCACTGAGCGTGATGTCCGTGCTGCCGCCGCGATCCGGCCTGCGCAGGCGCTCACCCATGTGCGCGCCGGCCTCGACGACCTGCACGCGTGGCAGAGCTCGTTCGGGTCGTTGGACCTGCAGACCAACGTGGTCGGCCATGGGGTGAGGCTGGCGGTGCGCGGACTGCAGCTCGCCGTGCAGTCGCGGTCGGACGCGGTGCTGTTCGAGTGGTCCGAGCGGGCACGGATGCTGGCGTCGCGCATCCAGCCGGTGCGGGCGCCACAGGACGCGCAGACCGTGGCGGACCTGGCCGAGCTGCGTTCAGGACCAGCGCCCGAGCGCGAGGTGGAGCTGCGACGGCAGGTCAGGGAGCGGGCGTGGCAGCACCGAGGATCGGGCGAGGTGGCGGATCCGGTGCCGCTCACCGGTCTCCAGGCCGTCCTGGGCCAAGGCACCGCCCTGGTCGCGTACGTCGTGACCGCGGACCGCGTCGTTGGGCTGGTGGTGACCGAGCAGGGCACCCGTCGTCATGATCTGGGTAGCCGGGACCGGCTGGAACCACTGCTCAGCGGGCTGCTGCCGGACCTCGACATGGCGGCCTCTGAGCTTCCCCCGAGTTTGGCCGGGTCCGTGCGCGGCGCGCTCGCGGGGCGGGTCGCGGCCGTCGCCGATCTCCTTGTCGCCCCGCTGCGTGCGGACCTCGGGGACCGGCAGGTCGTGCTGACTCCGTCAGGCGTGCTGGCGGGTCTCCCGTGGACGCTGCTGCCCGGGCTGGCCGGGCGACCGGTGACCGTCGCCCAGAGCGCGACGTCGTGGCTGGCTCGCCGGTCGACGCCGCTGCGCACCGGCTCGGCCGGGTTCGTCGCCGGGCCGCGGGTGCCCCGCGCCGAGGCCGAGGTGATGGCGTCTTCCGGCGCCTGGTCAGACGCCCCCGTGCTCACCGGATCCGCCGCCACGGCGGCTGCGGTGTCCGAGCTGGCCGGCCGGGTCGACGTACTCCACGTCGCAGCGCACGGCCGGCATGCCTCGGAGAACCCGCTCTTCTCGGGCCTCGAGCTCGTGGACGGCACTTGGTTCGGCTACGACATCGACCAGCTCGACGATGTCCCCGACGTCGTGCTGCTCTCGGCCTGCGAGGTGGGCCGTTCGTCGGTGCGCTGGGGCGAGGAGCTGATCGGCATGACCGCGGCGTGGCTGCACGCGGGCGTGCGCTGTGTCATCGCCAGCCCGGCGGCGGTCAACGACGTCGCCGCCCATGACGCGCTGGTGCGCGTGCACGCGGCGCTCGCCTCGGGCGTCGACCCCGCGCCGGCGCTGGCCGAGACGGTCTCCGCGGTGACCACGGAAGCCGCCCCGGCGCCGTTCGTCTGCTTCGGCTGAACGCGTTCTCAGCTGCCGTCCGGAAACGTGGTTGCGTTTGAAGCCTGTCCAGACCACCCTGACGTCAGAACTTTCCGGCCCGCATGCGTATCAGACCGACCGGGGTGCGCTCCTCTCCGCTGACAACCGCATCCCTCAGGAGAGTCGTCATGACCGTCACCATGACCAGCCCGGCCGGCCTCGTCGGCGCCGCCGACGACCGCATAGTGGTCATCAGCGACCCCCGGCCGGGCACCATCGTCGAGCTCACGCCCGGCAGCCAGCTGGCCGTCCGGTTCCGACGCGGTCTCGGGTCGAGCCGGTGGCAGATCTCCGAGCTCCCCAGTCACCTGGTGGCGCTCGCCGCCCAAGAAGGGCACGAGTTCCAGTTCCTGGTCTTCGGCTGCCCAGACGGGTCAGAGCCGCTGAGGCTGGAGCGGTGGCATCCCGAGCGCGACGTCGTCCACGAAGTCTGCGAACTGCTGGTCGTGCCGGTCACCGACGCC
Source organism: uncultured Actinomycetota bacterium (assembly GCA_963817125.1). Lineage (GTDB taxonomy): Bacteria > Actinomycetota > Actinomycetes > Propionibacteriales > Nocardioidaceae > Nocardioides. The sequence goes on from CAWFNB010000007.1 coordinate 70,130, forward strand.
GGCGTACGAGCCCCCGCGTCCGCGTAGCCAGCCCGAGAAACTACAACCGCTCGCGCAACCAGGCGAAGTCGGCGGAGTGCTCGGTCGCACCGCCCGGGGTCTCGCAGACCACCGGGGCGTCGGCGTCGCGCACCACGGCGGCCAGCAGGTCGGGGTCGATCCGTCCGGCACCGAAGTTGGCGTGCCGGTCGGCGCCGGAGTCGAAGCCGTCGCGGCTGTCGTTGCAGTGCACGAGGTCGATCCGGCCGGTGATCTTGCGGACGTCCTCGACGACGGTCTCCAGCGGGTTGCCGCCGGCGTGCGCGTGGCAGGTGTCGAGGCAGAACCCGACCATGTCGAACCCCTCCGCCGTCGAGATCGCCTCCCACACGCCGGCGATCCGGTCGAGGTAGCGGGTCATCGCGTTGGTCCCGCCCGCGGTGTTCTCGATCAGCAGCGGGATCTTGATGTCCGTGGCCTCGACGGCCTTGCGCCAGTTGTCGAACCCCTTGGCCGGGTCGTCGTCGTCCTGGACGTGGCCGCCGTGCACGATCAGTCCCTTGGCGCCGATCCGGGCCGCGGCGTCCATGTGCTGCTGCAGCAGCTTGCGGCCCGGGATCCGCTGGCGGTTGTTGGTGGTGGCGACGTTGATCAGGTAGGGCGCGTGGACGTAGAGGTCGATGCCGGCTGCCTCGGCATCCGCCTTGAGCCCCTCGGCTCCGCCGGCGTAGCGGAACACCGGCCCCTTGTAGGACTGCGGGTCGCCCAGGAAGAACTGCACGAGCGGCGCATTGCGGGCCTTCGCCTCGGCGATCGGGTCGGTCTGGTCGACGTGGGCACCGATGTCCATGGCCCTCACAGTACGAGCCTCTGGGGACAGAGCTCGCGGAGCCGGCGGAGAGCCTCGGCCGCGGTCGGGCGCAGCGCCGGCTCGGGGCGGGTCATCGAGTCGCAGAGCGTGAGGAGCGCCGAGGGATGCGGCAGCAGGCGTCGGGCCACCAGGCCGGCGGCGTACACGTCCTGGTTGGGGTGGGGCGCGGCGCCCGCGAGGCGTTCGGGGGCGAGGTAGGCGGGAGTGCCGACAGGTCCGACGTCGACCACGCGCACGGAGTCGTGCCGACAGGTGGCGACGCCGAAGTCGGCCAGCAGCAGGTGCGGCCGTACGCCGCCGCGGACCAGGAGGTTGGCCGGCTTGACGTCACCGTGGACGACGTCGAGCGCGTGCACCGTGGCCAGGGCGTCGAGCAGCTGGGCGAGCAGGAGTGCGACCGTGTGCTCCGGGAATTGGCCGCGCCGCGCCAGCAGGTCGCGCAACGAACCCCCGCGGACCAGCTCCATGGCGATCAGAGCGACGTCGTCGTCGGCGGCCCAGCCCAGCGGCGACAGCACGTGCGGGTGCTCGATCCGGTGCGCCTGCTCGCGCACGAACCGGAGCAACGCGTCCGCGTCTCCTCCGCGGAGCACCTTCGCGGCGACATAGGTCTTGGTCCGCAGGTCGCGGGCCCGGTGCACGCTGCCGGTGGCCCCGCGGCCGATCTCCTCGAGCAGCACGTAGCGTCCGGCGACGGGGACGGAACGACGGTGCAGCACGGCCCGGAACCTAGACGGTCGGGCGTCGCTCTGCCGTCGCTCTCCACAGGATTACCGGCCGCTCCCCGCCCGCTGTTAGCCTTTCCTGTCCGTCGCGGCCCGACGCTGGGACGACACGAACGCACAAGCCCTCCTGCCACGGAGAGACCGTGGCCGCCGAGCCCACAGGAGGTGGAACTGCTTTGCGTGCCTATGAAGTCATGGTCATCCTCGATCCCAGTCTCGAGGAGCGCACCGTCGAGCCGTCGCTCGACAAGTACCTCAACGTCATCCGCAAGGACGGCGGCTCCGTCGAGTCCGTCGACATCTGGGGTCGTCGCCGCATGGCCTACGAGATCCAGAAGAACCAAGAGGGCATCTACGCGGTGATCACCCTCAACGCGGAGCCCGACTCGGTCAAGGAGCTCGACCGGCAGCTGGGTCTGAACGAGTCCGTGCTCCGGACCAAGGTCATCCGGCCCGACAGCAAGTAACCCGTCCCGTCTGTGGATGGCCACTTCCCACCGTCGGTGCCTCCGGCAACTATTGAGCTGGAAGTGACGTGCACGGACACCGGATCACCCGGGACTCCACCCGGACTACAAGGAGACCTCATGGCAGGCGAGACCCTCATCACCGTGGTCGGCAACCTCACCGACGACCCCGAGCTGCGTTTCACGCCCTCGGGCGCTGCGGTTGCCAACTTCACGGTGGCCTCGACCCCGCGCAACTTCGACAAGAACACCAACGAGTGGGTCGACGGCGAGGCGATGTTCCTGCGCTGCTCCATCTGGCGTCAGGCGGCCGAGAACGTCGCCGAGTCGCTGCAGCGGGGGATGCGTGTCGTCGTCTCCGGTCGGCTCAAGGCACGCACCTACGAGACCCGCGAGGGCGAGAAGCGCACCGTCTTCGAGATCGAGGTCGACGAGATCGGCCCGTCGCTGAAGTTCGCGACCGCCAAGGTCAACCGCACCAGCCGCCAGGGCGGCGGGGGCGGCTACTCCGGCGGTGGCGGCCAGGGCGGCGGCCAGGGCGGCGCCAAGCCGGCCGCGGCCGACGACCCGTGGGCCACCCCCGCGCCCGCAGCGCCCGCCGCCGGTGGCACCGGAGGCAGTGCCCCTGCTGACCCGTGGGGTGCACCCGGCGTGACCAGCGACGAGCCCCCGTTCTAAGAACCACCCACCACCCATCCACTCCATCGACCATTCCGACTTACGTCGGGCTTCTGAGGAGGAAGCACCACAATGGCCAAGCCCGTACTTCGCAAGCCCAAGAAGAAGGTCTGCCAGTTCTGCAAGGAGAAGGCGACCGCTGTCGACTACAAGGACACCGCGCTGCTCCGGAAGTTCATCTCCGACCGCGGCAAGATCCGGGCCCGCCGGGTGACCGGCAACTGCGTCCAGCACCAGCGTGACGTGGCCATCGCGGTCAAGAACGCCCGCGAGGTCGCCCTGCTGCCCTACACGTCCACCGGTCGCTGAGAGGAACCCTGCGATGAAGCTGATTCTCACTCAGGAGGTCACCGGCCTCGGCGCTCCCGGCGACGTGGTCGAGGTCAAGGACGGCTACGGCCGCAACTTCCTCGTCCCGCGCGGCGCGGCGATCCGCTGGACCCGCGGTGCCGAGAAGACCGTCGAGTCCATCAAGAACGCGCGCACCGCCCGCGCGGTCCGCGACCACGACCAGGCCGACAGCATCAAGGCCAGGCTCGAGGCGTCCCCGGTCCAGCTCAAGGTCCGCGCGGGCGAGGGCGGCCGGCTCTTCGGCGCCGTCACCGTGACCGCCATCGCCGAGGCGCTCAGCAGCGCGTCCGGCCAGCAGGTCGACAAGCGGACCATCGCGGTCGGCAACCCGATCAAGTCGCTCGGCGCACACGAGGTCACCGTCAGGCTCAACGACGAGATCTCCGCCACCGTCTCGCTGAACGTGATTCCCGCCTGATCGAAACAATCAGCGCGCCACGATCGCGTCCACCGCGACCGCACCGCCGCCGGGCGCCTTCAGCGCCCGGATCTGGATCACGCCGCTGACTAGTCCGGACCCTGGCCCGCGGATCACGAAGACCCGGAGCTGCTGGGTCTTGGCGGCCTTCAGGTCTACCGTCTTCCACTTCCCGTGGCCGACCCGGACCGCAACCTTGCCGAGGTTTGGGCCGGTGGGCGCGATCAGCCGCACCTCGCGGACCCCGTTGACCGACCCCACAGTGAGCACCGCGCCCCGGATCGACGTCGAGACGTAGTCGCCGGCAAACGCGCCGCGGCTCTTGACCTTCCTCCAGCCGTTTCCCTGGCCGGGCTCGAGGTTCAGCGGGACGTAGAAGGTGAAGCTGGCGGGTGTGGCGTCGTGGTTGCCGTCCCTGTCCACCGCCTGCGCGACCAGGACCTGGCTGCCGGGCTTGAGTCTCTTGAGCACGTTGACGCCGGCCTGGCAGGGGACCTTGCGTGCGTTGACCGCGCAGTTGAACGTCGCGGGCTCGCTGCTGGCCAAGGTGAACTGGGGGCTCCTGGTCAGCGCCACGGGTGCACCTGGGGTGATCTTGTCGTGGGGGCCTGCGCTGATCTGGGTCTCAGGCGCACCGTTCGGGCCGCCCGGCAGGCCACCGCCGCCACCGCCGCCGTCGCCGATCGTCACGGTGACGGTCAACGGACTGGCGTCGAAGTCAGGGACCTCCGGACCGCAGTCGACCAGCTCGCAGGCAGCGATGGCGTGGTCCACTGCGTCCACCGCGCGCACCGCGATCGCGTGGTTGCCGTCGGACAGGCCCGAGATCGTGCAGCCGCCCCAGCCGCCCGGGTCCAGAGACCCGTCAGCCACCTGGCACTGGAACCCGTACGTGTCCTGGTCGGCACCGTTGTCGTTGTAGCTGGCGGTCGCGATCACGTACGCAGCGGTGCCGTCGGTCGTCCAGGTGGCGGAGACCGTGTCGGGGGGCTTTTCGTCGTCGCACATGAGCGGGAAGACGCCCTGCTCGGTGGTGCAGCTCGCCGACGCCGAAACCGGCGCCGTGATCACGAGCGGGAGCAGCCCGGCCGCCATCCCGATCAGGGCGAGCAGAACCGTGCGCCGCACAGGGGAGGCGAGCATGCCAGCAGGTTAGATGCTGACCCCGCGGTTCGCGTCCCCCACAGCGGGGCCGCGCACCTTCCCTAGTCCCTGTAAGGACTCGATTCCGGGAGTGCTCGGCACGGTACTAGTCCATGCACACCGGTGGATAATGGTGTGGATGACCACTATGTCGACAAAGCCACCTTGTGACGGGAAGGTGACTGTCCGGTGAACGGACACCGGGTCGAAGTATTTTGGCTCCACACCGGTGGATGATCGTTAGCGCAGGTCAGCGCGGTGGTCCCCGCGGATTTCTGGTCCAGGTCCACAGGCTTGTCCCCATCCTGTGCACAGGCCGGCGCGTGTCGTCCACGAGTTGTCGCGGGTTGTCCCCAGCGGGTGTGGATAGCGGACTTCCCAGCGGGGACGGACCTGCGTAGGTTCACCCGAGCCAAACCGCGGCATGACCCCTTCCGAACCGGGCTGTCGGCGGGCGGCCCTACCGTCGGCGACGTCACCCCGTCGTCCCATCAGCCACATCTTCACCACCCCTCGGAGCCCCCGTGAGCCTGACCGAGTCCGACGCCTGGCCGGTGCATGGGTCCATGGCCGAACCGGGATCCCTGGGCGACCGGACCCCGCCCCAGGACATGGCCGCGGAGCAGTCCGTGCTCGGGGCGATGATGATCTCCAAGGACGCGATCGCCGATGTCGCGGAGGTGCTCCGGGGGGTCGACTTCTACCGGCCCACCCACGAGACGATCCACGACGCGATCATCGACCTCTACGGTCGGGGCGAGCCTGCCGACATGGTCACCGTCGCCAACGAGCTGCAGCGCCGCGGCGAGCTGCAGCGAATCGGCGGGGCTCCCTACCTGCACACGATCTCGGCGTCGGTGCCGATCGCCGCCAACGCGTCCTACTACGCCGAGATCGTGCGCGAGAAGGCGATCCTTCGCCGTCTGGTCGACGCCGGGACCCGCATCGTGCAATACGGCTACGCCGGCGAAGGCGAGGTCGACGACCTGGTCGACGCCGCGCAGGCCGAGGTCTACAAGGTCACCGACCGGCGCTCGAGCGAGGACTACGCCCCGCTCTCGGAGATCATGGACGGCGTCCTCGACGAGATCGAGGCGATCGGCAACCGGGATGCCGGCCTCTACGGCGTACCGACCGGCTTCGCCGACCTCGACGAGCTGACCAACGGGCTCCACGCCGGCCAGATGATCATCGTCGCGGCGCGCCCGGCAGTGGGCAAGTCGACCCTGGCGCTTGACCTGTGCCGCGCGGCCTCGATCCACAACAACCTGACCAGTGTCTTCTTCAGCCTGGAGATGACCAGGTCGGAGATCACCATGCGGCTGCTCTCGGCCGAGGCGAAGGTGCCCCTCAACCACATCCGCAACGGCCAGCTGAGCGAGGACGACTGGACCAAGCTGGCCCGCAAGATGGGCGAGGTCTCCAGCGCCCCGGTCTTCATCGATGACTCCCCGAACATGACGATGATGGAGATCCGGGCCAAGGCACGCCGGCTCAAGCAGCGCCACGACCTCCGGCTGATCGTCATCGACTACATGCAGCTGATGACCTCCGGCAAGAAGGTCGAGTCCCGCCAGCTCGAGGTCTCGGAGTTCTCCCGCCAGATCAAGCTGCTGGCCAAGGAGCTCGAGGTCCCGATCATCGCGATCTCCCAGCTCAACCGCGGCCCCGAGCAGCGGTCTGACAAGAGACCTATGTTGAGTGACCTACGTGAATCGGGCAGTTTGGAGCAGGACGCGGACATGGTGGTCCTGCTGCACCGCGAGGACCTCTACGAGCGCGAGTCCACCCGCCCCGGCGAGGCCGACCTCATCGTGGCCAAGCACCGCAACGGCCCCACTCGCGACATCACCGTGGCCTTCCAGGGCCACTACTCGCGGTTCGTCGACATGGCGCACTGACCCGTTCGACCCATGGCTGTCAGCCCAGGCCTGACTTAGCCTCCGAGGATGAGCGGTCGGGTATTCGTCTGCCACGCGTCGCAAGACGCGGAGATGGCCCAGCGTGTCGTGGCGGCCCTGGAGGCGGCCGGCGTGCCCTGTTGGATCGCACCGCGCAACATCGACGCTGGCGAGAACTACACCCAAGCCATCCTCAACGGCCTCGAAGCTGCCCCGGCCGTGGTGCTCATCTTCTCCGCGGCCACCAATGTGTCCCCGCACGTGGCTCGCGAGCTCGAGATCGCGGTGGGCTCGGCGCAGCCGATCGTCCCCGTGCGCATCGAGGCCATCGAACCGTCAGGCCCGCTGCGCTACTTCATCGGTGCGTCGCAGTGGCTCGACGCCAGCGGTGACTGGACGCCCGCCCTGGTCCGGGCGGTCCGACGCGCGGTCGGACTCCCTCCCGCACCTGCTCCGCCAACGACTCCCACGCGCTCGCCCGTACCACCGCCGCCCCCAACAAGGTCGCCGCAGACCGCGCTGCCGACCCCGGACCGTGACCTCGACCGTGCCGCAGTCACCCAACCGGGGAGCGCCGGGCGTCGAGCAGTCCCTCGAGCAGTCCTGACGGTGGCGGGCCTGGTGGCAGCGGTGGTCGTCGCCGTTGCGGTGTTCGTGATCCTGACCGGCGACGATGACGATCCGACTCACCGGGTAGCACAAGATTCCGGCACTCCTGAGACCGGCGCGCCGGACGACAGCTCGGCTGAACCGAGCGACACCGCGCAACCCGTTGCGGCTGGTCCGGTGACGTGCTGGGACGGGATCGTGCGCGCTGACCAAGGCGCCTGTCCGATACCCACCGGCCGGAAAGGCATGGCCACGGTCTTCCCTGGCCTGAAGGCGCGGTGTGACCAGAGTGAGAACCCTCCGGGGGACAAGCGCGAGGCCTACGTCTGCCACTTCCACCACTACATCGTGCGATACAGCCGCTGGGGGAAAGACGCGGACATGCACGCCTACTACGACCGGGACAAGGGCGAGCCCAGCGAGCCGTGGGTGATTGCCGACGAGAGCGCCGGATGGACGTGGACGGCACTCGACAGGGACCCGGCAGAGACCCAGGACTACCAGTGGACCGCCGCGTACGAGAACTACCCGTTCTCGGTCAGCGTTGAGGGCAAGACTCATACCGATCGGAGTGTCGGAATCACCGCCGTAGAGGACGTGGCCGTGGCGCCGAGTCGCATGCTGCTGCAGTAGCGCCCAGTCACCACGGCGAGCGGGTGGCATCCGAGTAGCCCAGCTTGACCATGGTCGAGCGGTCGCGCCGATGCCTAGCCTCAGCAGGTGCGCGCCGGTGTGTTCATCTGCCACGCGTCGCCGGACGCCGGTGCGGCGCAGCGGGTGGCGGCCGCGCTCGAGCGCGCGGGGATCGACTGCTGGATCGCGCCCCGCGACATCGCGCCGGGTGAGAACTACACCCAGGCCATCCTCGAGGCCCTCGCGGCCGCCCCCGCGCTGGTGCTGGTGTTCTCAGGGGCGACCAACGAGTCGCCACACGTGCAGCGCGAGCTCGAGACCGTGGTCGGGTCGGGCACCCGGATCATCCCGGTCCGCCTCGAAGCGGTCGAGCCGTCGCCGGCACTGCGGTACTTCATCGGCACCGCGCAGTGGCTCGACACCGCGGGAGTCCTGCAGTCGACGTGGGAGCCGTTGCTGGTCGAGGCGGCTCAGCGCGCCCTCGGAGCGGCACCGTCACCGGCGACCACCGCCTACCCCGTCCCGACCACGCCGCCGCGACCGAGGTCGCGCTACGTCGTCCCGCTGACGGTGCTCGCCGTCGCGGTCATCGCCGTGGCGATCACCGCCGTCGTGAAGCTGATGGGAAACGACGACGCGTCGGATGACGGTGCGACCGGGAACGACTCCTCCGTGGATCAGTCGAGCAGCCCGCCGACCAGCGCATCGACCAGCCAGTCACCCTCGATGCCCGCGACCACCGCTCCGTCCAGCCAGTCAACGGGGCCGCAGTCGTCCCCAGTGAGCGGCACCGTCGTGGTCGAGGAACGGTTCGAGGGACACACCGCGTTCCCGCTCGGCAGCTATGACTCCAACCGCGGGAAGATGGTCTCCTCGCTTCTGCCCGGCGCGCTCCGGCTGTCCGTCGCGAATACGTCGGATGGCTGGGACTCCTGGGTGTCGGTGAACACGCCGAGCCCGGTAGCCGAGTGGACGGTGACGGCCACCTTCGTCTCCGCCCGCGCCGACGGCGCGTGCGGCGTGATGGCCAGCGACGGCAGCACCGTGGTCACCGCCGACCTCGACCGCGCCGCGGCTTCTGCCCGGATCAGCATCTACCGCAACCAGACAGTCCTTGCGCAGAAGAGCTTCACCGCACCATCTGTCACCGGTCCGCTTTCGATCTCCCGCGAGGGTGGTCTCCTGGTCATGCGCGCCGGAGACGTCGTCGTGGCGTCGCTGCCACCGCAACGACTCGACCCGGTGAGCCAGGGCGGCGTGGTCGGGGTGGGGAACACCAACGACTGCGACTTCGACGACTTCGCGATCCTCAGCCGGCCGTGACAGCGAGCCCGTAGCCGCCCCTCACTGTTAGCCCGTCCGGGCCATGCCAGAACCACCCGATTTGGGTGCGGGATTCCTCTGCCGCGCCCTGATCCCCCGTGACAGGATCCGGCTGTGGCCCGGACCCCGCCGCCGGCCGCGCGTGCGTGGCAACCCGACGCTGCGTTGCTGGACGGCCTCACAGTTGCCGCGGTGGCACTGGACGCCGACGGCACGGTGGTCTACGCCAACTCCTCAGCGCTCGACCTGTTCGGGTCGCCGTTCGACACCCTGGTCGGCAGCGACGCCCGCACCCGGCTGTTCGACGAGCCGGAGCGGGGCGTGGTCGACGAGGTGCTGGCCCTGGTCCGTGGCAGCGGGAGCTGGACCGGTGACGTGGCCATGCTGTGTGGTGGTCATCGCGTCGCCACCCTGGCCACCTCGTGGACGGCAGTCAGCCACGACGGGGTCGATGGGGGCGCGCTGCTGCTCGCCGAGGTCCCGACCGGGTTCCCACCGGTCGGCGCCGCCCCCGATGACGAGGAGGAGGCCGCCGCCCCGCTCCCGCTCGGACGGCGGCTGCGCCGGCTCGCCTCGGTGACCAGCGAGCTGCTCAGCGCCGAGAGTGTCGAGCAGGTCTCGGCCATCGTCACCGACCACATGATGAACGCCGCCGGCGCCACGGTCGCGTCGATCTCGCTGCTGGTCGACGACAAGACCCTGGCACTGATGGGCATCCGCGGCGGCCTCGAGGGTGTGGCCAGCCGTTGGGCGACGTACGGCCTCGACAGCAACACCCCGGCCGCCGAGAGTGTTCGGACCGGGCAGCCGCTGTACGTCGACCGTGAGGGCTTCGCCCGCCGATATCCGGACCTGGAAGCGGCGGGTCCGGGGAACCGGTCGATCCTCTGCCTGCCGCTCGCTGTCAGTGGCCGGGTGCTCGGCGTCGTCTCGCTGTCCTTTCCGGGCCGCCGCCAGATCGACGAGGCGGAGCACCTGTTCCTGCGGTTGCTCGCCGACACCTGCGCGATGACCCTCGACCGCATCGAGGCGCGGCGGGCGGCCGACGACCGCGAGGCCAAGCTCAGGTTCCTGGCCGACGCGAGCGCCAAGCTGGCCAGCGACCTCGACTACGAGGGCACGCTGACCGCGGTGGCCGAGGCGGCAGTGCCGTGGTTCGCGGACTGGTGCGCGATCTCGCTCGAGGAGGACGGGGTGCTGCGCAGCCTCGCGGTGGCCCACACCCACCCCGAGCTGAGCGACCTGGTCACCGAGCTGCAGGAGCGCTACCCGGCCGATCCGAAGTCGGACGACGGCGGCTACCGGGTGCTCCGGACCGGGGAGAGCCAACTGGTGCCAGAGGTGGGCGACGAGCTGCTCGTGCAGGCGGCCCAGGACGAGGAGCACCTGCGGCTGATGCGGATGCTCAACCTGCGCAGCGGGATGTCGTGCGCGCTCAAGGTCGGTGACCGGATCTTCGGTGTGATCACGTGGGTCGCGGGGGAGGAGGGCCGGCGCTTCTCCGAGGATGACCTGGCCTTCGGCGAGGACCTCGCCCGGCGGGCCGCCGTTGCGATCGACAACGCCCAGCTGCACAGCCAGACCCGGACGGCCGCCCTGGAGCTGCAGCGCGCGGTGCTGCCCGAGAGGCTGCCGGAGGTCGAGGGCTGGTCGAGCACCGTGGTGTACCTGCCGGCCGGTCGCACCGACGCGGGCGGCGACTTCTACGACGTCATGCAGCTCGAGGACGGCCGGCTGGCGATGTTCGTCGGTGACGTGATGGGGCGCGGCGTCGCGGCCGCGTCGGTGATGGCACAGATGCGCTCGGCGATCCGGACGCTGGTGGCTGTAGATCCTTCGCCGGCCGCCGTGCTGGCGGGCATGGACCGGGTCTTCGATGCGCTCCACCTCGAACAGCTGGTGACCATGGTGTACGCCGTGGCCGATCCGTCGCTCGACCAGCTTCAGGTGATCAACGCCGGTCACCCGCCGCCGGTGCTGCTGGCAACCGACGGCCAGATCGAGGTGCTCGACCACCCGAGCACGCTGATCCTCGGCGTGGGTGGCGGACAGCGCGCCACCCGGTCCGCGGAGTTCCGGCCCGGTGACGCGCTGCTGCTCTACACCGACGGCCTGATCGAGCGCCGCGGCGAGGATGCCGACACGGCGATGGGCCGGCTGATAACGGCCCTCCGCACGCCGCGGGCCGGGACCGCGGACCGCTGGCTGTCCGAGGTGGTGGAGGAGCTGCGAGACCCCACCCGCGACGACGACGTCGCCGCCATGCTGGTCTCTCGGGACGCCGTCCGGTCCGACTAGACCCGCCTCGGCAGGCTCAGCACCGCCGGGCAGGATGGGCGGGTGGGATCACACCGCGCCGACCGCGACCAGGGCGTTGTCCACAGTCACGGACACGGTCACGGTCACGGGGCGGGGTCTGACGTCGAGCTCGAGGTGGCGCCGCTGCCCCGTGCCGTTCTCATGGCGGTGCTGGCCGCGGTGGCGGTCGCGACCGTTGCCGGCGTGCTGCTGCTCTGGCCCGACGGCAGCAAGGTCGACGAGCTGAAGGGCTCGGTCGGGTTCGCAGCGGAGGGCGTCACGTTCCCGGACGCGGTCATCGACGAGGTGCAGCCGGCCTGCCCGCGGTCCGGACCAGACACCGAGCCGGACACGACCAAGCCCTGCGGCCAGATCAAGGTCACCGTCGCCGAGGGCGTGGACGACGGCACGAAGGCGACGCTCGACGTCCCGCCCGAGGTCAGTGACGCCGGCCTGGAGAAGGGCGATCGGGTGATCCTGCAGCACAAGCCGGCCTCGGACGGGCAGCCGACCACCCTCAGCTACTACGAGATCGAGCGCACGACGTCGCTGTGGTTGATCGGGGGTCTGTTCGTCGTCGTGGTGCTGGCGGTGGCCCGGCTGCGCGGGCTCATGGCGCTTGTCGGGCTCGGCGTCGCCGGGGTCGTCCTCGGTGGCTTCGCGATCCCGGCGCTGCTGGCCGGCCAAGCGGCGGTGCCGGTGGCGCTGGTCGCGGCCGCAGCGATCATGTACGTCGTCCTCTACACCACCCACGGTCTCTCCATCCGGACCAGTGCGGCGCTGGCCGGGACCCTGGCGGGGATGGGGCTGACAGCGGTAGTCGGCTGGTGGTCGGTGAGCTCTGCGCACCTGACCGGCGTGGTCGACGACGGCGGGCGGATCCTCACGACGTTCGCCGGCGAGATCAGCCTCCAGGACCTCCTGATTGCGGCGGTCATCATCGCCGGCCTCGGCGTGCTCAACGACGTCACCATCACCCAGGCCTCCGCGGTCTGGGAGCTCCGCGGCGCGGCACCCTCGATGACGCGCGCCCGACTGTTCACCAGCGCGATGCGGATCGGCCGAGACCACATCGCGTCGACGATCTACACAATCGTGTTCGCCTACGCCGGCACCGCACTGACTCTGCTCCTGGCGGTGTCTCTCTACGACCGGTCGTGGCTCGACCTGGTGGGCACCGAGGAGATCGCCGAGGAGCTGATGCGTGCCTTCGCCAGCAGCATCGGTCTCGTGCTCGCCGTACCGGCCACCACGGCCATCGCCGTGGCGACGGTCCCAGGGCCGCGTGATCAGCCACTCCCGTAGGGCCGGGTGATGATCTCCAGCCAGTGTCCGTCGGGACCTTCCCAGTAGAGCCCGCGTCCGCCGTCCTCGTGGTTGATCTCGCCGGGTCGGCGCTTGTGCGGGTCGGCCCACCACTGCCGGCCCTGCTCCCGCAGGCGACCCCAGATCGCGTCGAAGTCCTCCTCGCCGACCAGGAACGCGTAGTGCTGCGCAGTGATGTCGCCGGCGTCCTCGATGAAGTCGAGGGTGGCACCGTTGTCGAACTGCAGCACGGCGAACGGACCGTACGACGTCGGCTCGGCCAGGCCGAGCACGCCGCTGACCTCGCGGGCGGATGCCCACGTGTCCTGCGCGTGGACCAGCGTGTGGTTGAAGTCGATCGCCATCTAGGACCTCCTGGGGCGTTGTGTGCCAATTCGTTATCACTGAGGAGCGACCCAGCGAAGTGTCATTCTGTGGCGCGTGGTGGCCACCCCGCGTAGGTCCCGGGCCAGGGCGCGATGGTGGGCGGCCATCGCCGGGGGGCTGTACGCACTGATGGGACTGGCCGCCAACTGGCCGACGCTTCCCGGCAACAGCGGAGCGATGCGCCAGGGTGACATGACCCAGATGGCCTGGTACCTGGCCTGGACTCCACACGCGCTCGCAAGCGGCGACAACCCGTTCTTCACGACGGCGCTGAACCATCCCGAAGGCGTCAACCTCGCCCAGAACACGTCAGCGCCACTGCTCGGGCTGGTCGCTGCTCCCCTCACTCTCGTCGTGAGTCCGGTCGCGAGCCTCAACCTGCTGCTGTGGCTCGCATTCCCCCTCTCCGCTACGGCCATGTACTTCGTGCTCACGCGGTTGGGCATGTGGTGTCCGGCGGCATTCCTGGGCGGCGCGCTCTACGGCTTTTCGCCGTACGTGGTGAACCAGGGCTTCTCTCACCTCAACCTCGCGTTCGTGCCACTCCCCCCGCTGATGCTGCTCACGCTGTACGAGACCCTGCGACCCGGCAATCCCCGGGTGATTCGCTCCGGAATCGCCTTGGCGGGTCTGTCCACCGCGCAGTTCTTCATCTCCGCGGAGGTCGCCGCGACCACGGCCCTGGCCGGCCTGCTCGCCACGGTGGTCTTCGCCTGCTCACGCCCGCAGCAGGTGCTTCCCGCGATTCGCCGGTGCGTGGTCGCGGTGGGTGTCGCGTTCGCGATCATGGCTGCGTTCGTCGCCTATCCAGCCTGGCTCATGCTCCACGGGGCGCAGAGCTACGACGGGCCGGCGTATCCCGACGGCAAGGCTGCAGATCTGATGGGCACGGTCGCGCCGACCATCAACCTGCGCTTTCACACCGACGAGGCGATCGCGCGCGGCACCGCGCTGGCTGGTGGGAACGTGGCCGAGAACGGTAGCTACCTCGGTGTCCCGTTGATCGCCCTGCTTCTGCTGATCGTGGCGGTGTGCTGGTCGGTTCGGTGGGTGCGGCTGTCCGCGGCGATGGTGGTGCTGCTGACGGTCCTGTCCTACGGGAACGAGCTGGTGATCGACAACAAGCCTGCTGGACTGACCATCCCCATCGCGAAGCTCGACGAGATCCCCGTGCTCGACAACATGCTGGTCATCCGGCTGTCCCTGCACGTGTCGATCTTTGCGGCGATCATCGTGGCCGCCGGTGTGACCGACGTCTGGCGCCGGCTGCGGTCGTTCGACGACCCGGGCATCAGTACCGCCGCACGAACCGGACGCGCTGCGCTGGCCGGCACCACCGCCGCGCTGGTCGTCGCCAGCGTGGTGACGCTGGTGCCGAGATGGCCGTTCGAGACCGCTCCGACAGAGGTGCCGGAGTACTTCTCCTCGTCAGCGGTCAACCACGTCCCCGAGGACAGCGTCGTGCTGATCACGCCGTACCCGTCGGTGCTGGACGTGCGTCCTCAGCTGTGGCAGGCGACCAGCGGCATTCGCTTCCGCATGGTGGGCGGATATGCCCTGACCCCGGACCCTCGAGGTCGACCGACCAACTTTCCAGCGGTTCTCCGGCCGCACCACGTCCAGACCTACCTCACCCACATGAGCACAGGAGGCGCTGCCTACCCCCAGGGACCGGTGCCTGCCTTCACCCCGCAGCTGGTGTGCGACTTCCAGACGTTCGTCCTCGCCCACGACATCACCACCGTGCTGGCTGCGACGGTTGCCGCGAACGCGACCGAGCTGCGCCAGCTCTATGTCAGCGCTCTCGGGCCACCGTCGGAGTCAGTCGGCGGAGTCGACGCCTGGTACGGCATCAAGCCCGCGGCCCACTGGTGCAACACGTGAGGCCCGTATGGTCGAGTCCATGGGTGGGCCCGAGTGACGTACGACGACCCGGCACCCAGCGATCCGGCACCCAGCGACCCGGTCCGGCTGGCCGTGAAGGCCTACGCCGCCGGGCACGCCGAGCTGGTCAGCGCGGCCGCCGAAGCCGCCGCTCTGATCGCCTCGATCCTCGACGAGGCAGGCATCAACTACCTGTCCATCGACGGCCGGGCCAAGGCCATCGCCTCGTTCGCGGAGAAGGCGACGCGGACCGAGGCGGGCCGCCCTCTCTACGTGGCACCCCTCACCGACATCGGTGACCAGCTCGGGGTGCGGGTCATCACCTACGTGCGCGACGACGTGGAGGCCGTCGCTGCGCTGCTCGGCGAGCAGCTCCAGGTCCTCGACGACCGGGACTTCGGCGAGCTCACGGCCAGCCAGGGGCGGTTCGGCTATGCGAGCCGGCACCTGCAGGTCGAGATCGAGGGTCGCGTCGTCCAGGTCCAGCTGCGGACCGTGCTCCAGCACGCGTGGGCCGAGTTCGAGCACGACATCCGCTACAAGGGCACGGTCCCACTCGAGCACGCCAGCGAGTTCGACCGGCGGTTCACCCTGGCGGCCGGACTGCTCGAGCTCGCCGACCAGGAGTTCTCGGAGATCCGCGACCGACTCCGCGGCGCGGCATCCACCAAGGCCGACGACGACGACCCGAGGATCGCGGCCCGGGAGCTCGCGGCGTTCCTCGCCGGCCAGTACGCCGACGCGGGCTGGTCGCGCACCGACCACTACGCCTGGATCTCGGGCCTGCTGCTCGAGCTGGGCATCACGACGCTGGAGGAGCTCGCCGAGGTGCTGCGGGCCACCGACGAGGAGGTGATCCGGGACCGGATGGGCTACCGCTACCCACCGGGTGCGGTCCGCCGCCTCGACGACGCGCTGCTCTCCCAGTTCGGGGATCGATTCGTGGGCCTGCACGGCAACGCGCACCGGCGCGACCTGCTGACCGCCCGGCTGGAGCGGCTCCGCGGTGAGCGGGACTAGAGCGCCTCTGGACCGGCGGCCCTGAATTCCCTATCGTCCTTGGGATGAAGAGCCGCCTTGCGGCTCTCGGGGGCCGCCACCGCATCGCACTGCTCGTCCTGACGATGGTCACGACCGTCCTGGTCGCCGGCGGTGGGGGTACCACTGCCGACGCGGCCGACCCACTCCCGATCGACACCCCGATGACGGGGATCCTGCCGGTTTGCGCGGCCCAGCTGCACGACAGCGTGTCCCATGACGTGTGGGTGGAGGTCGATCCGGGCGACCCGTTCGACGCCAACCACGAGGCCGGGCTGGATCAGAACTGCGCCTGGCAGAACATGCAGGACCGCACCGACTCCAACTTGTGGCCGCGGGCGCTCAACGCGCGCGCGCTCCCGGACACCGTGCCGATCAACGGCAACGCGACCACGATCCAGTTCACCGCCTCCGGCATGGCGGCGCCGGGGCCGTTCAACGCAACTGTCCCCGACTGCATGCCGCTGAGCACCCGGCCCGGCGGCTGCAGCGACAACGCCGCCGACCCGACCCCGTACGTCGCCTACCGCCTGGCCAACGGCGCCGGCCAGTTCGTGGGGCGGTGGAAGCTGGTCATCGACGCCAGTGACAACCCGTTCTTCGACCTCACCCGCAACACCCTCAGCTGCGCCGACAACTACCCGAATTGGAGTCCCGGCAAGGTGCACACCGGGCTGCCCTGCGACTTCGTGCTGAACTTCGCGACCAGCGCCTCCGGTGCGCCCGTGCTCACCTCGGCGATGCAGGTGATCGTGGGGATCCGCTGGCTGTACGGCACGAGCGGCACGGGCGGCAACATCGGCCACGAGTACGGCTACACGGCCGTGGTGCCGATGCTGTTCACGCCGGGCAGCTCCACCTCGCTCAAGCTCGCCGCGCTGCCCAGCCCAGTGCCCTACGGCACCTCGGTGGCGTTGCAGTCCACCGCTGTCGGCCCGCCTGCGGGCAGCGCCGTCAACTTCTACCGGCGCGGCTCCAACGGCACGGCGGCGTTCGCCGGGCAGGCACTCACAGACGCCGCCGGTATCGCGACGCTCAACGTCACTGCGACCGGGAACGCCGAGTACTGGAGCCGGCTGGTCTCCGGCGGCACCGAGACCGCGCAGTCGGAGACGAGGGCGCTCACGGTGACCCGGGGGGTTGGGCTCGCTGTGAAGAAGAAGCCCAAGGGCAAGGTGCAGTTCACCGCCACGCTCACTCCCGGGACCGGAGCCGGCCCGGTGCTGCTCCAGCGCAAGGACAAGCAGAAGGGCTGGGTGACGGTGAAGTCCGGGACGCCGGCGGCAGCTGTGGTCTGGACGCTCAAGCCGCCGAAGGGGAAGTCGTGGTGGCGGGTGCTGGTTCCGAACGGCCCCGACTTCGTGGAGTCGGTCAGCGCACAGGTGAAGGTGAAGCGCCCAAGGTAGACAATTTGACAGATTTGTCTCACGATTGAGGCATGCAGACCACTAAGTCGCGGGCGTCGTACTCGCCCGGCGGTGGCGCGGCATGGGCCAGCCCCTGGGCGATGTACGCCGCCCTGCGCGAGCACGACCCGGTGCACCACGTGGTGCCCGAGGACCGCCCGCACCACGACTACTACCTGCTCACCCGGCACGAGGACGTCCTGGCCGCGGCCGTCGACACCGAGACCTTCTCGAGCGCTCGGGGGCTGAGCGTGCAGTACGGCGAGCTCGAGATGATGGGGCTGGCCGACAACCCGCCAATGGTGATGCTGGACCCGCCGGAGCACACGGCGTTCCGCAAGCTGGTCGCGCGCGGGTTCACCCCGCGCGCGGTTCGAGAGGTCGAGCCGCAGGTCCGGGCCTACGTGGTCGGCCGCCTCGATGCGTTCCGAGCCCAGGGCGGCGGCGACATCGTGGCCGACCTGTTCAAACCACTGCCGAGCACGGTCGTGGCCTACTACCTCGGCGTCCCCGACGAGGGTAGGGAGCGGTTCGACGCCTGGACCGATGCCATCGTCGCCTCGAGCTCCTCGGGTGAGTCCCTGGCCGGGGTCGCGGCGATCAGCGAGATGCTCGGCTACTTCACCGAGCTCATCGAATGGCGCCGCCGCGAGCCCGGCGACGACACCATCTCGGGCCTGGTGGCGGCCGGGGCGGCCGACGACGAAGCCGGGCTCCTGTCGGTCCTGGCCTATGTCTTCACGATGGTCACCGGCGGCAACGACACCACCACCGGCAACCTCGGCGGCACCGTCCAGCTCCTCTCCGACCACCCCGGCCAGCGAGCCGAGCTCGCTGCCGACCCCTCGCTCATCCAGGACGCCGGGGAGGAGTTCCTCCGGCTCACCTCGCCCGTCCAGGCACTCGCCCGGACGGTGACCCGCGACGTCCAGCTGCACGGGGTGACCATCCCGGCCGGCCGGAAGGTGCTGCTCGGCTATGCCGCGGCCAACCGCGACCCGCGCAAGTACGGCGACGACGCCGAGGAGCTCGACATACGTCGCAAACCCGCGCAGATCCTCACCTTCGGACAGGGCAGCCACCACTGCATCGGGGCTGCGGCCGCCCGGATGCAGGCCCGCGTGGCGCTCGAGGAGCTGCTGGCCCGGATCCCCGACTTCGAGGTCGACGTCTCCGGTGTCACCTGGGCTCCAGGCCCCTACGTCCGCCGGCCGCTCACCGTCCCGATGACGATCCGATGAACGGCTGGCTCGCGGAGGACCGGAGCCGGATCGCCGCCGAGCGGATCCTCGACGCTGCCGGAGAGCTGTTCGCCGAGCGCGGCATCGGCGCGGTCGCGATGGGCGACATCGCGCGGGCTGCGGGCTGCTCGCGCGCGACGCTGTACCGCTACTTCCCCGACCGCCACGAGCTGCACCTGGCCTATGTGCACCGCGAGGCACGTCGGGTCGGCAGGCTGGTGGCCGCAGATGTGGCCAAGGTCGCAGACCCCGAGCAGCGAGTGGCCACCGCCGTCCTCGCCGCCGTACGCCGGGTCCGCGCGAGCCCCAGCCTGGCCGCGTGGTTCGGCGCCGGGGATGCCGCCGCCACGGCCGAGCTCGCCCAGTCGTCGCCGGTGATCGAGGCGCTCGGCCGGACCGCCGTCGACGACCCGCTCGCCGCCCGATGGGTGGTCCGCGTGATCGTCTCGCTCCTCACCGCGCCGGGCCGGACCGCGGTGGAGGAGCGGGCGATGGTGGAGCGGTTCGTCGTCCCGGCGCTCAGGCCTGTTGCCGGACGACCTTGAACTTCACCGTGGCCGGTGTCGGGTCGGGAATGCCGACCGGGCTGATGGCCGTGACCAGGACGGTGTGCTTGCCGTAGGTGTAGCGCTTCTTGAACGGCGACGTGCACCGCTTCGCGGAGTTGCCGTCGACCGCACACGTGAACGTGGCCCCCGGCACCGAGCTGAACTTGATCTTGGCCTCGCGCTTCGAGGTGCGCTTGGCGGGCTGCTTGGTGATGGTGGTGGCCGGCGCCGGGCACGCGACCTGGGTGCTCGCCGACTGGGGGCACGCGTCCTGGGAGACATCGCCGTAGAGGTCGTGGTCGACGTCCGGCTCCCACACGGCGGAGAGGTTCAGGCGGCGGGTGGGGAAGGTGTTCGAGGGGCTGAAGTTGCTCGAGACGCTGGGGTCGAGGAAGCCACCGGCCAGCACGTCGCCAGTGGCAGCGGTGTTGAACAGGCAGCCCATCGAGGTGGCGCTGATGTGGATGCCGAGACCCGCACCGGCCGGGACCGGGAGCCTCACGGCGAACGTGTTGAGGGTGCCGGTCGTGACCGGCACCTGGGCGCTGTAGCCCAGCACCGTGCGGTCGTTCGGCGCTGCGGCAGGTCCCACGACGACGGCACGGATCGAACCAGCGGTGCCGTTGGCGTTGTGCGAGAAGCTCGTGATCACTCCGGCGTCCGGAACGATGTAGGCCGGTGCGGCCGCGGTGGCGTACTGGACCCACATGGTGTTGGCGGGGCCGCACGGGACCGGGGCACCGGTCTGACCGACCACGACCGCCGCCCCGGCGCGAGAGGTGGCCGCAGCGCCGGCACCGACAGAGCGGGCCCCGTCGTCAGCTATCGCCGTCGGTCCGGCCAGCATTCCCACCGTCAGGACGGCGCCCACGGTCGTGACGAGGAACCTGGTCCGCATCTGCCGCCTCCCGACCATCTGGGTCACTGAGGCTATCGGCCCCGTGTGATCCGGTAGCGGATGAACGCCGGCGCGGCCAGCGCGGCGAGCACCGTGCCGACCACGACCAGCACGCCGCCACCGGCTGCGGCCGCGGCGGTACCGACGGCGGCCGCGGTCGCGCCGTGCAGTACGTCGGCGATGCGCGGGCCACCGACCACCACGACGATGAACACGCCCTGGAGCCGGCCGCGGACGGCGTCGTCGGCGGCAGACTGCAGCATGCTCGTCCGGAACGCCGCCGAGGCCATGTCGGCCGCGCCGCCCACCACCAGCATCAGCAGCGCGAACGCGAGCATGGGTGTCGGCGCGAGGTCGGCCAGGCCGACGGCGAGACCGAAGCCGACCATGGCCGCCCCCCAGATCAGGATGCAGACGACGACCGCGCGGCCCTGCGCCTCGACGCGAGAGACCCAGCCGCTGAAGACGCCGCCGAGCACCGCGCCGGCCGGGATCGCCGCGAAGAGCAGGGCGAACGCGAGGCCGCCTGCCTCGGGGCCGTCGAAGTCGAGGTGCGCGATCTCCGGGAACAGTGCCCGGGGCATCCCGAAGATCATCGCGATCAGGTCCATCACGAACGACATCAGCAGCACTGGATGGTGGCTCAGGTAGGCGAAGCCGTCGACCACCGCGCGGAGGCCCGGGGTGGCGGTCGCGGCATCGACCACGGCGAGGCTCGGCAGCCGTACCACCGCGAACATCGTGGCGAACAGGGTGACCGTGTCGATCAGGTAGAGCCACTCGAGGCCGATGACCGGGATCAGCACGCCGGCCATCAGCGGCCCGCCGATCGCGCCGGCCTGGAAGACCGTCATGTTGAGCGAGTTGGCCGCCGGCAGCAGGTCGAGCGGCAGGATCTTGGGCAGCACCGCACTGCGAGTCGGCTGGTTGACGGCGAAGAACGCCTGCTGCACCGCGAACAGCGACAGCAGCAGCCACACGTTCGCCCCACCGAGGAACGCCTGCAGCCAGAACAATGCGCTCGTGCCGATCAGCCCGGCCGTGGTGACGACGAGGATGGTCCGCCGGTCGAAGACGTCGGCCAGCGCGCCGCCGTACAGCCCGAACACCACCAACGGCACCAGGCCGAAGACGCCGGTCAGCCCGACGTACGCCGAGGATCCCGTGTCCGCATAGATCTGGGCGGGCACCGCGACGACGGTCAGCTGCGCGCCGACCACGGTGACGATGTTGGCCACCCACAACCGGCGGAAGTGCGCCTCCTTCAGGGGCCGGGTGTCGGCGACCAGCCCCCGGAGGTTTGCCACCGGTCCAGTCTCCGACGTGCGCCGATGATTCGCGACGGCGACCCCGGTCAGATCGGCATGACCGCGAAGCAGGGACCCCTCGACGTCACGTTCGAGGCACAGCTGGAGAGGTCCGACGCCACCGGCGGCTGGACCTACGTCGTGTGGCCGGAGTCGGCTCGGTTCTTCGGCACCCGAGGACTGGTGAAGGTGCGCGGCACCGTGGACGGGGTTCCCTTCCAGAGCTCGTTCATGGCGCTCGGCGACGGCAACCACAAGCTCCCGGTGAAGTCGGCCCTGCGGCTCGAGGTCGACAAGCAGTCCGGCGAGACCGTGACCGTGCACCTCGAGGAGCGGCTGGGCTGACGTGCTGACCGGGGCCGGCCTGCGGGGCTACGGCACGCCCCAATGGGCAGTCGCCCCTACGATCCTCGCGTGAGCAGACCGGACCCGAAGGCGGGCGAGTCCATCGACCTGGCGCACTGGGTCATCCTGGTCGCCGGGGTGCTCTACGCCGTGGGCGTCGCCCTGCTGGCCATCGCGGTGTACGTCGACCTGCCGGGCCCGCTCGATGCCTTCGGCGACCCGGAGGCAGGCTGGCCGGTGGGGGTCACCCTGGCGGCCGGGGTGGTGTCCTTCGGCGCGTGGCGGTTCGTGAACCGCCGCAACAACCGGCCGTTCGCCGTGGTGCTGCTCGCCCTCGGCATCCTGACCGTGCTGGTGCTGGCGTCGGCGGCGTACGGTCGCTGCCCGGACGCCGGGCTGAGCAGTGGTTGGAGCGTCCTGACCCGGGTGATCGGTCTGCTCACCAACAACTACGCCGTCGACATGTTCGGTGCACGGGGCTGCGAGGTGGACGGGGTGCCGCTGGCCCTCCAGTTCGCCCGGCTGGCCCAGCTGATCGTGCTGCTGGTGGCGGCGACGAGTGCCGTCACCGCGTTGCTGCGCAACCAGGTGGACCGGCTCGCGGTGCGATTCTCCCCACGGCTCTCCGTGGTGCTGGGTGCCGATCTCACCTCCGCGCCGCTGCTGCCGGCCCTGGCCACCGACACCGAGCGCTCGACGCTCGCGGTCGTCACCTCAGACCCGCTGGCACCCTGGGTGGGGCTGGCGCGCGCGGCCGGCTGGCGCGTCGTGATCGTCGACCCCCGTCGCGAGGCCTCGTTGACCCGGCTGCTGGTCCGACCCGGACGGCGGCACGCACTGCGGCGACTGGCGGTTCTGGCCCAGGACAGCACCGAGGCCCAGTCGCTGATGGCCGTCGTGCAGACAGCCGTCGAGGACCGCAAGTCGGTCACCGGCAACCACCCGGTGCGAGCGCTGCTGCGGATGGACGAGGCGTGGCAGGCCGAAGACTGGCGGCGGCGCTACCTGAGCCGGATCCCCACGTGGATCGTCGACACGATCAGCGAGAACGAGGTCACCGCACGGCTCCTCGTCGACCACATGGTGGAGCGGGGGGTCGACCACGTGCTGCTCGCCGGGCAGTCCGACCTCACCTTCGCGGTGGTTGCCGAGCTGGCCCAGCGCGGCCGCGAGCGCGCGCTGATGGGCGAAGCGAAGCCGATGCCCTCAGTGACGGTCGTCGGCGAGTCCGCCGACGAGGTGATCGAGGAGCACGACCTCTCGCAACGTCGGTTCGGCAACAGCCGCCTCGACCACGTGCGCGCCGAGACCGGCCGCGACCTCGATGTCGTCGTACGCGACGCGGTCGAGCAGCACGTCGCGCCCGCCGTCGTGTTCAGCGGCGACGTCAGCGTCGCCGACCAGCGTTTCGCCTCGCGGCTCGGGGTCACCCACCCCGGTCTGCTCGTCTACTCCCGGCACACCGAGGTCACCGGCCTCGGCTCCGAACCGCTGCTCGCGCAGGTGCGCGCCTTCGGCACGACCCTGGACGCCGGTCACGGTCGGCCGGTGGACAGCTGGGAGCGGATCGCGCGCCTGGTCCACGAGGACTACGTGCGCACCTACCCCGACCCCGACGACCCAGCCCGGCGGCCGTGGGACGAGCTGGCGCCGTTCTACCGGGAGTCCAACGTCCGCCAGGTGCTGACCGTGCTCGGCTCCGCGGTCGACGTGGGCCGCAGCTGGGGCGCCGGTGGTCCGGCCGCATCCCGGGTCAGTGACGACCAGCTCGACAAGATGGCGCGCCGTGAGCAGGAGTCGTGGCTCGAGCACCTGAAGCGGAACGGCTGGACCTGGGCCGCCGAGCGCGACCGCGACCGCAAGAGGCACCCCGACCTGCTGGCCTGGGACCAGCTCTCGGACCAGGCACGCGAGAAGACTCGCAAGCTGGTCACCGACAGTCTCGCCCTGCTGGAGACGCTCGGCTACCGGTCCTTCGACGACCCGTTCGCGACCTGGCTCCGGTTCCGCCGCAAGGGCGAGGTGACCGCCGTACGGCGGGACCGGCCGTGGGCCTGGGAGACCTCCGACGGCGCGGTGATGCGCGGGGATGCCGGCGACTGGGAGGTCCTCGACGAGGCCGGCTCTCGGTCCGTGGACGCCGCGATCTTCGAGAAGACCCACGAGCCGATCGGGGGTGACCGTTGGCGCCGGGTCGGCGAGGTGCAGGGCCGCCAGGCGCGGCCCGGCGAGGTGGTGCGAAGCCTCGAGGGCAAACAGACCGCTCGCCCGGGTCAGTGGGTGCTTCGGGGCATCGCGGGCGAGGAGTGGCTGGTCTCGACCGAGCACCTCGAGACGTCGTACGACCGGATCGAGGACGTCCCGGTCTGAACGCGCTGGGCGTGTGAGATTTCCGCCCAACCACGAGATTCTCGAGAGGTTCGCCGGCTAGGACCGAGGATGCAAGCGGAACCTTCCGGTCTATCGACGGTTCCCAGGAACATCGATGTGTGGTGGGTTCGTCGCGATGCGTTTCATTCTCGGGACACGCAGTGGTGGTGGTTGTCGCCTCGGTGGAGAACACCTCCCGGCCTGCATCCGTCGAGGACCGGGCCCGCCCGCGCCTTGACGTCAGACCTGCGTCATCGGGGCGCAGGTCTCCGGGTCGGGCGTGTTCCCGGCCGAGTCGAACACACAAGGGAGTTCTGTTATGAGAGTCACTCGCCGAGGCCAGGGCATCCTGGCCGCGACTGCTTTGGCTGTCGCCGGTCTTGCGGCTTCGCCCGCGACCGCGTCGTCGAGCGACAACGCCGGGGGGAGCGCCATCGCTGAGGAGCAGCGACCCGCCCCACCGACGTGGGCGGAGTTCAGGGCCTCGACGTACCGCGATGCGGACGGACAGTTCATCGTGAACGGCGACGAACCGATCGCGACGGTGGCCAAGCTGCGCGCGTACTACGAGTCGATGATGGAGGCCGCCGACCAGAACGGTGGCTCCAACCAGCTCGTCGTGAACACGAACGGTGGCGCCGACGACGTCTGGAGCACGAGCCAGGTCGGCAGCCTGACCTACTGCGTGAGCGACGACTTCGGCTCTCTCAAGTCGACCATCGTGGACGCCATGGCAGGCGGTGCGGCCCTCTGGGAAGGCGCCTCCTCGGCCATCGACTTCATCTACGACTCGTCGCAGGACGCCAACTGCACCACGTCGAACGACGCGGTGCTGTTCTCGGTCGAGCCGATCGACACCGACGAGTACATCGCCCGGGCGTTCTTCCCGAGCAGTGCCGACTTCGAGATGAACATCCTCGTCGACGACAGCGTCGCCACCTCCGGGTGGCCGCCGAGCAACATCCTCGGCCACGAGCTCGGCCACACGCTGGGCTTCCGCCACGAGCACACCCGGCCCGAGTCCGGAACCTGCTTCGAGGACAACAACTGGCGGCCGCTGACGCCGTACGACTCGGAGTCGATCATGCACTACCCGCAGTGCAACGGAACCTCGTCGGACCTGGGCTTCAGCCAGCTCGACGCAGAGGGCACCGCCGCGCTCTACGGGTCCTGACCCTCACCGACAAGACGACCCCGGCAGTCGCGCGGCTGCCGGGGTCGTACGTCGTTCTGGCGGGCTCAGGAGATCCCGGCGGCTCGGTCCAGCTGCTGGAGCAGGTCGTGGGCGGCCAGCTCGACTGCCTTGTGGCGCCACTCGGCGGCGCGGTAGACGCAGGCGATGAGGCCGGTGCGGTGGACGCGCCGGAGGTCGCCGTAGACGAAGGCGTAGCGGGCCTTGGTCTCGTCGTTGGCCCCGTCGGTCAGGCCGAGGTGCCAGCCGGCGTACTCCTCCCAGTCGTGCCGCTGGAGGTAGGCGTTCTGGGCCTCCGCGTCGGGCTGGACATCGCCCCAGTCGGAGTCGAGGACGTACTGCTTCGCCGTGATCAGCTCGCGGCAGCGGGCGACGGCGTCGTCGTTGACGGTGTAGCTGGCCATCGTCAGACGCTATCCGCAAATCGGGAGGCGCCGGCGGGGAGATTCACCGGGTACCCGGTGAATCTCACGCTTGCCCGCAGAAACTTCAGCGGGGAAGCGTGAGTTTCTGCGGGGAGGGGGGTCGTATCGGACTTCCCGCGTTCGTGGAGAGGATGAGGGCAGCCACCCGGGCTGCCCACTCACCATGGAGGAGATCGAGATGACCAAGTACATGCTCGCCGTGCACGGCACCGTCGACGACCCCGAGTTCGACCTGGAGCAGATGCAGCCCATGTTCGAGGCGGTGGACCGGGTCAACAAGAAGATGATGGACGCCGGCATCTGGGTGTTCGGCGGAGGACTCGAGCCGATCGACGTGTCGACCACGGTCGACAACACCGGTGCGGAGCCGATCGTCACCGACGGCCCGTTCGCCGAGTCCAAGGAGTGGATCGGCGGCTTCTGGATCCTGGAGCTGCCCGATCTCGACGCCGCGCTGCAGTGGGCGACCGAGGCGTCGAAGGCCTGCCAGGGCAAGGTCGAGGTCCGCCCCTTCCAGGCAGAGCCTGCCTGACCTCGCGGATGGACTCGCAACCGGACCGGGCGATCGAGCGGATCTACCGCGAGGAGTACGGCCGGATCGTGGCCTCACTGGTCCGCCGCTTCGGCGACATCGACATCGCCGAGGAGGCGGCCGGCGAGGCACTGCTGGCAGCCGTCGAACGGTGGCCGCGCGACGGCGTACCGCCCAACCCCGGCGGCTGGCTCACCACAACAGCCGGCAACCGGGCGATCGACCGGATCCGGCGCGAGTCCCACCGCGACGCCAAGCATCAGGCGGCGTTCATGATCACCGACGACACACCCCACGAGCCCACCGGCATCGTCGAGGACGACCGGCTGCGGCTGATCTTCACCTGCTGCCACCCCGCGCTCGCGCCCGAGGCACGGGTGGCGCTGACGCTGCGCCTGCTCGGCGGGCTGACGGTGGCCGAGGTCGCACAGGCGTTTCTGGTCCCGGAGACGACGATGGCGCAACGGATCACCCGCGCGAAGAAGAAGATCAGCGTCGCGAAGATCCCTTATCGGGTGCCGTCCGCGAAGGACCTGGCCGCGCGGGTGAATGGCGTGCTCGCCGTGATCTACCTGGTCTTCAACGAGGGCTACCTGTCCTCGTCCGCCGACGCCTCGCCGATCCGCGACGAGCTGACCGCCGAGGCGATCCGGCTGGCCCGGATCCTGCGGCAGCTGCTGCCCGACGTCCCCGAGGTCACCGGGCTGCTCGCGCTGATGCTGCTCACCGAGGCCCGCCGCCCAGTGCGCGTCGCCGGCGGCGAGCTGGTGCCGCTCCACGAGCAGGACCGCGGCGGCTGGGACCGGGCCCTCATCGCCGAGGGCCACGACCTGGTCCGGGAGTGCCTGGCGATCGGCCGGCCCGGCCAGTACCAGATCCTCGCCGCCGTGAACGCCGTGCACACCGACGCCCCGACCGCCGGCGACACCGACTGGGCCCAGATCGCGACGCTCTACCAGCAGCTGTACGCCGTCACTCCGTCGCCGATCGTGGCCCTCAACAGAGCGGTCGCGGTCGCCGAGCTCGACGGTGCCGAGGTTGCCCTCGCGGAGGTGGACCGCCTCCCAGAAATCCAGTCCAGCCTCACGACGTACCACCTGTGGCACGCCACCCGCGCCGACCTGCTCCGCCGGCTCGGCCGCAGCGCCGAGGCCCGCGAGGCCTACGACGCCGCGCTCGATCTCACCGACAACGAGGCCGAGCGCGCCTACCTGAACCGGCGGCGCGGCCAGCTCGGCGGCTGAGGTCGCGGACCGGGCGCGTCCTAGGCTTGGGTCCGTGACGCCGCCTGCACCGCTGCTGCTGCCCACCTCCGACGAGGCTCTCGGCTGGGTCCGGCGCCGGACGTCGGACGGGCTCGCGCTCGCCCGGGAGCTCGTCGACAGGTTGCGCAGCGATCCGCCGGCCGGCTCCGAGGACGTGCTGCGCAGGTGGGACGAGGTCACCCTGACGCTCAGCAACGTGGGGGCGCTCGCATCACTGCTGTCCAACGTGCACCCGCAGCTCGACGTGCGGACCGCGTGCGAGGAGGCCGAGGTCGAGGTCGACAAGCTGGTCACCGAGCTGCGCCAGGACCGCGGGCTGTACGACGTCTTCGCGGCCCTCGACCCGACCGGGCTCGACCCGACGGCGGCCCGGTTGCTCGACAAGACGCTGGAAGAGTTCCAGCGCGCGGGCGTCGACCAGGACGACGTGACGCGCGCGCGGCTCGCCGAGATCCGCGAGCGGATCACGACGATCGACCAGGAGTTCAGCCGCAACATCCGCGACGACGTCCGGACCGTCAGAGCCACTCCCGAGCAGCTGGCCGGGATGCCGGAGGACTGGCTGAGCGCGCACCCGGCCGACGACGAGGGCCGGGTCACGGTCACCACCGACTACCCGGACGCGGTGCCGGCGCGGATGTTCGTCCGCGACCCCGACGTCCGGCGCGCGGTCACGGTCGCCTTCCTCGAGCGTGGCTACCCGCAGAACGAGCCGCTGCTGCGCGAGCTCTTCGACCTGCGGCACGAGTACGCGAACCTCGTCGGCTACAGCGACTGGGCGTCGTACGACGCGGCGGTGAAGATGATCGAGAAGGGGCCTGCCATCCCCGAGTTCATCGAGCGGATCGCGCAGGCCGCGCAGGGGCCGATGGAGCGCGACCTGGCCGTGATGCTGGAGCGGTACCGCAAGGACGTGCCCGCCGCGGAGGCGATCGACGGCGCCGACTCGGCGTACTACGAGGAGCTGGTCCGCAAGGAGCAGCACGACGTCGACTCCCAGCAGGTGCGCACCTACTTCCCCTACGAGAAGGTGCGGCAAGGCCTGCTCGACGTGACGGCCAAGCTGTTCGGGCTGCGCTACGAGCCGGCCACCGACGCCGTCGTCTGGCACGAGGACGTCGCGGCCTACGACGTCTTCCCGACTGCGGTGGACAACGGCGAGAGCCTCGGCCGGATCTACCTCGACCTGCACCCGCGCGAGGGCAAGTACAAGCACGCCGCACAGTTCACGATCGCCAACGGCGTGGGTGGCCGGCAGCTCCCGGAGGGGGCGCTGGTCTGCAACTTCAGCACCGGGTTGATGGAGCACGACCACGTGGTGACGCTGTTCCACGAGTTCGGGCACCTGGTCCACCACGTGCTGGGCGGACATGTCGGCTGGACGCGCTTCGCCGGCGTCGCCACCGAGTGGGACTTCGTGGAGGCCCCGAGCCAGATGCTCGAGGAGTGGGCCTGGGACGCCGACGTCCTGCAGACCTTCGCGACGAACGCCGCGGGCGAGCCGATCCCGGCCGACCTGGTCGACCGGATGCGTGCGGCCGACGACTTCGGCAAGGGCACCCAGGCCCGGCAGCAGATGTTCTACGCCGCCATGTCGTACTGGTTCCACACCGAGCGGCCGCCGGACCTGACCGCGAGGATGATCGAGCTGCAGGAGCGGTACTCGCCGTACCGGTACCTCCCCGACACCCACCTGTTCGCCAACTTCGGCCACCTCGGCGGCTACTCCTCGGCCTACTACACCTACATGTGGTCGCTGGTGATCGCGAAGGACCTGTTCTCCGCCTTCGACCCCGACCACCTCTTCGACACCGCGGTGGCCCGGCGCTACCGCGACTCGATCCTCGCGGCCGGCGGCACCAAGGACGCCGCGGACCTGGTCGCCGACTTCCTCGGCCGGCCCTACACGTTCGACGCGTACGCCGCCTGGCTGGCGCGGTAAGCCGTTGTCGGAATCCCCGGGCGCCCGGGGATTCCGGACCTGGACGGGCGTTGCAACACCCGTCCGGGGCCAGTTTCCCCGGGCGCCCGGGGATTCAGCGCCCATGCCCTTGCCTGCGCCGACAGGTCGGCGTACAGTCACGATATATCGCGAACAGTCGCCGACAGTACGGACTGGACGGGCGCCGCGGTTACCCGAACACACAGACAGTGAAGGAGCTCCCAGATGGGACGCCCAGGATTCAACAGACAAGAGTGGCCCGGCTCGGACGAGCAGGGTGGCGAGACCTGGCGCCAGCACCGGGGTCGCGGCCGAGGCCGAGGCGGTCCGGGGCCGTGGGGGGACTGGAGCGGCCACGGCTGGTCCGGTCGCCCGGGCCCGCCGCCGTGGGTCGCCGGCCTCTTCGGGCTCGGCCAGACCGAGCAGAAGCGTGGCCCGCGGGTCCGCCGAGGCGACGTCCGCTCCGCCATCCTCGACGTGCTGCGCACTGCAGCCGAGGCCCAAGGTCAGGCTCAGGGTCAGGAGCAGGTCAACGGCTACCAGATCATCCAGCAGATCAACGAGCGCAGTGGCGGCGCCTGGCGCCCCAGCCCCGGCTCGGTCTACCCGACCATCCAGCTGCTCCAGGACGAAGGACTGGTCGAGACCGACGACGAGCGTCCGCGCAAGACGCTGGCGCTGACCGCGGAGGGCACGGCGTACGTCGCCGAGCACGCCGACGAGCTGGCCGCGGTGTGGGCGCCGTTCGAGCGCCACGAGCGCGACCAGCAGTCGTCGGGCTTCGGAGACCTCAAGCCCGAGATCGGCCAGGTGATGGGTGCCGTGTGGCAGATCATCACCTCGGGCTCCGAGCAGCAGCAGCGCGCGGCGATCGACGTCCTCGTCGAGACCCGGCGCAAGCTCTACGGCATCCTCGCCGACGGTGCCGACGCCGTGGCCGACACCGACGAGGACGACTCGTGAACGACCAGGTCCGGCTCAGTGACACCGAGCGGGAAGCCGCGGCGGCCGACCTGGGCGAGCACTTCGCCCAGGGCCGGCTGACCGCCGACGAGCACGGCGAGCGGCTCGAGCAGATCTGGGCAGCGAAGACGCGGGGCGAGATCGCCCCGATCTTCAGCGACCTCCCGAGCCCGTACGCCGCGGCCGGGGCCGACCCGCTGCAGGGTGACCGGGACGACCGCTACTGGCGCTCCGGGCCTCGACCGTTTCGCCGCGGGCTCCCGGGACCGCTCCTCGTGGTGCTGGCCGTGCTGATCGTGGCCACCGTGGTCATGCACTTCCCGATCTTCCTGATCGGGTTCGCGGTGTTCTGGTTCGTGGTGCTCCGGCATCGCGGGCCGCGAGGCGCCTGGGCGTGCGGGCCCCGCAGCCGCGATCAGCGCTGGCGCTGACCCAGCAGCTCATCCAGCCACGCGTAGCAGCGCAGCGACAGCTCCTCCAGCGAGGCCGTGGTGGCGCCGGGCACCAGCTCCTGGATGCGGTCCGCCACCTCAGCGGGGAGGTCGTCGCGGAGGTAGCGCAGCCCGAAGTCGTGTCGCCACGGGCAGTGCTCGACGCGGACCAGGCGAACCACGGAGGCCAGCGCGAAGCGCAGGTAGAAGTCGACCGCCTCGGCGACGTGACCTCGGGCGATGGCCCGGTTGACCAGCCACTCGTCGGTCGTACGCCGCAGCCGCACCTGCGAGACGGCCGCGGCGAGCGCGTCGGAGACGTCCTCCTCCTCGAGCACCAGCAGCCCGTCCGGGTCATGGAGGACGATCGGCGTCCCGTGCCGGCGTACGTCGAGGTGCGAGTGCTGGTCGGACAGGTCGGAGACGTGCAGGTCGATGAGGCGGGTCGGCTCGAGCAGCAGCCCGGGCCGGTCCTGGAGGTTGACGAAGCACTGCCGGCCGTCCGGCCACACGTGCTCCGGCACCTCCCAGACGTCGCGGACGTCGAAGTCCGTCCGGGCCTTGGCCAGCCAGCGCTCGTAGACGGCGGCCGACGTGCCCGGCGTGCAGAGTACGTCGACGTCGAGGTCGGACCACTCGTCGTACCCGCCCGTGGCGGCCGAGCCGCCGACCCAGACGCAGTGCGCGTCCTCGTCAGCCTCGGCCTGCGAGGTCAGCCAGGTGGTCCAGTCGGCGTACCTCGACAGATCGATCACGAAGAAGGAGTCTGCTCCTTCGTCACGTGGTAGCGCAGGTGCGTGACGCCCCGGCCCTCGTGCACGACCGGGTCCGAGAGTCGCACCGGGCCCTTCGAGCCGGCGAACCACGGGATGCCCGCGCCGAGCACCACGGGCACGAGGCTCACGTCGATGACGTCGAGCAGCCCTGCGTCGAGTGCCTGCCGCGCCAGCGACGCACCTGCGATCACGGCGTCGAGGTCCCCGGCGAGCTCACTGGCCAGGGCGATCGCGGGCTCGATGCCCGAGACGAAGTGGTAGGGGACGCCCTCGGGATGCTGGTCGGGAGCGTGGTGGGTGACCACGACCATCGGGGCCTCGTTGCCGGGGTGCCCGTTCCAACCGTTCGTCATGTCGTAGAGCCGCCGGCCGACGACATGACAGCCGACCCGCGCCACCGCGTCGCGGAAGAGCGTGGCGCTCGGCTCGTACATGTGGAACGCCGGCCATCCGCTGGCAAGGACGAGCTCGACGTCTCCGTTGTCGTAGAAGCCGAACAGCTCGTCGCAGCGGTCGTCGGGGTCGGCGATGAAGCCGTCGATGGACATCGCGAGGTTGGCGATCACCTGCGCCATCGGGCACCTCCTGGTCTCGGTGTTCTCAGGTTCTGACCCGAGAGGGGTTTGCAACTCATCGTTTCGGGGTAACCGGGCCGGTTGGACCTACTCGGAGGTGCCCCATGTCCTCGTCCGCCCGCTGGACCCTCATCGTGGTCCTCCTCGCGCCCGCGGTGATCCTGCCGCTGCTGGTGCCGCTCTACGACACCGACGACCCGACGCTGTTCGGGTTCCCGTTCTACTACTGGTTCCAGCTCGCGCTGATCCCGGCCGCGGTGGTGCTGACCGTCATCGCCTACTACCTGGCCAAGGCTGGCGACCGCGACCGGGCGGCGAAGCGGTGAGCAACGTCAGCACGGTCGCGTTCAGCGTCTTCCTCTTCTTCTTCCTGCTCGTCACGGTGCTCGGCTTCGTCGCCGCGCGGTGGCGCCGGGCCGCCGACATGGGCAGCCTCGACGAGTGGGGCCTGGGCGGCCGCGGGTTCGGCACCTTCATCGCCTGGTTCCTGATCGGCGGCGACCTCTACACCGCCTACACGTTCGTCGCGGTGCCCGCGCTGCTGTACGCCGGCAGCGCGATCGGGTTCTTCGCCGTGCCGTACACGATCGTGGTCTACCCGCTGATCTTCCTGTTCCTGCCGCGGCTGTGGTCGGTCAGCCACCGGCACGGGTACGTCACGCCGGCCGACTTCGTGCAGGGCCGCTACGACAGCCGGCCGCTCGCCCTGGCGGTCGCGCTGACCGGGATCCTCGCGACCATGCCCTACATCGCGCTCCAGCTGGTCGGCATCGAGGTCGTCCTCGAGGTGATGGGCATCGGCACCGACGACGCCAACTGGTTCATCAAGGACCTGCCGCTGTTCATCGCCTTTGCCGTGCTCGCGGCCTACACCTACTCCTCGGGCCTGCGCGCGCCGGCCCTCATCGCGTTCGTCAAGGACACGTTGATCTACATCGTGATCTTCGTGGCGATCATCTACCTACCGACCCAGCTCGGCGGCTGGGACAGCATCTTCAGCGCGGCCTCGGACTCGTTCGCGGCCCACAACGAGACCAACGCCGATGCCATCGCGGCCGGCGAGGCCGCACCCAAGAGCGCCATCCCGGCGCCCCTGCTGCACTGGGCGTACGCGTCGTTGGCCCTCGGCTCGGCACTGGCGCTGTTCATGTACCCGCACTCGGTGACCGCAGTGCTCTCGACGCGGGAACGGTCGGTGATCCGACGCAACGCCGCGCTGCTGCCGGCGTACTCGTTCCTGCTCGGGCTGCTCGCGCTGCTCGGCTTCGTCGCGATCGCCGCCGGGGTCAAGGTGACCAACCCCCAGCACGCTGTGCCGCAGCTGTTCGAGAACGAGTTCCCCGACTGGTTCGCGGGCGTGGCGTTCGCGGCCATCGTGATCGGCGCGCTGGTGCCGGCGGCGATCATGTCGATCGCGGCCGCGAACCTGTGGACCCGCAACGTCTACAAGGCCTACCTCAACCGGAACGCCACTCATGCCGAGGAGGCGCAGCAGAGCAAGTACGCCTCGCTCCTGGTCAAGTTCGGCGCCCTGCTGTTCGTGCTGTTCGTGTCCACCACGTACGCCCTCGACCTGCAGCTGCTCGGCGGCGTCTGGATCCTGCAGACCTTCCCCGCGATCGTGGTCGGTCTCTACAGCCGGTGGTTCCACCGGTGGGCGCTGCTGGCCGGCTGGGCGGTGGGCATGGTCTACGGCACGCTGGTCGCCTACGGGAACCCCAAGGTCGGCGATCCCGGCAGCCACTTCGGCAGTCCGCTCAACGAGTTCCCGTTCACCGAGACGCTCGTCTACATCGGGTTCGTTGCGCTCCTGCTGAACCTGCTGGTGACCGTCGTCCTCACCCTGGCGCTTCGCGCGGCCGGCGTCGACGAGGGCACCGACGCGACGAGTCCGGACGACTACGGCGCCGACCTGGGCGACGAGGGCGTGCAGGCAGAGCTGGATCCGGAGGCACCGGCGCACGCCTAGAGACACACCCTAACTCGCCGGTAACCTCGGTGGGGTGAGCGACTCCGAGGGCGCGACGACGCCCAGCTTCGAGCTCGGTCCCGACCAGGTCGAGCTCCAGAAGTGGGTGCACACGTTCGCCGAGGACGTGATCCGGCCGGCGGCGGCCGAGTGGGACGAGAAGGAGGAGTTCCCCTGGCCGGTGCTCGAGGAGGCCGCGAAGATCGGGCTGTACTCGCTCGACTTCTTCGCGGCCCAGCACTTCGAGGAGACCGGGCTCGGGCTGCCGGTGACGATGGAGGAGCTGTTCTGGGGCGACGCCGGCATCGGTCTCGCGATCGTCGGGACCGCACTGGCCGCGGCCGGGGTTGCGGCCAACGGCACTCCGGAGCAGGTCGGTGAGTGGGTGCCGCAGATGTTCGGCTCCCCCGGCGACCTCAAGACCGCGGCGTTCTGCTCCTCCGAGCCCGACGCCGGCAGCGACGTCGGCGCGATGCGCACCCGCGCGACGTACGACGAGGCGAGCGACGAGTGGATCATCGACGGCACCAAGACCTGGGCCACCAATGGCGGCATGGCTGACGTCCACGTCGTCACCGCTGTGGTCGACCCGGAGCTGCGCGCCCGCGGCCAGGCGAGCTTCGTCGTCCCGCCCGGCACCAAGGGACTCAGCCAGGGCCAGAAGTTCGCCAAGCACGGCATTCGCGCCTCGCACACCGCGGAGGTGGTGCTCGACCACGTGCGGATCCCGGGCAGCTGCCTGCTCGGAGGCAAGGACAAGCTGGACGCGCGGTTGGCCAGGGCCCGCGAGGGGACCAGCGTGGCGGGCAACGCCTCGATGGTGACGTTCGAGCGGACCCGGCCCGCGGTCGGCGCGCAGGCGGTGGGCATCGCCCGCGCGGCGTACGAGGTGGCGCTGGACTACGCCAAGACCCGCGAGCAGTTCGGCAAGCCGATCATCGAGAACCAGGCGATCGCGTTCGCCCTCGCGGACATGAAGACCCACATCGACGCGAGCCGGCTGCTGGTGTGGCGGGCGGCGTGGATGGCCAAGAAGGGCAAGGCGTTCGAGGCCGCCGAGGGCTCCATGTCGAAGCTGTACGCCGGGGAGACCGCGGTCCGGGTCACCGGGCAGGCGATGCAGATCCTCGGGGGGAACGGCTACACCCGCGAGTACCCGGTCGAGCGGATGGCCCGGGACGCCCGCATCTACACGATCTTCGAGGGCACCTCCGAGATCCAGCGGCTGGTCATCGCGCGGGCGATCTCGGGGAGGCCCATCCGCTGAGCCTGGGCATACCGTCCCCCCATGGAGCCGAGGATCAGCTGGCCCGAGCTGATGGCCGCGACGTCCTTGGCGGCGGACACAGGGATGGGCCTGCCGCTGGAGACCGGCCTGGGCACCTGCCTCGTCTCGATGCGGCTGGGCGAGCGGCTCGGGCTCGAACCCGGCGAGCTGCGGCGCACCTACCACCTGTCGTTGCTGCAGCACATCGGCTGCACCTCCGCGAGCGCCACCGTGGCCGAGGTGGTCGGCGACGAGATACTGATGCGCGAGCATGCCTCGATCGTCGACTTCAGCGACCACCGGCAGATGCTGCGGTTCATGCTGAGCCACGTCTCCCGTGCCAACCCGTTCGCGGCGCGGCCACTCGCCCTGGTCCGTGCGTTCGTCGGCGGGCCGAGGATCATGGCGACCGCGGACGGCATCTGCGAGGCCGCAATGATGCTCGGCAACCGTTGCGGGTACGCCGCGGAGAGCATCGGCGACATCGGGGCGGTCTACGAGAACTGGGATGGCTCGGGGCTGCCCGGCGAGCTGTCCGGCGAAGAGATTCCGTTGCCGACCCGGGTGGTGCAGGTGGCGACGCTGGCGGTGAACGCGGAGCGGTTGCTGGGCGCGGAAGCCACCTCCGCCCTGCTGCGCAGCCGCAGTGGCGGGGCCCTCGCGCCGTCGGTCGTCGACGCCTTCGTCGCCGACCCGGGCCCGCTGCTGGGACCGCTCGCTTCGAGCGACTCGCTGTGGGACGCGGTCATCGCGGCGGAGCCTGCCCCCGACCGGCTGCCCGACGACACCGACATCGACACCGCACTGGCGGCGCTCGCCGACTTCGCAGACCTCAAGTCCCGCTGGCTGCTCGGTCACTCGCGAGGCGTGGCCGAGCTCGCCCGCGACGCGACGCGGGCGTTCGGCCTGCCTGAGGAGGACGTCGTCCTGGTCGGCCGCGCCGGCCTCGTGCACGACATCGGGCGCGTCGGCATCTCCTCGGGCATCTGGGACGCCACGCGACCGCTGAAACCGGATGAGGTGGAACGGTTGCGGATGCACCCGTACCACACGAACCAGGTGCTCTCCCGGACGCCGTACCTCCGCTCCCTCGCCGACGTGGCGTCGTGCCACCATGAGCGACTGGACGGCAGCGGCTACTTCCGTGGGCTGCGCGGTTCGGGGCTCAGCGCCGCCGCGCGGGTGCTGGCAGCGGCCGACGCCTACCACACCAAGACCGAGGCCCGGCCGCACCGTGAGGCGCTCTCGCCAGCCGCCGCCGCCGCGCACGTTCGGGCCGAGGCCGTGGCCAGCCGCCTGGACGACGCCGCGGTGGACGCTGTGCTGGGTGCTGCCGGAGCCCCCGTCGACCGGCCGCCGCAACCGCGGCTGACCGCGCGCGAGATCGGGATCCTGGGCGAGGTCGCGCGTGGGGGCTCCATGCGGGAGATCGCGCGGGCGCTGACGATCAGCCCGAAGACCGTGGATGGGCACCTGCAGCGGATCTATCCCAAGATCGGCGTCTCCACCCGGGCGGGCGCGACGTTGTACGCGCTCGAGCACGGGTTGGTGGGGGAGAACTCCCCGTAGTGCCGCACCGGCCGCGGGCTGCACGCTGGACCGGTCCAAACACATCCAGCAGGAGGCACCCGATGTCCACACTTCTCGAGCTCGTCCAGCAGCACTACGTCCACATCGCCGACGGCGACATGGACGCCGCGAGCGAACTGTTCGACCCCAACGTCGAGACCGTCACCCCGGGCGGCACCCTCAAGGGCATCGACGAGTTCCGCGCCCTCGGCGAGGCGTTCAACACCGCGATGGAGGGGATGCGCCACGACATCGTCCGCTCGTTCGAGGTCGGCGACACGATCGTCGTCGAAGCGATCTTCTCCGGGCGGCACACCGGCCCGATGGTGACGCCGGAGGGCACCATCCCGCCCAGCGGCAACCAGGTCTCCTTCGCCTACGCCGACTTCCTGCAGGCGCGGGACGGGAAGTTCGTCTCGCACCGGATCTACTGGGACAACCTCGCCCTGATGGTCCAGCTCGGCGTGGCGCCCTGACCCAGCGCTGGTCAGTGATCGGGGAGCTCCGCCACCCAGTCGGCGATCGTGGCGCCGACCTCGGGCCAGACGGGCTCGAGCATCAGGTCGTGCCCGGCGTCGAACATGACGGCTGACGTGCCGTACGCCGACGCTGTGGCATGAACGTCGTGCGGGGGGAAGATCGCGTCGCGCGAACCACCCAGCACGAGCATCGGCGCGGTCACCCGGCTGGGTCGAGGCCGGTCGAGCACGAGCATGTCGAGGAAGGCGAAGTACGACTCGTCCTGCATCCGCATGGAGTAGCCGAGGGCCGTGGCCTCGTCGACGAGTTCGCTGAAGAACAGGGCGCGGGCGTCCTGCGGATCGGCGACGAGCGGGTACAGGGACCAGGTCGCGTTCATCCGGAGGAACCTCAGCGGATGCCGTCGGGCGATGTCCATCGTGACGCCGATGACTCCGCGCGGCGGACCCGAGGCGACCGCATCCGGATCGTGCGGAACCTCCCCCGGCTCGGGGACGAGCCGTGGCCGCGCAGGTCGAGCGCCGCGACCCGGTGGCCGCGTTCGGCGAAGAAGTCCAGGAAGTGCTCCTCCCAGCACCACGCTCCGTGCCAGGCGCCGTGCACGAACAGCAGGGGCAGGGGGTGTGGAGTCCCGTGCGGGTCGCGACGGACCATGCTGAGGTCGGTCATGGCCTCGCTCGCACCGCCGGCATGACGGTCTCGCTGACCAGCCGCAGCGACTCCCACGAAGGCTCGGCCGGCAGCCCGCCGCAGGCCGGGTGGCTGGTGACCAGCCGGATGTCGCCGGCCCGGCACCGGTCGACGAGCTCGTCCGAGGTCAGCACGGCATAGACACCTGCGGCCCGCATCTCCTCGACAGTGCTCGAGTCGTCGCGCACGTACGACGCCGTGTCGGCGGCTCGCCACGCGGCGTACCCGCGCGCGTCGGCCAGCAGATGGTGG
This sequence comes from uncultured Actinomycetota bacterium, assembly GCA_963817125.1. Lineage (GTDB taxonomy): Bacteria > Actinomycetota > Actinomycetes > Propionibacteriales > Nocardioidaceae > Nocardioides. The sequence continues at coordinate 108,583 of CAWFNB010000007.1, forward strand.
CCGTACCGCTCCCAGAAGGCGTCCGGGTCGGCGGCGCAGAAGACGTTCGCCGGCCCGGACGGCGCGAGCAGGGTGAGGCCGGGCTCGCGACCCTGCGCCCGGCACTCCTCCTCGTAGGCCACCTTCAGCTCGGGACCGCCGAGCTGCGGCTGGAAGTGCAGGCCGAGCCGGGCGGCCCGCCTGGCGGCCGCGACCGAGCCGCCGCCGTAGAACAGCATCGGGTGCGGCTGCGTGTACGGCGCCGGCGTCACCGCGCCCGTCCTCCAGGCGTCGAGCATCCGGGTGATCCGCTCCTCGATGTCGCGGCCGCGAGACTCCCAGGCCGCGCCGAAGGCGTCGTACTCCTCGCGCCGGTAGCCGAGCCCGAGCGTGTGACTGACCCGCCCGCCCGAGAGATGGTCGAGCACCGCGAGGTCCTCGGCCAGTCGAACTGGGTCATAGAGGTTGACCAGCAGGGCGGCGATGGAGATCGGGATCCGCTCGGTCACCGCGGCGAACGCGGCGGCGACGGGGATCGGGCTGGGCAGGTAGCCATCCTCGGAGCCGTGGTGCTCGGAGACCATCAGTGCGTCGTGGCCATGCCGGTCGACGTACGCCGCCTGCTCGAGCGCCCGCCCGAACAGCTCGCGCCGCTCCTCGGGCGTGGCTCCCGGCGCGCGGAAGTCGTAGCGGGTGACGAAGGAGGTTCGGGGCACGGCGCGACACTAAGGCGTGTGTCGGGGCAATCTCGCGCCTCGTCCGCGATTCACTCCCGGTCCAGGCAGTCGGAGTGACACAATCGCGACGCCCAGTCTCGGGGGGCACTCCGCGATCGGGGAGCTCGCGAGAAGAAGAGGTCTGGATGTCCGTTGTCGTCGTTGCCGAGAACGACCCCGACGCGCTCGATCTGGCCCTGACCGACCTGCGCCTGGAGGGGCACGAGGTCTATGGCGCCCGGGATGCTGCCGAGGCCGAGGAGCTCGTCGAGGTGCTCGACCCGGACACGCTGGTCCTGGACCACCGCATGCCCCCCGGGGAGACCGGACTCTCCCTTGCCGAGCGGTTGGTGGTGGCACATCCCCAGGTCCGGGTCGTGATGTACAGCAACTACCAGAGTCCCGAGCTCAGTGCCCGGGCGGCGGCCATCGGGGTCACTTTCCTGGCGAAGGGGAACCTCCGGGCTCTGCGCGCCGCCGTGGCCGCCCCGTGACCCGGGCGCGATCTCGGGCAACATCTCACTGGCTGGCAGCCGCAATAGCGGGCGTCGGTCTGGCGGTGGCGGTGGCGATCCTGCTCGAGGCGAGTGCTCGCACCGAACAGGAGGGCGCCCGGGAGGCGGCACGGGCGGCCGCGAGCGCCGTACTGCCCGTCGCTGCGGCCATCGAAGAACAGCGCGACCCGACCGCGGTCGCTGCCAACCCGGCCACCCGTGACGTGACCGGCAGCGATCCGGATGGGCCGTCGACGGCGGTCGCAGCTCTTGCCCGCGACACCGGGTCGCCGGTGCTCGACGATGTCGGTGGGGGTCTGGTCGTCATGGCGCGCTACGACCCGCCCGGCCCCACCACGGTGGCGAGCCGCCGGACCAGCGTGGCCGGCTACTCCGTGACGCCGCTGGCCCTCGACTCGACGCTGGACTCCCTGGGCGGCGACGCCGGCTCAGTCGCGGTCTGGGGGCCCAGCCATCGGGTCGCTGCCGCCACCGGGTTCCCGGGCGAGGGCACGGACGGGGTGACTCGGTACGACGTGCCGTTGGACGAGTCCGGCGCTCCCGGGTGGCGGCTGCAGGCCTCGGTTCGACACGACTCGCTCCCCGCGAGTGCGTGGCTGGCGGCGCTCCTGGCTCTGCTGGCCGGACTGCTCGGCGCCGCCATCACCGCGCGCCGCGCCATGTCGGAGCGTCGGCGTCGAGACGCCTCTCGAGTGCGCGGACAGACCGACGCCACGCTCGCCGAGCTCGCGTCGATCGTGCAGTCCAGCCTCGATCTGGCCGAGGTGCTGCCGGCGAGCTTCGCGCTCCTGGAGTCCGTACTGGACCTGGACGGACTGTCTCTTCTCGGCTCCGGGTCGAGGCCGACATTCGTGTGGCGAAACGCGCCCGACGAGCTCGAACCCGCGTCCGCCGCCCACGCGCCGATCTCGGCCGGAGCCTGTGTCGAGGTACCGCTGGCCCGCGGAGGACGATCTCTGGGCGTGCTGCGAGTGCGCACGCGGCGCGAGCTGGACGAGCAGGAGGTGCACACGCTCGTCGCGGCCGCCGAGACCCTCTCGTCCGCAATCGCCAACGCCGAGGCATACGCGCACCAGCGATCCATGATCACGCGGATGCGCAGTCTCGACCACCTGAAGACGGTGTTCGTGGCGACCGCATCGCATGAGCTGCGAACTCCCACCGCGGCAGTCGTCGGCTACGCCAACATGCTCACCGACAACTGGGACGGCCTGGATCGGGAGACCGGCCTGCTCTACGCCCAGCGGGTCGAGAGCAACGCCCAGCGGCTGGGCGCGCTCGTGGAGAACCTCCTCGACTTCGCCAGGCTGGAGCAGGGTCGCCCGTTCACCGGCGAGAAGGAGCTGCTGGACCTCGGTGTCGAGGTGCGGTCGCTGATCGAGGGCCAGCCGGACCTGACGCCGGACCACGAGCTGGTGGTTGCCGTCGAGCCGGGCCTGGTCGTGGCCGGCTCCACCCTGGCGATCGATCGCGTCGTGACCAACCTCGTGGGCAACGCGGCCAAGTACTCCCCGGCCGGCACCACCATCCGAGTTCGGGTGGAGGGTGGGGACGCGGCTCACCTCATCGTGGACGACGAGGGCCCGGGGATCCCCCAGCACGAGCGCGAGCAGGTCTTCAGCCGGTTCTTCCGTGGTGGGGGCGACGAGGTGACCCGCACGCGAGGAGCGGGGCTGGGTCTGTCGATCGTTTCGGAGTTCGCAACGTTCATGGACGGCGCCGTGTCGATCGGGACGGCGCTCGGCGGGGGGGCCCGCTTCGAGGTCACCTATCCGCTGCACGAACCGGAGGCCGTCGGGCCTCTGCCGGAGCAAGGAGAAGCCGATGACCCTGCGTGAACGCCTGGTGCCGGTGGCGGCCGCAGTGGCCGTCCTGGCCGTCGGCCTGGCGACCATCCTGCTGCTGCGCGGGGCCACCAACGACGGCATCACCGCGCTGGAGGATGCCAAGCAGGCTCAGGTCTCCACGACCGCGCGCAGCTTCAATGCACGGGTCGAGTCGAGCCTGGGGTCACTGGGGGGGCTCGGGGCGCGGCCCTGGGACCTCGCCAAGGGCAGTGCCGCCGACCAGGCGGTCCTCGACACCTTCGCCATCGACCCCGACGCGCGGTCGGGGAGCTTCCTGGTGGACGACAAGGACACGATCACGGCCGGCGTCCTCCTCCGGCCCGGCACGCTGGGCGGAAGGTACGACGCGCCAGGATGGTCCGAGGCCAAGGCCAAGCTGTTGACCCAGCCCGCGGCCGTCCTCCCGGTGACCGAGCAGGGCGTGACGACCGACCTGCCGAGCTACGCGTTCGCGGTGGCCATCCCGGGGCCGACCCCCGGGACCCTGCGCGGCGCGCTCATCTTCGAGGCCGCCCTCACCCCGGACTCGCCGTTCAACCAGGAGATTGAGGCGCTGGCGGCCGACGAGGACTCCTCGGCGGTCTGGCGTTTCGTCGACAGCAACGGTGTCGTGCTGGCCACGAGCGCTTCTTCTGGGCTCGGCGAGCCGGTGACGGACCTGGACCTGGCCAGCCTCGACGCTGGCCGGGTGCACGTCGGCGACACCCTGGTGTTCGTCGCGGACGCGCCCATCGTTGGTTGGCGGGTCATCTTCACCCAGGAACGCGACGAGTTCGTCGGGCCCCTGACCGGCCCGCTGCGAGTCGCCGGCCTCGTGCTGGTCCTGCTCATGCTCGTGGTCGGTCTCGTGCTGGTGTGGATCCTGGTCCGCCGGCTTCGCCAGGCCCGGGAGGAGGAGGACCGACTGCGGAAGCTGTCCCGCTCGCAGGAAGAGTTCATCTCCGTGGTCTCCCACGAGCTCCGCACGCCGGTCGCCGGCGTCCTGGGCTTCCTCCAGACCACCCTGGACCACTGGGAGGGAATGAGTGACGAGGACCGGATCACCGCGGTCCGCCGCGCCTTCGTCAACGCGCGTCGGCTTCAGGCGATGACGCGCGACGTCCTGGACACCGAGAGCATCGAGTCCGGGCGGTTCGGTTACACGATGGCTGAGCTCGATCTCGGCGCAGAGGTGACCACCGCCGTCGAGGGCTTCCTCGGGGCGCAGGACCAGGTGCAGGTCGATCTGGGCGCTGACCGGGTGGACGTCCTGGGAGACGCCGATCGCCTGCAGCAGGTGTTCGCCAACCTCTTGGACAACGCTCGCAAGAACGCTCCGCCCGACACACCCATCCGCCTGGGCCTGGATCGGGTGGACGGCCACGCCCGGATCGTGGTCGAGGACGAGGGCGGGGGCATCGAGCCAGACCAGATGGAACGCATCTTCGAGAAGTTCGTGCGCGGGCGCGACGGCAGCGTCACCGGCACCGGGCTGGGCCTCTACATCTCCCGCCGGATCGTCGAGGCCCATGGCGGGCGGCTCTTTGCCGAAGCGCGGTCGGGCGAGCGGACGCGGTTCGTCGTCGAGCTGCCGTGCCAGCCTTCCGACGGCTCGGAGGACTAGAGTGATCGTCATGTCCGCGCGGGAAGGCGGGACACCCGTCTCGGTGCTGCTCGTCGACGACGAGGAGTCCATTCGTGAGCTCGCCCGGCTGGTGCTCGAGGGTGCCGGTCTGGTCGTGCTCGACGAGGCGACGGACGGTGCCACGGCGTTGGAGCGCTATCGCTCGCACTCTCCGCCGGAGCGCCCCCGAGTCGTCCTGCTGGACAACCGGATGCCGGGACTGAGCGGCCTCGAGGTCGCCGCCGAGATGCTCAGCGACTTCCCGACCCAGATCGTGGTGCTGTTCTCGGCCCACCTGGACGCCAAGATCGTCGCCGAAGCCGAACGCCTCGGGATCGCTGCCTGTGTCCCCAAGCTGCATGTCGGCCGGCTGCCTCACATCCTCGACGAGCTCCTCAAGGCCTCCTGAGGCCAACACCGACCTCACACGGCGATTGCCCGGTTCACCCAGGTCGAGCTGACCTGCATCCCGACCTTCTCGTAGAGCCCGAGCGCCCCGGTGCGGGAGTCGGTGGCGAGGTCCGAGCGGGTCGCGCCGTGCGCCCGGCCGACGGCAAAGGCGTCGACCAGCAGCGCCTGAGCGAGGCCGCGCCCACGCTCCTCCTTCTTGGTGGCGAGGCGGGCGATGAAGGCCGCCTGATCGCCCAATTGCACCCAGGCGAAGGAGACCACGGCGCCCGCCGGGTCGACCACGACGCGCAGGTTCCAGGACTCGAACCGGGGTCGGCCGGTCATCCCCGCGAGCCAGTCGTCGAACGTCTCGCGCTCGCGGACCGACCACTCGAGGAACGCGTCCTCCTGCAGCGTCCAGCATTGCTCGTACTCCGACGGGTCGGCCTCGCGGGCGACGTACCCCGCAGGCAATGCACGATCGGGGATCGTCGCGCCCGCGGGCAGCTCCAGCGTCCAGCTCTCCCAGCGGATGCGGTAGCCCAGGTCCTCGAGGAGGCGGTCGCCGGCGGAACCCAGCGGCACCGGCATCCCGATCTCGGGGATGCCACGCTCCTTGGCGTTGCACTGCATCCAGTGTGCGAGAAGGGTGCCCAGGCCACGACCCCGGTACGCCGGATCGACGGCGGCGTCGCACCGACCGGCCGCCCCCACCTCGCCGTACGCGACCAGCCGCTCGCCGTCGAAGATGCCGATGGTCGATGACTCGACGTCGAAGGACGGGCGTGCCCAGTCGCCGACGATGTCGGCCTCCTCGATCATCACCTGGTCGAGGTCGACGGCCTCCTGGGCAGCCATCACCTCGAAGACCGCGCGAGCGTCGGTGACCCGGAGTGGGCGAGACATGAGGCCATCAGCGAGGTCCACGAGCCGGAACCCAACCACAGAAAGGCCGACGGGGCCGCTCCATTTCCGAGAGCGGCCCCGTCGTAGGTGTGGTGGTGAGGTCAGGCGTTCTTGATGGCCGAGATGTCGAACTCGAGCTTGATCTTGTCCGAGACCAGGACGCCGCCGGTCTCGAGCGCGGCGTTCCAGGTCAGGCCCCAGTCCTTGCGGTGCAGGGTGGCGGCACCCTCGAAGCCGATCCGGGTGTTGCCGAACGGGTCCTGGGCCGAGCCGGTGAACTCGAAGGGGACCGCGATCGGCTTGGTGACGCCCTTGATGGTCAGGTCACCGGTGATCGTCCACTCGTCGCCGTCGCGGGTGACGTCGGTGGAGGTGAAGGTGATGTTCGGGAACTGCTCGGTCTCGAAGAAGTCGCCCGAGAGCAAGTGGCCGTCGCGCTGCTCGTTGCCGGTGCTGATGCTGTTGGCGACGATGCTCACCTCGACCTTGGAGCCGGCCGGGTTGGCCGTGTCGACCTGCGCGGTGCCCGTGAACTCGGTGAACTGGCCGCGGACGGTGGCGACCATCGCGTGCCGGGCGCTGAAGCCGAGCCGGCTGTGCGCCGGGTCGAGGGTGTAGTCGCCCGCGATGTCGGAGAGGACGGTGGTTGCGGTGCCGAAGTCGGTGCTGGTCATGGGGTGCTCCTCGGTGGTCGATTGAAGTTCAATGTTCAATGACCAAGAACGGACCATGGTCCGCTTCTATTCCCGGGACAGCGAAGATGACAGAAGTCCCCGGAGAACCGGGGACTTCTTCGGGAGAGGAGCTCAGGCGGCGTGCGTGACTGCCGGCTGCGCAGGAGCGGTGGCTGTGGGGACGACCACCCAGGTGGCCTCCATGCGGGGGCGGCCAGTTGCGTCCAGCACAGGGAGCCAGCGCATCTCGAACCGCTCAGCTGTCGTGTATTCCATCATGAAGACACCTCCCGTTCACTCTCTGTTCATCTAACGTACCATTGCCATCCACTTTCCCCCTGCACTCGAAACAATGCGGCGTTCCTGCCCGATTTCGGGCAGAAACTTGCATATCGTTCACCTGATCAGCGACCGTAGGGCCGTGCCCGTCGATCGGAACCTCGTCGACCACCTGGTGTCCACCACTGAGCTCAGTGCGGCCGAGGCGGCCCGGGTCGTGGAGGACGTCATTGCCTTCCATGCCGAGGCGGTCGAGGACTACGTCCGGCGTCGGCACGCGGAGCTGAAGACTGGCGGCGTCCGCAACCATGAGATCTTCGCGCGCCTTGCCGAGGAGCTCGCCCAACGCGTCGTGGCCGCGCCCGAGCTCAGCGAGCGGCAGCTGCGACGGCTCGTCTACGGCTAACGGTGGTTGAGGAGGTCGCTCTGCGACCGTCTCGAAACCACCGCAGGAAAGGCAGGTACTGAATGTGCGGGATCGTCGGTTACGTCGGGGGCCAGCAGGCCGCGCCCCTTCTCCTGGAGGGGCTCGGCAGGCTCGAGCACCGGGGCTACGACTCGGCTGGCATCGCGGTGCTCGGACCGGGGAAGGAGAGCCGGCTCCGGGTCGCCAAACGCTCCGGCCGGGTTCGTGACCTGGCCGACCAGCTGCCGAAGCGGTTCGCCGGCAGGATCGGGATCGGACACACCCGCTGGGCAACCCACGGTCCGGCGAACGACGTCAACGCGCACCCGCACACCGACACCAAGGGTGACGTGGCCGTCGTCCACAACGGCATCATCGACAACGCGGCCGCGCTGCGCGCGGGGCTCACCGACGCTGGTGTCGACCTGGTCTCGGAGACCGACACGGAGGTCCTCGCTCACCTGATCGGCCGCTCCGAGGCGGAGACCCTCGAGGAGAAGGTGGCCGAGGCGCTGGCCGTGATCGAGGGCACCTACGGGATCGCGGTCCTGCACGCGGCGTTCCCCGACCGGATCGTGGTCGCTCGCAACGGCAGCCCGCTGATCATCGGGGTGGGCGAGAAGGAGATGCACGTCGCCTCCGATCTCGCCGCCCTGGTCCGTTACACCACCCAGGTCGCACACCTCGATGACGGAGAGCTCGCGACGATCACCGCCGACGGGTTCGCGACGTTCCGCCAGGACCTGACCAAGACCCAGCGCACCGCCATGACCGTCGACATCGACCCCGCGGCCTACGAGGCCGGGGTGCACGACTCGTTCATGCACAAGGAGATGCTCGAGCAGCCCGAGGCCGCCGAGCGGGTGCTGCGCGGACGGCTGGACGAGCGGTTCGGGACCTCGCACCTCGGCGGCCTCGACCTCGATGCCCGCGACCTGCGCGCGATTCGGCGGGTCAAGGTGCTCGGCTGCGGGTCGGCGTACTACGTCGGCCAGATGGGTGCTGGTCTGGTGGAGGAGCTGGCCCGCATCCCTGCGGACGCGGAGTCGGCCAGCGAGTTCCGCTACCGCAATCCGATCGTCGAGCCCGACACGCTCTACGTGGCCGTCAGCCAGTCCGGCGAGACCATCGACACCCTGCTCGCGGTGCAGGAGATCCGGCGCAAGGGCGGCCGGGTCGTGGGGTTGGTCAACGTGGTTGGCTCGGCCATCGCCCGGGAGTGCGACGGCGGGATCTACCTGCACGCGGGCCCGGAGGTCGCGGTCGCGTCGACCAAGGCGCTCACCACGATGTACCTGGCCTTCGCGCTGCTTGCTCTCCAGCTCGGCCGGGTCCGCGACCTGTCGATCGCGGACGGGCGCCGGCTCGTGGCCGGGCTCGCGCGTCTGCCCGCCCAGATCGGCGAGGTCCTCGACATGGAGGAGGAGCTGATCGAGCTGGCCGGGTGGCTGGCTGAGGCGGAGAGCTTGTTCTTCGTCGGCCGGGTCCGGGGCTACCCGGTCGCTCGCGAGGGTGCTCAGAAGTTCAAGGAGATCAGCTACCGGCACGCGGAGGCCTACCAGACCTCCGAGCTCAAGCACGGTCCGCTGGCGCTGATCGACAGCTCGGTGCCGACCGTTGCGGTCGTCCCGGACGACGAGCTGACCGACCGCAACGTGGCAGCACTGCACGAGATCGCCGCCCGTCGCGGACCGTTGGTGGTCGTGACCCACGCAGCTGTCGACCTCGGCGACCTGCCGGCTCAGGCGAGCGTGCACCGCATCGACCTGCCGCGCAACGAGCGGGAGCTCGACCCGATCCTGATGACGGTGGCGCTTCAGCTGCTCGCCTATCACGCGGCGCTCGCGCTCGGCCACGACATCGACAAGCCAAGGAACCTCGCCAAGTCGGTGACGGTCGAGTAGCGCTGCTCAGGCAGTGCGTCTGCCGCCCGCGTTGAGCGCCGGTACGCCGGTGAGCACGGCGAGCACCAGCAGCGCAGCCGCCAGGAGCACCGGTCCCCACGACATCGAGTCGATCGGGTCGTTGGCGACCACGAACGCGCCCACCACCGCGACGAGGGCGGTGAGCAGGATGACCGTGGTTACCAGGGCCCGGAACACAGTCGGCGTCCGCACGAGCTGGACTACCAGTGCGAGCGCGATGCATGCCAGCACGCCGGCCAGCGCCACCAAGCCCAGAGGCTCGGGGATCCCGCCACCCTCCTCCAGCAGGCCGAACGACCGGGTGCCGAACGGCCGGTCGACGGTCCCCCACGGCGCCACCGCCGCGGCCGCCACGGCGACCAGCCCGGCCGCGCCAGTGACGACGAGCCGGAGCCACGACCGCTGGGCCGTGGTCGGCTGCTGGGGCGACGGTCGCGTCGCCGGCTGGGGAGGAGCTGGAGCCGGCGGGGTCGAGCGAGCAGGGGCCGGCTCGGGCACGGACGGCTGGGCGGGCCGCCGGACGGGCTGGGTCGGCGTCGGGTCCGCCGGTGACAACGGCCCGGGTGCGGCAAGCAGGCCGTCGATGGTCGTGGCGGCCTCGAAGGTGATCTCGGGTCGTGCCCGCAGTGTGGCCAGCAGCTCGCGCGCGTTGTGGTCGTCGCGGCTGCCGAGCTTGCTACGTAGGTCCGAGATCAGGGTCAGCTGCTCACCGCGGCCGATCTCTGGGGCATCGCGGAGCTGTCGGTCGATCGCATTGAGGTAGGTGAGCGGAATCTCGGGGCGCGACGGTGCGACTGCTGGAGAAGTGACGGGGGGAGCGGCGGCAAGTCCGCGCGCGAGGTCGGCGAGCGAGCCGCGAAGGGCCGGGTCGTAGGAGATCCAGTTCGCCTCGGCAATGACCGGGTCGTAGAGGCCCGGCGACTGCTCGACTGTCACCATCGGCACGAACGGGACGCCGAGGGCCGCCGCCCAGCTGGCCTCGGCCTGGCAGGCCTGCGAGGTCCGGTAGTCGTCAGAGAGCACAGGCAGGAAGACCTCGGAACCCTGGATCTGGTCGAGGAGGGTGTCCCACCAGCGCTGGCCCCCGGAGAGGTCACGGTCGTAGAACACGTGGTGCCCGAGCGCGTGGCCATCGGCGACGAGGGCGTCCGCGATGTCCTTGTCGACGCGGGCATAGCTGACGAAGAGCTGCACGTCGGCCCCCTCTCGCCACTGCTCCCGGCAGGGTAGGCCCGGCTGCCGCGACCCCGCCAGCATCCGGGTTAGCCTCGGCGGGTGAATGCGACTCCGCTGGCCGATCTTCTCGCCGCCGTCTCGACCCTCGACGATCCCGAGAGGTCCATCACCTACGACGTCAGGGGCGGGCCACGGATCGTCGGCCGACGGGACTCCTACAGCATCACCGCGGACTTCGATGGGCACGCGAAGCAGTACTGGCTCACCGAGAAGAACGCCGACGTCAAGGGTGCCGGCAAGGTCAAGAAGCGCCTCATCGCGTTCCTGGAAGAGCACGGCTGGCGCGAAAGGCCCGAGCCGACACCGACCGACAGCCGCTGGATCATCCGATGACCGACCCCACTCCGATCGTCGAGCTTCTGGCCGCCGTCCCGTCGCTCGACGACCCGACTCAGCCCTTCACCTACGCCGTCGAGGGGAACAAGATCGTCGGTCGTTGGGACATCGTCCGCGCCACCTCGCTCTACCCGACCGCCGTGGAGCACGTCGACAAGAAGTACCAGCTCATCGTGGAGCTCGACGAGGACGAGCACACCTACGACTTCGACGAGAAGAAGACGTCGTCCCACGTCGAGGTCGACGGCGGCGGGCTGCACTTCGGCACCGAGGGCTTCAAGGGGAAGTCGACGAGCAAGGAGTTCAGCTTCGAGTTCGGCGGGGTCACAGAGTCATCGAAGGGTGGGACCGACGAGGGCGTCTCGATGAACCCGCTCGTCTACTCCTTCGAGACCAGCCGGATCAAGGAGCCGCTCTTCACCTTCCTGGAGCAGCACGGCTGGAAGCGGAAGAAGGGTCTGCTCGGCCGGCTCTTCGGTGGCTGACCACCAATTGCAGGTTGCCGGGTCAGTGGGGTACCGCTAGGCCCATGAGCCTGCTTCGCACCAAGACGATCGAGCAGTCCATTCAGGACACCGACGAGCCGGACCACAAGCTCAGGAAGGACCTCGGCGCCCTCGACCTGGTGGTGTTCGGTGTCGGCGTCATCATCGGCGCGGGAATCTTCGTGCTCACCGGCACGGTGGCCGCGACGAACTCCGGTCCCGCGCTGGCGCTGAGCTTCCTCATCGCTGCGGTCGCCTGCGGCCTGGCCGGCCTCTGCTACGCGGAGTTCGCCTCCACGGTCCCGGTCGCCGGCAGCGCATACACCTTCAGCTACGCGACGATGGGTGAGCTGGTCGCGTGGACGATCGGCTGGGACCTGGTCCTGGAGTTCACAATCGGCTCGGCCGCCCTGAGTGTCGCGTTCTCGGGCTACCTCCAGTCGCTGCTGGACGGCACCGCGCTCGAGGTGCCCACCGCGCTGGCCTCGTCCTCGGACGGCTTCATCGACCTGCCGGCCGTCGTGATCGCGCTGGTGGTCATGGGCATGCTGATCCGGGGCACCAAGTTCTCCAGCCGGGTCAACCAGGTCGTCGTCGCCATCAAGCTCGCCGTCGTCGCCGCGGTGATCGTGGTCGGCGTCGTGTACGTCGACGCGTCCAACTGGGTGCCGTTCATCCCGGAGTCGGAGCCGGTCCCAGACAGCGGCGGCGGCTTCCAGCAGACCCCGTTGATCACCTCGCTCCTCGGCATCGAGCCGGCGGTCTTCGGGCTGGGCGGCGTGGTCGCCGGTGCGGCCATCGTCTTCTTCGCCTTCATCGGCTTCGACATCGTCGCGACCACCGCCGAGGAGGCCAAGAACCCCCAGAAGGACGTGCCCGTCGGCATCCTCGGCTCGCTCCTCGTGGTCACCGTCCTCTACGCCGCCGTGAGCCTGGTCGTCACCGGCGTGCAGGACTACCGGGACATCGACCCCGACGACGCCGCGCCACTGGCCAGTGCGTTCTCGGCAGCCGGGGTCGAGTGGATGGGCGATCTCATCTCGGTCGGCGCCTGCATCGGCCTGGTCGTGGTCGCGATGATCCTGATGCTCGGCCAGTGCCGGGTCGGGTTCGCGATGGGCCGCGACGGGCTGCTGCCGCGGGCGATCGCCAAGGTGCACCCGACCTTCGGGACGCCGTACCGGATCACGCTGATCACCGGGGTGGTGGTCGCGGCCATCGCCGGCTTCGTCGACCTGACCACCCTGGCCGACCTGGTCAACATCGGGACGCTCTTCGCGTTCATCCTGGTCAGCATCGGGGTCGTGATCCTGCGCCGCACCCGGCCCGACCTGGAGCGGGCCTTCCGCGTCCCCGCGGTGTGGCTCGTGGCGACCGGCGCAACGCTGATGTGCCTCTACCTGATGCTCAACCTCAAGGGCGACACCTGGATCCGGTTCCTGGTCTGGATGGCGATCGGCTTCGTCGTCTACTTCGCGTACGGACGCCGGCACAGCCGGCTGAACCGGGCGGGGGTGACTGAGCCCACCGCGACGACGAATCGAACCGCGGAGGGCGACGGCACTACCGTTGACAGGTGAGCAGTACCGCGCCGGACGAACAGACCTTCGCCGACCTCGGGCTTGCCGGGCCCGTGCTCAGCGCGGTCGCCAGCGTGGGCTACGAGGCACCGTCTCCGATCCAGGCGGCCACGATCCCGCCGCTGATGGCCGGCCGCGACCTGGTCGGGCTGGCGCAGACCGGCACCGGCAAGACCGCGGCGTTCGCGCTGCCGATCCTCTCCCGCCTCGACCTGGCGCAGAAGACCCCCCAGGCGCTCGTGCTCTGCCCCACCCGCGAGCTCGCGCTCCAGGTGTGCGAGGCGTTCGAGAAGTACGCCGCGGGCTCGCCCGGGGTCAAGGTCCTGCCCGTCTACGGGGGCCAGGGGTACGGCGTCCAGCTCTCGGCCCTGCGCCGCGGCGTCCACATCATCGTCGGCACCCCGGGCCGGATCATGGACCACCTCGAGAAGGGCACCCTCGACCTCACCGAGCTGCGCTTCCTGGTCCTCGACGAGGCCGACGAGATGCTCAACATGGGGTTCGCAGAGGACGTCGAGACGATCCTCGCCGACACCCCGGACGACAAGCAGGTCGCGCTGTTCTCGGCGACGATCCCGGCCCAGATCCGTCGGCTGTCGACGAAGTACCTGCACGACCCGGTCGAGATCACCGTCAAGGGCAAGACCCAGACCGCCGCCAACATCACGCAGCGCTACCTGTTCGTCTCCTACCCGCAGAAGGTCGACGCCCTCACCCGGATCCTCGAGGTCGAGAACTTCGAGGGGATGATCGTCTTCGTCCGGACCAAGAACGAGACCGAGACGCTTGCCGAGAAGCTGCGGGCGCGCGGGTTCTCGGCCACCGCGATCAACGGCGACGTGCCGCAGAACGTGCGGGAGCGAACGGTCAACCAGCTCAAGTCCGGACAGCTCGACATCCTGGTCGCCACCGACGTCGCCGCGCGAGGGCTGGACGTCGAGCGGGTCAGCCACGTCGTCAACTACGACATCCCGACCGACACCGAGTCCTATGTGCACCGGATCGGGCGCACCGGCCGCGCCGGGCGCAGCGGTGACGCGATCTCCTTCGTGACCCCGCGTGAGCGCTACCTCCTCAAGCACATCGAGAAGGCCACCCGCAGCGCGCTGGTCCAGATGCACCTGCCCAGCGTCGAGGACATCAACTCCACCCGGCTGGCCCGCTTCGACGACGCCATCTCGGCCGCTCTCGGCGCGACCGAGCGAGTCGACTTCTTCCGAGACGTGGTGGCCCACTACGTGCACGAGCACGACGTGCCCGAGGTCGACGTCGCGGCCGCGCTGGCCGTCGTGCTCCAGGGCGACGAGCCGCTGCTGCTCGACCCCGCTGCTGAGCGGCCCGCCCCGACATCACGCGGCGATCGTCCCGATCGGGGTGGGGACCGCGGCCCCCGGGTGGCGCGCGACGGCCGCCCGCTGGCGACGTACCGGATCGACGTGGGCAAACGGCACAAGGTCGAGCCACGACAGATCGTCGGTGCGATCGCCAACGAGGGCGGGCTCAGCCGCCAGGACTTCGGGTCGATCAGCATCCGACCGGACTTCTCGCTGGTGGAGCTGCCCGCGGAGCTGCCGGCTGAGACCTGGGACGCACTCAGGTCCACACGCATCTCCGGCAAGCTGATCGGGCTCAAGAAGGACGAGGGGCCGCGGGGCGGCCGCCATTCGTCGACCGAGGCCGGGCCTGCGAGGAAGCCGCGGCACAAGAAGCGGTAACCAGCGTCGTCACCGGTGGTCGAGGCGCTAGCGCGAGCTCCTCAACCACCGGCGCTCTGAATCCCTTGTGGACTACGACGCAGCCTGAGTCTTGCGCAAGCCAGGCCGCAACGAGACGTCCTGGACCGGGGAGGGGGGCCTCGTCGGCGAGATCCTGGCGTACGTGCTGCCGGTGCTCCTCGGCGACGGCATCCGCGTCTCGTCCCCGGGCCTCGCGAGGACAGACCTGGAACCGCTCAGCAGCACACGGTCGGGCGACGCGACCCTCCTCCGCTTTCGCGTCCGCTAGGACAGCTGCGCTTCGCTGCGTGCGTTGCGGTGTCGACGAACGATCACGACAACGCCCAGGGCCACTAGTCCGAGCCAGATCAGCAGCTCGACGGTGCCGACACCGAACGAGCCCACCGCTACAAGTAGCAGGATCATGAAGACGCCGAAGGCCAGCAGGCTCAGCGCCAGGTTGGTCGGGGACGCTCGGTTCGCCACCGGCGCAGCCTAGCTCCGCTCGGAGCTGCCGCCGCGGGCACGACCGGTCAACATGGAACGTTCCCGGGGGTCCACTCTGGACAGCAGGGCCACGGCGGGGTTGGGTGGATGAGGCCACATCGGGGTGGCCAGGTCAATCTCGGAGGCCTTGTGCATCACACTGTTCAGCTCAATGGGCATGTCACCAAGCGGCTCAGAGCCGCGCTTGCCACACTTGCCAGCACTCTCACGATCGCCGTCCTGGCGATCACGCCACCCGCGCACGCGGCGGGCGAGTCCTATGTCGCGCTCGGCGATTCCTACTCCTCGGGAGTGGGCACCCGCAGCTACATCGACGACGGCACGTCCTGTCAGCGCTCCACGCTGGCCTACCCCAGCCTGCTGTCGGCGCAGCGGGGCTACGCGCTGGACTTCCGCGCCTGCTCCGGTGCCACCGTCGCGGACGTGAACAGCACCCAGCTCGGCGCCCTCAACAGCGGTACGTCGTTCGTCACGGTCTCGGTCGGTGGCAACGACGCCGGCTTCGCGGACGTGCTCACGGAGTGCGCCTACCCCTGGTGGGCCAGCGACTGCGACGGCGCCATCAACGGGGCGCAGGCCTACATCAACGGCACCCTGCCCGGCAGCATCGACGGCCTCTACGGATCGATCCGCAGCCTGGCTCCGTCGGCGCAGGTCGTCGTGGTCGGCTACCCGCGGATCTTCATGGGCGAGGACTGCAACGCGGGCACCTGGTTCTCTCCTGAGGAGCAGGCCCGGCTGAACCAGACCGGAGACCTGCTCAACGGCAAGCTCGCCGAGGCCGCGGCTGCCCACGGCTTCGGGTTTGCCAACCCGACCAACGCGTTCATCGGCCACGCGGTGTGCGACAACCCGGAGTGGATCAACGGGTTGTCCAACCCGATCAGCGAGAGCTACCACCCCAACTCCTCGGGCCACTCGTCCGGCTATGCGCCGGTGGTCGGCGGAGTCCTCGGCTTCACCTTCCGGGCCAGCCCCGCCGTCCAGCGCGAGGCTCGTGCCTCGGCCGGCACCATCGCCGCGCGCAACCAGCAGTACGCCGCGGCCGACCGCCGGATCCGTCCCGAGGTGTTCCGCGTGCCGAACCTCTACAGCCACCGCGTGCGGGCGGCCGCCCGGGCGCACGGGATCGACTGGGCGCGCTGGGTTGCGCAGCACACCTGACGGATCGTGAGGGCAGGGCCTGTACAAAGGTCGCCATGACGCGACCTCGGGAACTGGCCGCTGTCCTCGCTCTCGCCCTCGGGGCCGCCGGATGCACCGGTGGCTCCGAGGGCGACGAGCCGGAGGGGCCCGACGCCCAGGCCGCGGTGACCGCGCTCGCCTCGGGACTGACCGCCAAGGACCTCTCGAAGGTGGCCTTCACCGACGCCACGGCGACCCGCGCGCAGGCGTCGTACGACAAGGCCATCAGGGCGCTCGGTGACACCCCGCCGGCTGTCGACACGGGCGACGTCCAGGTGGCCGAGCAGGACGAGACCGCCACCGCAACGCTGCACTGGGCCTGGGACCTCGGCTCTGCGACCTGGGAGTACGACGCCGCGGTGACCCTGCAGCTCTCCGACGACGGCAAGCAGTGGCAGGTCGCCTGGGCGCCGTCGGTGGTCGAGCCGACCCTCACCGACGACGAGGGGCTCGACGTCTCGTCGGTGTTGGCCGACCGAGGAGACATCCTCGGCGCCGGCGGCCAGCCCATCGTCACGGAGCGGGCGGTGTCCCGGGTGGGCATCGACAAGCCCAGTCTCCAGGGCGCCGACCCCGCCGACTCCGCACGGGCGCTGGCCGGCCTGGTCGGCGTTGACCCTGGGCCCTACGCGAAGGCGGTGCAGGCGGCCGGTGCGCAGGCGTTCGTCGAGGCGATCGTGTTCCGGCGCGAGGAGCTTCCGGCCGCGGTGACGGACGGCGTCGTGGCGATCCCCGGCGCCCGGATCATCGCCGGCAGCCTGCCGCTGGCGCCGACCCGCGACTTTGCCGCGCCGCTGCTGGGCCGGGTCGGCGAGGTCACCGCGGAGCTGATCGCCGAGCACCCGGAGTACCACCCCGGGGATCTGGCCGGCCTGTCCGGCCTCGAGGCGAGGTACGACGAGCGGCTGCGCGGGACGCCTGGCGTCAGCGTGGTCGCCGTACCGGACCAGGGCGCCGTGCGCGAGCTGTTCCGGACCGAGGCGACGCCCGGCGACCCCCTCGTGCTCTCCCTCGACGTCGACCTCGAGACCAAGGCAGAGCAGCTGCTCGCCGGCGTCGGACCGGCCAGTGCCCTGGTAGCGATCCGACCGAGCACCGGTGAGGTCCTCGCGGCGGCCAACGGCGCGGGCACCGGTGGCCAGAACCTGGCGACGTTCGGCCAGGCCGCTCCCGGGTCGACGTTCAAGATCGTGAGCAGCCTGGCGCTGCTGAGGGCGGGGCTGACTCCCGACAGCGTGCTGCCCTGCACGCGGACGATCGTGGTGGACGGCAAGGAGTTCAAGAACTACTCCGACTACCCGAGCAGCGCCCTGGGCGACATCCCGCTGCGGATCGCCGTCGCCCACTCCTGCAACACCGCCTTCATCTCCCAGGCGTCGAAGCTGTCGGGAACGAACCTGTTCGACGCCGGGGTCTCGCTCGGCATCGGGCTCGACCACGACCTGGGCTTCCCCGCGTACTTCGGCAAGACCGACCCCGACACGAGCAGCGAGACCGGCGCCGCTGCCCAGCTGATCGGGCAGGGGACGATCCTCGCCTCACCGATGGTGATGGCCACCGTGATCGCCTCGGTGCAGCAGGGGTCGCTGGTGGTGCCGCGGCTGGTCGAGGGCGTCGACGTGACCACGCCGGAGGGTGCGCAGCCGCTTGCCGAGGGCGAGGTGACCGCGCTGCGGCAGATGCTGCGCAGCGTCGTCACCGACGGCAGCGGCCGCAGCCTGCTCGACGTCCCGGGCCCGCCGGTGATCGCCAAGACCGGCACGGCGGAGTTCGGCACCGGTGCCGACCTGCAGACCCATGCCTGGATGATCGCGGCCCAGGGCGACCTGGCGGTGTGCGTCTACGTCGACGTCGGGGACTCCGGCAGCCAGACCGCCGGGCCCATCCTGGAGGCGTTCCTGCGGGCCGCCCGCTAGCTGGGAGAGGGCGGACCCCCCGTCGCATGGGGTCAACGAGGGGTCCTTCGCCGATTTCGCAGTGCTCCCTCCGAGATCGACGGGTCAAATGAATCACACCCGGGCCACGCTGTCATCGGGTTCCGGCCGGTGAGAAAGTGGCAGTCATGAACGGTCTGGACTTCCTTGTCACCGAGCAGCGGCGCCTCTTCATCGGCGGTCACTGGACCGATGCGGAGGACGGCGCGACCTTCGACGTCCTCGACCCGGCGGACGGCTCGGTGCTGACCCCGGTGGCCGACGCGACCGTCGCCGACGGGACGCGGGCGCTCGACGCCGCGGTCGCCGCACAGGACGAGTGGGCAGGTACGCCGGCCCGCGACCGCGGTGAGATCTTGCGCCGCGCCTTCGAGCTGGTCGCGTCGCGCACCGACGACTTCGCGGCGCTGATGAGCCTCGAGATGGGCAAGACCCTCAAGGAGGCCGCCGGCGAGGTGACCTACGGCAACGAGTTCCTGCGGTGGTTCTCAGAGGAAGCGGTCCGCATCCATGGGCGCTGGATGAACGCGCCGGCGGGTGGCCCGCGGCTGCTCACCATCAAGAAGCCGGTCGGGCCCTGCCTGTTCGTGACGCCGTGGAACTTCCCGCTCGCGATGGGCACCCGCAAGATCGGCCCGGCGGTCGCGGCCGGCTGCACGATGGTGGTCAAGCCAGCCCAGCAGACGCCCCTCACGATGCTGGCGCTGGCGGCGACCTTTGCCGAGGCCGGGCTGCCCGACGGCGTCCTCAACGTCGTGCCCACGACCCACGCCGGAGACGTGAGCTCCGCGATCATGGCCGATGCCCGGCTGCGCAAGGTCAGCTTCACCGGCTCCACCGGGGTCGGGAAGATGCTGGTCAAGCAGGCAGCCGACCAGCTCCAGCGGGTCAGCATGGAGCTCGGTGGCAACGCGCCGTTCCTGGTCTTCGACGACGCCGACGTCGACGCCGCCGTCGACGGCGCGATGATCGCCAAGATGCGAAACATGGGCGAGGCATGCACCGCGGCCAACCGGTTCCTGGTCCACACCGCGGTCGCCGACGAGTTCGCCAAGAAGCTGGCCGACCGGATGGGCGCGCTGTCGATGGGCCGCGGCCAGGATGACGGCACAGATGTGGGTCCGCTCATCGACGAGAAGGCCGTCGCGTCGGTCACCAAGCTCGTCGACTCGGCGGTCGAGGCGGGCGCCTCCGTCGTGGTCGGCGGTACGGCGCACGGCGGGCCGGGCTTCTTCTACCCGCCCACTGTGCTGGTCGACGTACCTCATGACGCCGAGATCAACCGCGAGGAGATCTTCGGTCCGGTCGCCCCGATCACCACGTTCGAGTCCGAGGACGACGCGGTGCGGATGGCCAACGACACCGAGTACGGGCTCAGCTCCTACGCCTTCACCCGCGACCTGGCCCGCACCATCCGGCTGGCGGAGGCGCTCGACTTCGGCATGATCGGGATGAACACCGGGCTGGTGTCCAACCCAGCGGCGCCGTTCGGCGGCGTCAAGGCCAGTGGCTTCGGCCGTGAGGGTGGCTTCGAGGGGATCGAGGAGTACCTCGACACCACCTACGTGGCGCTCAACATCGATTGAGAGTGGAGCCCTACGACGGCGTCGCCGCGCAGTACGTCGACTTCGCCGAGCACTGCGAGGGAGAGTCGCCCTGCTTCGTGGAGTGGGGCCGCGGGGTCGCCGGCGACCCGGAGGTGCTCGCCTGGGTCGACCAGCTGCCCGGGTTGAAGAAGCAGCCCAACATCGTCTTCGCGGCCGCCCGGTGGCACGGCGTTCCGGCACCAGGTCCGTATGCCGGCCTCCGCAAGGCGCTGCTCGGCGACGACGGCACGATCCGCGCGACGATCATCGCCCGGTCGACGCAGACCAACGAGGTCGGCCGGCTGGCCACCCTGCTGCCCGCCTTCGCGCAGGCGGTCCCGTCGGGACCGCTCGCGCTGATCGAGGCCGGCGCGAGCGCCGGGCTCAACCTGTTCCCCGAGCGCTGGGGCTATGCCTGGTCCACTCCGGACGGTGTGGTCGAGCTCGGCGCACCGCCGTACCTGCCCTGCGTCGTGACTGGCCCGGCACCGCTCCCGTCTGCCGTGCCCGTGGTCGCCTGGCGAGGCGGAGTCGACCTGAACCCGCTCGACGTCACCGACCCCGAGGCCATGCGGTGGCTGGAGACGCTGGTCTGGCCCGAGGAGGACGACCGCCGTGAGCGACTGCGGCACGCCGTCTCGGTCGCCGCTGTGGACCCACCTCGGCTGGTCCGGGGCGACCTGATCGAGGAGCTGCCCGCCCTCGTCGCCGGGGCGTCGAAGCACGGAAGCGTTGTCGTGTTCCACAGCGCGGTCGCGGCGTACCTGCCCCTCGAGGCCCGGGCGCGGTTCCAGGAGCTGATGCTCGGGCTGGTCGCCGACGGTGCCTGCCACTGGGTGAGCAACGAGGGGCCGAACGTGCTTCCCGACGTCACCGCCACCGCGCCAGAGGGGCAGCCGCGGGCTCCGCACTTCGTGCTCGGCCTCGACGGCCAGATGGTGGCCCGGACCCACGGGCACGGGCACTACCTGAACTGGCTCTGACACTGGTCCAGAGTCTGGCCGAGTGCCACGGTGGGGACGTGCAGGTCGAGGTGGCCGGGACCCGGCTCTGGTTCGACGTGACCGGACCGCTGCTTGTCCCGGACCGCGACACCATGCGCCAGCGTCCGAGCGTGGTGCTGATCCACGGCGGCCCGTTCGGCTACGACCACTCCTATTTCAAGCCGCACCTCGGCTGGCTGGCCGACCACGCGCAGGTCGTCTACCTGGACCTGCGCGGGCACGGCCGATCGGCTCCGACGGACGCGGACGAGTGGAGCCTGGAGCGGTGCGCCGACGACGTTGCCGCCGTGTGCAGCGCCCTCGGTGTCCACAGGCCCGTTGTCCTCGGACACTCGATGGGTGGACCGGTGGCCCTGCTGTGCGCGATCCGCCACCCGGAGCTCGCCCGGGGCGTCGTGGTTGTCGCCGGGTTCGGACGGTGGGACCACGCTCGGCTCGTCGAAGGGTTCCGCACCGTTGCCGGGGACGAGGTGGCCGCGATGGCGGACCGCAGCTACGCCCCCGGAGGTGAGGTCACCGATGAGGAGTGGGCGCGGGTCTTCGCCGCCTTCGGCCCGAGCGTTCCTGATGCCGAGACGCTCGCTCGCAGGCTCGGCCACCCAGACCTGGGTCCCAGCGGCATGGACCGGGTGCGCGAGGTCGATCTCCTCGACCAGCTCGCAGACGTCGACACGACCATCCTTGCGGTGACCGGCTCGGTGGACCCAGTCACGCCGGTCGCCGCGGCAGAGGAGATCGTTTCCGCGCTGGCGCCGGGCCGGGCCAGGCTCCAGGTGCTTGCCGGGGCCGGGCACTTCCCGTGGCTGGACCGACCCGACGAGCTGCGCACGGTCCTCACCGAGTTCCTCGCCGACGCCGGCGGCGGTTGACCTCAACCTGACTTGAACTGGTCCCATGGACGGATGCGGGTCAGCCAGCTCACCACATTGGACGCGGAGCGATGAATTCGGTCGAGGTTGTCGGTCCTCACAGGCAGACTTGGGCGCACAGGAGGAGCGATGGCTGAGACGACACCCACCGGACGGCGGCTGCCCCGGGCGCTGACCCCGTTCCGGCACTCCGCCTACCGGCGACTCGCGGTGGCGCTCACACTCTCGACCTTCGCGTCCGGCGTCTGGATCGTCGCTCTGATCTGGGAGGTGATCCGGATCGACGGCGGTCCGGCCCAGCTCTCGGTCGTCTCCACCGCGAGTGCCGTTGGTGTCCTGCTGCCCGCGCTGCTCGGTGGCGTGGTCGCCGACCGGATCCCGCAAAAGCTGATCCTGCAGGTGGTCGCGACCATTCAGCTGGCCGGCATGGGACTGGTCGCGACACTGTCGGTGACCGACCACACCGCGCTCTGGCACCTGGCCGCCGTGTCGTTCGTCAACGGCGCCGGCCTGGCGTTCTACTACCCGGCGTACACGGCCTGGATTCCGGCACTGGTCCCCGAGTCCGACTTGATGGCGGTCAACGGGTTCGAGGGCATGGTCCGCCCGACAGTCGGCCAGGTCCTCGGCCCGGCCGTGGCCGGTGTCGTGGTCGGCGCGGTCTCGTCCGGCGCCGCCCTCAGTGTGGCCGCGGCTGCCTCGTTGCTCGGGCTGATCGCACTGACCACCGTGCCGCTGACCCCGGTCCGTAGAGCCCCCCTCAATGAGCAGAGTGAAGCCGAGGGCGGGCGTGCAAGCCTTGTGGTCTCGGCGCTGGTCGACGTGCGCGAGGGCTTCGTCTACATGGTCCGCACTCGGTGGCTCCTTGCCACGCTCCTGTTCGCGTCGCTGATGATCCTGGCGATGATGGGCCCGTTCGAGGTCCTCATCCCGTTCCTGATCAAGGACCAGCTCGGCGGCGGCCCCGGCGACCACGCCCTGGTCTTCGTCGCGTTCGGCATCGGTGGTGCCCTCGGCTCGATGGCGATGGCTTCGATCCAGATGCCGCGCCGCTACCTGACCCTGATGAACCTGATGTGGGGCGTGGGCTGCCTGCCGTTCCTGGTCATCGGCTACGCCACCGCGGTCTGGCAGGTCGTGGTCTCGGCATTCGTGCTGGGCGCGCTGTTCTCGGCCCCGATGGTCATCTGGGGCACGTTGCTGCAGCGGCGGGTTCCGGCCCACATGCTCGGCCGGGTGGCCTCCCTCGACTTCTTCGTCTCGATCAGCCTGATGCCGGTCTCGATGGCGCTGGCCGGCCCGGTCTCCGAGGCGATCGGGCTGCGCGCGACGTTCGCCATTGCCGGCCTGGCGCCCGGAGTCTTCGCGATCATCGCCGTGCTGTGGGCCCGGCTGCCGCAGGACGAGATCGCGCACCCGCTCCGCGACGAGGACGAGGAGTCCGAGCATTCCGAGGTCGTGCCTGCCTAGCTGTCTCAGCTGCGCAGCTGGTTCTCGTGCAGGTTCCGGACCAGCGCCGTAGCGTCGGCGGCACTCAGGCCCGGGGCCCTGAGCTCGGGTCAGACCGTGGCGCCCAAGGTCTCGGCCAGGTTGGCCCGCGAGGCGATGCCGAGCTTGCGGTAGACGTGCGAGAGGTGCCATTCGACGGCCTTGACCGTGACCACCAGCTCGCCGGCAATCTGGCGGTTGGTGAGCCCGTCGGCGGCCATCCGGGCGACCCGCCGCTCGGAGACGGTGAGTGCGGCCATTGCCTCGCTCTGCACCTTGCGTGGCGGCTCGCCGAGCCGGTCGAGGAGACGGCGTACCCGGCTCTGCAGCGGCCAGAGCTCCTGCCGGCCTGCGTGGTCCTCGGCCGAACGCAGCAGCGCGAGCGCGCGCTCCTCGGCGTCCGCGTCGTGGGTGAGCAGCAGCAGCCCGGCCAGGTCGGTGTCGATCTGGGCGGAGAGGCGCTCGGCCGCGGTCCCGGCCAGCACGGCGCGGGCGCGGAGCAGGTGCTGGACCCGGTCCGGGCCTGCGTCGACCGCGGCCAGCGCACGCAGCGCGCCGGCCATCGCGTACGGCGAGCCGGTCTGGCGGGCGAGCTCGACGTGTGTGCGGGCCAGCTCGGCCGCGGCCCGGCTGTTGCCGTTGCGCAGGTGCGCCAGGGCGGCGCCGCCCCGCCAGGGCAGGACGTCGACGCTCGCGTCCGGCGCGAGCTCTCCGGCCTGAACGAAGTGCGCGACGGCGGCTTCGGAGTCACCGAGCGCCGCCGCCAGCTCACCCTTGGCCTGGTGGGCCAGTGCACCCGCAAGTCCTGCGCCCTCCAGCAGCGCGGTCAGGTCGTCGCCGAGGGCCATCGCGTTGGCCAGGTCGCCGCGGGCCAGCCGGCAGTCGACCAGTGCGCCCAGGAGCGTGGCCAGCTCGACGTCCGGCAGCGGCTCGCTGGACGCCGGTCCGTGGGTGGCGTACAGGGCGAGCAGCTGCTCGAGGCCCTCGCTCAGTGTTCCCGCGCGGACGTTGTCGATCGCGCTTGCAAGCGACGGGACCCGGGACATGGGATCAGGTTAGGAAGCCATGCCCCGACGCGTAGGGCGTTCGGCCTGTTTGGCCGAGGGTGGACCAGTCAAGTGAGCCAGACCACGCCCTGTCCAGGCCAGCAGCCGCTCGTCGGCGCCGGCTTCGGCGGACGTCGGGCGGGGGGTCGCGAATCGCGATCCGCGGTCGGCTTCGTTGATGACTTGTTGGGCGATCGCCAGCAGGCCGAGCGCCAGGTCTTCGGGGATGGGCGTGCGACGTCCGGTCGCCTGACCGACGTCCCACCCGTGCACGGTGATCTCGAGCGCCGCGGTCGCGACCAGCAGCGGCGCGTCGAGGTCGACGTCACCCACGTGTACCCGCTGGGTTGACAGCGGCCGGGCCGCGGTCCAGGCACCGAGCAGCGCGCAGGCCTTCTCTCGGATGGCCTCGATGCGGGTGTTCGTGGCTGGGACCGGCTCCATCTCGACCCGGCCTGCTGCCGCCTCGGTGAACGCGTCGAGCGCGTCCTCCATGTGGGCGAGCAGCCGGCCCAGCGTCCAGCCTGTGCACGGCGTCGGCCGGTCGAGGTAGTCGGGACGGACGTCGGCGAGCATCACCCGCGTGTAGGCGAGTGAGCGGTCCAGAAGCTCGACGGCGCCGCCAAGGGCCGCGCTCACGGGACACCGTGCGCTTCGCGCACACATGGCACGCACCTCGCTGCGTTGCCGTCGCTCGCAAGACGACCCCGGTATGGCTTCGCTCCGGCGCCTTGCGATGAACGCACCCTGAGCACGCCAAACGAAACGCTGCCCCGTGAGCGCGGCCCTTCCGCCGCCGAGGTCACCGCGGGTCCGGGGTGAACGCCTCGTGACCCGCCGGGACGTGGTCCCCGCGCGCCACCTCCGCGTCGGCAGGGACCGGGTCGCCCGGCCGGTAGTCGGCCGGCAGCCGGGCGGGCAGCCCGAACCTCGTGAACAGCGAGGGATCGAAGAACGCGCCGACGTGGGCCACCTTGCCGTCCCGGATGTCGAGCACCTGGAGGTGGAAAGGCTCGAAGTCGCCGTCCTTGGTGCGCATGTAGAGGCCGAACGCCGGCTGGCCGTTGGCCCGCGTCTCCACCATCGGCATGTCGTTGATCCCGCCCGGGCACTGGGTGTCGATCAGCCGGCCGATGTTCTCGTTGCCGAGGTACCAGCTCGTGAACGGCGGCATCTCCCACGTCGCCTCGGCCTTGAGCAGCTTCACGATCGCGTCGATGTCCTTGCGCCAGAACGCGTCGACATACTGGTCGAGCAGGATCCGCTGGCCGTCGTCGAGGCCCTCGTCGACCGTCTCCTCGGTCAGGCCCCGGTCGTTCATCTGGGCGTGCGCGCGCTGGAGCGCGGAGTTGACCGCTGCGACGGTCGTGTCGAGCGCCCCGGCGACCTCGGCGGCCGTCCAGCGGAGCACGTCGCGGAGGATGAGTACGGCGCGCTGCTTGGCCGGCAGGTGCTGCAGGGCGGCGACGAAGGCGAGCCGGATCGAGTCGCGCTCGGCGACGACGACCGAGGCATCGGGCACGGGCTCGAG
Organism: uncultured Actinomycetota bacterium; assembly: GCA_963817125.1. Taxonomy (GTDB): domain Bacteria; phylum Actinomycetota; class Actinomycetes; order Propionibacteriales; family Nocardioidaceae; genus Nocardioides. The sequence goes on from CAWFNB010000007.1 coordinate 134,325, forward strand.
CCAGGCGATCTCGTTGTTCCACTCGAGCGCCTCGCCGGCCATCTGGTCCGACGTGCCGAGCCCCGCCGGGAGGGGGCGCCGCGGGCGACCCTCGAGGTTGGTGAGGCAGACGTTGGTGGCGATCCGGTAGAGCCAGGTGCGCACCGACGACCGGCCCTGGAAGTTGGCCGAGGCCTTCCACGCGCGCAGGAACGTCTCCTGGACCAGGTCTTCGGCCTCGTGCACCGAGCCGCTCATCCGGTAGCAATGGGCGAGCAGCTCGCGCTGGTAGCGCTCGGTGAGCGTCGGGAAGTCCGCGAGCTCAGCGGTCGGGTCGTCCTGCTGGGTGGTCACTGGGCGCTCCTGCACCGTCACTGTCGCCATTGACATGGGGGGATGCTCCTGCCTCTCGCCAGTCTGCCTGTAGGTACCGACACCGGTCGAGGCGGGAACTCATCGCTGCCCGGGCAGAAGAACTACCCCTTCTGATCGGCGGCAGCGGCGGCGAGGGTCAGGGCCCGCTCGGCCGCCGGGACGGCGAGGGCGCGGTCGGCAGGGATCAGGCCTGTCCGGGTACGTCGGTCCAGCAGGTCGTCGACGTCGGCGGCGCCCTCGTGGGTGACGCCGAACACCAGCTCGGCGAGGGTGGCCGGGACGCCGTCGGCGACCGGCGCGAGCAGATCCTCGTCGGAGAGCCCGGTGACGGTGCGCGCGGTGTCGAGCACCAGAGCCGCCTCGGTGCCGTAGCGACGGACCAGCCGGGCCGGCAGCTCGAGCCCGGCCAGCGTTGAACGGTCGGCCGCGCCGAGCAGCGGGAGTGCGCGAGTGCGGCACGGGGTGGCGTCGATGCCGGCAGCTGCGAGTGCCGCGTCGACCGCGTCCTCAGCCATCCGTCGGTACGTCGTCAGCTTGCCGCCGACGATCGTGACCACGCCAGTGCGGCTGGTGAGGACGGCGTGCCGACGCGAGATGTCCGCGGTGCTCTGTTCACCGGGGGCATCACCCGAGATGTCGAGCAACGGACGTAGCCCGGCGAACGCGCCCACCACGTCGCTGCGGTGGATGGGCTGCTCGAAGGCGGCCGAGACCACGTCGAGCAGGAAGCCGATCTCGGGCTCGGTCGGCTGGGGGACGTCGGGCACCGGACCGTCGGCCGGTTCGTCGGTGAGGCCCACGTAGATGGTGCCGTCGGGTTGCGGGAGCACCAGCACGAACCGGTTGAAGCTGCCCGGGATGGGCGCGTAGACGACGACCCGCAGCCCGGGAAGCGTCTCCCCCCTCAGGACGAGGTGGGTGCCACGACTGGGGCGCAGCCGGACCTCGTCGACCAGGTCGCCCGCCCACACGCCGGTGGCGTTGACCACGGTGCGGGCGGTGACGCCGTGGGTCGCGCCAGTGAGCTCGTCGCGCAGCTGCACGGAGGTGCCGGTCGCCGAGACCACGCGGGCGTGGGTCCGCACGTGTGCGCCGTACGACGCGGCCGTGCGGGCCACCGTCGTCACGAGCCGGGCGTCGTCCTCGAGCTGGCCGTCCCAGCCGAGCATTCCGCCGCGCAGGCCCTGGCGACGCAGCGAGGGTGCCAGCTGCAGGGCCTCGGTCCCGGAAAGATGACGCGGGCGCGGCAGTGTCCGCACGCTGGTCCGGGCGCCGCGGCGCAACAGGTCGCCGGCCCACGTCGCGCCACGGGCGGCGATGGCCTGGTGGCGCGGGACGCTCGAGCCGAACGGCATCAGCGTCGGCATGGCATGGGTGAGGTGCGGGGCGGTGACCTCCATCAGGAGCCCGCGCTCGACCGCGCTCTCGTGGGCGACGCCGACCTGGCCGACGGCCAGGTAGCGGAGTCCGCCGTGGACGAGCTTGGAGGACCACCGCGACGTGCCGAAGGCGAGGTCGTGCGCATCGACCGCGAGCACCGACAGCCCGCGGGTGACCGCGTCGAGGGCAACGCCGGCCCCGGTGATGCCGAGGCCGATGACGACCATGTCGACCTCGGTCGGGGCGCCGACGAGGCCAGGCGTGATGCGAGTGATCATGGCTGCAGCGTCCGCGTGATCAGGGTCGCCAGCTCGCCATCGAGCTGGGCCTCGGAGACGCCGTCGTCGACCATCGTGTGCACGGAGAGCACGAAGCCGTGCGTCGCCAGCAGCAGACCCCTGGCCAGCGCCACCGGGTTGCCCCGGCGGATCTCGCGGGCCCGTTGGCCCTCGGCCACGGCCTCGGCGGTGAGGGCCAGGATGAGGTCCTGCGAGCGACCGCGGCGGGTGAAGAGGTAGGGGAGGATCAGCTCCGGGTCGAGCTCGACGATGCGGACGAAGAGCTCATTGCGCCGCAGGCCCTGGACCGTGCCCACGATCGCGTCGACGATCCGCTCGATGGCCGGTCGGTCGTCGTCGCTGCCCACCTGCGCGGTCACGACGCCCTCCCACTCGCGGGTCATCAGGTCGCTGAGCAGCGTCGGCATGTCGGCCCAGGTGCGGTAGATCGTCATCCGGGATACCCCGGCGCGGCGCGCGACCTCGGTGAGGGTGGTCCGGCGCCACCCCACGTCGAGGATGCAGTCGCGGGCGGCGTCGAGGTAGGCGTCGCGCGGCTCACGGGCCGCCTCGAGATCGTCGGTGTTGTGACGAAGTGACGTCATATGTCACACTGTAACACATGCCCGACATGACGCAGGTCGAGATGCACCCGTCCCGCTGGGGAGACCCGGCCTCCGCCACCGCGCTGCCGGACTCGGCACGCGGCCTGATCGAGATGGCCTTCGGTCTCGACGAGCGGCCGGCCCTCGACGAGGTGACCCTGCCGCCGTCGGCCTTGTCCGGCGAGCTGCTGGACTCGCTGCGCGGGGTCCTCGGGGCCGAGCACGTGCTCACCGACGACGAGACCCGGCGGCTCCGGACCCGGGGCAAGTCGACCCCTGACCTCCTGCGAGCCCGCGCCGGCGACCTCTCCGACGCGCCGGACGCAGTCGTGCGCCCCGGCTCGCACGACGAGGTCGCGGCGGTCCTGGCCTGGGCGGTGGAGCACCACGTCGCCGTGGTGCCGTTCGGTGGCGGCACCTGTGTGACCGGCGGCCTGGCCGCACGGCGGGACGGCTTCGCCGGCCTGGTCTCGCTCGACCTGGTCCGGATGAAGCGGCTGCTGGGCGTCGACCACGAGTCGATGACGGCGGTGCTCGAACCGGGACTGCGCGGGCCGGAGGCCGAGGCGCTGCTGACCGAGGAGGGGCTGGTGCTCGGCCACTACCCGCAGTCCTTCGAGTTCGCCACGATCGGCGGCTTCGCGGCCACCCGGTCCTCGGGCCAGTCGAGCGCCGGCTACGGCCGGTTCGACGCGCTGGTCGTCGGGCTGCGGGTCGCCACGCCACGCGGCGAGCTCCGGCTCGGCTCCGCACCGGCGAACGCCGCCGGGCCGGACCTGCGGCAGCTGTTCCTCGGCTCCGAGGGCGCCTTCGGCGTGATCACCGAGGTGACCGTGCGGGTCCGTCGGCTGCCCGAGCTGAAGCTCTACGAGGGGTGGCGCTGGGAGTCCTTCGCGGCCGGCGCCGACGCGATGCGCACCCTGGCCCAGGCCGGGCTGCTGCCCACGGTGCTGCGGCTCTCCGACGAGGCCGAGACGGCGATCAACCTGGCGCGCCCCGACGAGATCGGTGCCGAGTCGGCCGGTGGCTGCCTGATGATCACCGGCTTCGAGGGCACGCCCGAGGCGGTGGCCGCCAAGCAGGCTGCGGTGACCGCGCTGCTCGACAGCCTGGGCGGTACGTCGGTCGGCGAGCCGGCCGGCACGGCGTGGGCGCACGGCCGCTTCAACGCGCCGTACCTTCGCGACTCGCTGCTCGATGTCGGGGTCCTGGTGGAGACGCTGGAGACGGCGACGTTCTGGTCGAACCGGCAGGCGCTCTACGACGGCGTCAAAGCGGCGCTCGAGTCCACGCTCGCCAGAGAAGGGCAGAGTGGAACCCTGGTGCTCTGCCACATCTCGCACGTCTACGAGACCGGGTGCTCCCTCTACTTCACGGTCGCCGCGAAGGCCTCGGCCGACGACCCGCTCGACCAGTGGCTGGCCGCGAAGGCCGCGGCCAACGACGCGATCGTGGCCGCCGGCGCGACGATCACCCACCACCACGCGGTCGGCACGGACCACCGGCCGTGGCTGTTCCACGAGATCGGCGATCTCGGCGTCTCGGTGCTGCGCGCCGTGAAGGCCGACCTCGACCCGACGCGAGTGCTCAACCCGGGGGTCCTGATCCCGTGACCCGATCCTTCACGTTCCTGGTCAACCCTGCCTCCGGCGGCGGCGCCGCACCTGCGGCCGTGGTCCCGGTCGCCCGGCTGCTCCGCGAGGGCGGCGCCTCGGTCGAGGTCACCTACTCGCCCGGGCCGATGGCGATGGGTGCCCTCGTCGTGGCGGCGGTCGAGCGGGGCGACGTCGTGGTGTCGGTCGGCGGCGACGGCATGCTCTCGTCGTTGGCGGGCCTGGTCTCAGGTGCCGGAGGGACGCTCGGGGTGGTGCCGGCCGGCCGCGGCAACGACTTCGCCCGGATGCTGGGGCTCCCGACCGATCCCGCCGAGGTGGCGGCGGTGCTGCTGAGCGGCGAGGTCCGCAAGGTCGACCTGCTCGCGCTGACCCTTCCGGGTGCCGAGCCTCGGGTCGTGGCCGGCTCCGTCTACTCCGGCGTCGATGCCCGTGCGGGGGAGATCGTCGACCGCGCCCACCGGCTGCCGCGCAAGGCGCAGTACCCCTACGCCGCGTTGCGCGCCCTGGCGACGTACCAACCCGCCCGGTACCTCGTGTCGGTCGACGGCGTCGAGCAGGAGTACGCCGCCGCGAACGTGGTCGTGGCCAACTCCGCGTACTACGGCTCGGGGATGAAGATCGCGCCCGCCGCCAGCGTCACCGACGGCATCCTTGACGTGGTGGTCATCGAGGCGGCCTCGAAGCTGGCCCTCATGCGCGCGCTGCCCAAGGTCTACGACGGCGCGCACGTCGACCTGCCCGAGGTCACCCTGCTGACCGGCCGGCGCGTCGAGCTCCGCGCCGACGCGAAGCGTCCGGTCCCGGTCGGCGGCGACGGCGAGCCGCTCGGCCGGCTGCCCGGCCTGGCCGAGCAGCCCGCGGTCGTCCAGGTCCAGCCGGGTGCCCTCGCGGTGATTGCACCGTGACGCTGGTTGAGGAAGGCGCGCAGCGCCTGTCTCGAAACCGGGTGCGGCGGGCTGGGACCTGACTGGGTCGAGTCCCAGCCTGGCTTTCGTGGTTTCGAGACGCTCGCTAGCGCGAGCTCCTCAACCACCGGAGCAGCGTCACTGGGGCTGCAGCGCTGCCTCGATCGCGGCCTCGGTGGCGGCGAGCTCCTCGGTCGGGCTGAACATGAAGAGCTCGCTGCCCGCCTCGATCTCGGGCACGTGTCCAGGCGCCATGTAGTACGCGTCGCCGGCCTCGATCACGTCGTCGTGGTCCTCGTAGTGCACCAGGACCCGACCGCTGAGCAGCTGTCCCCAGTGCGGGCACGAGCAGCGGCCGCCTGGCAAGGAGGCGAGAACCGGCGCCATGTCCAAGGCCTCGTGGAACGTGGTCCAGCTGACGGTGTAGCCGCCGTCGAGCCGGGTGGTGCGGTCCGCGACCGTTCCGTAGTCGGCGACCTCTTCGGTGGTCTCCCGGGTGGCTGTTCTGGTCATGCTGACCTCCTCGTTGTGGGCTGTCCCGTCAACGTATGGAAGGGAGCCGGTGGCCGCCTGAGGCGAACGCCCCATTTTCGGAGCCTCCGGAAGCAGTGAGGCGCGTAGATTTCGCGACGTGGGCATGGACACCGGAGGCGAACGGGTCCGGCTCGCCGAGCTGTTGGCGGCCCTCTCGCTGGGGGTGGACCTCGGCTTCGGCCAGCCGATGGACCACGTGCTGCGCCAGTGCCAGATCGCCCTGAGGATCGCCGAGCTGGCCGGGCTCGACGAGCAGGCCCGGTCGGCGATCTACTACTCCGCGCTCCTGGTGAACGTCGGATGCCACAGCGACGCTCACGAGCAGGCCTACTGGTTCGGTGACGACATCGCGCTGAAGGCCAGCAAGTACGACGCCGAGCCGTTCTCGGTTGCCGACGCGCTCGGCATGCTCCGCATGCTGGGCTCAGGCGGCACACCCCTGCACCGGCTGCGGATCGGCCTCGACTTCCTGCTGTCCGGGCGCAAGGAGCTGGACGGCATGATCGCCGATCACGCCAGGATGGCTCGCGCGCTGGGCGAGGAGCTGGGCCTCGACGGGGCCGTGCTCGGTGCGCTCATCTGCTCCTACGAGCGGTGGGACGGGAGGGGCGTCCCCGATGGTCTGGCCGGGGCCGACATACCCATGGCCTCGCGCGTCGCGCACCTCGCCGAGTTCCTCGAGGTGGCCGATCGCACGGACGGGGTCGAGGCGGCGGTCTCGCTCGGGCGCCGTCGTTCCGGCTCCCAGTTCGACCCCGCCCTGGTCGAGCTTGTCGAGGCGGACGCTGAGAAGGTCTTCCACCAGCTCGACGAGCTGGACTCCTGGGACGCGGTGATCGACGGAGAGCCAGGGCTGGCGCGCACGCTCTCCTCCGAGGAGTGCGACGAGGCTCTCGCGGCGATCGCCCGCTTCGTGGACCTGAAGTCGCCGTCCACCCTGGGCCACTCCGAAGCGGTGGCGACGCTGGCCGCCGCGGCCGCCGCCGGGATCGGTCTGTCAGCCGCGGAGCAGCGGCTCGTGCACCGCGCCGGCCTGGTCGCCGGCTTCGGCCGGCTCGGCGTCTCGAACGCGATCTGGGACAAGCCCGGTCCGCTCAGCGCCGCTGAGTGGGAACGGTTGCGGCTCTATCCGCACTACACCGAGCGAATGCTGCACCGGTCCAGGGCGCTGGCGCCGGCGGGCCGGCTCGCAGGCCAGGTCGCCGAGCGCCTCGACGGATCGGGATACCCGGGCGGTCTGGCGGGCTCCGCGCTCAGCCTGACCAGCCGGATCGTTTCGACCGCCGAGCTGTTCCGGACCAAGCGCGAGCCCCGACCGCACCGGGAAGCGCTGTCCGTCGTCGAGGCGACGAAGCTGCTGCGTGACGAGGTGCGCGCCGGTCGGCTGGACGGCACGGTGGTCGACGCGGTGCTGAGCGCCGCGGGCGAGCGGGTCCAGCGTCGCCGGGCCGGCCCGGCCGGCCTCACCGCCCGGGAGATCGAGGTCCTGCACTGCCTGGTGCGTGGCCAGTCGAACCGGGAGATCGCGAAGACGCTGGTGATCAGCCCGAAGACCGTCGGCAACCACGTCGAGCACGTCTACAGCAAGATCGGCGTCAGCAACCGGGCGGCGGCGAGCCTGTTCGCGATGCGCCACGGGCTGGTCCCGGGGACCTAGGCAAACCTCCAGACCAGCAGCTCGGTCGGGACGCCGGCGGTCAGCTCGTGCGCGGGCTCGTCGGTGAACAGGAAGGCGTCGCCGTCGTGGAGCGGCTCGGCGAGCGAGGAGCGAAGCAGCGCGCCCCGACCCACGTAGACGTGCGTGCGCGGCGCCGCCGGGATCGTGACCGTCTGGTGCCCGTCAAGGCGGGCGATCGAGAGGACCGAGCCGGGGACGGGCTCGACTGCTCGCGCCAGCTCGCCGACCGGCGCGTCGACCGGCGTGACGTCGTACGACGGCTCACCGCCGGGCCTGGCCGGGGTGAGCCAGACCTGGACGAACCTGGTCTGCGGGGCGGCGGCGACCTCCGCGTGCTCGACGCCGGTGCCGGCGCGGAGCACCGCAACCTCGCCCGGCGACACGGTCATGGGGCCGTTCGGGCCTTCGTGGTCGAGGGCGCCGGAGAGCACCCACGTCACGATCACGAGGTCTGTGTGCCGGTGGCTGGGGAAGCCCTCGCCGACCCGGAGCAGGTGGTCGTCATGGCAGACCATCGGACCGAACCGCACGTGTTCGGCGTCGTACGTCGAGCCGAAGGAGAACGCGTGCGCAGTCAGCCGCCCACGCTGCCGGTCGATGAATCGGTCGGTTCCCCGACGAATCGCCACGGCCACATGACAGATTGTGCCTGTGGGGGACACACGGCCGACCGGCGTGCCCCGGTTCCCACCGGGGTTCCGTTTCGGCACCAGCACTGCGGCGTACCAGATCGAGGGCGCCGTCAGCAGCGACGGCAAAGGCCCCAGCATCTGGGACACCTTCACCGCCAAGCCCGGCTCGATCGTCGACGGATCGTCGGGTGCGCAGGCCTGCGACCACTACCACCGCTACGCCGAGGATGTGGCGCTGATGGCGCAGCTCGGGGTCAACGGCTACCGGTTCTCGATCTCCTGGCCGCGGATCCAGCCCTCCGGCAAGGGCCGGCCGAGTCCCAAGGGGCTGGCGTTCTACGACCGGCTGATCGACGAGTGCCTCGAGGTCGGCGTGCATCCCATGGCCACGCTCTACCACTGGGACCTGCCACAGGCGCTCGAGGACGACGGCGGCTGGCTCAACCGCTCGACGATCGAGTACTTCGCGGAGTACGCCGCGATCGTCGGTGAGCGCTACGGCGACCGGGTCGAGCACTGGGTGCCGATCAACGAGCCGAACGTGGTCTCGCTGATGGGCTACTGCCTCGGGATCCACGCGCCCGGCCGGGCGATGCTGTTCGACGGGATTCCGGTCGCGCACCACTTGATGCTCGCCCACGGCCGCGCGGCGATCGCGCTGCGCGAGTCGGTCCGCGGGCGGATCCCGAGCGTCGGCTGCGCCAACAACCACGCCCCGATGTGGCCGGCCAGCGACGACGAGGCCGATGTGGGGGCCACCAAGCTGTTCGACGCTCTCTGGAACGGCATGTTCATCGAGCCGATGCTCCTGGGCCGCTACCCGATGGACATCCTGCCGCTGGTCGAGGACGCCATCCACGAGGGTGACCTGACCACGATCCGCCAACCGCTCGACTTCTACGGGCTCAACTACTACAACCCGATGCGCGTCGCGGCCACCGAGGACGACTCGGAGATGCCGTTCGAGCTGCGCCCGGTGGTGGGTTACCCGGTGACCGACTTCGGCTGGCCGGTCGTACCCGAAGCGCTGCGGGAGTGGCTGGTCATGACCCGCGCCCGCTATCGCGCCGCGCTCCCGCCGATCCTGATCACCGAGTCCGGCTGCTCCTACGGGATGGGGCCCGACGAGGATGGCGTCGTCGACGACCAGCCCCGCATCGACTACCTGCAGGCCCACCTCCAGGCGGTCGCCACGGCCATCCACCGCGGTGTCGACGTCCGCGGCTACTACGCCTGGTCGCTGCTCGACAACTTCGAGTGGGCCGAGGGCTACACCCAGCGCTTCGGCCTGGTGCACGTCGACTACGACACCCAGAAGCGCACCCCCAAGCGCTCCTTCGAGTGGTACGCCGCCCTCATCGCCGCCCAGGGCGAGCGCGTCGACTGACCCCGGCCCCTCGTCGAGTGACCCCCAGTGGTCGTCTGGCGGCGGATCTGAGAACCACACGGGGTCACTCGACGGGGACTGGCGCGCGCCCGCCACTAGGCTGCCCCCGTGTCCGAGTCCGCCGTACCCGCGACCGCCTCGCGGCGGCGCGTGGTGTTCGTGGTCGGCTCCGGGCGGAGCGGGACCAGCACCATGGCGGGGGCTCTCCAGGCGCTCGGGATGCACGTCCCGCAGCCGGAGGTTCGGGCCGACGAGACCAACCCGAAGGGGTTCGCGGAGAGCAGGTGGGTGGTCGACCTCCACACCGAGCTGCTCCAGCGCTGCAACGTCCAGGTCTCCGACGCGCGGCCGACCGCCTGGTACGAGACCGGCAAGGCCAGCGCGTCCGGGATCACCCGGGCCCGGCTCACCGAGTGGCTCGGACCCCAGTTCAGGGAAGCGCTGGTCACTGAGCTGGGCGAGGAGCCCGCGATCGACGAGGTCGTGGTCAAGGACCCGCGGCTCGCGTGGTTCCTCGGCCTCTGGAAGTCTGCCGCCCTGCGCTGCGACGCGCAGGCGTCGTACGTCACGATGCTGCGCCACGTCACCGAGGTCGTCGGCAGCAAGAAGCGCTACTACGCACCGGGACAGACCGGCTCGGCGTTCAGCGAGGTACAGCGCACCGCCGCGTGGGTGAACATGATGCTGCACACCGAGCGCGCCACCCGCGGCGCGACCCGCGCGTTCGTCCAGTACGACGACCTGCTCACCGACTGGACCATCCCGGTCTTCCGGCTCGGCCAGGAGCTCGACCTGCGTCGGGTGCAGGAGGCGAGCGCCAACGACATCCGCAAGGTCCACCAGTTCATCGACCCCGACCTGCGCCGGGTGCAGTCCACGTGGGACGACGTCGAGGTGCCCGGCCGGCTGCGCGAGCTCGCCGAGGAGACCTGGCGCGGCCTCGGCAAGCTCGCCGAGCCCGACGGCGACACCCCCGACGTGCACGCGCTGCTCGACGAGGTGCGTGAGGCGTACGTCGGCTTCTACGACGAGGCGGAGGCGGTCGCCCAGTCCAGCGTGATCGCCGCCCGTCGCGCGGGGCGCCAGCAGGCATTGGAGGAGCGGCCGCAGGGCGTCGACCCCCTGACGGTCCGGGCGCGACGGCGGATCCGCAGGACGTTGGGCAAGTGAGCGAACCCGACCCTGCCGACTTCCCGATCCGCTGGGCGTGGGAGGACGGGCCGCTGACGCCCGGGCTGACCTGCGTCTTCCGGGTCAAGAACGAGGCCCGCAACCTGCCGTGGGTGCTGCCGCCGATGCTCGACGCGGTCCAGCACGTCGTCCTGGTCGACAACCAGTCCGACGACGACACCGCCGAGATCGCCCAGCAGGTCGCCGAGCGGCACGGCGCGGCCGACCGGTTCACGCTCGCGTCGTACCCCTTCGACGTCGCACGAGCCGGCACCGAGCACCTGCACACCCCGCCCGACTCGGTCAGGTCGCTGACCTGGTTCTACAACTGGTCCTTCGCGCACGTGCGCACGTCGTACTCGATGAAGTGGGACGGCGACATGGTGCTCACCGCCGAGGGCGTCGAGCTGCTGCGCGACCTGTCCTGGCAGCTCGAGGACTCCAACGCCGTGGTCGCGATCCCGCGGCACCCGATGTCGGTCGAGAGCGAGTCGGTGGCCTGGCTCGACCTCGGCTACCGGTTCCTCGAGCCGTGGGTCTACCCGATGGGACCGGAGTTCACCTTCGTCAAGGCGTTCGAGTGGGAGGTCCGCGAGTTCCCGGCCACCTCGGAGCGGATCGTCGCCCCCGAGGGCATGTGCGTCGAGCTCAAGTGGCTCGACCAGGACGAGTTCGCACACTGGAGCGACACCGACTTCGACGCCGTACGAACGCCGCGCAAGGCGCGTGAGCTCGAGGTCAACCGCGCGCTGCGCGAGCGGCGCGGCCACGAGATCGAGGGGCTCAAGCGGATCGAGGCGCCGGCGGGGGTGCACGTGGTCGACTACGTGACGAAGTCCTGGATGCAGCTGGAGCCGAGGCCGCTCACGCTCCGGCTGGAGCTGCGGGAGACGGGCTGATGGGGCCCGGTCCTGCCCTCAACGGCTTCCTCGAGGAGGCCCCGCGGTCCCAGGTCGTCATCGGCCCGGACGGCGAGGTGGAGCCCGGGCGATACGAGCGGGTCGCGGTCACCGTCCGCGACCGGGGTGAGCTGCGCGCGGTCCGCATCCCGCGCGGGGTGCGTACGGCGGCGCTCGCGGTCTGGCTCGACGAGGGCGTGGCCGCACTGTCGTTCACCCCGCGCCCGGAGTGGCCGGAGCTGCAGCTGATCCGCTCCCGGGCCGTCGACGGCGGCTGGCTGACCGTTGTGCGGTTCGCCTCCTCCGTGCCGGTGCACCGGGTCGTGGCCGAGCTCGGGCGTCAGGCGGTCTGGCCCGACCACTCGGGGCAGCACGGTGTGGTCGTCGACGACGAGGCCACCGACAAGGTGGAGCCCGACGTGTCGGTGGACCTCACCGACCCCGACCCGGTGCTCGCGCTCGGCCCGCTCGACGAACGGCTCCTCAACCCGACCGGCTTCGAGCGCGAGGCCTCCGAGCCGCTGCTGGACCTGGCTGAGCTCGACTGGGGCCGCGGCCCCACGGAGGCGCTCGTCCGCCGGCTGCGGCCGGTCGCGGGCGTTCGCGCCGACCTGCCGCAGGCCACCCCACTGCTCGCCGCCCGAGTGATGGCCGGGCTGGCGATGGCCGGCGTGCCCCTGACCGCCGACCGGGTCGACCCGGAGGTGGCCGCGCACCTGGGCCCCGCGGTGACGGCCGCGATCACCGCCGAGGTCGACGTCGCCGACGCCACCGCGCGGGAGGAGCACAGCGTGGTGCTCCGGCGCGCGGCGCTCACCGAGTTCTCCGCGGCCGCGTGGCGACGCCGGCTGGGTGCGCTGGCCGGCGTACGTGTCGCTCACCAGCCGGCGGTCTCGGTGGTCATGGCCACCCGCCGGCCGGACCTGCTGGACAGCGCGGTCGGGCACGTCGCCCGTCAGCGCGGCGTCGACAGGCTGGAGCTGGTGCTGGCCCCGCACGGCTTCGACGTCGACGCGGCCCGGGTCCGTGAGCTGGCCGGCGGCCGACCCGTCGAGGTCGTCCCGCAGCCCGACGACGTGCTCTTCGGCGACGTCCTGCACGCGGCGGCCGAGGTGGCGTCCGGTGACGTCGTGCTCAAGATGGACGACGACGACTGGTATGCCCCCGACGTGGTCGCCGACCTGCTCCTCGCCCGGGCCTACAGCGGCGCCGAGCTGGTCGGCATGCCGGACGACGTCTACTTCCTCGAACCGTGCGACGAGACCGTCAGGCTCGGGCAGCCCAGCGAGGTCTACCGACAGTTCGTGGCCGGCGGGACGCTCCTGGTCGAGCGCGGACTGCTGCACGAGGTGGGTGGCTTCCGGTCCGTACGCCGGCACGTCGACGCCCAGCTGATCGCGGCCGTGCGCGCGGCCGGTGGCGCGACGTACCGCACCCACGGCCTTGGCTACATGCTCCGCCGCACCGCCTCCGGCCACACCTGGCAGGCCGATCTCGACGAGCTGCGGTCGCGGGCGGCCGACTCCTGGCCGGGCTTCCACCCCGGCCGACTCATGGAGCTCTGAGCCGCGCGCGCCTACGATCACGCCCATGCGCGTTCGTGTCGCTTTCGCCGCCCTGTCCCTGATCCTCGTCCCCGTGGCGTGTGCGCCCGAGGAGGACGACAACGCGGCCTCCGACGACACCAGCACGACGCCGAGCACCAGCGAATCGGGATCGACCTCGGCGACGCCGGCTGCCGACGAGTGCGCGGTCGACCAGCTCCCGCTGTTCACGCCCGGCACGTTGACGATTGCCACCGACTCGCCGGCGTACGAGCCGTGGTTCGTCGACAACGACCCGACCAACGGCCAGGGCTACGAGTCGGCGGTGGCCTACGCCCTCGCCGAGCAGCTCGGCTTCAGCCCGGACCAGGTGACCTGGGTCAAGGTGCCGTTCAACGTCTCCTACAAGCCGGGCGAGAAGGACTTCGACTTCGACATCAACCAGATCTCGATCTCGCCGGCGCGGGCGAAGGTCGTGGACTTCTCCGACGGCTACTACGAGGCGGCCCAGGCCGTGATCGCGCTCAAGGGCTCGCCCGCCTCGGAGGCGACGAGCATCGCCGAGCTGGCCGACTACAACCTCGGCGCGCAGACCGGCACCACGTCCCTCAGCGCCATCCGCGACGTGATCAATCCGGCCAACGAGCCCGCGGTCTTCGAGGACACCAACGCCGCCAAGCAGGCGCTTCTCAACGGCCAGGTCGACGCGATCCTGGCCGACCTGCCGACGGCGCTCTACATCACGGCCGTCGAGATCCCGAAGGGCACGATCGTGGGCCAGTTCCAGCCCGAGACCGGCAAGCAGGAAGAGTTCGGCCTGCTCTTCGAGAAGGGCAGTGAACTGGTCCCGTGCGTCAACATCGCGCTCGGGGCGCTGCGAGACGGCGGCATCCTCGACCAGCTTCAGCAGCAGTGGCTGTCTGATGCGGCGGGCATTCCCGTGCTCCAGTGAGCGACGGCTGGGCGCCCAGCGCCCGCGAGGTCGAGCGTCAGGCGGTACGCCGCCGGCAGCGGTGGGTCTCCATGACGATCGCGGGCGTCGTGACGGTGCTTGCCTTCGGCGTGATGCTTGCGGTGCTGCTGTCCTCACCGGGGTGGCCGCGGGTGCACGAGACCTTCTTCAACGGGTTTCACGCCCGGGAGTCCTTCGACGCGATCCTGCACGGCTTCTGGGTCAACGTGAAGCTGTTCCTCATTTGCGAGCCGCTGATCCTCGTCATCGGCCTGGCGGTCGCCCTGGCCCGCACCGCCCGGTCGCCGTGGCTGCTGCCGGTCCGGCTGGTGGCGGTCGGCTACACCGATCTGTTTCGCGGGATCCCGACCATCCTCCTGGTGGTCCTGTTCGCGTTCGGGATGCCGGCCCTGCGCCTGCAGGGCATCCCGGACAGCGCGCTGTTCTGGGCCGGCGTCGCGCTGGTCGCCTCCTACGGCGCCTACGTCGCCGAGGTGTTCCGGTCCGGGATCGACTCCATTCACCCCTCGCAGCTGCAGAGTGCCGCGGCGCTGGGGCTCGGCCGTGCGCAGACGATGCGTCACGTCGTCGTACCCCAGGCCGTACGGCGGGTGATCCCGCCGCTGCTCAACGACTTCGTCTCCCTGCAGAAGGACACCGCTCTCGTCGCGGCGGCCGGGGTGTTCGATGCGGTCTTCGCAGCCCGCGACTACGGCAACTTCAACTTCAACTACACGCCGCTCGTCGTGGTGGCCGGCTTCTTCGTGGTGATGACGGTCCCCCTGGCCCGGGCCACCGACTGGCTCCAGCGGCGCTGGATGGAGCGGGAGCGGGCGGGTGCCCTATGACCGTCCCCGTGCTCGAGGTGTCAGACCTGCGCAAGTCGTACGGCGACCGCGTGGTGCTGGCCGACATCGACCTGACCGTGAACAAGCACGACGTCGTGTGCCTGATCGGCTCCTCGGGCTCGGGAAAGTCGACTCTGCTGCGCTGCCTGAACCTGCTCGAGCAGATCGACGACGGCGTGATCAGGTTCGACGGCGTCGAGATCTCCGACCCGCGCATCGACCCGCGCACCATTCGCCGCCGGATCGGCATGGTGTTCCAGGCCTACAACCTGTTCCCGCACCTCACCGTCCTCGACAACTGCGTGCTCGCCCCGATCCGCGTGCACGGCGTACCCCGGGCCGAGGCGGTGCAGCGCGCCCGCGACCTGCTCGCGCGCTTCGGTCTCAGCGACCAGGTCGACAAGCACCCGGACCGCCTCTCCGGTGGTCAGCAGCAGCGGGCCGCGCTGGTCCGTGCGCTGTGCACCGAGCCGGAGCTGCTGCTCCTCGACGAGATCACCGCCGCACTCGACCCCGAGCTGGTCGGCGACGTGCTCACGATCGTGCGCGACCTGGCCGAGGCGGGGACCACGATGGTGCTGGCGACCCACGAGATGAGCTTCGCCCGCGACGTGGCCAGCACCGTCTGCTTCCTCGATGGCGGCCGGATCCTCGAGCAGGGACCGCCGGAGCGGATCCTGGTCGGGCCTGAGCAGGAACGCACGCGGCAGTTCCTGAGGCGGGTGCTTCCTCCGACCGGCTAGGCGTGCGGGTTACATTGCCAAGGATGCGCCTTCACATCGCTCTTCTCGGAGCCCTCGTCGTCCCCGCCCTGCCACTACTGACCGCCGCACCCGCGCAGGCCGCGCTCGGCACCATCTGCGTCGGGCCCGTGCCCGCCGAGACGGTCTGCAACACCACCCGGACCACCATCCCGCTCGCCATCGCGGACGCGACCAGCGGCGACGTCATCCGGGTCGGGTCCGGCGCCTACACCGACGGTCCCTACGTCCTCCCGGCCGGCGTCAGCCTCCGCGGCTCGGGAGCCGGCACCGGCGCCGGCGCGACCAAGCTCGGCCTCACCGCCGGCGCGCAGACCTACGTGACGGTCAGCGGGGGCACGGTCGCCGATCTGCGCGTGGACATGGCCACCGGCAACGGGGCCACCGGGATCGCGGCCACCAACGGCACGGTGGACAACGTCGTGGTCTTCGGCCAGGGCGCCACCAGCTCGAACGGGCTCCGGGCCCAGGGGTCGCAGGTGCACGACGCGACCGTCAACGTCACCGGCGGTTCCGGGAACACCGCGATCAGGAGCCTGGGTGGCAACCTGCTGTACTCCGACAGCACCTGGAACGGCGGCGCGGTCGGCTACCGCCTGATCTCGGGCATCGACACCGTCTCGCGGGTCACCGTGACCCTCGCGGAGACGGCCATCTCGGTCGAGGGCGGCACGCTCAACATCGACGACGCCGTGATCGACCTCGGCACCACTGGCCAGACCGGCTTGCAGGCCAAGCCGAGCGGCGCGGCGGACTCGGCCACCGCCAACGCCAACCACCTGACCGTCGTGGGGGGCAACGGCACCTCGCGGGGCGTCGCTGCCGACGCCAACGGAGCCGGCACCCTCACGGCCACCGTCGCCCTGCAGAACTCCATCGTGCGCGGCCCGGCCACCTCCCTGGTGCGGTCCGCCGGTGCGGGCCACACGGCGAGCTTCACGGTGAGCCGGTCCAACTACCAGAACACCTCGGCCAGCGCCCCGAGCGACGGCGGCGGCAACCTCGTGGCCGTCGACCCCGGCTTCATCAACCCGGCCGGCGACTACCACCTGCGCGCGACCTCGCCCCTCGTGGACAAGGGCGCCGCCAGTGGCGCCTCGTTGGACCGCGACGGCAAAGGCAGGTCCTTCGACGGTGACAAGAACGGCACCGCGGTCCCCGACATGGGCGCCTTCGAGCTCCGCGACGTGACCGCCCCGGAGACGACGTTCGCGTCCGGCCCCAGCGGATCGATCAGGGACCGCACGCCTGTCTTCGCGTTCAGGAGCGAGGCCGGTGCGACGTTCGAGTGCCAGCTGGACTCGAGCGTGTGGCAGACCTGCTCCAGCCCGGCGACGACGACGCCCCTGAGCGATGGTCGGCACAGCTTCTCGGTCCGGGCGACGGACGAGGTGTTCAACGTCGAGACGACACCCGTGACCCGCAGCTTCAAGGTCGACACCGTGGTGCCGAACGCCACGATCACCAAGAAGCCGCCGAAGCGGTTCTACAAGTCGCGCATCACGTTCAAGTTCGCGACCGACGAGCCCGGCGCCACCTTCCAGTGCCTGCTCGACAACCGGGCGTGGCGCAAGTGCCAGCCGACGTACCGGTTCAACGTGAAGGTCGGCAAGCATCGGCTCCTGGTCCGGGCGGTCGACGCCGCCGGGAACGTCGACTCGACGCCGGCTCGTTACAAGTTCAAGCGTTTAAGGCGGCGCTGACCACGGTGGTCAGGGCGTCGCCGCTGAGGATAGGTTTCGGTGGTGACAGTCTCGGAGGGCACGACGTCTGACCAGTCCTTGGGCGCGCCCCTCGTCGTGCTCGACGGCGTCAACAAGTGGTTCGGCGAGCTGCACGTCCTCAAGGACATCAACGTCACGGTGTCGCGCGGTGAGGTCGTGGTCGTCATCGGACCCTCGGGCTCGGGAAAGTCGACGCTGTGCCGCGCGATCAACCGGCTCGAGACGATCGACCAGGGCAGCATCAGCCTGGACGGCACCCCGCTGGCCCAGGAGGGCAAGGAGCTGGCCAACCTGCGCGCCGAGGTCGGCATGGTCTTCCAGAGCTTCAACCTGTTCGCCCACAAGACCATCCTCGAGAACGTCACCCTCGGCCCGATCAAGGTCCGGGGCGTGAAGCCGGCCGAGGCCGAGGCCAGGGCGAAAGAGCTCCTGGACCGGGTCGGTGTTGGTGCCCAGGCCGGCAAGTACCCCGCCCAGCTGTCCGGCGGGCAGCAGCAGCGCGTCGCGATCGCGCGGGCCCTCGCCATGGAGCCGAAGGTGATGCTCTTCGACGAGCCGACCTCGGCGCTCGACCCGGAGATGATCTCGGAGGTCCTCGACGTCATGGTCGACCTGGCCAAGCGCGGCATGACCATGGTCGTGGTCACCCACGAGATGGGCTTCGCCCGCACCGCCGCCGACCGGGTGCTGTTCATGTCCGACGGCGCCATCGTCGAGGAGAACACCCCGGAGGAGTTCTTCACCAACCCACGATCGGAGCGCGCCAAGGACTTCCTCGGCAAGATCCTGAGGCACTGATTGCAGTACAACTGCTGAGCACGACTCATCTGAAAGTTCGGGACTAGGAGCGAGACATGCGATTCATCAGAGTGAAAGCAGTGGTGGCCGGCCTCGGCCTGGCGCTGAGCCTGGCGGCCTGCGGCGATGCCGGAGACGACGACGACGGCGGCGCAGAAGTCGAGGTCGAGGAGAACGCCGCCGACCAGTTCGACGACGGCACCCGGATGAAGGAGCTCGCCGAGGCGGGCAAGATCACCGTCGGGGTGCGGTACGACCAGCCTGGCCTGGGGTTCAAGGGAGCGACCGACGACATCCCAGCCGGCTTCGACGTCGAGATCGCCAAGCTGCTGGTCGCCGACCTGGGCATCGACCCCGAGGACACCAGCGCGGTCACCTACGAGGAGACCATCTCCGACAACCGCGAGCCCTTCCTGGAGTCGGGCAAGGTCGACCTGGTGCTGGCGTCGTACTCGATCACCGACGAGCGCCGCGCGATCGTCGGACAGACCGGACCGTACTTCCTCACCGGCCAGCAGGTGCTGGTCCTCGCCGACAGCGAGGTGGAGAGCATCGAGGACCTGGTCGGGCAGGAGGTCTGCTCGGTGACCGGGTCGACGTCGATCGACCGGATCAACGAGGTGGGCGCCAAGGGTGTCGGGTTCGACACCTACTCCGAGTGCGTGGAGAAGGTGCTCGACGGCACGGTGCCGGCGATGTCCACCGACGGCACGATCCTGGCCGGGTTCGCCGCGCAGAACGAGGGGCAGCTCAAGGTCGTCGGCGAGGAGTTCTCCGAGGAGCGGATCGGCGTCGGCTACAGCCTCGAGCACCCCGAGATGTGCGAGTGGATCAACGGCGTCCTGGAGGAGGCCTTTGAGGACGGCTCGTGGGAGGCGGCGTTCGAGGGCACGCTCGCCGCGTCGGGCGTCGAGACCCCGGAGCCCCCGGCACTCGACGAGTGCCCCGCGGCCTGAACCTCCGCTGACGTCCGGGCGGCCCGACGTGGGCCGCCCGGACACAGCACCCCTGGAAGGAGTGAGTCCTGGAAGCCGTCTTCGACAACTCGGACGTCTATCTCCAGGCGTTCGGCTACACGTTCGCCCTCTTCCTGTCGGCCTTCGTCCTGTCGATGATCCTGGGCACGATCCTGGTCGCGATGCGGGTCGGCCCGATCGCCGTGCTCCGCAAGGCCGGGGCCACGTACGTGACGGTGGTCCGCAACACACCGCTGGTCATCGTGTTCGCGTTCTTCTCCTTCGCCGCACCGGACCTCGGCATCCACTTCAAGTGGCTGGACGTCCACATCGGCGACTACGACTTCACGACGCTCTACGGTGCGGCCGTCGTGTCGTTGACGCTCTACACCTCGACATTCGTCTGCGAGGCGCTCCGGTCCGGAGTGAACGCGGTGCCGCTGGGCCAGGCCGAGGCCGCCCGCGCGATCGGCCTGACCTTCACCGGTGTCATGTCCCAGGTCGTGCTGCCGCAGGCGTTCCGCGCCTGTCTTCCGCCGCTGGCCAGCGTGCAGATCGCGCTGATCAAGAACACCTCGGTGGCAGCCGTGTTCGGCGTCGCCGAGGCCGCATCGCGGATGCGCATCTTCACCAACAACTTCCCCACCCAGCGCGTCGGCATCTTCATCTGCTTCGCCGCCGGCTACATCGTCATCGTCGAGGTCTTCTCGTTCCTCGCCAACAGGCTCGAGCGGAGATGGCGGGTCGCGACATGAGCGCGAGTGTTCTGTTCGACGCCCCGGGGCCTCGGACCATCCGCCGGCACCGGCTGTACGGCATGGCAGGACTCGTGGCCGTGGCCGGAGTGCTCGCGTGGGTGATCTGGCGGTTCTACGACGCCGGCCAGTTCGAGGGCGACAAGTGGGAGGTCTTCGTGACCCCCGACTACGTCCGGGTCATATTGGTGGACGGGCTGCTGAACACCCTCAAGATGGCCGCGGTCGCGATCGCGGGGGCCATGGTCCTCGGTTTCGTGCTCGGCGTGGGCAAGCTGTCCGACCACGCATGGGTGCGCTGGCCGGCATGGGCCGTGGTCGAGTTCTTCCGAGCCATCCCGGTGCTGCTGCTCATGGTGTTCATCTGGTACTTCATCGGCATCGAGAAGGCCGGGTCGTCGTTCTGGGCCGTGGTGATCGCGCTCACCCTCTACAACGGATCCGTGTTGGCCGAGGTCCTGCGCGCAGGGGTGCTGGCGGTCCCCAAAGGGCAGCGCGAGGCGGCGTACGCCATCGGCATGCGCAAGACCCAGGTCATGAACATCGTGCTGATGCCGCAGGCGGTCAAGATCATGATTCCGGCGATCATCAGCCAGTGCATCGTCGCGCTCAAGGACACCGCGCTGGGCATCTACGTGGTGGCCCCCGGACTCACCAGGATCTACCGGCAGATCTTCCAGGAGTTCGACAACAGGGTGCCGACCATGATCGTGATCGCCGGGGTCTACATCCTGGTCAACCTGCTGCTCACCGCGCTGGCCACCTGGGCGCAGAAACGGTTCGTCGGCGAGAAGAAGCCGCTGGAGGTCTCGTTGGTGACCGACGCCAAGACCGGGGCCGCCGGCGTGACACCGGGGACCTGACCGGCGGCTCAGTCGGCGACCGCGGCCGCCATCCGCCGCACGATCTCGGTCAGACGGTCGGGCGATGTGGCGATGTTGAGCCGCACGTGGCCGGTGAGCCCCGGCCAGTAGATGTCGCCCGGTGAGACCCGCACTCCTTCGCGGCGTACGACGGTGGACGGGTCGTCGTGGCCGTAGCCGCGCAGGTCCAGCCAGACCATGTAGGTCGCCTCGAGCGGCCGCATCCGGGCCAGAGGAAGGTGCTCGGCCAGCAGCTCGGCGAGGAGCGTGCGCTGCTGGTCGAGCCGCTCCACCAGCGCGGCCAGCCACGGGTCGCCCTCGGTGTACGCCGCGACGGCGGCCACGACCCCGAGCGAGCCCCACGAGTCGTTGTGCGCCATCGGGATCTCCACAAGACGGTCGCGGGTTGCGTCGTCGCCGGTCAGCATCTGCGCGCACTTGAGGCCGGGGATGTTGAACGCCTTGGACGCGGCGACCACCGCGACGGCATGGTCGGCGGTGCCCTCCAGCGTCAGGTACGGCACGTGCTCCGCGCCGGGGAGCACCAGTGGTCCGTGGATCTCGTCGCTGACCACCCGGCCGCCGTGCCTGGTCACGACGTCGCGGATGCCCTCGAGCTCGGCGCGCGTGTGCACGTGGCCGCCGGGGTTGTGCGGCTGGGTCAGCAGCAGGGTCCGGGCGCCGCGCGCGAACAGGCGGTCGAGCGCGTCGAGGTCGACGACGTACCCGTCACCGTCTGGGTCCACGGGCAGGTCCCACTGCTCGCGCCCGGTGATCTGGGCCAGCCCGTGCTGCGGGTCGTACGCCGGCAGCGGCAGCACCATCGGCCCGGGCTCGCTGAGCACCTCCAGCGCGATCCGCACTCCGACGGTCACGTCAGCGGTGGGCAGCACCCGGTCGGCCGGCACGGCCTGACCGAAGTGGCGCTCCGCGAACCCGGCGTACGCCGACCCGAGCTCGCCGCCGCACCGCTGGAAGCGCGGGTAGCCGAGCTCGCCCCGCTCGACTGCCTCCCGCACCGCGGCCTTGACGGGCTCGGCGACGGCGTAGTCCATCTCGGCCACCCACGCCGGGATCACGCCGGGCTCGGTCTCGCCCCACTTGAGGACCAGGGCGGCCCGGGCCTCGTCATCGGTCAGGTCGCGGATCACGGCGGACACGGGTGCCATCCAACACGGGCACCGAGCACCCGTGGCGCACCGCCGTCAGGGTGTTGCTTCAGCCCTTGTTGGAGGAGGCGGGTGCGGGTGGCGCCGCCACCGGTCGACCCGCGTGATCTGCGCCAGGGCGCACTGGCCTGTTCCCCCCGAGAATCATGTAAAGAAGGTACCCGTCCGGCTGATCCGAACACACCACCCCAAAGGGGATGATTCGCCGGCTTCGTCGGAGCATGCGCCGACCGGACCGGTGCCGGCCGTCTGCGATCATGCGGCCCATGACTCTCGAGCTGGGGCGGGGGACCGGCCCGCTGCGCGGAGTCAAGGTCGTCGAGATCGCCGGGATCGGTCCCGGGCCGCACGGGTGCATGATCCTCGCCGACCTCGGCGCCGACGTGATCCGGGTCGAGCGACCCGGCGGCCAGATGCTCTCCGGCGGCCCGACGATGCTGCTCAACCGCGGTCGACCGAGCATCGCTCTCGACCTCAAGCGGCCGGAGGCCGCGGCCACCGTGCTCGACCTGGTCGCCGGCGCCGACCTCCTCGTGGAGGGGATGCGGCCGGGCGTCACCGAGCGGCTGGGGATCGGACCCGACCAGTGCTTCGCCGTCAACCCTCGGCTCGTCTATGGGCGCATGACGGGCTGGGGCCAGGAGGGCCCGCTCGCCCACGCTGCGGGCCACGACCTCAACTACATCTCGGTCGCCGGCGCGCTCTTCGGCATGGGCCAGACCCCCGAGCGGCCCCAGTTCCCGGCCAACCTGGTCGGCGACTTCGGCGGCGGGTCGACGTACCTCGTGATCGGGCTGCTCGCCGCGCTGCTCGAGGCGCGGGTGTCCGGCGAGGGGCAGGTGGTGGACGCCGCGATCGTGGACGGCACCGCCCACCTCAACGCGATGACCGCGGCGATGCGGGCCAGTGGCGGCTATCGCGAGGAGCGCGGCGCGAACCTGCTCGACGGTGGTGTCCCCTTCTACGACGTCTACGAGACCTCCGACGGCAAGCACATGTCGGTCGGCGCGCTGGAGCCGCAGTTCTACGCGACCTTGCTGCGCACCCTCGGCCTCGAGGACACCGCGCCCGGCCAGGGCGACCTGGACCGGTACGACGAGCTCCGGACCCTGCTCACCGACACCTTCAAGCAGCGAACCCAGGCCGAGTGGGTCGCGCTGTTCGAGGGCACCGACGCCTGCGTCGCCGGCGTGATCCCGATCAGCGAGGCGCCCGACCACCCGCACCTGAAGGCCCGGGAGACCTTCGTCGAGCACGAGGGGCTGGTGCAGCCACAGCCGGCACCCCGGTTCTCGCGCACCGACGCCACCCTCTCGCTTCCGCCGTCCCCCGCTGCCGGCACACACACCCGAGAGGCCCTCACCGCGTGGGGCATCCGCGACGTCGACGGGCTCATCGAGCGCGGCGTCGCGGTCCAGGTCTGAGACAAGAGGTGAAGCCCTTCCTGTTCCTGGGCATCCGCGCCCAGGACGCCGCCGCGGACGACGAGTACGCCGCTGTGCTGCGCTGCGCCGGCCTCGACGAGTCCGACGTGCGTCGGGTGCGGCTCGAGCGCGACGTGCTCGGCCCGGTCGACCTCGAGGACTGGTCGGGGATCGTGGTCGGCGGCGGGCCCTGGAACGTGAGCGACCCCGAGGAGTCCAAGAGCCCCGAGCAGCGCCGCGGCGAGGACCGGCTCCGCGAGCTGGCCCTGCAGGTGGTGGAGGCGGACTACCCCTTCCTCGGCGCCTGCTACGGCGTCGGCACCCTCGGCACCCTGGCCGGCGGGGTCGTCGACCGCACCTGGTCCGAGCCGATCGGCGCGGTCACGATCTCGCTCACCCCGGACGGTGCGGCCGACCCGATCCTCGGCGGCCTGCCGCCGGTCTTCGACGCCTTCCTCGGCCACAAGGAGGCGGTCACGGTCCTCCCCGACGGGGCGGTGCTGCTGGCGTCGTCCGAGACGTGCCCGGTCCAGGCGTTCCGGATCGGGCAGCGCGTGCACGCCACCCAGTTCCATCCCGAGCTCGACGTCGAGGGGCTCATCACCCGGATCGAGACCTACCGCCACTTTGGCTACTTCGAGCCCGACGAGGGCGACGAGCTGATCCGGCTGGCCCGCGCCGCCGTGGTCACCGAGCCGCCGAGGATCCTCGAGCGGTTCGTGGAGCTCTACGCCCAGGGGTGATTCGGCGTGGCTGCGAGACGTGGAAACCCCGGCCGCCCGGTGATTCTGGCCCCGGGAGGGTGTTGCAACGCCCGTCCGGGGCCAGTTTCCCCGGGCGCCCGGGGATTCCGCGCCCCGTAAGCGCGCGGGGGTGGCCGTCACAGCGTGACCGATAGTTTTGCCGTCGTGAGCGAACCGAGGCCCGAGCACGTCGACGTACTGATCGTCGGCGCCGGGCTCTCCGGGATCGGCGCGGCCTGCCAGCTGCGCGCGCACCTGCCCACCAAGTCCGTGGCCGTGCTCGAGGCGCGCGAGGCCAGCGGGGGCACCTGGGACCTGTTCCGCTACCCGGGCATCCGCTCCGACTCGGACATGTTCACCTTCGGCTACCGCTGGCGCCCCTGGCTCGGGGACCGGGCGCTCGCCGACGGCCCGTCGATCCTGGAGTACCTGCGCACCGTCGCGGCGGAGTACGGCGTCGACGAGCTGATCCGCTACCGGCACCGGGTCGTCCGGGCGAGCTGGGACTCGGGTACGGCGACCTGGACGGTCGAGGCCGACCACGAGGGCGAGCCGGTGGTGATCACCGCCGGCGTGCTGTGGTGCGCCAGCGGCTACTACCACTACGAGGAGCCGTTCGCGCCGGTGTTCCCTGGCGCCGAGGATTTCACCGGCCAGATCATTCATCCGCAGCACTGGCCCGAGGACCTCGACGTGACCGGGAAGGACGTCGTGGTGATCGGGAGCGGGGCCACGGCGGTGACGCTGGTGCCGGCGCTGGCCGGCACCGCCGGCCACGTGACGATGCTGCAGAGGTCGCCGTCGTACGTCCTCTCGCGACCGGCCCGGGACCGGCTGGCCAGGCGCCTCGAGAAGCTGCCGCCGAGGGTGGCGTACCCGATCATCCGGTGGGCCAACATCCTGCTCGGCATCGGCTTCTACCAGCTGTCGCAGCGTCGGCCCGGGCTGGTCAAGAAGCTGATCCGGAAGGGCACCAAGGACCAGCTGCCCGACAGCGTTGACGTGGACGTGCACTTCAGGCCGCGCTACGACCCGTGGGACCAGCGGCTCTGCTTCGTCCCGGACGGCGACCTGTTCGAGGCCCTGCACAGCGGCCGGGCGTCCGTGGTCACCGACACGATCGAGACCTTCACCCCCCGAGGCCTGCGGCTGAGCTCCGGTGCGGAGCTCGCGGCCGATGTGATCGTCTCCGCGACCGGGCTCCAGATCCTGGCCTTCGGCGGCGTCGAGCTCGCCGTGGACGGCGAACCGGTCGACCTGGCCGGCACCATGGCCTACAAGGCGCTGATGCTGAGCGGTGTGCCGAACCTCGTCTTCACGGTCGGCTACACCAACGCGTCGTGGACCTTGAAGGCCGACCTGGTCTCGGACTACGTCGTCCGGCTGCTCCGGCACATGGACGAGATCGGCGCCTGCTCGGTGGTGCCAGAGCGGGAGCCGGACGTCGAGGAACGGCCCTTCATGGACTTCACGTCCGGCTACGTGCTGCGCGCCCTCGACAAGCTGCCCCGGCAGGGCAGTAGGGCACCGTGGCGCCTGAAGCAGAACTACCTCACCGACCTGCGGATGATCCGCCGAGGCCGCATCGATGACGGGGTGCTGGCCTTCGACCTAGGGCGTGTCCCGCAATCCGTGGTGGATGCCGGCGTCGTCCAGGCGCGGGCTGGCAAGGCGCCGGCCCGCGCGCAGACTGGGCGTCTTCGAAGGGTCGGCAACGACGCCAGCGCGTGATCTGGGCGGCGTCCGGCGCCGCGAGGCATTGCGGGACAGGCCCTAGCCCTCACCCCAAGGGGTGATCCGGCGCTCACCCGCGTTTGACGCCCACCGCCGTCGGCAACCGGCGGGGGGACCACAACGCATGGAGGTGCAGCATGGGTTTCGACGACAAGACCGAGAACAAGGCCGAGGACCTCAAGGGCCGGGCCAAGGAGGCCGCCGGTTCGATCACCGGCGACGACGAGCTGAAGAACGAGGGCCGCGCCGACCAGGCCGAGTCCTCGGTCAAGCAGGCCGGCGAGCACGTGAAGGACGCCGTCAGCGACGCGAAGGACGCCTTCAAGAAGTAACACACGTCACTGGTGTCACTGCTCCGCGGATGCGGAGAACGGCGGGCCGCCCTCCTACACTGGGAGGAGCGGCCCGTTCAGTCTTGCCCCGGGCCAGCCCCCGCCTCGCCGGCGCCAACAGCGGCGATGGGGTGCCACCACAGAACTTCCCTCTGGTGAGACGATCCCACCATCGAGAGTGATCTCCCTTGTCCTCGTCTGCCCCCACGTCCCTCCCCACCTTCGCGGACCTCGGCGTCCCCGCCCAGCTCACCGCCGTACTGGCGCAGCGCGGCATCACCGTGCCCACCCCCATCCAGGCCGCCACCCTGCGCGACTCGTTCGCGGGCCGTGACGTGCTCGGCCGCGGCCGCACCGGCTCCGGGAAGACCTACGCGTTCCTGCTGCCCCTCGTGGCCCGCCTGTCGGCCTCGGGCCGGCCGCGCCGCCCCGGCCGCCCGCGCGCCCTGGTGCTCGCACCGACCCGAGAGCTGGTCGGCCAGATCGAGCAAGCCCTCGTCCCGCTCGCCGAAGCGGCCGGGCTGACCACCCGCACCATCTTCGGCGGTGTCGGCCAGCACCCGCAGGTGCAGGGGCTCCGTCGCGGCGTCGACATCGTCCTGGCCTGTCCCGGTCGGCTCGAGGACCTCATCGGCCAGGGTCACTGCGACCTCGGCGCCGTCGAGGTCACCGTGCTCGACGAGGCCGACCACATGGCGGACCTCGGGTTCCTCCCGTCCGTACGCCGGCTGCTCGCCGCGACCCCGCGATCCGGCCAGCGGCTGCTGTTCTCGGCCACGCTGGACCGGGGCGTCAGCGTCCTGGTCAAGCAGTTCCTCTCCCAGCCGGTGACCCACGAGGCGGACTCGGTCCAGGGGCCCATCGCCTCCATGGACCACCACGTGCTCCACGTCTCCCGTGAGCAGCGGGTGCCGGTGCTGGTCGACCTGACCAGCGCCCCGGGCCGCACGATGGTCTTCGCCCGCACCAAGCACGGCGCCAAGGCCCTGGCCCGACAGCTCAACCGCAGCGGCGTGCCGACCGTCGAGCTGCACGGCAACCTCAGCCAGGGCGCCCGCACGCGCAACATGGACGCCTTCCACTCCGGCCGGGCCACCACGCTGGTGGCGACCGACATCGCCGCGCGGGGTATCCACGTGGACGACGTGGCGCTCGTCGTCCACGCAGATCCGCCGGCCGAGCACAAGGCATACCTGCACCGCTCGGGTCGTACGGCGCGCGCGGGCGCGGCCGGCACGGTGATCACGATGATGACCGACGCCCAGGTTCGCGACGTGCGCGACCTGGCCCGGGCAGCGGGCGTGAAGCCGACCATCACCAGGATCGACGGACCTCGGCACCCGATGCTGGCCACCCTCGCCCCCGGCGAGCGGGTCCTGGTGGCCGGCGGCCTCGGCAGCGCCGAGGAGCCCACCCAGAGGTCAGGTGGCGGCCGCAACCGCGGTCGCTCCGGCGGCCAGCAACCTTCGGGCCGACGTTCAGGCGGCGGCAACCGCTCGCGTCGCCGCGGTGGTCAGTCGTCCGGTGGCCGTAGCCACAGCGCGGCGTCGTTCAGCTCGGGCCGCCGCTGAGCGGCGTCGTTGCTCCCTAGAGTTGAGGCGATGAGCCAGCTCCAGGCGTGGGTGCGACGCGCCCTGTGGGACGTCGTACCCCGGGACCACCGCGAGAGCGGCCGGGAGCTGCGCCGCCGCCAGCTGGTGACCATCGGCTTCGTGCTGCTGGGAGCGGTCGTCCTGGGATTCTCGCTCCGGATCGATGCCGGCAGCCGGTGGTTCTACCCGGCGACGCTTGGCCTGGCCGGGGTGTGGGCCGTGGGCGCGATCGCGTCCGGTCCCCTGCACCTGGGCCGGATCCCGTTCCGTGAGCGCACCCCACGGCCGGTCTTCACCCCGATCCTGCTGGGTCTGCTGCTGGCGGCGGTCTTCGTGGTCGGTGCCTACGTCGTGCGCACGGTCGATTTCCTCAGTGGGCTCGAGGGGCAGGTCGTCAACGTCATCGACTACGCCGACCAGGGCTCCTTGCCGATCCTCGTCGTCATCACCACCGTCAACGGCATCGCCGAGGAGCTCTTCTTCCGCGGGGCGGCCTACGCCGCGATCACCCGGCACCAGGTCCTCTGGACCACGGCCGCCTACGGAGTTGCCACCCTCGCCACCGGGAACGTGATGCTCGCCTTCGCGGCGGTGCTGCTCGGCCTCGTGGTCGGCCTCGAACGTCGCGCCTCCGGCGGCATCCTCGCGCCGATCCTCACCCACTGCACCTGGTCGCTGACGATGCTGTTCGCCCTGCCCATGGTCTTCTGACGCTGACCTGTCAGTTCTGGTCGAGAAATTCGCGCTGAACCGTCACTTCTGGTCGCTCAATTCGCGCTGAACCGCCACTTCTGGTCGCTGGTGCAGCGGTGATGGGGCCGGGCTTGCGGGTCACCGATCTTGCTCTTCGAGCAAGGCGCGCTCGACGGCCTCGCGGTAGGACAGCGGCTCCCCGGGCACGATGTCCTGGATCGCATAGTCGGTCTGGAGCACCTCGGTGCTCATCGAGTCGATGAGGTTGCCTGCCGTCGTGGCGTCGACGTTGGTGACCAGGCCGATCCAGAGCGAGGACAGCCGCGGGGTGAGCACGGGGACGGTCACGATCGGCACTCGGCGACCGTTCAGGACCTCGGCGGCCTGCTGGAGCATCTGCACGTAGGTGAGCCGGTCCGCACCGCCGATCTCGTAGACCTGGCCGTAGGTCTTCTCGACCCCGATCACTCCGGCCAGGTAGCGGATCACGTCGTCGAGGGCGATCGGCTGGGTCTGGGTGTCGGCCCAGCGGGGCACCACCATCGCGGGCAGGTTCTTGACCAGCTGTCGGGTCATCTCCCACGAGATTCCGCCGGCACCGACCACGATCGCGGCACGCAGCACCGTGACGGGCACGCCGGAGGAGCCGAGCAGCTTCTCGACCTCCCGGCGGGAGCGCAGGTGTGGGGACAGCTCCACGTCGTCCTTGCCGAGGCCACCCATGTAGACGATCTGCCGGACCCCGCTGGCCGCCGCGGCCAGCCCGAAGCTCTTGGCGGCGTCCGCGTCCAGGCGCTCGAAGTCGTTGTCGTCGAGCGAGTGCACCAGATAGACCGCGACGTCGACGCCCTCCATCGGCTCGGCCAGCGTGCCCGGGTCGAAGACGTCGCCCCAGACCGGATCGCCCAGTCCCTGGTAGTCGTCGGGTTGACGGGTCATCGCCTTGACCTGGTGTCCCTCGGCGACCAGCGCCGGGACCAGCCGACTACCGATGAAGCCGGTAGCGCCCGTGACCAGGACGCAGAGGCTCTCGGGGTTGGTCGGCTCATTCATCGCGCTGATCCTAGGGACAGAGTCGTGGACACCCGAGCAGGTACCCGATCAACGGGTGCGGCGGGCCACGCCTTCCCGTTTGGTCTCGTCCATGCCGGCTTCGTACGCCGACACCAGGGCGGCGATCGAGAGCGGCTTGATCTTCTCCACCACCTGGCGCACCGTCTCGGGGGAGGCGCCCTGTTCGCGGTAGACCGGCCAGACCATCGTCCGGAACACGTCGTAGAGCTCCTTGGCGATCTCGCGGCCGTGCCGGGCGTAGAGGTCGGCGGCGGCCAGCGCCGCCTCGGTCGGGAAGCCGAGGTCGAGCATGCCCAGACCGACCGACAGCTGGGAGACCGCCACCTGGTAGTGGCCCCTCTTGAGCGGGAACACCACGCCGAGCGCGGCGAGGGTGCGCAGGTCGTCGTCGGTGAGGTCGCGACCGGCGCGGGTGCAGAGCTCGCCGCGGCTCATCTCGATCGGCCGCTCGACGTCCCAGGGGGCGAGCATCGTGCGGGCCAGGGCCAGGTCCTCCGGGGTCGCGTCGGCGGGGATGCCGGCGACGTACTTCTCGATCGCGGACAGCGTGAAGCCGTGGCTCTGCAGCTCCTGCACCAGCTCGAGCCGGCCCACGTGGTCGCGCGAGTAGTAGCCGGAACGGCCCTTGCGGATCGGCGGCGGCACCAGGCCCCGGCTGGTGTAGAAGCGCACGTTGCGCACGCTCATCCCGACTCGCTCGCACAGCTCGTCGAGCGTGAGCAGGTGCTCGTCCTCCATCGTGACCTCCTTCCACGGCGTACGCCGGGTGAGTCAGACCACACCACCGGCGCTGTTGATCGTGACACTAATGGTGTCACAATCACCGCATGCCACTTTCATCTGGGCAAGAAGCGTTCGTGTACGACCACCTCCGCACCCCGCGCGGCAAGGGCAAGGCCGCGGGCTCGCTGCACGAGGTGAAGCCGGTCGACCTCGTGGTCGGCCTGATCGGCGAGCTCGAGCGCCGCAACCCCAACCTGGACACCAGCCGGATCGACGACGTCGTCCTCGGGGTGGTCTCGCCCGTGGGCGACCAGGGCGGCGACATCGCCAAGACCGCGGCGCTCGCCGCCGGGCTCCCGGAGACCACCGCCGGCGTCCAGCTCAACCGCTTCTGTGCCTCCGGGCTGGAGGCCGTCAACCAGGCCGCTTCCCGCGTCCGCGGTGGCTTCGAGGAGCTCATCCTGGCCGGCGGCGTCGAGTCGATGAGCCGGGTGCCGATGGGCTCCGACGGCGGCGCCTGGGCGTCCGACCCGGCGACCGCGCTCACCACCGGCTTCGTGCCGCAGGGCATCGGCGCCGACCTGATCGCCACGCTCGAGGACTGGACCCGCGACGACGTCGATGCGTACGCCGCCGAGTCCCACCACCGCGCCGCCAAGGCGTGGGCCAACGGCTACTTCGCCAGCTCCGTCATCCCGGTCAGGGACCGCAACGGTGTCGTCGTGCTCGACCACGACGAGCTGATCCGCCCGGACACCTCACCCGAGGGGCTGTCCGGCCTCAAGCCGAGCTTCGCCCAGATCGGCCAGGACGCCGGCTTCGACGACGTCGCGCTCGAGAAGTACCACTGGGTGGAGAAGATCAACCACGTCCACCACGCCGGCAACTCCTCGGGGATCGTCGACGGCTCGGCGCTGGTCGCGATCGGCAACGAGCAGGTCGGCACCGACCTCGGCCTCACCCCGCGGGCCCGGATCATCTCGGCCGCCGTCTCCGGCGCCGACCCGACGATCATGCTCACCGGCCCGGCACCGGCGGCCCGCAAGGCGCTGGCCAGGGCCGGCCTCGAGGTCAGCGACATCGACCTCTTCGAGATCAACGAGGCGTTCGCCGCAGTCGCGATGCGGTTCATGCGCGACCTCGACATCACCCCGGAGATCACCAACGTCAACGGCGGCGCCATCGCCATGGGCCACCCGCTGGGCGCCACCGGCGCGATGATCCTCGGCACCCTCATCGACGAGCTCGAGCGACGCGACCTGCGCCGCGGCCTCGCCACGCTGTGCGTGGGCGGCGGCATGGGCATCGCCACCATCGTCGAGCTCGTCTGACCACAGGAGTCCTGATCCCATGAGCACCACTCAGACAGACGCGTCCGCCGTGCGCTTCGACAAGGATGCGGACGGGATCGTCACCCTCACCCTCGACGACCCCACCGCCAGCGCCAACACCATGAACGACCTGTACGTCGAGTCGATGTCGGCCGCCGTCGACCGGCTGTACGACGAGGCCGACTCGATCTTCGGTGTCGTCGTGGCCAGCGCCAAGAAGACCTTCTTCGCCGGCGCCAACCTCAACGAGATGGTCAAGGCGGGCCCCGACGACGCCCAGCGCGTCTTCGACCTCGCCGAGCGCGTGAAGGCGTCGCTGCGGCGCCTCGAGACCTTCCCCAAGCCGGTCGTGGCCGCGATCAACGGCGCCGCCCTCGGCGGCGGCTTCGAGATCTGCCTGGCCTGCAACCACCGGGTGGTGGTCGACGGCCGCTTCGAGGTCGGGCTCCCCGAGGCCAGCCTCGGCCTGCTCCCCGGCGGCGGCGGCGTCACCCGGATCATCCGGCTGCTCGGCATCCAGAGCGGCCTGATGGACGTGCTGCTCCAGGGCAGCACCTTCAAGCCGGCGCAGGCCCAGGAGAAGGGGCTGGTCGACGAGGTGGTCGCCACCCAGGACGAGCTGCTCCCGGCCGCCAAGGCCTGGATCAAGGCCAACCCGGACGCCGTGCAGAACCCGTGGGACGCGCCGGGCTACAAGATGCCCGGCGGTACGCCGAAGACGCCGGCGCTGGCCGGCTTCCTGCCCGCGTTCCCGGCGCTGCTGCGCAAGCAGACCAAGGGCGCGGTCTACCCGGCGCAGCGGGCGATCCTGTCCGCCGCCGTCGAGGGCGCGCAGGTCGACTTCGACACCGCCTCGCGGATCGAGTCGCGCTACCTGACCAACCTGGTCGTCAACCAGGGCTCGAAGAACATGATCCAGGCGTTCTTCTTCGACCTGCAGGCGATCAACGCCGGCAAGCTCCGGCCCCAGGGCATCGAGCCGTGGCAGGCCACCAAGGTCGGCGTCCTCGGCGCCGGGATGATGGGCGCCGGCATCGCCTACGTGTGCGCCCGCGCCGGCATGGAGGTCGTGCTCAAGGACGTCGCCGTCGAGAGCGCAGAGAAGGGCAAGGCCTACTCAGAGAAGCTGCTCGACAAGGCGATCGCCCGCGGCCGCTCCACGGAGGAGAAGAAGGCCGAGCTGCTCGGCCGGATCACCGCCACCGCCGACCCGTCCGACCTGGCCGGGTGCGACCTGGTGATCGAGGCGGTCTTCGAGGACCCCTCGCTCAAGCACTCGGTCTTCGCCGAGATCGCCTCGCACGTCAACCCGGACGCGCTGCTCTGCTCCAACACCTCGACGCTGCCGATCACCGAGCTCGCCGAGGGAGTGGACCGGCCCCAGGACTTCATCGGCCTGCACTTCTTCTCGCCGGTGGACAAGATGCCGCTGGTCGAGATCATCCGCGGCGCCAAGACCTCTGACGAGGCGCTGGCCAAGGCCTACGACGTCGTCCAGCAGATCAAGAAGACCCCGATCGTGGTCAACGACAGCCGCGGCTTCTACACCTCGCGGGTGATCGGGACGATGGTCTCCGAGGGGCTCGCGATGCTCGCCGAGGGCGTGCACCCGCTCTCGCTCGAGCGGGCCGCGACCCAGGCCGGCTACCCGGTCGGGCCGCTCCAGCTCAGCGACGAGCTGAACATGGAGCTGATGGCCAAGATCGCCAAGGCCACCAAGGACGCCACCGAGCATGCCGGCACGCCGTACGTCGAGCACCCGGGCAACCTGGTCGTGCAGAAGATGATCGACCTCGGCCGGCCCTCGCGGCTCAAGGGCGCCGGCTTCTACGACTACGACGAGAACGGCACCCGCCAAGGCATCTGGTCCGGTCTTGCCGAGGAGTTCCCGGTCAATGCCACGAAGGTGCCGTTCCGCGACGTGAAGGACCGGCTGCTCTTCGTGGAGGCGCTCGAGACCGCCACGTGCTTCGAGGAAGGTGTCATCGAGTCCGCCGCGGCCGCGAACATCGGCTCGATCATGGGCATCGGGTTCCCGCCGATGACCGGCGGCGCCGCCCAGTTCATGACGGGCTACCAGGACCCAGACAACGGCAAGGGTCCGATCGGGCTCGCAGCGTTCCTCGAGCGCGCCGACGAGCTGGCGGCGGCGTACGGCGACAGGTTCCAGGCCACGCCGTGGCTGCGTGACCTGGCGGCCAGGGGCGAGGGCTTCCCCGCCTAGTCGGTGCGACTCAGCGGGCGGACTCGAACCAGGGGTTCCGCAGGTCGTGGAACGTCGCGCCCTGCATCGCCCACTCGAGCTCCTTCTGGACGTCTTCCGGAGGCTGGGCGCCGGACTCGCCCTTGCGGGCGCTCTCCTCGTCGGTGAACGCGACCGTCTCGGTGAAGGTGCCGTCCGGCTCGATGGCCAAGGTCGCGCCGAGGAGGTCCGGCCGCATCTCGCGCAGCTGATCCAGGTCGCTGGTCAAGAGCGTACGCAGGCGGGCGGGGTCGTCGACCTTCCCTCGGATGATCTGCACGAACCCGGCGTCGTCCGAGCCGCCGCCGAACATCAGGGTGACGTCGTCGCTGTCGTGGAACTCGACGGGGCCGTCGAAGAGCGCGCCCATCCGCTCTGCCCACTCGCCCTGCTCGGGCCGGTCGGAGTTCGCCATCGCCTTCTCCCGGTCCTCGAACCGGACGACGCCGAAGAACGTGCCGTCGTCGGTGAACCCGTAGGTGCCGCCGAGCCAGCCCTCCGCTTTGGGGCCGACCTGCTCGACCCATTCGCCGGACAGTTTCCGCAGCTCGTCCTGCCGGCTGCACTTGCCCTGGATGATCTGAATGAACACGGTGGTCCCTCCTGTAGACGTTCGGCTTTCGACGCTAGAACCGACGGCCGCCCTGGTCCATAGCGAGGACGGGCGATCTCGACGGGATTCGTCCTTTCGGTCACTCTCGGTGACCTCGGGCGGCTCAAACTGCCGATTTCGCTCCGCGCCCGGCCGTGCGCGGGGAGGATCTGAGGGTGAGCAGCCGCGTCCCCGTGATCGACGTCCGGAGCCTGCACGTGCGCTTCGGCGAGGTGGAGGCCGTCTCGGGCGTCGACCTGACGGCGTACGCCGGCCACGCGACTGCCCTCCTGGGCCGCAACGGCGCCGGGAAGTCGACCACGATGCGGGTGCTGGCGGGCGTGGTGCCGCCGACCGCGGGCACCGCGATCGTGGCGGGACACGACGTACGCACCGAGACCCTCGCGGTGAAGAGGGCCGTGGGCTACTGCCCCGACGTCGGCGGCCTGGTGCCGCGGGCAACGCCGTGGGAGCACCTGCAGCTCTCGGCGCGGTTGCGCCGGCTCAGCAACTGGGAGGAAGCGGCCCGCGACCTGCTCGAGCGGTTCGAGCTCGGCGACGTCGCACACCGGGTCACCACCGGCTTCTCGCACGGCATGGGCCGCCGGCTGTCGGTCTGCCTGGCCGCGCTGCACCAGCCCGACGTACTCCTCCTCGACGAGCCCTTCGACGGCGTCGACCCGATCGGTGTGGAAGCCACCTTCGACGTCATCAACGACGCCCGGTCCCGCGGCGCTTGCGTGCTCCTGTCCACCCACCTGCGCGAGCTCGCCGTCGAGGCCTGCTCCTCGGTGCTCGTCCTGCGCGGCGGGGCCCAGGTCGCCACTGTGACCGCGCGCGAGATGGCCGGCGAGGAGGGGGCCCGTGCCTACCGCAGCCTCCTGGACTGAGGCACGCCGCGCGACCCGGGACGTCGGGTACCTCGTCTCCTTCCGCACCACGACGCTGCGACGGCCGCGTGCCTTCGCGATGGTGGCGGCGGGCTTCGCCGCGCTCACCGTGGCCGCCGCCGCCGTGCCCGCCTTTCTGGAGGGTGCCGGGAGCAACAAGGGCTACGCGCTCGACGCGCTGGTCGTGCTGCCGACCGCGATGGCCGGCTTCCTGGTGCTGGCGATCGTGTCCGCGGTCGCGTCCGGCGGCGGCCGCGAGCTGCTCGACCGCGAGCACGGCATGGCCTACCCCGTCAGCCCCACGACGGACCACCTGGGCGCGCTGCTCCTCGCGCCACTCAACATCGCCTGGCTGCTGCAGGCGTGGGTCCTCCTGGGCGCCACGTCGTACGGCGTCTCGCGCCCGTTCCTCGTGCCGGCCCTGGTCGGCGTGGTGCTGTGGGTGGTGCTCTCCACCGCGGTCGGCCAGGTGGTCGCCTGGACGATGGAGGCGATCCGGCGTCGCAGGCACGGCATTGCGGTGGTCCGAGGCGCCGCCGGGCTGCTGCTTGCTGTTGCGGTCCTCGTCCAGCTGAGCGGCAACCTGGGGAAGGTCCTCGATGCGACGCCCAGCGCCTGGATCGCGGCCGGCCTGGTCAACGGGTTCGGCCTGCGGTGGGTCGGCACCGTGCTGCTCGAGGTCGTCATCCTGGGTGGCGCCGTCGCCCTCGGTGCCGTCCCGGCGCACCTGGCCGCCCGGCGTGCGCCACGCGACGAGCTGCGCGTCGAGACCGGCACCTACCCGGCCCGCCGGCTGCCGCGCTCTCCGCTGGCCGGCCTGGTGCGGACCGACCGCGGCTCGGTGTGGCGGGCCGTCCCGATGCGGCGCGGCCTTGCGGTGCTGGCGATCGGCCCCGGCGTCGTCGCCCTGGCCGGCGACCTGGACTGGCCCCAGATGACGATCCTCCCAGGCCTGGTGGCCTCCGGTGGTGCGCTGCTGTTCGGGGTCAACGCCTGGTGCCTCGACGCTCGCGGCGGGTTCTGGCGCGAGAGCCTGCCGGTGGCCCCGTGGGCGGTCTTCGCGGCCCGGACCTGGGTGCTGACCGAGTTCCTGCTGGTGGCGTCCTTCGTCACGATGGTGCTGGCCGGCCTGCGGGCCGGGCTGCCGAACGCCTCCGAGCTCACCGCGCTGCTCTGCATCTGGGTGGTCGTCGTCCTCCAGGGGGTCTCCGCGGCGATGCGCTGGTCGTCTCGACGACCGTTCGCGGTCGACCTCCGCTCCGCGCGGGCCACCCCGGCACCACCGCTGGTGATGGTCAGCTACTCCACCAAGCTCGCGGTCACCACGACGCTCACGAGCCTGGTCTTCTCGGGCCTCGCGCGGGTGGAGTACCCCGTGATCTCGGTCCTCGTCGCCGCGCCGTTCGTCGTCTGGTCGATGGTCAGGCTGCTCCACGCAAGGGACTCGTGGACCAATCCGGTCCAACGAGCAAGAGTGGTGACCACGGTCGCCGGCTGAAAGTGGATTCGGGGAGACGATGATCCAATGGGAGTCGTGATGCTGGTCCGCCACGGCCAGGCGTCCTTCGGCACGGCCGACTACGACGTGCTCTCGCCGCACGGCATGAGGCAGAGCTGGAAGGTCGCCGAGACCCTGGCGGGGTACGGCGTGTCACCCGGCACGCTGATCCACGGCGGGATGCGGCGCCAGCGGGAGACCGCGGAGGCGATGCTCAAACGCTCGGGCTGGCAGCTGGCGCCCGAGGAGGACGAGCGGTGGCGGGAGCTCGACCACCTCGCGGTCATGGAGGCCTACCCGACCCTGACCGAGCTCGAACGCGAGCAGCTCCGCACCGGCGGCATGGCGCTGCGTGCGTTCCACGAGCTCTACCTGCAGGCCACTGCGCGCTGGGCTTCGGGCGCCCATGACGATGACTACAAGGAGTCGTTCACCGAGTTCTTCGGGCGGGTCCGCGACGCCATCGGCCACGCCGCCCGCCAGGTCGGCGAACGCCGTACGGCCGTCGTGGTCACCTCCGGCGGCCCGATCGCGGCGGCCTGCGCGATGCTCACCGAGGTGGGAGAGGAGCCGCGCCGCCTCGCTTCGTCCTGGGCCCGCTTCAACACCGTCGTCGTGAACGCCTCGGTGACCAGGGTGGTGGTCGGTTCCACCGGAGCGCGTCTGCTCACGTTCAACGAGCACTCGTGGCTCGGCCGGGAGCTGGTCACCTACCGCTGAGCGGTCCGGAGACGATACTGGTCCCGTGAAGCTCGGTGAGGCGCGGACGGCGTACGCCGAGCGGGCCTGGCAGCACGCCTACGACGCGTTCGCGGCTGCGGAGGCCGGGGCTCCGCTCGACGCCGAGGACTACGACCGGTTCGCGGTGACCGCGCATCTGCTGGCGCGGCTGCCCGACTACTACGCGATCCGGGAACGTGCGTACCAGGGCCTGCTCGACCGGGGCGAGGGGCTCGCGGCGGCGGAGGCGGCGCTCTGGCTCGGGGTGATGAAGGTCGCCCAGGGAGACGTGGCCGAGGGTGGCGGCTGGGTCGCTCGGGCGGCGCGGATCGTCGAAGAGGACGGCACCGACTCGAGGGTGGCGGCCTTCCTCAATGTCGCCAGCGCGTTCGCCGCGGCGGGTAGCGGCGACCTCGAGCGTGCAGCACGCATCTCCGAGGAGTGCGTGCGCGCCGCTCGACGTACCGGATCCGAGGAGTACGTCGCGCTGTCCCTCCACCAGCAGGGCCTGTTCCTGTTGCGGGCCGGCCACACCGACCGGGGTCTCGCCTGTCTCGATGAAGCGATGCTCGGCGTCGCCTCGGGTGCCTGCTCGGCCATGGTGGAAGGCATCATCTACTGCGGTGTCATCGAGGGCTGTTGGTCGATCTACGAGCTCACTCGGGCGCAGGAGTGGACTGCCGCGATGGCGCAGTGGGTCGCGACCCAGCCAGACCTCGCCAACTTCACCGGCGAGTGCAAGGTGCGCCGGGCCGAGCTGCAACAGTTCAACGGACACTGGCCCGAGGCGCTCGGCGAGCTCGAGGCGGTGAGCGTCACGGACCGTGACGCTTGGGCGGCCGGCCGGGCCGCCAGCGTGCGCGGGAACATCGACCGACTGCTCGGCGCGTTCGACTCGGCCGAGGAGCACTTCACGATCGCGTCGAGGCTCGGCGAGGACCCCCAGCCCGGACTCGCGTTGCTCCGTCTGGCCCGGGGGAGCGTGCAGGCGGCGGCCGCGATGGCGCGACGCTCGCTTGCCGAGACCCACCAGACCGGGCAGCGCATCCAGGTTCTCGCCGCGGCCACCGAGATCCTGCTCGCTGTCGGTGAGACCGATGCGGCCGAGGTCACCGCTGGCGAGCTGCGGGACGTCGCGACCAGACACCGCAGCCCGGTGGTGACCGCCGTCGGCCAGGTCGCGCAGGCGTCGGTCTGCCTTGCGCGCGGCGCGCCGGCCGAGGCACTCCCGTTGCTTCGAGAGGCGCTCGGCGCCTGGGTCCGCGCGCGTGCGCCGTACGAGGAGGCACGCGCTCGCGTCCTGCTCGCCGATGCGCTCCGCGCCCTGGGCGACCGTGAGTCCGCGGATCGTGAGGTGGACTCCGCGCGGGCGATCTTCGAGGACCTCGGCGCGATGCCGGACCTGGCCCGGCTCACCGGCAGCCACGAGCTGCTCAGTCCGCGCGAGCTCGAGGTGCTGCGGCTGCTCGCCACCGGTGCCACCAACCGCGCCATCGCCGAGCAGCTGGTGCTGAGCGAGCGCACCGTCGACCGGCACGTCAGCAACATCTTCGGCAAGCTAGGCGTCTCGTCTCGCGCGGCAGCCACGGCGTACGCCTTCGACCGCCAGCTGGTCTGACGCGCGGAGGTACCCACTCTCACCCTGTCGCCGAATGGGTGGTTTCGCCGACGCGGCGCGACCCCCGCCGTTCCTAGCGTCAACGCATCGCCGTCGACCCAAGGAGCCCCAGGAGGCAGTCATGTCGGAGAAGCTCGACACCATCGTCATCGGAGCCGGCCAGGCCGGACTCTCAGCCGGCTACCACCTCGCGCAGCGAGGCAAGCCGTTCGTCATCCTCGACGCAGCCGACCGCGTGGGCGGATCGTGGCTGAACCGCTGGGACTCGCTGAAGCTGTTCACGCCGTCGATCCGCGACAACCTGCCCGGACTGCCGCTCGGCGGCGGCTACCACTTCCCGAGCAAGGACGAGATGCTCGCGTACCTCGAGCTGTACGTCGCGACGTTCGAGCTGCCGGTGCGGCTCGGTCTGCCGGTCGACGGGCTGTTCCGCGAGGGTGACGGCTTCCGGGTCACCGCGGGGGCGGAGGCGTTCGACGCGGAGCACGTGATCCTCGCGACCGGTGCGCACCGGGTTCCCCGCTCGCCCGCCTTCGCCGGCGAGCTCTCCGCCGACATCGTGCAGCTGCACTCGGTGGACTACCGCAATCCTGGGCAGCTGGCCCCGGGCCCGGTGCTCCTGGTCGGCGCGGGCAACACCGGCGCCGAGATCGCGATGGACCTGGCGCCGACCCATCAGGTGCTGATGGCAGGTCGGACCGTCGGTGAGATCCCCATCGACATCAGGAACTGGCAGGGACGGCTGGTCTTCCCGGTGCTCTGGTGGGTGTGGGAGCACATCGTGACCGAGCGGACGAAGCCGGGCCGCAAGGTCCAGGCGGAGATTCTGGAGGGGAAGGGCGACCCGTGGATCCGGCAGAAGGAGAAGGACATCCAACAGGCGGGTGTCGAGCGCACGTCCCGGATCACGGGAGTCGTCGACGGCCGGCCGCAGAACGAGGACGGTGAGGTGCTCGACGTCGCGAACGTGATCTGGTGCACCGGCTTCGAGAAGGACTTCGGCTGGATCGACCTGCCCGGCCTGGACTCGTCCGGCCGGCTCGTCGAGGACCGCGGCGCCGTCGTGGGGCAGCCCGGTCTCCACGTGCTTGGCCAGGAGTTCCAGTACATGTTCAACTCGCACACCGTGGGTGGGGTCGGCAAGGACGCGGCCTACGTCGTCCAGCAGCTCGACCGGAGGCCTGCAGCCGTGGCCGCCCCCGCGTCCCGACCGGTGGAGGTCTCGTAGACGCTCTAGGGTCGCGCCGTGGGCGACCAGGCGACGAACGCGCTCGTCGCGATCGCCCTCGGGTCCGTCCTGGCGGTGCTGCTGCTGATCCCGACCGCGGCGGTGCAGTACCGGCTCGACGGCCGGCTCGGCCCGATGGACCTCACCATCCTGGTCACGTCCGCGATCTACGCACTGGCGATGTGGACCTACACGTTGCTGCCGATGCCGGTGGACGGCACGTTCACCTGCAAGGGCAGCCAGGTGCGGGTGCTCGGCTCGCTCGGCCTGATCCACCTGCCCGACCGAGGCGGACCGCTCGCCCTGCTCCGCGAGCCGGCGTTCCTCCAGATCGTGCTGAACGTGCTGCTCTTCGTGCCGCTCGGCTACTTCGTGCGGGTGATCCTGCACCGCGGCGTGGTCGTCGCGACAGTGCTCGGCCTCGGGCTGTCGCTGCTGATCGAGCTCACCCAGAAGACCGGGGTCTGGAACCTCTACGACTGCGCCTACCGGCTCTTCGACGTCGACGACCTGATCGTCAACACCCTGGGCGCGACGGTGGGCTCGCTGCTCTCGATCCTCGTCGTACGCCGGCGCCGCGCGGACGTGGTGCTGCCGACGACGATCTCGTTCGGGAGACGCCTGGTCGGGTTCGCCTCGGACGTCGTGTTCATCGCGCTCACCGGGGCGCTGGCCGCACTGGCGTGGCGCGGATGGCAGCTCTACGTGCTCGAGCGCCGGGCCGGCGACCTCGACCTCCACACCCAGAACCTCCTCCAGTGGGGCCTACCGCTGGCGGTCGAGGTGGTGCTGGTGCTCGGCTTCGGCCGGACCGTGGGCGAGCTGGTGGTGTCACTGCACACGGTGCCGCGCCGGCGGGGGCTGCTCGTGCCCGGCCGGCTGGTCAAGCTCGCCACCGGGATCGCCCCGCTGTTCGCGCTGGCCGCGCTCGGCGCGCGTCTCGGCGTACCCCTGGCGGTGCTCTTCGGAGTGGTGACCGTCGTGGCTGCGTGGCGCACCAAGGACCACCGCGGCCTCAGCTGCGCCCTCGGGCGCCTCGACCTGCGCATCGGCGACGACGCTGAACCCCAATCCCGCCGAGTCGGGGTTACTGAGAAGCAGTAACCCCGACTCGCGGTCAGAGGAGCTTCTTGAAGACGGGCAGCGGGGCGAGGCGCATCACCGGGGCGAGAGCGGCCCAGGGGAGTGCGGGCACGTAGGCCTGCGCCTTCTGCTTCTCGATGGCGTCGACCATCGAGCGGACGCCGTCCTCGGTGGAGGCCATGAACCTCACCTGCTGCCGGACCTGCTCGTTCATCTCCGAGGCGATGTAGCCGCAGTGCAGCACCGTGACCTTGATCGGCTTGCCGAGCAGCTCGTTCTGCAGCCCCTCGCCGAGGTGGGCGACGGCGGCCTTGGTCGCGGCGTAGACGGTCATCGACTTGGGCAGCCCGCGCACCGCGGCCATCGACGAGATCAGGACCAGATGGCCGGAGTCCTGGGCCCGGAAGATCTCCATCGCCGCCTCGGCCTGGGCGAGCGCGGCGACGAAGTTCGTCATCGCGGTCTCCCGGTTGGCGTCGTAGCGTCCCGTGCCGATCGGGGCCCCCTTCCCGATCCCGGCGTTGACGATCACGCGGTCGAGCCGGCCGAAGTCGTCGCGGAAGGCTCCGAAGACCTCGAAGACCTGGGCGTCGTCGGTGACGTCGAGGGCACGCAGCTCGATCCTCCGGTCCGGGTGCGCGGCGACGAGCTCGTCGCGGAGCCCCTCGAGTCGGTCGGTACGCCGGGCGCACAGTGCGAGGTCGTGGCCCTTCCCCGCGAACTGGCGGGCCATCTCGGCGCCGAGCCCGGAGGACGCGCCGGTGATCAGGATCGTCGACATGCGGGCCAGTGTGATGCAGCCCCTCGTACCCGGGCTTGCCGGGCCCGTGCATACGGGGTATACATACCCGGTATCCACCCGATCCTGCGAGCACGAGGAGCCTGGATGTCAGTCCGTCAGGCGTTGCTGGCCCTGCTGGAGCAGGGGCCGATGTACGGCTACCAGCTGCGATCCGAGTTCGAGCGCCGCACCGGCTCGACCTGGCCGCTCAACGTCGGGCAGGTCTACACCACGCTGACCAGGCTCGAGCGGGACGGGCTGGTCGCCGAGTCCGGTGCCGACGGCGAGGGCCACGTCGTCTACCGGGTCACCGACGCCGGCCGCGACGAGGTGGCCGCGTGGTTCACCACACCGGTCGAGCGCACCCAGCCGCCGCGCGACGAGCTGGCCATCAAGCTCGCGCTGGCAGTCACGGTTCCCGGCGTCGACGTCGGCACCGTGATCCAGCAACAACGCAGCGCCACCATCGCCGCGCTGCAGGACTACACCCGGCTCAAGCGGGCCGGCCGCGCCGCCGATCCGCAAGACGCGAGTGACATGGCCTGGTCACTCGTCCTCGACTCACTCGTGTTCGCGGCCGAGGCCGAGGTCCGCTGGCTCGACCACTGCGAGGCCCGGCTCCGCCGGGCCGCGCTCGACCGCCGCGACGACGTACCCACCCCCCAATCCTCCTCTCGGAAGGAAGTCACTCGATGAGCTCCCCTGCTGACCCAGTGCTCCAGCTCGACACCGTCACCCGCGTCCACGGCGAGGGCGAGACCGCCGTGCAGGCATTGCGCGGGGTCTCCTTCGCCGCCCAGGTTGGCGAGCTGGTCGCGATCATGGGTCCGTCCGGGTCAGGCAAGTCGACCCTGCTCACCCTGGCCGGTGGCCTCGACAGCCCCACCTCCGGCATCGTCTCGGTCGAGGGCACCGACCTCGCCTCGCTCGGCGCCAATGGCCGCGCCCGGATGCGACGTACGTCGATCGGCTACGTCTTCCAGGACTTCAACCTGATCCCCGCCCTCACCGCCGCCGAGAACGTCGCACTGCCTCGGGAGCTGGACGGCGAGAGCAGGCGCGCCGCGCGCAAGCTGGCCCGTGCGGCTCTCGAGGAGGTCGGCATCGGCGAGCTGGCCGACCGCTTCCCCGACAACATGAGCGGTGGGCAGCAGCAGCGGGTGGCGATCGCCCGCGCCGTGGTGGGCGAACGCCGGCTGATCCTGGCCGATGAGCCGACCGGCGCCCTGGACACCGAGACCGGCGAGGACATCCTGCGACTGCTGCGCGCGCGCTGCGACGCGGGCGCGGCGGGCGTCCTCGTCACGCACGAGGCCCGGCACGCCGCCTGGGCCGACCGGGTGGTCTTCCTGCGCGACGGCGTGGTCGTCGACGAGACGGGCGCCGACCGCGTCGAGGCGCTCGTGGACGCGAGCGCCACCCGGTGAAGCCACTGACGACCTGGCGGCTGCCGCTCCGGCTGGCCCGCCGAGATGCCCTGCGCCATCGCGCCCGCTCCGTGCTGGTGCTGGTGATGATCGCGTTGCCGGTCCTGGCGGTCACCGCCGCCGATGTCCTCACCCGCACGGCCGACGTCTCCGGCCCCGAGTCGGTCGACCGGCGGATGGGCTCGGCCCAGGCGCTGGTCATGGTGTCGGACGGCATCGACAACGTGAAGCAGCCACCGGACCCCTACGAGTGCTGCGCGATCACTGACGGCGACGGCAGGTCCGCCGCGCCGACCGCCGAGCAGGTCTCGTCGCTGCTCGACGGCGCCCGGCTGCTGGAGCTGCGGCCCGGACAGGCCCAGGTCGCCACCGACAAGGGGCGTACGACGGCCGAGGTGACCGAGGTCGACCTCACCGACCCGGTCGCCAGCGGCCTCTTCGACCTCGCCTCCGGCCGGCTGCCCGGCTCCGAGCACGAGGTCGTCGTGAACCAGGCGCTGGCAGACAAGGGCTACCGGGTCGGCGACCGGCTCGACCTCACCGCGGACGGTGCCCCGGCCGACCCGACCATCGTCGGCATCGCCGAGTCGACCACGGCGCGCAACCTCCCGGTCGCGGCCGGACCGCTGGGCGCCTTCGGCGTCGACGACGGCGTCAGCCGGGCGTGGCTGGTCGACGGCGGCCCGGTGTCGTGGGCGACGGTCCGCCAGCTCAACGACATCGGCGCCACGGTCGCCTCCCGGGCCGTGATCGAGGACCCGCCGCCGGCCTCGGAGATCCCTGCGGGTGTCACGCTCGGCAGCACCGACGACGCCGGCATCGCCGTCCTGGCGCTGATCATGGTGATGGCGCTGATCGAGGTGGTGCTGCTGGCCGGGCCGTCGTTCGCGGTCAGCGCCCGCAAGCTGCAGCGCAGCCTTGCGCTGCTGGCGGCGACCGGAGGCACCCCGAAACAGTCACGCCGGGTCGTCATCTCCGGCGCCCTGGTGCTCGGCAGTGCGGGATCCGCGCTCGGCGTCGCGCTCGGCATCGCCGTGGCCCGGTTGCTGGCACCGCTGTTGCAGCTGCGATCCGACAGCTGGTTCGGCCCGTTCGAGGTGCCGTGGCTGCACCTGGTCGGCATTGCCGCCTTCGGGTTGCTCAGTGCTTTCCTCGCGGCGGTCGTCCCGGCCTGGATCGCCTCGCGCCAGGACGTCGTTGCGGTGCTCGCGGGTCGACGTGGTGACCAGGCTCCGTCGCTGCGCTCGCCACTCCTCGGGTTGGTCCTGCTCGGCGCCGGCATCGCGGGGTCGGCGTACGGCGCCCGGTCTGAATCGGGCGGTGAGCTCGCCATCGCGGTGAGCGCCATCCCGGCCGTGCTCGGGATGATCCTGCTGGTGCCGGTCGTGCTGGCCGTGCTGGCCCGGGTGTCTGGCGGGCTG
Organism: uncultured Actinomycetota bacterium; assembly: GCA_963817125.1. Classification (GTDB taxonomy): domain Bacteria; phylum Actinomycetota; class Actinomycetes; order Propionibacteriales; family Nocardioidaceae; genus Nocardioides. Next base: position 179,279 of record CAWFNB010000007.1, read on the forward strand.
CCGCTGGTGCTCCGGTACGCCGTCCGTGACGCCAACCGGCACCGCACCCGCACCGTCCCGGCGGTGGCCGCCGTGGCCGCGACGGTTGCGGGCGTCGTCGCCCTCGGGGTGGGGCTGAGCTCGGACCAGGCTGAGAACCGGGAGACCTACGTCCCCTCGCTGGCCGCCGGCGTCGGCATCGTGGACGACTACGGCTCCGACATCAGCTGGGACCGGCTGCAGGGGGCGGTCGACCGCGAGCTGCCGGATGCGGCCGTGACCGAAGAACAGGGACTGCCGGAGGACAGCAGCTTCACCGAGGTCTTCGGACCCGATGGCCGGACCATCCTGCAGAGCTCGGGCAGCTCCCTGGGTGCCAACATCATGGTCTCCGACGACTCGCTGCCGGTCGGGCTGCTCGGCGTGGCGGACAAGGACGTGGCCCCCGCGGAGCGGACCCTGCGGGCCGGTGGTGTGGTCGCCTTCGTGTCGCCCGGCGTCGCGGTGAGCGGCGCCACGGCGCAGATCACCAGGACCACCTATGACCCGGAGACCGGTGCGGACGGTGACCGTGCGGAGGTGGACCTCCCGGCGTACTTCATGACCCTGTCCGAACCGTGGGCAGGCCCCGCCGCGGTGCTCTCCTCGGCAGCCGCCCGCGAGCTGGGTGCGGAGCCGGAGACGGTCGCGCTGGCCGTGACCGGCGAGGTGAGCGAGCAGCAGGAGGAGGACGTCAACGAGCGGCTGGCCGCGATCTCCGAGAACGCCTCGATGTACGTCGAACGCGGCTACCAGCCCGATGACGCCACTGTGATCGTCCAGCTGGTCCTGATCGCGCTGGGCGGCGTGTTGATGCTCGGCGGCACGCTGACCGCCACGTTCCTGGCTCTGTCCGACGCCCGCCCCGACCTGGCCACGCTCTCCGCAGTCGGCGCCTCGGCCCGTACCCGCCGCGGCGTGGCCGCGGCGTACGCCGTGGTGGTCGGCCTGGTCGGCGCGGTCCTGGGCGCCGCCGTCGGGTTCATTCCGGGCATCGCGGTCACCTGGCCGCTCACCTCGCAGTCGGGAGAGAGCTGCATCATCGAGGGGACCGGCAGTTGCACGGCCACGGGCGCGAGCGTCGGGCCGTTCCTCGACGTGCCCTGGCTGATGCTGCTCGGGCTGGTCGTCGTACTGCCGGCGCTGACCGCTCTGGTGGTCGGTCTGTTCGCGCGGTCGCGGCTGCCGCTGGTGGCGCGGCTGGGCTGAGGTTGGATGGGGTCGTGCCCGATGTGGACGTCCGCCCCTCGCCGACGGCCGGGCGGGGCCTGTTCGCGACCGCGCCGATCGCCGCCGGCACCGAGGTACTTCGACCCGATGGGCCGGTCCACGAGCGCGGGTCGGTCAACCACGCGTGCGACCCGAATCTCGGGTGGGCCGGTGACGCATTGGTCACGCTGCGCGACGTCGCCGCCGATGAGGAGCTGCTCGTGGACTACGCAATGAGCACCACGGACCCGGCGTACCTCCTGCGCTGCCACTGCGCCTCCTACCGTTGCCGGCAGATGGTCGAAGGCAGCGACTGGCGGATCCCCCAGCTCCAGCGCCGGTACGCCGGACGGTGGGCGCCGCACGTGCAGCGGCTGATCGACGACGCCGGGTCAGGGGCGCGGTGAGATCCTCACCAGCACGGGGTCGATGCCGACCTTGATGGCCATCCGTGCGTAGGTGTTGAAGTCCGACAGGCTGCGCGCGTCCATGGGATGCACGGAGGCCGTGGCGTCACGCCAGCGGCCGCGGTGTCGCAGCCGAGTGCGGGTCAGACTCGAGCGCCACCCACCAGGGCGCGACGCCGGCCAGCGGGCCGAATATCGGGTTGAACACCCGCCAGACCCGGGTCAGCCTTCGTCGCTGTCGCGTTCCGCCCGGTCCACACCCACCTCCCGAGGCTTCCAGCGAAAGACGGCGATCCCGTAAAAAAAGTCAGGCTTGACTGTTTGTTACGCGACAGCCATCCTGTCCGGGTGAGTCAGGCAGCGACGCGCGTCCCGCAGGAGGAGCGCACCCGCGCGATGCGGGCGCGGCTGCTGGAAGCCACCGTCGAGCTGCTCGTCGAGCGCGGGTACGCCGGCACGTCGACCACGTTGGTCAGCGAGCGGGCCGGCGTGAGCCGGGGCGCGCAGCTGCACCACTTCCCGACCAAGCAGGACCTCGTGGTGGCCGCGGTGCAGCACCTCACCGAGGTGCGTGGGGCCGAGCTGGCCGCGGCGGCCGAGCGGCTGCCCACCGGCGCCCGGCGTACGAAGGCGGTCCTGCGCATGCTGGGCGACCACTTCACCTCTCCGGTCTTCACCGCCGCGCTCGAGCTGTGGGTCGCCGCGCGGACCGACCCGGCCCTCCTCTCCGAGGTCGAGCCGCTCGAGCAGAAGGTCGGCCGGGAGACGCACCGACTGACCGTGGACCTCCTCGGCGCCGACGAGACCCGCCCCGGCGTACGCGAGCTGGTGCAGGCCACCCTCGACCTGGTCCGCGGACTCGGCCTGGCCAACACCATCTCCGACGACCGCCGGCGCCGCACCCGGATCCTCGACCAGTGGGCGCAGACCCTCGATCGGGCACTGGGGGAGGCATGACCGACCTGCTCGAAGGGCTGCTCGACGACCTGACCGCCGAGGGTGACCAGCTCGCGTCCGCCGTGCTGGCGCTCGGTGCCGACGGCTGGACCCTGACCACACCCGCTCCGGGCTGGACCGTCGCCACCCAGGTCGCGCACCTCCTGTGGACCGACGAGGTCGCGGTCGTCGCGGCGCACTCGCACGAGTCGCCGGCAGCCAAGCAGGCCTGGGACGACGTCGTGCTCGCCGCGATCGAGGACCCGACGGGGTACGTCGACGTGGGCGCTCACGAGGTGGCCGCGCTGCCACGCGAGGAGGTGCTCCAACGCTGGACGGACGGCCGCAAGGCGCTCCGGACCACACTGACCGGACTCCCGGCCGGCCAGAAGATGCCGTGGTTCGGCCCGCCCATGTCGGCAGCGTCGATGGCGACGGCCCGCTTCATGGAGACCTGGGCGCACGCGCTCGACGTGTACGACGCGGCAGCCCCCGCCATCGGGCAGAGCAGGCCGGACCCGACCGACCGGATCCGGCACGTCGCCCACCTCGGCGTACGCACCCGCAACTACTCCTACTCGGTGCACGGCGAGGAGCCGCCGGCCGAGGAGTTCCGGGTCGAGCTGACGGCGCCCAGTGGCGAGCTCTGGACCTGGGGGCCCCAGGACGCGGCCCAGTCGGTGCTCGGTCCGGCGTACGACTTCTGCCTGCTGGTCACCCAGCGGGTCAACCGCGCCGACACCTACCTGGTCGCCGTCGGCGATGACGCCCAGCACTGGCTCACGATCGCGCAGGCGTTCGCCGGGCCGCCCGGCCAAGGACGCGAGGCGGGCGCATGAGCGACACCCTGATCGTCGGCAACTGCTCCGGCTTCTACGGCGACCGGCTCTCGGCGATGCGCGAGCAGCTCGAGGGAGGGCGGCTCGACGTACTCACCGGCGACTACCTGGCCGAGCTGACCATGCTCATCCTGGGCAAGGACACGATGAAGGACCCCACGCTCGGCTACGCGCGGACCTTCGTGCGGCAGCTCGAGGACTGCCTGGGCCTCGCCCTCGACAAAGGCGTGAAGATCGTCAGCAACGCCGGCGGCCTCAACCCCGCCGGCCTGGCCGGCAAGGTCCGCGAGGTCGCGCACGGCCTCGGGCTCGACGTGAACGTCGCGCACGTCGAGGGCGACGACCTGCGCCCCCTCGGGCTCTTCGACGGCGCGCTGACCGCCAACGCCTACCTCGGCGGGTTCGGCATCGCGGCCGCCCTCGGCTCGGGCGCGGACGTCGTGGTCACCGGGCGGGTGACCGACGCGAGCGTGGTGGTCGGGCCCGTGATCGCGCACTTCGGCTGGACGCCCACGTCCTACGACGAGCTCGCCGGTGCGGTCGTGGCCGGTCACGTCATCGAGTGCGGCGCGCAGGCGACGGGCGGCAACTTCTCCGGGTTCCGCAGCCTCGTCAAGAACGGCATGGATCCCGCCCTGCCGTTGGGGTTCCCGATCGCCGAGATCGCGTCCGACGGGTCGTCGGTGATCACGAAGCACGTCGGCACCGGCGGCGCGGTCACGGTCGACACCATCACCGCCCAGCTGGTCTACGAGATCCAGTCGACCCGCTACCTCAACCCCGACGTGACCGCCCACCTCGACAGCGTCCGGCTCAGCCAGGACGGCCCGGACCGCGTCGCGATGACCGGGATCCGCGGCGAGGCTCCGCCCGAGCGGCTCAAGGTCAGCGTCAACGAGCTCGGCGGCTTCCGGAACACCGTGGAGTTCGTGCTCACCGGCCTCGACGTCGAGGAGAAGGCCGAGTGGGTCCGGAACCAGCTCACCCCCTCGCTGACCGCCGCCGAGGTGCACTGGTCGCGGGTCTCACTGCCGCCGCCGGACGCCGACTCCGAGGAGGCTGCCTCGGTCCTGCTCCGCTGCACGGTCATGGACCCAGACCCCGACCCGGTCGGCCGAGCGTTCACCGCGCCCGCCGTCGAGCTGGCCCTCGCGTCCTATCCGGGCTTCACGATGACCGGTCCGCCGCAGCAACCGACTCCCTACGGCGTGTACCGGCCCGAGTACGTCGACCGCACGCAGGTCCAGCAGGTGGTGGTGCGCGCCGACGGTCGCCGCGAGGAGGTCGCCGACCCCACCGAGTTCGCCGTCGCGGACACCGACCACGGCCGCCGGCCCTCGCCGTACCCCGCTCCGCCCGACTCGCTGAACCGCCGGATGCCGCTCGGCACCTTCGTGCACGCCCGCTCCGGCGACAAGGGCGGCGACGCCAACATCGGGCTGTGGGTCAGCCACGACGGACCCCCCGAGCTGTACGACGCCCGCGTCACCTGGCTGGCCAAGCTGATGAGCCCGCGGAAGGTGCGCGAGCTGATTCCCGAGGCGCGCGACCTGGACGTCGACGTCTACGTGCTGCCGAACCTCGGCGCGGCCAACGTGATCGTGCACGGGCTGCTGGGGCGGGGGGTGGCCGCGTCGTCACGGTTCGACCCCCAGGCCAAGGGGCTCGGCGAGTGGCTGCGGTCCCGGGTCGTGCACATCCAGGAGGAGCTCTTGTGAACGCCGCGATCCGCGAGCTCGGGACGGAGTTCGTCCGGCGCGAGGTGGCGCCGTACCTCCAGGAGTGGGAGGACGCCGGCACGATCCCGCGCGAGCTGCACCTGGCGGCCGGCAAGCAGGGGCTGCTCGGGATCGCGTTCCCCGAGCAGGTTGGCGGTGAGGGCGGCACCCTGCTCGACTCGGTCGACCTGGCCGAGGCGATGTTCGAGGCCGGTGCCTCGAGCGGGCTGATGGCCGGGCTCTTCACCTCTGGCATCGCCCTCCCGCATATCGCGGCGTCCGGCGACACCGACCTGATCGACCGGTTCGTCCGGCCAACCCTGGCGGGGGAGACCATCGGCTCGCTCGCGGTCACCGAGCCCGGCGGCGGATCTGACGTCGCCGGCATCCGCACCACCGCGGTCCGCGAGGGAGATGCCTACGTCGTCAACGGCGCCAAGACCTTCATCACCAGCGGCGTCCGCGCCGACTTCGTCACCACCGCCGTCCGCACCGGAGGTCCCGGCCACGGCGGCGTCTCGCTGCTGGTCGTCGAGGCCGGTACGCCCGGCTTCACGGTGGACCGGTCGCTGCGCAAGATGGGCTGGCACTGCTCCGACACAGCCGAGCTGTCGTACGTCGACGTCCGGGTGCCGGCCGCGAACCTCGTGGGTGAGGAGAACACCGGCTTCTACCAGATCGCCCAGCAGTTCGTGGTCGAGCGGATCGCCCTGGCCGTGCACGCCTACGGCATCGCGGCCCGCTCGCTCGAGCTGACCGCGGCGTACTGCCGCGAGCGGCAGACCTTCGGCAAGCCGCTGATCGCCAACCAGGTGGTCCGGCACCAGCTGGTCGAGATGCGCCGGCAGGTCGAGGTGGCGCGCACCTACACGCGAGCGGTCGCCGACCGGCACGTGGCAGCCCAAGAAGATGGACAGAGCAACGTCATCGCCGAGGCCTGCCTGGCCAAGCAGACCGCGTGCGACGCCGCGACGTACGTCTGTGACAAGGCGGTGCAGCTGCACGGCGGCGCCGGCTACATGCACGGGACCGAGGTGGAGCGGCACTACCGCGACGCCCGGATCCTGCCGATCGGAGGAGGAGCGACCGAGGTGCTCACCGACCTGGTTGCCAAGTTGTTGGGTTACACCGGTGGTTGAGCCCGGAGGCGCGCCAGCGCCGACGGTGTCGAAACCACCGCAAGCAGGGCTGGAAGGCAACCACCGTGGTCACCTCCCAGCGCCGGGTGACGAGGTCTCGACACGCTCGGTCGCTGCGCGACGCTCGCGGCTCAACCACCGGAGCGACCGATGACCCTGTTCCGACCGCTGAGCGGCGAGGTGTCGCTGCACATGGACGCTCCGCCGGAGAAGGTGTGGGCGCTGGTCAGCGATGTGACCCGGATCGGCGAGTTCTCCCCGGAGACCTTCGAGGCGCGGTGGACGAGGGGCTCGACCGGGCCGGAGGTCGGCGCGTCCTTCAAGGGGCACGTGCGGCGCAACGGCGTCGGACCGACGTACTGGTCGACGTGCCAGGTCACCAAGTGCGTGCCCAACGAGGTCTTCGAGTTCGCCGTGGGCACCGACGACGTGACCGTCAACAACTGGGGCTACCGGCTCGAGCCGGACGGCGGCGGGACCACGGTGACCGAGTACTTCCGGCTCGAGCCGTCGCTGCCGCTGCGGCTGTACTGGACCTTCCTCGGCCCGCTGCGGGGCCGCACCAACGAGAAGGGCATGCGCACCACGCTGGAGCGGATGAAGGCGGTGGTCGAGAAGTGACCGCCGTGACGAACCGGGAGGCGATGCTGGAGAAGCTCGCCGACCTCGACGCCGAGCACGCGAAGGCGGTCGGCGGGGGCGGCCCCAAGTACGTCGACCGCCACCACGACCGCGGCAAGCTGATGCCCCGGGAGCGGATCGAGCTCCTCGTCGACGAAGGCTCGGCGTTCCTGGAGCTGTCGCCGCTGGCGGGCTGGGGCTCCGACTTCGCGGTCGGGGCGTCGGTGGTGACCGGCATCGGTGTCATCGAGGGCGTCGAGTGCCTGGTCACCGCCAACGACCCGTCGGTGAAGGGCGGCGCCAGCAATCCGTGGACGGTCCGCAAGATCTTCCGCGCCTCCCAGATCGCCGAGGAGAACGGGCTGCCCACGGTGGCGCTGGTGGAGTCCGGGGGCGCGGACCTGCCGACCCAGAAGGAGATCTTCATCCCGGGCGGCAAGCTGTTCCGCGACATCACCCGGTCCTCGGCCGCCAAGCAGCCCACGGTCGCGCTGGTGTTCGGCAACTCGACCGCGGGTGGCGCCTACGTCCCGGGCATGTCCGACTACACGGTGATGGTCAAGGGGCAGGCCAAGGTGTTCCTCGGCGGGCCGCCGCTGGTGAAGATGGCCACCGGAGAGGAGTCCGACGACGAGTCGCTCGGGGGCGCCGAGATGCACGCCCGGACCTCCGGCCTCGCCGACTACCTGGCTGAGGACGAGCAGGACGCCATCCGGATCGGCCGCCGGATCGTCGCGCGGCTCAACTGGCGCAAGGCGATCGCGCCGCCGGAGCCATGGGCCGAGCCCGACGCCGACCCGGACGAGCTGCTCGACCTGATTCCGACCGACCTCAAGGAGCCGTTCGACCCGCGCGAGGTGATCGCGCGCATCTGCGACGGGGTCTCGCCGACCAACGCGGTCTCGTTCGACGAGTTCAAGCCGCTCTACGGTTCGTCCCTCGTCACCGGTTGGGCCAAGCTGCACGGCCGGCCGATCGGCATCCTCGCCAACGCGCAGGGCGTGCTGTTCAGCGAGGAGGCCCAGAAGGCGACCCAGTTCATCCAGCTCGCCAACCAGGTCGACACCCCGCTGCTGTTCCTGCACAACACGACCGGCTACATGGTCGGCGCGGAGTACGAGCAGGGCGGGATCATCAAGCACGGCGCGATGATGATCAACGCGGTCTCCAACAGTCGCGTCCCTCATCTGAGCGTGATCATGGGGGCGTCGTACGGCGCCGGCAACTACGGCATGAACGGACGTGCCTACGACCCGCGCTTCCTCTTCACCTGGCCGTCCGCGAAGTCCGCGGTGATGGGCCCGGCCCAGCTGGCCGGCGTTCTCTCCATCGTGGCGCGGGCCGCCGCCGAGGCACGCGGAGCCGACTACGACGAGAAGGCCGACGCGGAGATGAAGGCGTTCGTCGAGTCATCGGTCGAGGAGCAGTCGCTACCGTTCTTTCTCTCCGGGATGCTCTACGACGACGGCGTGATCGACCCGCGCGACACCCGCACGATCCTGGGCATCTGCCTGTCGGTGATCGAGAACAAGGCGTACGCCGGCACCGACCGGTTCGGGGTGTTCCGGCCGTGATCAACGAATCGGTGGTTGAGGAGGTCGCGCGCCAGGGCTGGGACGAGATGGGTTCAGACGGGCTCTTCGTGCACGTTGACCAGCGGGCACTGCGGCAGCACGCCGAGGTTGTTGCTGGGGTCGTTGTCGGCAGTCGTCGTCACGGACGGGAAGAGCGGGTTGAACGGGTCCGGCTGGATGATGATGTCTGCGTCGACGCCCGAGTCGCCGTGCACGAAGAAGGTGTGCGTCCCCGCCGCCAGCAGGTCCATCACCTGCCCCTTGGTGAGCAGCCAGGGCGAGCCATCGGCGAACTTCCCGCCCAGGTGGCTGATGAACTGCCGGCCGGGCCGACCCTGCCGGTTCAGGCCGGTGACCTGCCAGCGGCCCGCGGGCACCTGGTCGGTGATCGGCGTCGTGGTGACGCGGATGCGCTGCCAGGCCTGGCCGTGCAGGTTGTAGACGTAGTCCGACGACTCGAGGAACGGGGAGCCGTCGGAGATGGTGTCGTCGAGGGGGAGGCGCTGGTCGTCCCGGGTCGAGGCGAGGTCGTCGGCGTCGAACCACTGGACGCTGATGCCCATGAGGTTGTCGGGGTCGGCGCCCTCGACGATGGCCGCCGGGAAGCTCAGCTTGGACACGATCGCGTCGACCGCAGTCGATCGCGCGTAGCGCCGGATGCGTTCGACCACCCGGTCCTTCTTCTCCTGGAGCGCCGCTTTGACTGTCGCCACCGGGTCGGTCCCCGCAGCCATCGCCTGGCCGACCTGGACGGCCAGGCCACCCAGGTCGATGTCGGCCACCGCCTCCTCGAGCTCGATCTTGACGAGCTGGTTGATCGCATCGTGGGCGGCGTCGGCGCCCTCGTCGGAGGTGTTGTCCTCCTCGAGGAGGATGGTGAGCATCCCGACCGCGCCCGGTACCTCCAGGGTCTGGCCGGCGACCTGCAGCACGATCGGCTGCAGCGTCGTGTCGAACCGCGACACGGCCGGCGGCAGCTGGCGCTCCGTGCCGATGCCCATCGGCCCACCGATGCTGCCGTGGCTCCCGGGGGAGAAGAAGAACGACGGCCCGCCCGTGAGCCGGGTGGCGTCCGGCTGGTGGGTGATGGTGCGACCGTCCAGCGTGATCCCGATGACCCACATGTAGGGCTCGGAGTCGCTCTCGTCGGCGCCGTGGAAGCAGAAGAGTGTGTGGTAGTTGAGGGTCACGGGCATGGGAACCATGCCACGAGCCTCTCTCCCCCCGCGGGGCCTTCGCATGACCCGAACGGGGCCTTGACATGACCACGCACATCCAGCGGCTGATGGTCGCCAACCGCGCCGAGATCGCGTCCCGGGTCTTCCGCACCTGCCGCAGGCTGGGCATCTCGACGGTCGCCGTCCACTCCGACGCGGATGCGGGGCTGCCCTACGTCCGGGAGGCCGATGTCGCCGTACGCCTGCCCGGAAACACCCCGGCCGAGACCTATCTCGACGTCGCGGCAGTGCTCGCGGCGGCGTCGACGGCCGGCGCCGACGCGATCCACCCCGGCTACGGCTTCCTCTCCGAGAACGCCGACTTCGCCCGCGCGGTGATCGAGGCCGGACTGACCTGGGTCGGCCCGGCGCCGGAGTCGATCGAGCAGATGGGCTCCAAGGTCGAGGCCAAGAAGCTGATGGAGGCGGCCGGAGTCCCGGTGCTCGCCAACCTCACTCCCGAGACCGCGACCGAGGCCGACCTGCCGCTGCTGGTGAAGGCCTCGGCGGGTGGCGGCGGCCGGGGGATGCGCATCGTCCGGTCGCTGGCCGACCTCCCCGGTGAGGTCGCCGCGGCACAGGCCGAGGCCGAGTCGGCGTTCGGCGACGGCACCGTCTTCGTCGAGCCGTACGTCGAGAGCAGCCGGCACGTCGAGGTGCAGGTCGTGGGGACCACGGACGGCGTCCTGGTCTTCGGGGAGCGGGACTGCTCGCTCCAGCGCCGACACCAGAAGGTGGTCGAGGAGGCCCTCGCCCCCGGTCTGTCTGACGCGGTCCGCGCGGACCTGCTGGAGTCGGCCCGCAACGCCGCCGCTGCGGTCGACTACCGCGGCGCGGGCACCGTCGAGTTCCTCTACGACGCGGGTTCGGAGAGGTTCTTCTTCCTCGAGATGAACACCCGGCTCCAGGTCGAGCACCCGGTCACCGAGCTGGTGCACGGCGTCGACCTGGTCGAGCTGCAGCTGGAGGTCGCCGAGGGTGGGTCGTGTGCCTCAGCACGACCTCTGGCCCGTTCTCAGGCACACGACCCGTCGTCCGGCGGCCACGCGATCGAGGTGCGGCTCTACGCCGAGGATCCGGCCGCCGCCTTCCAGCCCCAGAGCGGGACCCTGACGCGCTTCGAGGTCCCCCTCGAAGAGGGCATCCGGGTCGACGCGGGCTACGAGTCGGGCAGCACGGTCTCGACTCACTACGACGCGATGCTGGCCAAGGTGATCGCGCACGCGCCGACCCGCGAACAGGCGGCACGCAAGCTTGCCCATGTGCTGGCTCGCGCTCGCATCCACGGGGTCAGGACGAACCGCGACCTGCTGGTCGCGGTGCTGCGCGACGAGCGGTTCCTCGCAGGTGAGGTGTCCACGGACCTGCTGCCGTTGATCGAGCCTGTCGAGATCACCGACGTGATGGCGCCTGCCGCAGCCGCACTCGCGCTGGCCGAGCAGGCACGTGAGGCCCGGACCGTCCAGCGAGGGATCCCGGTCGCCTGGCGGAGCGTCACGTCGCAACCACAGGTGACCGAGTTCGACGGAGACATCCGGGTCCAGTGGTGGGGCGGCCGCGATGGTTACGTCCTCGAGGACGCTGCGGTGGTCTCGACAGGCTCGACCAGCGATGGTTACGACATCGTCCTCGAGCAGGACGGCGTCCGCACGACGTACGCCGTCAGCGTCGTGGGCGACGCGGTGGACGTGGACTGGTCGGGAGGGCACCTCGCGCTGACGCGGGTGCCGCGGTTCGTGGACCCGGCCGACGCGGTGGCCAGCGGCAGTCTGCTGGCCCCGATGCCCGGCACGGTCGTGAGCGTGGCCGTCGAGCAGGGCCAGCGGGTCGATGCCGGGCAGCCGGTGCTGGTCCTCGAGGCGATGAAGATGCAGCACACCGTTCGCGCCCCCGGGGCCGGCACGGTGACCGAGATCGACGTCCAGCCCGGTGCGCAGGTCGCTGCCGGAGCAGTACTTGCCGTAGTCGAAGGAGATCAAGGATGACCGTCGCGTTCAGCGAGTCCGAGGAGCGCCAGGCACTGCGCAAGGAGGTGGCGAAGCTCGCGTCGAAGTACGGCCGCGAGTGGTTCACCGAGAAGGCGCGCTCGGGCGAGAAGACGACCGAGCTGTGGCTCGAGATCGGCAAGAACGGCTACCTCGGCATCAACATCCCCGAGGAGTACGGCGGCGGGGGTGGCGGCATCGGCGACATCGCCGCGGTCTGCGAGGAGCTGGCCGCCCAGGGCTGCCCCCTGCTGCTCATGGTGGTGAGCCCGGCGATCTGCGGGACCATCATCAGCCGCTACGGGACCGAGGAGCAGAAGCAGCGGTGGCTGCCCGGGATCTGCGACGGCACCAGCACGATGGCCTTCGCGATCACCGAGCCGGACGCCGGCACCAACACCCACAACATCACCACCACCGCCCGACGCGACGGCGACGAGTGGGTGCTCAACGGACGCAAGGTCTACATCTCCGGTGTCGACGAGGCCGACAACGTGCTGGTCGTGGCCCGTGCGGAGGACGCGAAGACCGGCAAGGTGAAGCCGGTGCTGTTCGTCGTCCCGACCGACGCACCCGGCTTCGAGTACAAGAGCATCCCGATGGAGATCGTGAGCCCGGAGCTCCAGTTCACCGTCTTCATCGACGACGTCCGGCTGCCCGCCGACGCGATCGTCGGCGACGAGGACGGCGGCCTCGTGCAGCTGTTCGCCGGCCTCAACCCCGAGCGCATCATGGCGGCGTCGTTCTCGACCGGGCTGGCGCGGTTCGCGCTCGACCGCGCCGCGGCGTACGCGAAGGAGCGGGTCGTCTTCAAGGACGCCATCGGCTCGCACCAGGCCGTCGCGCACCCGCTGGCGCAGAGCCACATCGAGATCGAGCTGGCCCGGCTGATGACCCAGAAGGCCTCCGCCCTCTACGACGCCGGCGACGACATGGGTGCCGGCGAGGCGGCCAACATGGCCAAGTACGCCGCCGCCGAGGCAGCCTGCGACGCCGCGGACCGCGCCGTCCAGACCCACGGCGGCAACGGGATCACCCAGGAGTACGGCATGGCCGGGCTCCTGGTCGCCACCCGCGCCGGCCGGATCGCCCCGGTCAGCCGGGAGATGATCCTCAACTTCATCTCCATGCACTCCCTGGGGCTGCCGAAGTCGTACTAGCCGCGCTTCACCTACCTTCGGGCCGAGCTTCCAGTCGCCACCCGAGGCAGTCCGCCTTGATGGTCAGCGTGACCTTGCGGGCGCGCCGGTCGAGGTCGGCACTGCCGCAGTCGGGCTGGTTGGCGGCCGAGTCGACGAGCGTGAAGAACTGCTCCCCGCTGCCCTGCACGATGTTGAGAGCCGCGAACCAGACGTCGTCCTCGGAGGTGAGGATGTACCAGCCGAACTCCTGCTCGATGGGTCCTGCGGACAGGCTGCGGAACTTGGTGGTCACCACCAGGTCGCTTGCGAAGTTGACCCTGTTGCTCACGATGTCGCCGACCCGGCGGGCCGGCTCGGGCCGGAACGGAGGACCCTCGCTGAGGTACGGGCCGCTCACCACGTCGCCGCTGGGATCGCGGGTGCGCTCAGACGCCGCCACTGACGGTGCGGCTCCGAGGACCAGGGCGGACGTCGCGAGCAGGCTGGCAAGGGCGGTCTTCGGGAGCGGCATGGGCAGCAGGTCAGGGGTAGAGCTTGGGGCCGTACTTCCAGTGGTCGCGGCCGACGCCCTCGCGGCGGGCGTCGTCGGTGTACTCCCGGGTGGCGGTGTAGAAGAAGACACCGTTGCCCACCTTGACCCACTCCGGGTTGCGCAGGCAGGACGCCGGGATGGTGAGCGTGGCGGTGCGCTGCGGCCGGTTGAGGACCGCCTTGCCGCAGTCGGGCTGGTAGGCGACCGGGTCGAAGAGGGAGAACCTGCCCTTGTCCTTGCCCGGGGCGACGAGCAGGTGCGCGATCCAGTTGAACTCGTCCTCGGAGGTGAGGATGAACCAGGAGAACTGCTGCTGCCCGTTGGCAGCCAGGTTGCGGAACTTCGTGGTCACCACCAGGTCCGTGCCGAACGAGGCCGAGTTGGCGACGATGTCACCCAGACGCCGGGCGGGCTCCACTTTCGTCGGCGTAGCGTCGGTGGTGAGCGACCGGCTCACGACGTCGCCCGGCGCGTCGCGACCGGCCTCGGACATGGCCACGGCCGCCTCGGCGCTCGTGACCACGACGTACGCCGCCACGAGGATGGTCACCAGGCTCTTCGGGATCCGCATGGGACGAGGCTAGGACACGCGCTAGCCGCCCCCGGATGCCCAGCAGTCTGCGAGAGTTGGGGTTGATGACAGTGGACGTGAACAACGGTGGCACCGACAGCCTGACCACGGCGAGCTGGTCGTCTGGCGGGTCCACCGCGCTCCAGGAGCTGGCTCCCGACGCCGCGAAGGCCTTCACCCTGGTCGTGTCGGTCCGGCCGTCCGGCGTTCATGACGAGCTGCTCGAGAGCCCGGCGGTCCGGGCCTTCGCCGAGCAGTTCCGCGTCGACGTCTCGGGCATCGACGACGCCATGAGAGCGGAGTTCGCGGCGGCGACGAAGGACCACCAGCTCGCCGTAGCGCAGATGATCTGGATCGGCGACGTCGCCCCGCGGCTGCGAGCTGCCCTCGACCGGCTGTTCGGCCAGTCCGAGTGGGCGGCTCCGCGTCGCCACCCGGTGCGCGATGTCTGGGAGACCATCGACGAGTTCATGCAGACGGTGGCGCATCACCACGCTCTCGACCCGACGACCACCGAGCTGGTCCGGCTGCGTGGCGCCCGGCAGCACGGCTGCCGGATCTGCATGTCGCGGCGTTCGGTCGCGGCCATCGAGGCCGGCGCCGACGAGGCCGTCTTCACCTCCGTGGACGACTACGCCACCAGTGACCTGCCGGCCGCCACCAAGGCCGCGCTGGCGCTGGTGGACGCGATGATCTGGACGCCGGAGGACATCAGCGACGACGTGGTCGCCGACGTTCGCGCGCACCTCGCTCCCGAGGAAGCCGTTGAGGTCGTGCTCGACGTGGTCCGCAACGCGGCCAACAAGATCGCGGTCGCGATGGGGTCCGATGCCCCCGAGGTGACCGACGGCGTGCAGCTGTTCGTGACCGACGCCGACGGCGTGCTGTCGACCGTCTGACCTCGTCCGACCGGGTGCCACGCGAGTCGGCACATAGCCTTGCCCCCGTGGGGTTCGTCGACACGCTTGACCGGGCGCAGCGCAAGCGGTCCTTCTTCGGGTTCCCCGTGGCGACGTTCTTCAAGTTCGTCGACGACCAGGGTGCCTACCTGGCGGCGATCATCAGCTTCTACGCGCTGCTCGCGATCTTCCCTGTCCTGCTGCTGGCCACGACCATTTTCGGCTTCGTCCTGCAGGGCAACCCCGACCTCCAGGAGCGGGTCCTCGACTCGGCGCTCAGCACCTTCCCGATCATCGGCGACGAGCTCGGCCGACCGGATGCCCTCCAGGGCTCGAAGGTCAGCACCGTGGTCGGTGTGCTCGCGGCCATGTACGGCTCGCTCGGCCTGGGCCAGGCGCTCCAGAACGCGTTGAACGTCGCCTGGTCGGTGCCCCGCAACATGCGGCCCAACCCGGTGCGGCTCCGGCTCAAGAGCCTGGCGCTCCTCACCATCGCCGGGCTGTCGGTGCTCGCGATCACCGTCGTGGCGACGATCGGCAGCCAGACCGAGGTGTTCGGTCCGCGCGTCGACGCGACACTGCGGTGGGCGATCCGGCTGGTGACCGTGCTGCTCATCGGGCTGCTGCTCACGGCGGTCTTCCGGCTCGCCGCCGCCCGTCGGCACCATCTCGGGCGCGCGGCCCCGGGCGCGTTCACGGTCGCGGTCCTCTGGCAGGGGCTGCAGTACGTCGGCACCGAGTTCACCACCCGGGTGCTGGCCGAGACGGAGGAGATGGACTTCGTCTTCGCGTTGGTGCTCGGCCTGATCGGCATCATCTACGTCGCGGCGTTCATCGGCGTGCTCGGCATGGAGGTCAACGTGGTGCTGGCCCGGCGGCTCTGGCCGCGGTCGCTGCGCACGCTGTTCGTCGACCGCGGCGAGCTCACCGACGCGGACCGGCGCGCCTATGCCAGCTATGTCCGCGCTCAGCAGCACAAGCAGGTCGAGAACGTCGAGGTCAGCTTCGAGGACCCGGCGACCGGCGAGCTCCAGGTCGTCGACGATCCGGGACCGCGCGGCCGGATGGGCCGCTGAGCGCTGGCTCGGTCACTCGCGGATCCGGTCGCGGAGCCTGACCAGGGCCGCGTCGTCGAGGCCGAGCCCGGTGCGCACGTAGCCCTCGCGCGAGCCGTACGCCGCCACCGCCGCGTCGTACCCCGCCTGCAGGTACGCCTCGTCGGCCACCATCACCCGTTCGTAGACGTCGACCTTGTCGGCCCCGAGGTGCTCACGGACCAGGCCGAGGTACTTCTCGCGCGTGGCCGAGGAGAAGGTGTTGGTGAGCAGGTAGTCCTCGAGGATGGTCGCGTCGTCGACGCCGGCCAGGTGCAGCAGCAGCGCCGCCGCCCAGCCGGTGCGGTCCTTGCCAGCGGTGCAGTGGAACAGCACCGCACCGTCAGGCTTCTCGGCGATCCGCCGGAACAGCTCCGCGAACGCGGCCCGGGCGCCCTCGGCGTCGACGAACCCGCGGTAGACCTGGAGCATCACGTCGTGCGCGGTGGCCCGGTCGGCGAGGTCGCTGACCGCGTCCATCGGGATGCCCCGGACCTCGAGGTGGGTCCAGCTCGCGCCCGGCACGTCGGCGTCGGGGTGCGCGTCGATCTCGTGGTGGGAGCGCAGGTCGTAGACCGCTGTCACACCGAGCCGCTCGAGCGAGCGCGCATCGGCGTCGGTGAGCTGCAGCTCGTTGGAGCGGTAGACCACGCCGCGACGCAGGCCAGACCCGCCGCCGGTGCGGTACGACGAGTCCGGACCGGTCACGTCACGGAAGTTGTCGGCCGACGCGAGCCGGACCAGCTCCTCACCGAAGGCGGGGTCGGACACGCTGGCAGGGTATGCGGGTTGACCGGGCACTCATCGGAGGGGCACGAACCGGTAGCCACCGTGCCTGCTGACGGCCGGTCCGCCGGGCGTGGCCCGGACCAGCAGCATCGTGCCGGCCACCGGGGCGACCATCCGGCCGTCCGCAGCCAGCTGGTCGACCAGCGGCTGGGGCAGCTCATCGGCCTGCGCGGAGACCAGGATCCGGTCGTACGGCGACTCGGCCGGCCAGCCGAGCCGGTCCGGATCGGCCTGCTCGATCCGGGCCCAGGGGCGGCCAGCGCGGCTCAGGTTGGTGCGGCCGAACGCCACCAGCTCGGGCTCGAGCTCGACGCCGACCACCGAGCCGGAGGGTCCGGTCAGGTGCGCGAGGAGGGCGGTGCTCCAGCCGGAACCGGACCCGACGTCGAGCACCCGGTCACCGGGCCGGACCGCGAGCAGAGTCAGCATGTCCGCGACGGTCCTCGGCTGGGAGTTGGTCTGCCCACGGCCGATCTGGATCGGGCCGTCGTAGGACGCCCGCCACCGCGACCCGCGCGGCAGGAACCCGGCACGCGGGGTCGCGGCGAACGCCTCGGCCACGGTCTCGGCCCGCTCGTCCATCCCCCTGAGTCTGGCACTGTGAGTCTGGCACTCAGCCCGTCCGCTTCGGCGGCAGCGGCAGGAACATCGACGTACGGGCTGCGTACTCGGGGTAGCCCGGTCGCTGCATCATCGTCTTCTCGAGGAGCTTCGCTCCGGTGGCGAAGACGAGGAAGTAGGTCATCGCGAGCGGGCAGAGCACGGTGACCAGTGCCGGCACCCACCCGGACGCGAGCCCGCCCACGACCCACAACCCCCACGCGACGCAGGCGTCGCCGAAGTAGTTGGGGTGCCGGGTGTAGCGCCAGAGCCCGGTCTCCAGCACCGGCGGCCTCTCGCTCCTGGGCTTGGCGCGGTACGCCGCCAGCTGGGCGTCGCCGACCGCCTCGAACACCACGCCGAGCAGCCAGACCGCGACACCGGCCACCAGGACCGGCCACCACCGCGTGGCCTGGGACCCGGCCATGATCACCGGCAGCGAGATGAACCACATGGCGATGCCCTGGACCACGAAGACCTTGCGGATCGCGACGCCGATCCCGACCCGGTCGAGGGTGCCGCCCAGCAGCGCCTCATAGCGCGGGTCCTCACCCTCGCCGACCGCGCGCTTGCGGATGTGCCAGGCCAGCCGGCCACCCCAGAGCGCGACCAGTGCCAGCATCACCCAGCGCCGTTCGTCGGCCTCGGTGGTGCCGCCCACGACCGCCGCGACGACCGCGACGAGGACGAACCCGAGCCCCCAGGCGACGTCGACGACGGCCACCCGGTCGACGGCGCGCGCCCACAGGGTCGTCGCAACCATGAGGACGGCGACGGCGCCCAGCGCGCACGCCGCGACCAGGATGAAGTCCGACCAGTTCATGACCGGCTCACCAGTCACGCACCAGCGATAGTGGGTGACTGCCGTCGGGGCGGACCATGAGGATCTGGTCGACGCCCATCCGTCCGTCCCGGAAGGCCATCGAGCCGCCGACCAGGTAGAGCCGCCAGACCCGGACGACCTCGTCGCCGACCAGCTCGGTGAGCCGGTCGACGTTGCGCTCGAAGTTCTCCAGCCAGCCGGCCACCGTGAGCACGTAATGCTCCCGCAGCGCGTGCACGTCGCGGACCTCCAGGCCCGCTCGCTCGAGGTAGCCGACGGTCTCGCCGACCGGCCGCATGTACATGTCGGGGGCGATGAAGTGCTCGATGAACGGGCCGCCCCCCGGCCACTCCCCGGTGCGGCTCATCTGCTGCACGAGCACCCGGCCACCGGGCCGCACCGAGCGGTGCAGGACCGCGGCGTACGTCGGGTAGTTGCCTTCGCCGACGTGCTCGCCCATCTCGATCGAGCAGACCGCGTCGTAGCCGCGCTCGTTCTCGGGCAGCACCGCATCGCGGTAGTCGCAGAGCTCGATCGTGACGCGGTCCTCGAGGCCCCGCTCGCGAATCCGGGCATCGATGAACTTCTTCTGCTCCGCGGCGATGGTGATGCCGGTGACACGGGCGCCGAAGTGCTCGGCGGCGTGCAGTGCCATCGAGCCCCAGCCGCAGCCGACGTCGAGCAGGGTCATCCCGGGCCGGAGGCCGAGCTTGCGGCAGACCAGGGACAGCTTGTCGAACTGTGCCTTTTCCAGCGAAGCCTGCTCCACGGAGACGTCTGGGGGGGAGTGGTAGCCGCAGGAGTAGGCCATCTGCGGGTCGAGGATCGCTGCGTAGAACTCGTTGGAGAGGTCGTAGTGGAAGCTGATCGCCCGTCGGTCGCGGAGCCGGCTGTGCAACCGGCCGCGGAGCCTCGCCTGGGACGCCGGCGCAGCGGGAGG
The DNA here is from genome assembly GCA_963817125.1 of uncultured Actinomycetota bacterium. GTDB lineage: Bacteria > Actinomycetota > Actinomycetes > Propionibacteriales > Nocardioidaceae > Nocardioides. Next base: position 198,332 of record CAWFNB010000007.1, read on the forward strand.
GCGACCGAGGGCACCGATCCGGACCGCCGTGCGGATGGCTCGCACGACCGCAGCCGTCGCAGGGCGGCGGCCGCTCAGCGCCCGCTCGCGAGCCATCGCGAAGGCGCGCGTGAGCGCCAGGTCGAGGTCGCCCGGTACGTCGATCTCGCCGGTGACGTAGGCCTGGGCAGCGCCGAGCTCGCCCGGCCGCCACAGCAGCCGGCGCACGGCGTCCACGGAACCGAGCACGACCAGGGGCGCATCGGCCGGCCCGGCCTCGGAGCCGTCCCAGGCCCGCAGACGCACCGGCAGGTCGCCGCCGATGAACGGCCGGATCGCGTCGGCCAGCTGCCGGGCGACGCCGCCACCGCTCGCGCCGGACGAAACCTTCGCCGGCCGGGCGCGCTCGGTCATGGTCACGCCGGGCCAGCCTTCGCGAAGGTCAGCTGGTTGACGTCGATGTATCCGGAGGCGAAGCCGGCCCGGGAGTAGTCGAGGTAGAAGTGCCACATCCGCAGGAACGTCGCGTCGAAGCCGAGCGAGAGGACCTGATCCGACGCGGCGAGGAAGGTCTGGTCCCAGAGCCGCAGCGTCTCGGCGTACGACGCCCCCATCGACAACCCCTCGACCATCCGCAGCGCAGTGTGTCGACGAGTGATCTCGTCCATCACCTTGACCGACGGCAGGAAGCCGCCGGGGAAGATGTACTTGTTCATCCACGTGTAGGTGTTGCGGGTCACCAGCATCCGGTCGTGAGGCATCGTGATCGCCTGGATCGCGACCCGGCCCCGAGGCGCGAGGACCCGGTCGATCGTCTCGAAGTAGGTCTGCCAGAACTGCCAGCCGACCGCCTCGACCATCTCGACCGACACCACCGCGTCGTACTCACCAGCCACGTCGCGATAGTCGCAGAGGTCGACCACGACGCGGTCCGCGACGCCAGCCGCGGCGATCCGCTGGTCGGCCAGCGACTTCTGCGCGGTCGAGAGCGTGACGGTGCGGACGGTCGCGCCGCGCTGGGCGGCGCGGATGGCGAGCTCGCCCCAACCCGAGCCGATCTCCAGCACCCGGGAGCCGGCGGCGACGCCCGCCTGGTCGAGCAGCCGCTCGATCTTGCGGACCTGGGCCGCCTCGAGGTCGCGCGGCGTGGCCGAGCCGTCGAGCTGGTCGGGAGGGAACAGGCCGGAGGAGTAGCTCAGCGTCGGGTCCAGGAACAGCTCGAAGAGGTCGTTGGAGAGGTCGTAGTGGTGCGCGATGTTGTCCCGGGAGTGCTCGGCGCTGCTGAGCTCGTCCTCGGGCGGCTTGCGTACGACGAGGGCGCGCAGCCTCTGGAGCGGCTCGGGGATCAGGTGCTGCATCCGGGCGGCCAGCACGCTGAGGAAGCCGCCGAGGTCCTCGGCGTCCCAGGCGCCGGTCATGTAGGCCTCGCCGAAGCCGATCAGCTGGTCCCGGCCGAGCCGTAGGTAGAACTCCTCGGGACGGCTCACGACCATCACGGGGCCGCCCCGTCCGAACGTCTCGTCGCCGACGTGGACGGTGACGTCGAGGCGGTTGACCGCCGTCTCGAACAGGGTGCGGGCAATTCGGGCCGAGAGCTGGGCCCGCGGCCCGGTCGGCAGCAGGTCGAGGCCGGGCCAGTGGTTCGCCGACCGGCGGGCCGAGGTGACAGTCATGACGGAGCTTCCATCTTCGTGTGGTCGGGGCGGGGCTGGATCGGGAGTCGCCGCGACCACAGCCAGATGCCATGCATTCGGATCAGGACGCTGCCCCGGATTGCCGCGGGTGCGGTCTGGCCGGGAGTGAGGTCTGCGCGACGGCCGGACAGTGAGGCGCTGAACCGTGCTCCGTCGTCGGTCCGCAGGGTGATGGCGACCTCGAGCCGATCGCCGTTCGGGACCGGGACGGCGAGCTCGTAGCTGCCGTCGGTGCCGTGGAACGGTGAGACGTACATCGCCTTGGGGGTGGTCGCCCGGCCCTGGCCGTCGGGGTGGACCAGGTAGGCGTGCCGGTCGCCGTAGGTGTTGTGCACCTCGACCACGGTGGCCGCAAGGCGTCCGGCAGCGTCCCAGCACCAGAAGACCGAGATCGGGTTGAAGCAGTAGCCGAAGGCCCGCGCGTGCGCGGCCATGATGGCCCGGCCGCCCCGCAGGTCGATGCCGTGCTCGGCGAGGAACGCCTCCAGGTTGGCGCGGATCGAGCTTCCCGGCGCGCCCAGGTGGTCACGGGCGTCGAACCGGCCGAGCAGCCCGTGCTCCGGCAGGTCGTCGACGTCGACCACCCAGGTGTGTGACCGGTGCGTGAAGGTCCGGGCGAACGGCTTGCGTCGGGTGTGCCGGATGGTGGTCGCGTAGGTGCCCGTGGGGACGTCGTCGGCCGGGGAATGTGCTCGCACTGAGGTGCGAGCGAAGCGAGCCTCGAAGGGCAGCGCTGCGGGCCAGGTGAGTCCCAGCTTCTCGACAGCGGCCAGACCGGAGCGGGCGCCGTCCTCGTGGAAGCCCCACCCCTGGTAGGCACCGGCGAACGCAACCCGCTCGGTGTCGATCGCCGACAGGAGGGCCTGAGCGGCGACCGACGTGGGGTTGTAGAGCGGGTGCTCGTACTCCATCCGATCGATGACCGTGGCCGGGTCGACGACCTCCTCGCCTGCCTCATCGTTGACCAGGGTGACGAAGTAGTGGGTGTCGGTCTCGAGCTGCTGGAGCCGGGTCAGGTCGTAGGTGACCAGTGAGTCGCCGCTGGCGCGCCGAGCAAAGTTCCACGACGCCCAGGCGTTGCGAGCCGCTGGCATCACCGACTGGTCGGTGTGCAGCAACGCGACGTTGCGCGTGTACGGCATGGCGCCGAGCGCGTCGCGCTGTGCGGTGGTCGGTTCCGCGAGCATGGCCAGGGCCTGGTCCGGGTGGGTGGCGATCACGGCCGCGTCGAAGACCGTGACCGCGCCGTTGCCGTCGGTGATCTGGACGCCATCAGTCGTCTCGAGGACCGAGGTGACCTTGGCGCCGGTCCGGATCTCCTGCAGCCGGGCGGCCACGGCGGCGACGTACTGCTGCGAGCCGCCGGTGACGGTTCGCCACTGCGGGCTGCCGAAGATGCCCAGCATCCCGTGGTGCTCGAGGAACGTGAACAGGTAGCGGGCCGGGTAGTCGAGCGCCACCTCCGGGTCGCACGACCAGACCGCGGCGACCAGCGGCTCCATGAAGTGCCGGGTGAAGTACGGCGTGAACCGACCCGCCGACAGGAAGTCACGCAACGTCACGTCAGGGCCCTCGTCGGCGAGGAGTGCGCGCGCCCGGCGATGGAACCTCGGGATCGCAGCGAGCATCCGCAGGTACGACGGGTTGCGCAGGTGCGCCGAGGTCGGGAAGACCCCGCGCCGACCCAGGGCACCGGCCCATTCCAGGCCGGTCTCGGCGTCGCGGATCGACATCGACATCTCCGAGCCCTGGGTGCCCACCCCGAGCTCGGCGAAGAGCCGCAGCAGCACCGGGTAGGTGCGCGGGTTGTGCACGATGAAACCGGTGTCGATGGCGAGCTCGCGGTCGCCCTCGACCACGCAGTGCGTGTCCGCGTGCCCGCCGAGCCTGTCGTCGGCCTCGAGCAGGGTCACGTGGGCGGTGCGCGAGGCGACGTACGCCGCCGTCAGCCCGGCCACTCCCGAGCCGACGACCGCGATCCGCTGAGGCGTCGGGGTCATGGTGGCGTCCTAGGTCTCGAAGCTGATCAGGGCGACGACGTCGTCGCTGGGCCCGGTCGGCTCCTGGCCTGCGGCCTCGACGGTGATCCCGGCGCCGTTGGCGCTCGCGGCGTCCCCGGCGAGCCGCACCTCGTTGTCAGCGCCCCCGGGCATGATCCCGGCCGGGACCATCAAGTCGTCGTGCTGGAGCCACAGTGCGTAGGCGTGGTCCTCGGGTGCGGCCGGCATGTCCTTGGTGACCAGCCAGGCTTCGTTCAGCTTCTTGGAGCGCACCACGGTTGCAGTCGCGCCGCCGTCGAGGCTCACCATGAAGCGCTCGGCGTCACTGGCCTCGAGCACCTGCTCGTACCTGCTGCCCTGGTCGTCGTTGCTCACCTGCTGCCAGACGATCCCGCCGGTCCCGATCGCAATGGCCGCGGCCGCGGCCACGAGAAAGCTGAGCGGGCGGCGCCGACGGGGCTCCGGCGCGGTGGCGGTGTCCTCGCCGGCCGCGGGCGGCAGCGGACGGACCGTGCTGATGCCGGCGAGCACCCGCTCGCGCAGCTCGTCGGACGGGGCCGAGACAGTGGTCTCCGCCAGCAGTCCCGCCGCCTCGCGCAGCGACTGGACCTCAGACCTGCAGGCCGGGCAGTCGGCCAGGTGCCGCTCGAACTGGGCCCGCTCGATGTCGTCGAGCGCGTCGACCGCATATGCCCCTGAAAGAGCATGGATATCGCTCATGCGCCCACCCCCATGGTGTCGCGAAGCCGGATGAGTCCATCTCGGATCCGTGTCTTGGCGGTGCCGACCGGGAGATCGAGCATGGTCGCCACCTCCGTGTGCGTGTAGCCCCCGAAGTAGGCGAGCTCGAGGGCTTCGCGCTGGACGGGGGTGAGGCTCTGCAGGGCCCCTCGGACCCGTCGTGCCTCGAGCGAGGCGTGGGCCGCCTCCGAGGTCACGTCGTGGTCGATCGGCTGGTTCTGCTGGTGGTAGGACAGGTCTCGCCTGGTGGCGGCCTCTGCGGACCGGACCCGGTCCACGGCCTTGCGGTGCACGATGGTGAGCAGCCAGCCGAGCGGGCTGCCCTTGGCCGGGTCGAACCGCCCGGACGAGCGCCAGATCTCCAGGAACGCCTCCTGGGCGACCTCTTCTGCCTGAGCCGGGTCGCGGACGACCCGGACCGCGAGCCCGACGACCCGAGTCGACGTCGCGTCGTACAGCGCGGCGAAGGCGGACTGGTCGCCCTTCCCGCAGGCCTTCAGCAGGTCGGCGAGGTCGGGCCCGGGCGCCGCACCCCTCTCGAGGGGGCGGCGCCCGGCACGGGCCTGAGCTGGTTCACGTGAGTGATCTTCTCTCCAAACTCCTCCGTCAGGAACTCATCGCTTGGTCGGCATCAGGACCGAGTCGATGACGTAGACCGTCGCGTTCTTGGTCGGGATGTTGCCGCAGATGACGTTGGCAGCGCCGCCGTCGACGGTCAGGCCGGCCTCGGAGTCACCCTCGACGGTGACCGTGTCGCCGTTGAGCGTGTCGTGGTCACCGACCACGGCGTCGGGGTCGAGCTTCTCGCCGATGACGTGGTGCGACAGGATCGCGGCCAGCGTCGCCTCGTCGGCGAGCACGGCGTTCAGGTCCTTCTCGGGGATCTTGGCGAACGCGTCGTCGGTGGGCGCGAACACGGTGAGCGCCGGAGCGGCGTTCAGGGTGTCGCCCAGGCCGGGTACGGCGCCGACGGCGGCGACCAGGGTGGTGAGGAGCGGGTTGTTGCTCGCGGCGGTCGCCACCGGGTCGGTGACCATGCCGTTGAACGAGCCCTTGCCGTCGGTCGGGATGGCCGAGCAGCCGGGGCCGAAGGTCTCGGCGCCAGCATCGGTCATGGCGGCCTCCGACACGGCGTCCGAGGGTGCCGCAGCGCTGGTGTCGTCGCTTGCGCTGCTGCCGCTGTCGGAGTCGTCGCTACAGGCGGCGAAACCCATCGAGAGGGCGATCAGGGCGGCGCCGGCGGCGCCGGTGCGGCGGAGGGAGCTGGGGTTCATGGTTGGTGGTGCCTTCCGGTTCGGGTGGGTTTGCATCAGGTGTTCGGTGCTGGGGGCGCGGGCGGATTGGTGGGTCTGGGGGCTCGTCTCGCGCATCGCCCTCGCCTCGCCATCACTGGTGGGAAGGGTCGGGAGCCTCATCGGTGGTTGAGGAGCTCGTTCTGCGAGCGTCTCGAAACCCCCGCAGGCCGTGCTGGAACCGTCCTCGTGCGGCTCCCAGCGCTTGCTGCGGAAGGTCTCGACCCGCCGGTTCCGACCTCGTTCCTCGGCCGGACGGCTTGGTCACGCGACCTTCACGATGAGCTGCTGGATGCCGGAGGAGCCCTCGGGGAAGGGTTCGGCTCGGGCGGCGGTCTGGGTGTTGCCGTTGCCGTCGATGACCCGGCAGGCGATGTTGCGCTGACCGGGCTCGGCTCGCCAGGGGAAGTGCCACTGGCGCCAGTAGTCGTTGCCGGCCGAGGGGCCGAGCTGGGCGTCCTGCCAGGGGCCGCCGTCGACCTGGACCTGGACCTTCGCGACGCCGCCGTTTCGTTGTGCCCATGCGATGCCGCCGATGAAGGTGTCGCCGGCCTTGATCTCCTCGAGCACCTTGGGGGTGTCGATCCGGCTGGAGATCTTGATGGGGGCGTTGGTGGCCCAGTCGCGCTCGGTCCAGTACGAGTCCTTGTCGGCGTAGGTCGTCAGCGTGATCCGCTCGATCCACTTGCAGGCGCTGATGAAGCCGTAGAGGCCAGGCACCACCATCCGGGCCGGATAGCCGTGCTCGCGCGGGAGCGCCTCGCCGTTCATGCCGATCGCGATCATCGCGTCGCGACTGTCGGTGGCCAGCTCGTACGGCGTACCGATTGTCATGCCGTCGACGTCGGTGCTGAGGATCTGGTCGACGCCCTCCCTGACGCCGGCCCGCTCGAGCAGGTCGGTGAGGCGGACGCCGATCCAGCGGGCCCCCCCGACGTAGGGGCCGCCCACGCTGTTGGAGACGCAGGTCAGGGTGATGTCGCGCTCGACGAGGGGCATCGCCAGCAGGTCGTCGAAGGTGAACTCCAGCTTCGTGTCGACCATCCCGTCGATGGTGAGGCTCCAGTCGTCGATGTCGACGATCGGTACGTCGAGGCGGGTGTCGACCCGGTAGAAGTCCTCGTTGCTGCTCCGCAGCGGCGTGATGCCGGGGAACTGCTTCTCGATCCCGGCCGGGAACGGCGGCGCGGGGTCCGCGGGCCTGGGGAACGCGATGTCCATCAGCCGGCCGCGGTACTTGCCGATGAAGCGGCCGGCGCTACCCATCGCCGCGGCAGCCACGGTCAGCGCCGCGCCGGCGACGAGGACGCCCCGGCGCGAGGGGCCCGCCGGACTGGCAGCACGACACCGTCCACGACACCGTCCACGACCACGGTGGGCGTCTCGGTGTGCTTCCGGCACAGCAGCCGCAGTGCGCCCACGCCGGCGACCGCGGTGGCCAGGCTCGGGACCGCGTCGACGAGCTCGGCGGCGGGACGGTTGAGCGCGGTGAACGCCGCGACCGCGACGAGTACGACGAGCAGCCCGGCGCCGTACCGGAACCTCCTGCGCGCCAGCAGCCCGGCGACTGCGGCCAGCACGAGCACCCCGGCCAGCACCGAACCGATCAGGATCGCCTTGTCCTTGCTGCCGAAGTTGCGGATCGCCCATTCCTTCATCGGCGTCGGCGTCAGGTCGATGACCTGGGAGCCGACTGCCAGCACCGGCGACGACGCGGGGTTGAGCAGCGAGGCCACGAGGTGGCCGGCCGCCATCCCGACGAGGGTGGCGAGGACGCCGAACAAGGCATAGGCCAGACGGGTCCTCATGTCTCCTGTTCGGAGCGGTGACCCGCCCGGATGGCGCGGATGGCTATTTGGGCGGCAGGCTCCGCGCGTACGTCGTGCCGACCCGCACCCACTCCTGGAGGGCGGCGTCGTCGGCGACGGCCTCGCTCGTGACTCGCAGCCAGCCGTCCATCTCCTTGCCGCGCATCACCATCCGGCTGGCGCCGGGCTCGCCGACCAGCCGCTCGCTGTCGGCGGGGTCGCAGCGCACCATCAGCCCGCCCTTGCCGCTCGCCGCGACGGCCATGTGGCCGCCGACGAGGAAGGCGAGGCCGCCGAACATCTTCTTCTCGGTCACCGGGACGTCGGGCAACAGCCCTCGAACCCGCTCGGCGAGGTCTTCGTCGTAGGCCATCTGCCGATCTTGGCACCGGCCACGGACAGTGCGCGGTCACTCGCACCGGGGGGTGGGCACACTGTCGCCGGAAATGGCCCGGCTGGGCCACCCTCGGCGGTGCCGACCGCGCATAGCGTGCTGTGGGTGAAGCGATCCGGTGTCATCTATGCCAACGTCACGTCCACTCTTGCGCTGCTCGTCGCCCTCGGCGGCACCGGCGCCTACGCCGCCGACAAGATCGACGGCAAGACCCTCAAGAACGAATCGGTCACCGGCAAGAAGATCAAGGACGGCTCCTTGACCGGTGGGGACCTGGCGAACGACGTCCTGACCTCGGGCCCGGCTGGACCTCGGGGCCCGGCCGGGCCGGCAGGGCCGTCGGGTCCGGCCGGGGCAACGCCATTCGACATCAGGGTCGTCGACTCCGTGACCCCGGGCGCAACGACAGTGAGCGCGGGCACGTTCGGCGGAATCCCGCTGACCGCGGTCTGCCGGGTGGACAACAGCGGGCACAACACGGCCGACCTGTACGGGTCCTCGCCCGACGAGCACCCGGCGGTGAGCTACGCGCAGCAGATGCGGCGGATCAACGGCTCTCTCTCCACGAGCGCCACGCACGTCGTGGGTCCGAACAACTCCTTCCGGCTGGGCCACTTCACCGAGGACGACGGGGGGTACGGCGCCACTGGCGTGTTCACCTGGAAGGACTCCGCCGGAGTGAGATCCGGCATTGTCTCGGTCGACGAGAACCTGGGCGACAACAGCTGTCAGTTCACCGGCTGGATACTTCATCCGTGAGCGACAGTCCTCCAGCACTGACCGAGCTCGTCCACCTCGAGGTCGCCGACGAGGTCGCGACCGTCACCCTGGACTCTCCGCACAACCGAAACGCACTGTCGCGCCAGCTGGTGACCGAGCTGTTCGAGCGGCTGGACGCTGCCGAGGCGGACGACGCGGCGAAGGTGGTCGTGATCCGGTCCTCCGGCCGGGTGTTCTGCTCCGGCGCCGACCTGTCCGAGGCGACCAGCGTGGGCATGGAAGAGGGCGCCAAGGAGATCGTCAGGCTGCAGCGCCTGATCGTGACGATGGCCAAGCCGGTCGTGGTCGAGGTCGGCGGGCCGGTGCGAGCCGGTGGCATCGGGATCGTGGCGGCCGCAGACATCGCGATCGCCGCCGAGGACGCCACCTTCGCGCTCACCGAGGTCAAGCTCGGTCTGGCCGCAGCGATCATCTCGCTGACCGTCCACCATCGGATGCATCCGCGGGCCGCCGCGCTCACCACACTGGGCGGCGAGGTGTTCAGCGGGACGCAGGCCGCGTCGTACGGGCTGGTGACGCGAGCGGTCCCGGCCGAGGACCTCGTCGAGGAGGTACGCCGCCTGTGCGCGAGCCTGGCCACCGGAGCTGCACAGGGGCTGCGCGAGTCGAAGCGGATCCTCAACCAGGAGCTGGTGGCGCGGATCGATGCCCGCGGTGCCGAGATGGCGGCGCTCAGCGCCACCCTGTTCGCTTCCGACGAGGCGCGGGAGGCGATGACTGCCTTCTTGTCCCGGAAGGGCTGATCCGGCCTGATGCGAGATAGGCTTGGGAGCTTGTCGCAAACGTGCGGCGGCACCCATCCACCGGATGAGCCGAGGGGACGACTCATTGACTGACGAGCTGGTCGAGCAGGATCCGGCCGAGCAGGAGATTCGGCACGAGCAGGCGTTCGTGGACCGGGTCTACCTGCAGCTGGAGGAGTCGGCGCGGGCGGCCCAGCAGCTGGCGAAGGAAGGCCACGACCGTGGCCGGCTGGGTCACGAGGGCGGCCTGGTCGAGCGGGACGCCATGGTCTACCAGGCCGCGCGCCGGATCGCGCAGCTCGACGCCGCGCACGAGGGCCTGGTCTTCGGACGCCTCGACATGCAGGCCTCGGTCGACCGGCATCCTCGCTACATCGGGCGGATCGGACTGCGCGACGAGCGCCGGGACTCGCTGCTCATCGACTGGCGTGCGCCTGCTGCCTCGGTGTTCTACCAGGCCACCGCCGCCGAGCCCCAGCGCGTGGTCCGCCGCCGGGTGCTGCGCTCGTCCGGGCCGACAGTGGTCGGAGTCGAGGACGAGCTGCTGGACTCCGAGGCGCTGGCGGTGCTCGAGGCGGCTGGCGTCGAGCTACCGATCCTCGGCGAGGGCGCGCTGATGGCCCAGCTGTCGCGGGCCCGGGACCGCTCGATGCACTCCATCGTCGCGACGATCCAGGCCGAGCAGGACCTGGCCATCCGCGCACCCAGCCGTGGCGTCGTGGCGATCAGCGGTGGCCCCGGCACCGGCAAGACCGTGGTCGCACTGCACCGCGCGGCGTACCTGCTCTACACCGACCGGCGTCGCTACGAGACCGGCGGCGTCCTCGTGGTCGGGCCGAGCGGGGTCTTCATGCGCTACATCGAGCGGGTGCTGCCCAGCCTCGGCGAGACCGCGGTCGCGCTGCGCTCCCTCGGCGAGGTCGTCGACGGGGTCCGCGCCACCCGGCACGACGAACCGGCCGTCGCCGACATCAAGGGCTCGGCCCGGATGGCGTCGCTGCTGCGGCGGGCCGCCCGAGTGCCCGCGCCCGGCAGCCCCGAGCAGTTCCGCGTCTTCTGGCGCGACGACGTGCTCACCCTCGACCCCGGAGTGCTCGGCCGGGTACGTCGCCAGCTGATGGCCCAGGGCCGTCGCAACCGGCAGCTGCCCCGGGTTGCCGGCGCGCTCCTCGACGCGCTCTGGAGCCAGGTCCGCGGCGAGCGTGGTCGCGACCGGGGGCGTGACGCGTTCGACGACGACCTGCTCAGTGACCACGAGTTCCTCGACTTCGTGCTGGCCTGGTGGCCACCGCTGGATGCGCGTCAGGTGCTCGGCTGGCTGCATGACCCCGAGCTGCTCGGCCGGGTCTCCGACGGGCTGCTCACCGCCGAGGAGCAGCGGCTGCTGGCCAAGTCGTGGGGCGGCGGCACCGATATGGACCTGGGGCAGATCCCCCCGCCCGCGTTGTCCGTCGAGGACGTCGCGCTCCTCGACGAGCTGCGCTACGCGCTCGGCGACGTACCGATCCGCACCGAGGACGAGCGCGACCTCGACGAGACCTCGCTGCTCGAGGGCGGGGTGGACATGCAGGAGCTGATGACCGCCGCGGACCGCGAGTTCGCGCCGTCCGGCCGGGCCTGGGCGCCGCCGACGCACCGGCTCGAGGACGACCCGTTCGCCCACATCCTGATCGACGAGGCCCAGGACCTCACGCCGATGCAGTGGCGGATGGTCGGCCGCCGGGGTCGCAGCGCTTCCTGGACGATCGTCGGCGACCCGGCCCAGTCGTCCTGGCCGGACCCGACCGAGGCCGCGGCGGCGCGCGCCACGGCGCTGGAAGGCAAGGAGCTGCACGAGTTCCACCTCTCGACCAACTACCGCAACTCCTCGGAGATCTATGAGTACGCCGCGGCCTACGCCCAGCGCGTCGGGCTCGACGCGGACCTGCCGACCGCGGTCCGCTCGACGGGCATCGCGCCCCGGGCGGTGACTGGCGTGGGCGACCTGGAGTCCGCGACCCGCGAGGCGGTGCTCGACGTCGCCGGCCGGGTGCCGGGCACCGTCGGGATCGTCGTACCGGTCGCCCGGCGATCGGAGGTCAACGCCTGGCTCGCGTCGTGGCCCGAGCTGGCCGAGGACGCCGCGGGGGCCCGCGCCGCCATCGACTCCTCGGTCGCCCCCTCCGGCGAGGACCGCGTCGTCGTCCTGACCGGCCTCGACACGAAGGGGCTGGAGTTCGACGGGATCGTCGTGGTCCGGCCCGAGGAGATCGAGGCAGAGTCGGTGACCGGGCGCTCCACGCTCTACGTCGTCCTCACGCGCGCCACCCAGCTGCTGACCACCATTTCCTGAGCCGCCTCGCTGGCTTGGTCCGGCGGGGTCGGTGTGGGAAAGTCTGGGGGCGTCGCCAGCGTGGTCGGCGCTCTTCCCCCTCGGACCTTCCCTCCCCTCCCCAGCTCCCGGAGACGACAGATTGAACCTCGTGCGTCGTGCCGCCGCGCTCCTGCTCGCCCTGCTGTTCGTGGTCGTGTCGCTCGGTGTCGTGGGCATCGCCTCGGCCACCGACCCCACGGAGACCGACAGGGGAGTCGAGGTCGATCCGCGGCTCAACCAGCGGGAGTGCAACCTCACCGGCCGGGCCTGGGTGCCCGGCCGTGGGTGTGCGCGGCACCGCTGCGTGTCCGGGTCGACGATGTTCAAGGAGGGCCACGACGCCGAGCTGTGCCGGCTGTCCGGCCGCCACGGGGCCGAGTACGCCCGGCCCATCGACTCCGGCCGCTGCGCCGAGCTGGGCCGGATCTGGCTCGGCGAGATCAACTCGTGCGCCTCCAACCCCAACCGCGCTCGGCGGCTGGTCGAACACTCCGCGCGCTGCAAGGGCGCCGCGTCGACGTACGTCAACCACGGCGAGGAGGAGGGCTTCTACGACGAGTGCCTCACCCCGCACCGGGTGACCGAGCTGCGCCGGATCGCCAAGCGCAAGCGGGTCTCGATCAACCAGGTCGCCCTGGACCGGTCCCGGTTCAACTGCTCCTACCGCGGCGGCACCGTGATGAAGGACGGCGTCTGCGTCCCACGCTCCGGTCCGCCTGCCCCGTCGGACCTCGGTGGCTTCCTGATGGTGGGCGACTCGGTGAGCTGGCGTGCCGACAACGAGCTCGCCGGCCGCGCGCCCGGCTGGGAGCTCGACCTGCGCCCGGGTCGCCGGCTCGACGAGCTGCCGGCGCGGCTGGACTGGTACCGCGCCGACCACGGCGACCCGAACCAGCTCCTCATCCAGCTGGGGACCAACCGCCGGAAGGGTTTCAACGAGGGCGACTTCCGCACCGTGATGGGATCGGTTCCTGCCAGCACTCCGGTGCTGTTCGTGCTGCCCTACCGCAAGTTCAGGGGTGACAACGCGGGCCCGGTCGCGGCCACGAAGAAGTACGCCGGCTGGATGCGCCGACTGGCCGCCGACCGGCCCCTGACCTGTCTGGCAGATTGGCCGACCTACGCCGCGAACCACCTCGCCAACATGGTCGACGGCGAGCACCCCGATGCGGCCCACGAGGGCTGGTACGCCCGCTACATCATCCACGCCTGGGGCAGGTGCGCCGACCAGCTCGGTCGCTGAACCGTTCGATGGTTGAGGAAGGCGCGCCAGCGCCTGTCTCGAAACCACCGCAGGCCGGGCTGGGAGTCGACCACCACCGCCGAAACTCCTCGTCGCGCAGGACTCTAGGCTTCGGCCATGGAACCCATGACCGATGCCCGGGCCGCGATCGCCGCGCTCCAGGGGCACGAGGCGTGGGCGATCATCCGCCGCTCGACGCGCGCAGGCGACCGGGACACCGTCGGCCTGGTGGGCGGTCGGCGTCGCGTCATCGAGTCGCTGCTCGACGTACCGCTCGAGGCCGGGGTGCCCGCGGAGGGCCACATCGCCGACCGGCTGCTGGCGATCCCGTTCCGGCAGGTGCGCGAGCGCGGATTCGAGGCGCATGACGACCAGACGCCGCTGGTGGTGGTCGATGTCGAGACCGAGCTGGAGTTCTCGGTCGAGGAGGTCGTCGCTGCCATCGACGACGCCGGGGTCGAGTTCGCGGATCGCGGCGGCTTCGACACCGACGACGAGGAGTACGGCAAGCTCGTCGCGGCGATCATCCATGACGAGATCGGCCAGGGCGAGGGCGCGAACCTGGTCATCGGCCGGCACTACCGCGCGACCGTGGCCGGCTGGGGCGCCGACAAGGCGCTGACCGTGCTCAAGCGGCTGCTCGAGCGGGAGCGCGGTGCCTATTGGACCTTCCTGTTCTTCACCGGCGACCGCTACCTGATCGGCGCCAGCCCCGAGCGGCACGTCTCCATCCACGGCGGCGATGTGCGGATGAACCCGATCAGCGGCACATTCCGGCTGCCGACAGCCGGCGAGGAGACCGGCGACCTGCAGGGGCGGCTCCTGGACTTCCTCCACGACGAGAAGGAGATCTACGAGCTCTTCATGGTCGTCGACGAAGAGCTCAAGATGATGTGCGACGTCTGCCACGAGGGCGGGCAGGTGCTCGGGCCGTTCCTCAAGCCGATGAGCCGGCTGGTGCACACCGAGTACCTCCTGGCCGGCCGCACCGACCGCGACCCACGCGAGGTCCTCCGCGACACCATGTACGCCGCCACGGTGACCGGCTCGCCGGTGGAGAACGCCTGCCGGCTGATCAAGCAGTACGAGTCCGAGGGTCGCGGCTACTACGGCGCCGCGCTGGCGGTGCTCGGCCGCGACGCCCAGGGCGGGCCGGTCGTGGACAGCCCGATCGTGATCCGGACCGCTGACGTCGACCTCGACGGCCGGCTCACCGTGACCGCCGGCGCGACGCTGGTGCGCGACTCCGACCCGGCGTACGAGGTGGCGGAGACACACGCCAAGGCCAGCGGGATCCTCAGTGCCTTCGGACTGGTGCCTCCGGCGCCGACACCGACCGTGAGCGTCGCCGACCTGGTCATCGACGAGGACGTGCTGCTCGCCCTCAACCAGCGCAACCGACGGCTCTCGTCGTTCTGGCTCACAGATCAGGCCGGGTCTCCGCCGGACCCGCGACTCGCCGGCCTCAGCGTGGTCTTCCTCGACGGCGAGGACGACTTCGTGAACATGCTGCGCCACGTGCTCGGCGTGCTCGGGCTCTCGAGCACGGTGGTCCGCCACGACGACTACGTCGAGGGCTGCCTGGACGGCTACGACCTGGTGATCGTCGGCCCCGGGCCGGGTGACCCGCGCGACGACGCCGACCCGAAGATGGTCACCCTGCGGACGGTGACGGCCGGCCTGCTCGCCCAGCGGCGGCCCTTCCTCGCCGTCTGTCTAGGCCACCAGGCGCTCTGCCACGAGCTCGGGATCGCGTTGGCCTACAAGGACATCGTCTTCCAGGGGACCCAGTCCCCGGTGGAGATCGAGGGGCGGGTCGAGAGGGTCGGGTTCTACAACACGTTCGTGGGCCGGGTCGGGCCCGGGACCGTGCTGCCCGACGGCGTACATGTCGAGGCGGACCCGGACACCGGGGACATCCACATGCTGTCGGGGCCGCACTACCGCGGCGTCCAGTTCCACGCCGAGTCGATCCTCACCGAGCACGGCTACGACCTCGTGCACCGACTGGTCTCCGACCTGCTCCTGGGCTGAGCATTCCGGCGTGCGGCCGTGTACGGCTGGTCTTGACGAAATCCCGAAAGCGGTGTCTTTTGCTGCATCGAAGCCCGACGAATGGTCGAATAGGTGCAGGGCCCGATGGTGACTGCCCCCCAGCGCCATCGGGCCCACCTATGTCCACTTGACCCCAGCGGTCCGCGAAACCGGCGCCGCTCTCGCTGCGTCGGAGCAGACATGAGGCGCGGACCGCTCGCCGTACTCGCGGTGATCGCAGCGTCGCTGGCACTTGCCGGTTGCGACGCCGTGACCGGGGAGGACGACCCGGACACGCACCTGCTGGAGGTGCGTGGCACGCACACCGGTTTCGACATGGACGTCCCGCAGGACTGGGCGATCACCGACGTGTGGGACGCCGACGTCTGTGGCTCGGTGTCCTACCGGATCGCCTCGCGCGGCCGGACCCGGCTTGTCGTCGAGGCGGTGCCGACGCAGTGCGCCGAGGCGGCGGAGAACACCCAGATCGGCAACGGGATGCATGGCGTCTACCGCACCATCGACGACGTTCCGGAACCACGCGACCAGAAGGCGGTGGACACCGCACTGGGCGAGGCGACCGTGTTCAGCCAGGAGTACTTCGAGTGCACGAACTCCTGCGAGGACTGGAACGAGCCGGTCGCGATCATCACGCTTGCCGTCCCGGTGGACGCCGGGTACCCGACCCTCGTCGTGCGCGGCGAGAAGGCGTCGGTCTCCCGGGCCGAGCTCGAGGAGGTCGTGGCGAGCCTGGCGGCGCCGTACGCCCCGACCGGGTAGTGGTCAGGCTGCGACTAGGTTGTGCGCGTGGTCCCCGACGTCGTGGTGGTCGACCACCACGACTCCTACACGTGGAACCTGGTCCACCTGGTCGCCTCGGTGACCGGGGTGCTCCCGGCGGTCGTGCAGCACGACGAGGTGGAGCCGGGCGAGGTGCTGCGCCACTCGCACGTCGTGCTCTCGCCGGGTCCGGGCACGCCGGTGTCCCCCGCGGACTTCGCGGTCGGGCGGGAGGTGCTGCTGGCCGGGTCCCGGCCGGTGCTCGGCGTCTGCCTCGGCCTGCAGGGCATGGTGACGACGTACGGCGGCACGGTGGACCGGGTCGCACCGGCCCACGGGGTCGTCGAGCGGATCCGGCACGACGGAGCCGGGGTCTTCGAAGGCCTGCCGCAGCTGTTCGCGGCGGTGCGGTACCACTCGCTGGCGGCGCTGGACCTGCCGCCGGAGCTGGTCGTGACTGCCTCTGACGCCAGCGGCGACGTGGTGATGGGGGTCCGGCACGTCGTGCTGCCCCAGGAGGGCGTCCAGTTCCATCCCGAGTCGGTCCTGTCGGAGCACGGCGCGGCGATGGTGGCGAACTTCCTGGAGTCGGCGTGAGCGTGGTCGACGCCTTCGGCGAGGCGGCTGCGGCACACCAGCGCTGCTTCTGGCTCGACGGCGGCGGCGCCCGGGAGTGGTCCGGCCACCGGTCGCTGGTCGGGGTCCTGGAGCCCGACGACGTCTCACTGACCTACTCGGCCGCCAGGCGCGAAGTGACCCGGCACGTCGACGGCGAGGCCGAGGTCGTCGGGTCCGATGTGTTCGCCGTGCTCGAGGACGAGCTCGCGGCCGGGTCCCGGCGCGACCAGTGGTTCGGGTACTTCGGCTACGGGTGTCGCCCGGACCTGCCGGCCCTGGTGGGCGCTGCCGGGTCCGACGTACCCGATGCGGTCTGGATGCGGCCGAGCCACGTGCGGCTCTTCGACCACGGCCTGCCCCGCAGGAACTCACGCTTCCCCGCTGAAACTTCAGCGGGGAAGCGTGAGATTCACCGGGTACCCGGTGAATCTCTTCCCGCCCGGTACGCCGACGCCTTCGCCCAGGTCCAGGAGCACCTGCACGCCGGCAACAGCTACGAGGTCAACCTGACCTACCGGCTCGAGGCCGAGAGCGACCTGGGCCCGGTCGAGGCGTACCTGCGCCTGCGGGCGCTCAACCCGGCGCCGTACGCGGGGTTCCTCCAGCACGATGTCCACGGTGCGCGGGGCTGGCTGCTGAGCTCGTCGCCGGAGCGGTACGCGCTGGTCACCCGGGAGCCGGACGGCGCGCGCACCATCGAGACCAAGCCGATCAAGGGCACCACCCCGCGCGGTGCCACGCCCGAGGAGGACGACGAGCTGCGGAACCAGCTGGCGACCGAACCCCGCTTCCGTGCCGAGAACCTGATGATCACCGACCTGCTCCGCAACGACCTGGCCATGGTGTGCGACGTCGGGAGCGTCGAGGTGCCGTCGCTGCTGGCGGTCGAGTCCTACCAGACCGTGCACCAGCTGGTCTCGACGGTGCGCGGCCGGCTGCGCGACGACGTGACCACGGTCGGGGCGCTCCGCGCGCTCTTCCCTGCCGGCTCGATGACCGGCGCCCCGAAGCTGCGGACCATGGAGGTGATCACGGAGGTGGAGGAGACCCCGCGCGGCGCGTACGCCGGCGCGTTCGGCTGGCTGGCCGCCGACGGCCGCGCCGACCTCGGCGTGGTGATCCGCACCCTCACCACGACCGGCCCGGGCCGCTACCGGCTCGGCACCGGCGGCGGCATCACCGTGCACTCCGAGCTCGACGACGAGTACGCCGAGTCGCGCTGGAAGGCCGAGCGGCTGCTGAGTGCCCTGTCGCCGTAGGGAGCCGCGTAATACCGTGGCAACTTGTGGCTACCAGCGTCGATGCCGTGACCGCTCCGCACGTCATCGTGCTCTTCGGTGCGACCGGTGACCTGGCCCGCCGCAAGCTGCTGCCCGGGCTGCTGCGGCTCACCCAGGCCGGGCTGCTCAAGGAGGCCAGGTTCGTCGGGACCTCGCTGGAGGACATCGACACCGACGAGTTCCTCCGCCGCGCGCACGACGCCTGCGCGGAGTTCGGCAAGGGCGACCTCGACCCGCAGAAGTGGGCGCGGTTCGCCTCGATGCTCACCTACGTCCCTCAGGGCAAGGGGCCGCACGAGCTCGCCGAGGCGGTGCACAAGGCCGAGGCAGACCTCGGCGCCGACCGTGAGGTACGCCGGCTGCACTACCTGAGCGTCCCGCCCAAGGCGGCCCTCGACGTCATCCACCAGCTCGACGAGGCCGGACTGGTCGAGCGCTCACGCATCATCATGGAGAAGCCCTTCGGCACCGACCTGCAGAGCGCGGTCGCGCTCAACCACGAGGTGCATCAGGTGTTCGACGAGGACCAGATCTTCCGGATCGACCACTTCCTCGGCAAGGAGGCCGCGCAGAACATCCTGGCCTTCCGGTTCGCCAACGGCCTCTTCGAGCCGATCTGGAACCGCAACTTCATCCAGCACGTGCAGATCGACGTACCGGAGACCCTCGGGCTCGAGGGACGTACCGCCTTCTACGAGTCGACGGGCGCCTACCGCGACATGGTGGTGACCCACCTGATGCAGGTGCTGGCCTTCATGGCGATGGAGCCGCCGACGTCGCTGGCCCCCGGGCCGATCAGCGACGAGAAGCTCAAGGTGTTCCGCTCGATGAAGCCGATCGAGCCCCACGACGTGGTCCGCGGGCAGTACAGCGGCTACCGCGGCAAGGAGGAGGTGGCCGAGTACTCCGACACCGAGACCTTCATCGCCCTCAAGATCGAGATCGACAACTGGCGCTGGGCGGGCGTGCCGTTCTTCCTGCGCACCGGCAAGAAGCTGGCCGAGGGCGCCCGGGTCATCTCGATCGCATTCCAGGAGCCGCCGCTGTCGATGTTCCCCGCGGGCTCGAACGCGGGCATGCAGGGTCCCGACCACCTCACCTTCGACCTGGCCGACCAGTCCCGGATGTCGCTGTCCTTCTACGGCAAGCGCCCGGGGCCCGGCATGCAGCTGGAGAAGCTGTCGATGCAGTTCGCCACCCACGAGACCCTGTCGTCCGGCGAGGTGCTGGAGGCCTACGAGCGGCTGATCCTCGACGCGATGCGCGGTGACCACACGCTGTTCACCACCGCCGCCGGCATCGAGACCCTCTGGGAGAGGTCGATCCCGCTGATCCAGAACCCGCCCCCGGTCCGCGCCTACGCCCCCGGCTCCTGGGGGCCCAACGCGATCCACCAGCTGATCGCGCCGCACGCGTGGCGCCTGCCGTTCGAGCGGTCCTGGCGGGATCCGAACGCGGGAGGTCAGTAGCCGACGGCTACGAGGGGGCCGATGCCTGTACGGCGGCCGGCGGCTCGACCGGCTTGGGCGCGGCAGCACCGGGCAGCCACAGGGTCACGCGGGTGCCGCCGGAGGGCGATCGGCCGGCGTCGACGGTGCCGGCGTGGCGTTCGGCGACCTGAGCCACGATCGAGAGGCCGAGACCTGAGCCGGGCATCGCGCGGGACTCCGAGGAGCGGTAGAACCGCTCGAAGACGTGGGGCAGGTCGGCCTCGGCGATTCCCGGGCCGTCGTCGTCGACGGTGACCACGCCATCGTGCAGCGTGACCCGGACAGTGCCGGACGGTGGGCTCCACTTCGCGGCGTTGTCGAGCAGGTTCGTGAGCGCCCGCTCGAGCGCGCCGGCGTCTCCCTCGACGTACCAGGGATCGGCGTCGACCTCGAAGGCGATCGACGCCGCGCGGCGGCGGACCCGGGCCACCGCGTGGTCGAGCACCTCGTGCAGCTCGACGGTGCCGACGACGTGCGGGACCGGATCGTCGCGAGCCAGCTCGACGAGGTCGATGACGAGGGTGGACAGCTCCTCCAGCTGCGCCCGGACGTCGGTCAGCAGCTCGGTGCGGGCCTGGGGCGGCAGCTCGGCGCCGGCCTGGGTGAGCAGGTCGATGTTGGTGCGCAGCGAGGTGAGCGGCGTACGCAGCTCGTGGCCGGCGTCGGCCACCAGTCGCCGCTGCCGGTCCCGCGAGGCCGCGAGCGAGGCCAGCATCTGGTTGAACGCGGTCGCCAGCCGGGCGATCTCGTCGTCGCCCTCGACGGGGATCGGTTCGAGCCGCTCGGTGCGGGCGATGTCCTCGGCGGCCGCGGTCAGCCGCCGCACCGGCCGCAGCCCGTTGCGGGCCACGCCCCAGCCTGCGACGCCGGCCACGATGATCCCGGCGATACCGAACAGGAGCGTCACCAGCCCGAGCTTGGTGAGCAGCTGCTGCTGCGGCTCCAACGACTGCGCGATGACCAGGGCGAGGCCGTCGGTGGTGGTCGGGACCGCCACCACGCGGTAGTCCACGCCGCCGGCGCGGACCGTGCGCAGGCTCCGCTTGGAGTCGCCAGCGGCCACCGCGAACTCGTGCTCGTCGAGCCGGATGCGGTCCTCGGTGTCCATGAACCGGGTCTGACCGTCGTAGCGGACGAACGCGATCCGGACGTCGGCAGCGCCGAGCATGAACGGCGGGACGTTGTAGTCGGCGGTGATCTGAGCCAGCACCGGCTGCCGGGCAGCGGCCTCGGCCCGGCTGATCAGGGTCTCGTCCAGCGAGGACTGCAGCTGCATGCGGACGGTGACGTAGGCGCCGAGGGCCACGATCGTGACGGCCAGCCCCACCGCCATCGTCGTGAGCAGCGTGACCCGGCTGGCCAGCGACCTGCGGTAGTGCCAGCGACCGTCGGCGCCGAGCAGGGGATCGGGGGTGTTCATGCTTCTTTCAGCACGTAGCCCACGCCGCGCACGGTGTGGATCAGCCGGGGCTCGGCCGCTGCCTCGGTCTTGCGGCGCAGGTAGCCGACGTAGACCTCGAGGGAGTTCGCCGTGGTCGGGAAGTCGTAGCCCCACACCTCCTCGAGGATGAAGCTGCGCTCGAGCACCCGGCGGGGTCGGCGCAGGAACATCTCCAGCAGAGTGAACTCGGTCCGGGTCAGCTCCATGGGCCGATTGCCCCGCCGTACCTCGCGGGTGGCGGTGTCCATCGACAGGTCGGAGAACGTCAGCACCTCGTCGGCCTCGCCCGGCGGCGTGGTCGACCGCCGCAGCAGGGCACGCAACCGCGCCAGCAGCTCCTGGAGCGCGAACGGCTTGGTGAGGTAGTCGTCGGCCCCGGCGTCGAGGCCCTCGACCCGGTCACCTACGGCGTCGCGTGCGGTCAGCACCAGGATGGGTACGTCGTTGCCGGCTGCCCGCAGCGCTCGCGTGGTCTCGATCCCGTCGAGCCGCGGCATCATCACGTCCATCACGACGACGTCCGGTGCGGACGTCGGCCCTGCCGCGCTCAACCCGGCCAGCGCCTCGGCGCCGTCGGCGGCCACCGAGACGTCGTACCCGTTGAACTCCAGTGACCGGCGCAGCGACTCGCGCACGGCCCGGTCGTCGTCGACGACCAGGACGCGCTGCTTCGTGCCGGCGCCCGCATTCACGGCACCACTCTGCCAGCCACGCCTGAGCCCGGGCTGAGAGCGCGCAGGTCAGCGACGGTGTCGGGCTCCGATGCGGGCTGGACCACCGCGCCGCCCAAAAGCCCCCGTCGATCCTTCGCGGGCTTATCCTGCTCGTGGTCTCGACGGATCTCTTGGGGGAGAGACATGGGGAGAGCGCGACGTCGCTCGGCGCTCGCCACTGCGCTCGCGGTGGTGGCTGCCGTTGTCGCGCTCCTGCCCGTTACCGCCACGGCGCACGACGGTCACGGCGACCACGACGCGGGGCACACCGACGCCCCTGCTCCCGAGAACTCGATCGCCGCCGCGGCCCAGGCTGCGGTCGATGCCGACAGCGATGCACTGACCCAGGGGGTGACCCTGCCGCCGGGGTTCGCCGACGTTGAGGCGATCGGCGACCTCAGCGAGGCGATCGCGGTCTCGTTCGCGCCCGACGGGACCGCGTTCATCGCGCTCAAGACCGGGGTGATCAAGTCCTTCGACTACAACGCCGGCACCGGTCAGTTCGAGCCCCTCGCGACGTCAACGCACTTCGCCGACCTCAGCCGGCAGGTCAACAACTACTGGGACCGCGGGCTGACCGGCATCGCGGTGGACCCCCAGTTCGGCACCTCCGGACACAACTACGTGTACGTCAACTACACCTACAACCGCGACCCGCGGGACAACCCTCCGGTGGTGCCGAAGTGGGGCGACCCGAGCCAGCAGTACGACGAGTGCCCCGAACCGGCCGACCCCGACGACACGAGCATCGCCGGCTGTGTCGTGATGGATCGGGTCACCCGGCTCACGGCCCAGCGCCTGGCTGGCTCCGACGGTTGGACGATGGTGCCCAACAGCGAGTTCGAGCTCCTGGCCAGCGGCTGTTTCCAGTTCGGCAGCCACGCGTCGGGCGACGTGGCGTTCGGCCCCGATGGCTTCCTCTACGCCTCGGCAGGCGAGGGTGCGAGCTTCGACAGCCTCGACTACGGCCAGTACGCCGACCCCTGCGCCGACCCGGGCAACGAGGGTGGCTCGCTCCGTTCCCAGGACTACCGCACCAGCGGCGACGTGCTGGGGGTGGACGGGACGGTGTTCAGGATCGACCCGGCGACGGGGCTGAACCCGACCCAGGCCACGGCCGACGAGTGGCTGGTGGCCTACGGCCAGCGCAACCCGTGGCGGCTCGAGTTCCGGCCCGGTACCCACGAGCTCTGGTCCCGCGACGTGGGCGCCAGCCTGTGGGAGGAGGTCAACCGGATCCCCGACGTCCGGACCGTGAACTCGCCGATCAACCGGGGCTGGCCCTGCTACGAGGGCAGCCACACCGGCTCGTTGGTCCAGCCCGGCTGGGACGCCCTCGACAAGCCCCTGTGCGAGTCCCTCTACGCACAGGGCACCTCGGTCGTGTCCGCGCCCTACTTCAGCTACCAGACCCGGGGCCCCAAGCTCACCGGACCCGACGAGGACTGCTTCAACTCCACCTCAGCGGGTTCGGGGGTTGCGTTCGGGTCCTCGGCCAGCAACTACCCCGCGGCCTACGAGGACGCGATGTTCTTCTCGGACTTCGCCAGGTCGTGCATCTGGGTGCTCGGCAAGAAGCCGAACGGCGACCCCGACCCGACCGACATCCAGCGGTTCGTGGAGAACGCCGAGACGCCGGTGGACCTCGTGACCGGACCCGGCGGGGACATCTACTACGTCGATTACGGGCTCGACGAGAACGGCGTCCCGACCGAGGGCGCGGCCGGCATGCACCGGATCGTCTACACCGGGAGCAACGCGACCCCGACAGCGAGGATCGTGGCGGACCAGACGTCGGGCCCGGCGCCACTGACCGTCAACTTCGACGGGACCACGTCGACCGACCCCGACGGCGACACCCTGACCTACGCCTGGGACCTGGACGGCGACGGGCAGTACGACGACAGCACCGCCGCCACGCCGTCCCGGACCTACTCCGTCGGCACCTACGACGTGGGCCTTCGGGTCGACGACGGCCATGGGCACACGTCGACCGCGACCCAGCAGATCCAGGCCGGCAACTCACCGCCGGTCCTGGGCACCGTGACGCCGGACGAGACGCTCACGTGGGCGGCCGGCGACACGATCGACTTCTCGGCCGCTGCCACGGACGCGCAGCAGGGCACGATGCCGGGCTCGTCATTCAGCTGGAACCTGGCGATCCGGCACTGCCCCAACGGTGTCTGCCACACCCACAACCTGCAGACCTACCCGGGCGTCTCTTCCGGCAGCTTCCAGGCACCGCCACACGAGTACCCGTCGCACCTGCTGCTCACCGTCACCGTCACCGACGACGGCGGGCTCACCGACACCCAGACGATCCAGCTGAACCCGAAGACGGTGTCGCTGTCGTTCGCCAGCGTGCCGAGCGGGGCCATGGTGACGATCGATTCGACCGACCGCACGACGCCGTACTCCGAGACCTTCATCCAGGGTGCGCCCGTCACGGTCACCGCGGCCCCGACCACCGGCACTGGCGCCACCATCGCGGCCTTCAGCAGCTGGTCCGACGGCGGCGCCCGGTCGCACACGGTGACCCCACCGTCGTCGGCGACGACCTACACCGCGACGTACACCCGCCCGACCGCCGCGCTGGCGGCCGACCCGCCTTCCGGCCCCGCGCCGCTCTCCGTCACCTACACCGCGAGCGCCACCAACGCACCCGGGGCCAGCGGGCCGTTCGCCTTCACCTGGGACCTCGACGACGACGGACAGTACGACGACGGCACCGGCACCACCCAGAGCCGCACCTACGGCTCTCCCGGCTCACCCGTGGTCTCGGTGCTCGCCACCGACTCCCGCGGCGCCACCGACGCGAAGTCCGTCACCGTGACCGTCGGTCCGGCGAACCGCAACCCGGTCGCCGCCATCTCCGCTGACCCGACCTCAGGTCCGGCTCCTCTCGCCGTGTCGTTCAGCGCTGCGGGTTCGACCGACCCGGACGGCGACCCGCTGGGCTACGCCTGGGACCTCGACAACGACGGTGCCTTCGACGACGCCACCGGCCTCACCGCGTCCAGCACCTACAGCGGCGTCGGCCAGAAGACGGCGAGCGTCCGGGTCACCGACGGACGCGGCGGGTCGGACTCGAAGTCGGTCACCCTCACCGTCACCAACCGACTGCCGGTGGCTGCGGCCGCGGCGACGCCGAGCTCGGGCCCTGCGCCGCTGGCCGTGTCGTTGAGTGCGTCGGGTTCGAGCGACCCGGACGGGACGGCGTTGACCTATGCGTGGGACACCGATGGCGACGGGGAGTTCGACGACGCGACCGGTGTGACCACGAGTGCGACGTTCACCGGCGTTGGTCCGCATGTGGTGACGGTGCGCGTGACCGACGCGGATGGTGGGTCGGCGACGGACGCCGTCACCGTGACCGTCACCAACAGCGGGCCGACCGCCCGGATCACGACGACGCCCGCACCGGCGACCGGCAACGCACCGCTCCTCGTGGACTTCGACGGCTCGACCTCCAGCGACCCGGATGGCGGAACGCTCACCTACGAGTGGGACCTCGACGGCGACGGGCAGTACGACGACGCCACGGGCGACAGCGCCAGCCGCACCTACGGCGTCGGCAACGTGACCGTGGGGCTCATGGTCACCGACGCCGAGGGGGCGAGCAGCACCGCGTCCGTCCCGGTCACGGTGCCCAACCGGTTGCCGGTCGTCGTGGTGACCGCCGACCCGACCAACGGTCCGGCGCCGCTCGCGGTGGGATTCAGCGCGGACGGTTCCAGCGACCCCGACGGCACGGCCCTGACCTACGCCTGGGACCTGGACGACGACGGTGCGTTCGACGACGCCACGGGCGTCACCGCGAGCCGCACCTACAGCGGCGTGGGCCCGCACCAGGTCACCGTGCGGGTGACCGACGCCGACAACGGCGCCACCACCGGGTCGGTGACGGTCACGGTCACCAACACCGGTCCCACCGCCGTCATCACCACCAACCCGGCATCGGGGACCGGCCCGGCGCCCCTGAAGGTGGACTTCGACGGCTCGACCTCCAGTGACCCGGATGGCGGAACGCTCACCTATGGGTGGGACCTCGATGGCGACGGTCAGTACGACGACGGCACCGGTGTGACCGCGACGAGCACCTACCCCGTGGGGACGGTCACCGTCGGGCTGAGGGTGACCGACGGGCAGGCCAGCAGCGCGACGACGACAACCACCGTCACCGCCACCAACACCGCCCCTGTCGTGACCGGGCTCAACACCTTTCCCGAGGGCACCTGGTACGTCGGGCAGACCCTCGGCTTCACCGCGACGGCCTCGGACGCGCAGCAGGACCTGCCGGAATCGGCGTACTCGCTGGTGATGGAGCGCCAGGACTGCGACAGCGGCTGCCCGCGCGTGATGGTGCAGCGGTGGGCAGGGGTGAGCACCGGGCAGTTCGTGGTTCCGGCGATGCCGTACCCGTCACACCTCTACCTGACCGCGACCGTCACCGACGAGCACGGGGCGACCGGCTCCCGCACCGTCCGGATCGAGCCCAGGCAGGGCTCGCTGACCGTGGAGACCCGGCGCGACAAGCTCAAGGTCAAGGTGGACGGCGTCAAGCGGAAGGGTGGCTGGACCGAGACGGTCGTCGTGGGCAGCACCGTGCGGCTGGTCGCGCCGCGCTCGCAGGTCAAGAAGGGCGTGCGCTATGTCTTCGTGCGGTGGACCGACGGCGGGGCACGCAAGCATGACCGCGTGGTCGGGGAGACGCCGGTGACGGTGCGGGCCGTCTATCGGCGGGCGCGCTGAGTCGACCCGCAGCTCAGGCGTAGCGCGCCGCAGCGTCGGCGGCGCGAGTGCCGTAGCCGCCGCCGAACAGCGCGGCGTGCACCAGCAGCGGGAACAGCTGGTGCAGGGGGATGCGCTCCTCCCAGCCCTCGGCGAGCGGGGTGCGCTCCTGGTAGGCATCGAGCACCCGCGGCAGGTGCGGGAGGCCGAACAACGTGAGCATCGCCAGGTCGAGCTCGCGGTGGCCGCCGTAGGCCGCCGGGTCGATCATCCAGACCCGGCTCTCCTGGCCCCACAGCACGTTGCCGTTCCAGAGGTCGCCGTGCAGCCGGGCCGGCAGCTCCTCGGGCAGCAGCGCGGTCAGCTTGCCGATGACGCCCTCGACCAGCCCGGCCTCGGCCTCGCTCACCGCACCGCGGTCCCGGGCCAGCTTGAGATAGGGCAGCACCCGGCGGACGGCGTAGAACTCCGCCCAGGAGTCGCACGGTGTGTTGGGCAGTGGCAGCTTGCTGATGAAGCCGTCGGCCTCGCCGCCGTACAACGGCGCGCCGGCCGCGTGGGTCGCCGCGAGCGCCTGCCCGAAACCGACCGCCCCGTCGGCCGACGCCTTGCCGGCCTCGACCCACCGCAGGATCAGGCACTCCTCGTCCACCGCGAGCACCTCCGGCACGGGTACGCCGTCGGCCTCGGCCAGCCACCGGAGCCCGGCTGCCTCGCACGCGAAGAAGCCCGCTGGCGGGTGCGCGTGGGTCTTCATGATCGCGGTGGTGCCGTCGGAGAGCCGGAGCTTGGTCGCCGAGGAGGTGTCGCCGCCCGCCAGCGGCGCGGTCGCGACCACGGACGAGCCGAGCAGCTCCTCGGCGTGCTGGGCCAGCACGGGCTGCCGGGTCACGTGGAAACCTGCTGGAGCGCGGAGACCAGGACCGCACAGGTCCGTTCCACCATCGCCAGCACCTCCTCGAAGCCCTGTTCCCCACCGTAGTACGGGTCCGGTACGGCGCCACCCGGGTCGACCGGGTCGAAGTCACGGAAGAGCCGGACGCGGTCCGGCGACACATCGGGATCGGCCCGGCGGACGTCCTCGAGGTTGGTGTCGTCCATGGCCAGCACCAGGTCGTTGGCCTCCAGCCAGGTGGCGTCGAACTGCCGCGCGCGGTGCTGGCTCGGGTCGTAGTCGTTGGCGGTGAGGGTGGCCGCGGCCCGGTCGTCCATCGGCCGGCCGACGTGCCAGTCGCCGGTGCCGCAGCTCGACACCGTCACCCGGCCGGCCAGCCCGGCGTCGTCGACGCGCTGGGTGAGGACCACGTCGGCCATCGGGGAGCGGCAGATGTTGCCGAGGCAGACCAGCGCCACGGCGTACTGGCCCGGTGTGCGCGGCGCGGGGAGCCCGGGAGCTATCGGGAGTCCCCGATCAGCCCGTCCACGATCCAGGTGACCACCGTGATCACGATGGCGCCGCCGACCGCGGGCCAGAACCCGGTGACCCGGAAGCCGATGTCGAGCTGTTCGGCCAGCCACCCGGTGAGCAGCAGCAGCCCGGCATTGATGACGAGCAGGAAGAGCCCCAGCGTGACGATGATGAACGGGATCGAGAGGACGGTGAGGATCGGCTTCACGAACGAGGTGACCACGCCGAGGATCAGCGCGACCAGCAGCAGCGGGATCAGCTTGTGCTCGATCTCCTGCTGGCCGTGCACCGGCCCGGTGAAGCGGATGCCGCCGACCAGCAGGGTGGCCACCGCGAGCGCCACTGCTGTCGTCGCGAGCCAGGTCAGGAACCTCATCACAGGGGGAGTCTGGCAGGTGGAGCCCAGGACGCTAGACGAGGTCGAGCGCTTCGATGATCTCGTCCTCGGCGTCGGCGAGGTGCTCGACGAGGAACGCATGGGCGCGCTCGGTGTCGCCGTCCTCGAGCAGCCGGACCAGCGCCGCGTGCGAGTCGGCCTGGTCGTGGGCGTTGCGCCGGATCCGGTCGACCTGGGCGAGCGCGAGCTTGAGCTCGGTGACGAGGTTCTCCTGCATCGCGACCAGCCGGGGTGATCCGGTCAGGCCGACCAGCGAGACGTGGAAGGCCAGGTGCCGCTCGTTGAGCTCCTGGTACGACGCGTCCGTGTCGATCGCCGCGATGTAGGCCTCGAGGGTGCTGCGAACCAGCGCCCGCTGCGCCTCGCCGGCCTCGCGCCAGCACCGGATGCCGGAGCCCTCGAGGACCAGTCGGGCCGCGCACACGTCGCGGACCGACGATGCCTCCGGACTGGCCACGGCCACGCCGCGGTTGGGCTCGCGGGTGGCGAGGCCCTCGGCGACCAGCATGGTGAGCGCCTCGCGGACGGTGGGTCGGGACACGCCCAGCGACGCCGCGATCGCGACCTCCCGGAGCGGGGTCCCGGACTCCAGCTCGCCGTCGAAGACCGCGCGCCGCAGCTCGGCGGCGACCCGGTCGACGGTCGAGGCGTGCTCGAGGTGCAGGGTGCCGAACGGCTGCGCCGTTCGCTCGGTGGTCATGGCCGTGGCTCCTGCCGTCGTACCTGCTGCCGAGGACGGACCTGTCGGCTTGCCGGGGGTTGTCCTCGTACGCCACACTAGGGCAATGTCAGATTGTCTGACAAT
Source organism: uncultured Actinomycetota bacterium (assembly GCA_963817125.1). Classification (GTDB taxonomy): domain Bacteria; phylum Actinomycetota; class Actinomycetes; order Propionibacteriales; family Nocardioidaceae; genus Nocardioides. The sequence goes on from CAWFNB010000007.1 coordinate 227,056, forward strand.
CTTGAGTACCCGAGGAGGGGAACAATGTCGCTGGCCTGGGGCCGCCACTACGTCATGGTCGAGCCGAGCCATTTCCGGATCGACTATGCGATCAACCCCTTCATGGACCTCGCGGACCAGCCCGATCGGGAGCTGGCGCTGCTGCAGTGGCGCACTCTCGTCGAGACCATCGAGCGGCTGGGCGGCACCGTCGACGTGATCCCGCAGCGACCCGACGCCCCCGACATGGTCTACGCGATGAACCTCGGGCTGGCAGTGGGTCGCCGGCACGGCGACGGCGGGGTCGAGCGGCACGTGGTGATGTCGCACATGCGCTACCCGCAGCGGCAGATGGAGACCGCCTCGGCGCAACCGTGGTTTGCCGCGAACGGCTACACGACGTCGTACGTCGGCCGGCACGGTGTGGGCGCGCACCTCGAGGCGGGCGACGTGTTCCCGTTCGGCGACGGCCTCGTGGTCGGCTACGGGCCGCGGACCGAGGAGCTCGCGCTCAAGCACTTGGCTGCCGACCTCGCCGTCCGGGTCCGCGGGCTGCGGATCACCCATCCGGGGATGTACCACCTCGACCTGGCCTTCTGCCCGCTCGACGACCGCCGGGCCATCGTCTGCCTCGACGCCCTCGACGCGGCCTCGGCCGAGACGCTGCTGGCCCTGGTGCCCGAGCCCCTGGTGCTCACCGAGGAGGAGGCGGTGACCACCTTCGCCGCCAACTCCATCGTGGTCCCGCCGGCCGACGCCACCAGCCCGGCCACCGTCGTGATGCCGGCCGCGCCCGACCACGTGCGCGACCAGCTGGAGGCCTGGGGGTTCGCCGTCGAGCTCGTGGACGTCTCGGAGTTCCACAAGGCGGGCGGGTCGATCCGCTGCCTGACCAACCCCGTGGACATCCAGGTCGGGCGCGACCTGCCCGTCGTGCCCGGCGGCAGCGTGCTGCTGCCGCCGGTCTGAGCCGCCCGCCATTTGGGGTAACTCACCGTTCGGTCAGCTTCTCTGGTGTTCGAACACTGCAGGAGCTGCACGAACGGTGAGTTACCTGCGGCGGGTCGGGGCCGGTGGGGGCGCCCGTCTAGCGTCGTGGGCATGTTCCCGGTCGGCGGCGTGGGCGTGATGCTCGTGATCATCGCCGTGACCGGGCTGGCCGTGGCCGCCCTCACCGCGTCCCTGCGGAGGCGCTTCGGGTTGCCGTGGTCGGTGCTGTGCGGACTGCTGCTCTGGTCGGTCGTGGTGATCGGCGTGATCACGCTGATCCCGGCGAACGGCGCCCCGGGGATCGTCTCCGCCGAGGGCCGGCTCACCGAGTGCTCCTGGGACATCGGCGGCCCGGCGCCCGACGGGTTCTGGATCCTGCCGGGCCAGCAGCGGCTGCTGAACGCCGTCGTCTTCGTGCCGTCGGGCGTGCTGCTGGTGCTGGTCGCCGCGCGCTGGCGATGGGCCTGGGTCACGGTGCCGGTGGGGCTGGCCGCGCTGGCGGCGTACTCCACCCTGATCGAGCTCACCCAGCTCTCACTGGCCCGGATCGACCGGGCCTGCGACGTCACCGACATCATCGACAACGTGACCGGTGCGGGGGCCGGGGTCGTTATCGGCCTGCTGCTCCTGCCGGTGGTCCGGCCGTGGCGCATGCGATGAGTTGGGCCGGGCCACCGGGTCGGTACTCATCATGCGGACTCTCGCCATCACGCAGAACATGACCGTCGACGGCTCGATCGAGTTCCTCGGGGACTGGTTCGACCCCTCCGCCCCTGCGGAGGACCTGAACGCCGAGGTGATGCGGCAGAGCGAGCAGGAAGACGTGCTCCTCCTCGGCCGGCAGACCTTCGAGGATTTCCGCGGCTACTGGCCGAAGCAGACCGACGACACCACCGGAGTCACCGACCACCTGAACCGAGTGCACAAGATGGTGGTCTCCTCGACGCTCACCGACCCGGACTGGGACAACTCCACGGTGCTCGGGAACGACTGGCGCGACCGCGTCCGCGAGCTCAAGGAGCAGGACGGCGGCGAGATCGTGACCACCGGCAGCCTCACCCTCTGCCCGGCGCTGATCGAGGCCGGCCTGGTCGACGAGTACCGGCTCTTCGTCTACCCAGTGGTCCAGGGCCGCGGGCGCCGGCTCTTCCCGGAGGGCGAGGAGACCTCGCTCCGGCTGCTCGAGAGCCGGTCGTTCTCCAACGGCGTGTTGCTGGTCCGCTACGCGCCTGCCTAAACCTCTAGGTTGGGTCGGTGACCGGTCCGCAGCCCCGACCCAACGTCGCCGCCATCCCGGCCTACGTCGCCGGCAAGCCGCCCACGGCGCGGCCGGGGATGACGTCGTACAAGCTCTCCTCGAACGAGAACCCCTACCCACCGCTGCCCGGCGTCGTCGAGGCGGCGCACCGGGCGGTCGACGTGATGAACCGCTACCCGGACATGGGCAGCACCGCGCTGTACGACGCGCTGTCGCAGCGGCTGGACGTCCCGGTCGAGGACCTGGCCGCGGCCACCGGGTCGGTCGCGCTGATCTACCAGCTGCTGGCCGCCTTCTGCGAGCCCGGTGACGAGGTCGTGCACGCCTGGCGGTCCTTCGAGGCCTACCCGATCGCGATCGCCGCAGCGGCGGCCACGTCGGTGCCGGTGCCGGTCACCGCGGACGGAGGACACGACCTCGACGCGATGGCCGCCGCGATCACCCCGCGCACCCGATGCGTGCTCGTCTGCACGCCCAACAACCCCACCGGTCCGGCGGTCACCCGGGCCGGCCTCGACGCGTTCCTGGCCGCCGTGCCCGACGACCTGCTCGTGGTCGTGGACGAGGCCTATGTCGAGTTTGTCCGCATGGACGACCCGGTGGACGGCATCGCGACCTACCGGCAGCACCCCAACGTCGTGGTCTTCCGCACCTTCTCCAAGGCCTACGGCCTGGCCGGGTTCCGGGTCGGGTACGCCGTCGCGCAGCAACCGGTCGCCTCGGCGCTGCGCGCGGTCTCGCTGCCGTTCGGGGTCTCCGCGGTCGCCCAGGCGGCCGCGATCGCCTCCCTCGACGCCGAGCCTGCGCTGCTCGAACGAGTCGACGCACTGGTCACCGAGCGGGACCGCGTCGTCGCCGGGCTGCGGGAGTCGGGCTGGCAGGTGCCCCAGCCGCAGGGCAACTTCGTCTGGTTCGAGCTCGGCGACCGGACCGCGGAGTTCGCGGCCGCGGCCGACGAGCTCGGCATCGTGGTCCGGCCCTTCGCGGGCGAGGGATGCCGGGTCTCGATCGGCGAGGACGAGGCCAACGACCGGGTGCTGAAGCTGGCGCGAGACTTCGAGCGCTGATCCCGGGCTACCGACGGGCCGACTGCGGCCGGCCGTAGGTGACCCGGCGGATCAGCACCTCGAACGGCCCGCGGCTGCCGGACCGCCGCATCCGGTCGGCCAGCAGCACGGTGCCCAGCCAGGTGGCCAGGGCCAGCAGCGCCGTCGTGGTGACGGTCAGGACGTCCGACAGGTCCAGCAGGTACGGCGTGAACAAGACCGCCCAGACCACCGACTGGCACAGGTAGCAGGTCAGCGAGCGCTGGCCGATGGCGGCGAGGGCGCCGGTGACCCGTCCGGCACGAGGAGCCAGCCAGATCGACACCAGCGCGGCGAGGGCGGCGTACCCGAAGCCGCCCACCACACCGGTCGCGTCGTGCAGGGGACCGATGCGGCTCAGGACGTCCTGCCCAGGCCGCTCGACGACCCGGGCCAGCATGAGCGCGACCGGCTGGGCGCCCAGGACCGCCACGCTGATGCCGAAAACGGCCGTCGTCGTGAGCAGGGTGCGGTGTCGCTCCGGTTGCTCCAGGACGCGCCGCCGACCGGCCCACAGGCCGACCAGGAACGGAGCGGCGAAGCCGATCGGCCCGAGCAGGGCGATGAACGGCGCCGCGTAGATCCGGTCGGCGAGCTGGGTGAGCACGTCGGCCGGCAGCATCGCCGGGTCCGGGGGGTCGGTGCTGATCGACATCGAGTCGGCGCTCGGCAGTGCCGTGAGGATGAAGAACAGCGCGGCCACGATCAGCAGCCACCGGTCCTTCCAGCGGATCGCCCACACCCCGAAGAACAGCAGCACGCCGTACGCCGCGAGGATGTCGCCGACGTAGAACAGCATCGCGTCGACCAGGCCGATGACCACCAGCACCAGGCTGCGTCGCCACAGCAGCAGCCGGGTCGACCAGGCGCTCCCGGTCTGCCGGCTCACGATGTGCGCGACGCCGTAGCCGAAGAGCAGCCCGAACATCGGGAACGCACGACCGTCCACGAAGGTGGCGATCGCCCACGTCACGAACCGGTCCACGCTGCCGGTGTCCTGGGGGTACCCGCCCAGGACGGAGGATCCGCGCAGGAAGTAGTGCGAGTTCGCCAACGCGATGAACAGCAGCATCGCCCCACGTGCCAGGTCGGGGCCCAGGGCTCGCTCCCGAAGTGCGGTCGGCCCGACCTGCGTCATGGTCACGGGTGCCAGTGAGCCAGCAGGGTCGGGTGCCGCACAGCCGCCGAAGGTCGCTCGTCGTCAAAACCTTGGTCGTCCGCCCGGCTACCCATCGGAAACACCGGGCAGGCAGGCTGGGGGTCATGTCGGTCAAGGTCGCGCTCGAGCACCGGACCACCTACGAGTTCGCGCATCCGGTGACGGTGGCGCCGCACGTGGTCCGGCTGCGACCGGCGCCGCACTGCCGGACGCCGATCGAGGCGTACTCGTTCGAGGTCACTCCCAAGACGCACTTCCTGAACTGGCAGCAGGACCCGTTCGGCAACTGGCTGGCCCGGCTGGTCTTCCCGGAGAAGACCGACAGGCTCGACATCACCGTCGGCCTGGTTGCCGACCTGATGACGATCAACCCGTTCGACTTCTTCGTCGAGGAGTACGCCGAGCGGTTCCCGTTCGCCTACCAGCAGACCCTGGCCGCCGACCTGGCGCCGTACCTGCGTCCGGTCGAAGGCAGCGCCGAGGCCGAGCAGTGGCGGCTGGCGCTGCCCCCGCTGCCCGCCGAAGGCCTCGTCACGGTGGACTTCCTCGCCGACCTGAACGCCGCGGTCAACCGCGACGTCGCCTACGACGTGCGGATGGAGCCCGGCGTCCAGACGCCGGACGAGACCCTGCAGCGTCGGATCGGGTCCTGCCGTGACAGCGCGTGGCTGCTGGTCAGCCTGCTTCGGCAGTACGGCCTCGCCGCCAGGTTCGTCTCCGGCTATCTCGTGCAGCTCAGCTCGGACCCCTACGTCGTGGAGCACCTCGACGGGCCGAAGGGGCCCAGCCAGGACTTCACCGACCTGCACGCCTGGGCCGAGGTCTACATCCCAGGCGCGGGCTGGGTGGGCATGGACCCGACCAGCAGCCTGTTCGCCGGCGAGGGGCACATCCCGCTCAGCGCCACCCCGCACCCGAGCAGTGCCGCGCCGATCGAGGGCGCCACCGACCCGGTCGACGTCACCTTCTCCTTCGTCAACCAGGTGACCCGGATCCACGAGGATCCGCGGGTCACCAGGCCCTACTCCGACCACGCGTGGGCCCGCATCGACGCGCTGGGCGAGGAGGTCGACGCCCGCCTGGTGTCCGGCGACGTGAGGCTGACGATGGGCGGCGAGCCGACGTTCGTGGCTCGCGACGACATCACCAGCGACGAGTGGAACACCGACGCCGACGGCCCCGGCAAGCGGACGCTCGCGACCACGCTCGCCGAGCGACTGCGGACGACGTACGCCGAGGGCGGGGTGGTCCATCGCGGCCAGGGCAAGTGGTACCCGGGGGAGCCGCTGCCGCGCTGGAACATCGCCCTCCAGTGGCGCACCGACGGGGTCCGGCTCTGGCGCGACCCGGACCTGTTCTCCGACCCGTGGGACGAGACGACCGCTGACCCCGATGCGCCTGCGACCGCCGAGGCCCTGGCCCGGCGCCTGACCCAGGTGCTCGCGCTGCCGGACGACCAGCTGTGGCCTGCCTTCGAGGACCCGTTCGCCGCCCTGGCCGACCACGTGCGACTGCCCCACGGCGAGCAGCCCGGCGCCGAGGACCCCGAGCTGGCGCTGGTGGCCAAGCTCGACGCCGACGTCACGACGCCGACCGGTTGGGTGCTGCCGCTGGTGACCGGCGAGGAGTGGACCAGCCCGGTCTGGCGGCTCCGGCGGGGCCGCCTGGTCCTGACGCCGGGCACCAGCCCGGTCGGCCTCCGGCTGCCACTCGACTCGATCGCCTGGGAGGACCCGGACTACGTCGGCGAGCCGTCCTACCTCGAGGCCGGGCCGCCGCTGGATCCGCAGGTCCCCACCGTCCAGCTCACCGACCCGAAGGACGCCCCCACCACCGCGCTGGCCGTGGAGGCCCGCGACGGGCAGGTGCACGTCTTCCTGCCGCCGACCGAGCGGCTCGAGGACTACACCGACCTGCTCAAGCTGGTCGAGGTGACGGTGCGGAAGATCGGTGCCCGGGTCGTCCTCGAGGGCTACGGCCCGCCGCCGGACGCCCGGCTGACCCAGCTCGTGGTCACCCCGGACCCCGGCGTCATCGAGGTCAACGTGCAGCCCACGCGGAGCTGGGCCGAGCAGCGAGAGCTGACCACGACGCTGTACGACGAGGCGCGCCGCGCCGGGCTCGCGACCGAGAAGTTCGACCTCGACGGGCTGCACACGGGCACCGGCGGCGGCAACCACCTGACCCTCGGCGGCTCTGCGCCGGTCGACTCGCCCCTGCTGCGCCGGCCGGACCTGCTGGTCAGCCTCATCACCTACTGGCAACGGCACCCGGCGCTGTCCTACCTGTTCTCCGGGCGGTTCATCGGGCCCACCAGCCAGGCGCCGCGGTTCGACGAGGGCCGGCCCGAGGCGACGTACGAGATGGAGATCGCGTTCGCCGAGATCGCCCGACTGACCCAGGAGCAGGGCGAGCCGCGGCCCTGGCTGGTCGACCGGGCGCTGCGGCACCTGCTCACCGACCTGACCGGCAACACCCACCGCGCCGAGTTCTGCATCGACAAGCTCTACAGCCCAGACTCCTCCCGCGGCCGGCTCGGCCTGCTCGAGCTGCGCGGGTTCGAGATGCCGCCCCACCCGCAGCTGGCGCTGGTCCAGGCGCTGCTGGTGCGCAGCCTGGTCGCGATGTTCTGGGAGCGGCCGCTGCGGGCACCGCTGGTGCGGTGGGGGACCGCGCTCCACGAGGACAACCTGTTGCCGCACGGCGCGACCCGCGACATCGCCGAGGTGACCGCCGACCTGCGCGCCGTCGGGATCGGGTTCGAGGACTCCTGGCTCGACCCGTTCACCGAGTTCCGGTTCCCCCGGATCGGGGTGGTGCGGGTCGCGGAGGACGTCGAGCTCGAGCTTCGGCAGGCCGTCGAGCCCTGGCACGTGCTCGGCGAGGAGGCCACCGCTGGTGGCACCGCGCGGTACGTCGACTCCTCGGTCGAGCGCCTCCAGGTGTCGGTCCGCGGGATGGACCCCGAACGGCACCTCGTGACCTGCCAAGGTGTGCCCGTGCCTCTGACCCCCAGCGGCCGGCCGGGCGAGCACTACGCCGGGGTCCGCTACCGCGCCTGGCAGCCGTGGTCGGCGCTGCACCCGTCCATCGAGGTGCACGCGCCGCTGCGGATCGAGGTGGTCGACGTGCCGAGCGCGACCAGCCGGGGCGGGGCGACGTACCACGTCGTGCACCCTGGCGGCCGCTCCTACGACCACCCGCCGGTCAACGCCAACGAGGCCGAGGCCCGCCGGGCCAGCCGGTTCGAGCCGTTCGGCCACACTGCGGGCAAGCTCGATGTTGCAGCCATGCAGGAGGCCGGCCGCAGGGCCGCGTCGACCGAGTACCCCCGCACCCTCGACCTGAGACGAGTTCCGAAGGGCTCGGTGTGACAGTCCTCCGGGACTACGCGAGCGCGCTCTCGCAACCGGTCCTGGTCGGTGACGTCGAGGGGGAGCCGGCCCGCTACGACGAGGTGGTCGGCCCGGACGGTGCGCTGCGGCCGGCCTGGAAGGGGATCGCCGAGTCCGTCGTCCGGATCACCCCCGGGGACCTGCGCCGGGCCGACGGCGACATCCTCGCGATGCTCGCCGACGACGGCGTCACCTACGCGCGACCGGGCGAGGGGCCCGGACCCTGGCAGCTCGACCCCGTGCCGCTGCTCATCGATGCGGCGTCCTGGTCGCCGCTCGAGGTCGGGCTCGCCCAGCGCGCCGAGCTGCTCAACGCGATCCTCGTCGACCTGTACGGCGAGCAGCGGCTGCTCGCCGAGGGGATCATCCCGGCCGCCGTCGTGCTGGGCCACGCGGGCTTCACCCGGGTCGTGGCCCGGCCGTCGGCGATCGACCCGCGGCCGCTGGTGCTGGCCGCCACCGACCTGGGTCGCGACGCTGAGGGACGGTGGCGGGTGCTGGCCGACCGCGCCCAGGCACCGTCCGGCATCGGCTACGCGATGGAGAACCGGCGGGTCATCTCGCGGGTGCTGCCGGAGCTCTACCGCGAGGCCGGGCTGCACCGGATGGAGCCGTACTTCTGGGCGCTCCGGTCCGCGTTGCTCCAGTCCGCGCAAGGCGACCTGGCCGACCCGCGGGTCGTGGTCCTCTCGCCGGGGACGCACTCGGAGACGGCCTACGACCAGGCCTTCGTGGCCAACGCGCTGGGCTTCCCGCTGGTGCAGGGCAGCGACCTCGTGGTGCGCGACGGCTGGGTGTGGATGCGTGGGGGAGCGTCCGGTGGTCGGCTGGAGCGGGTCGACGTGATCCTGCGGAGGGTCGACGCGTCATGGAGCGACCCGCTCGAGCTGCGAGGCGACTCCCAGCTCGGGGTGGCCGGCCTGGCCGAGGCGGTACGCCGCGGGCGGGTCCGCATCGTCAACGGGCTCGGCGCCGGGGTGCTCGAGAACCCCGGGCTGCTGCCCTACCTGCCGGCGGCCTGCGAGGCGCTGCTGGGCGAGCAGCTGCGGCTCGACTCGGTGCGCACCTGGTGGTGCGGCGACCCCGAGTCGCGCGACCACGTGCTGGCCCGGCTCGACCGGCTGGTGCTGCGGACCCTCGACGGACCGCCGGTGCCGGACTCGGTCGGCCGCCGCGAGCTGGAGCATCGCATCGCCGCCGCCCCCCACCGCTGGGTCGGGCAGGAGCGGCTGCCGCTGTCGCAGGCGCCGACCTGGGGGGCCAGCGGCCGGACCAGTGGCCTGGCCACGCCGGCACCGGTGACGTTGCGGACCTTCACGCTCCGCTACGGGTCGGCGTACCGCCCCCTGGTCGGCGGTCTCGCCAGCATCATCGGCAGCACCCCGTCCGGCGAGCGCGCGCGTGCGAGCAAGGACGTGTGGGTGATCAAGTCGTCGCCGACCGACCCGGACCAGGGGCTCGCCGACGTGTTGCCCATGACCAGCGCCCGCTCGGTGAGCGTGCTGGTGCCGCGCATCCTCGAGGACATGTTCTGGCTCGGCCGGTACGCCGAGCGGGCCGAGGACATGCTGCGGCTGGTGCTCACCGCGCACACGTACGCCGAGGACTTCCGCACCCGCCCACGCAGCGCGGGAGGCGCCACCCTCGAGGTGTTCCTCGAAGCGGTGCAGCGGCTGGCAGGTGCCGGCAGCGTCGACATCGACAACGAGTTCCGCTCGCTGCTGCTCGACGACGAGCGGGTCGGCTCGGCCGCGCACGCGCTCGGTCAGCTGCGCGACGCGCTGCAGGGCGTCCGCGACCAGCTCTCCCCGGACATCTGGCGCGGCTTCGGCACCATCGACCGCGCCAGCGCGGCGCTGGTGGGCTCGCGGCACAGCCACCAGGTCGCGGAGTCGGCCGGCCGGATGCTGACCGGCGTGCTTGCCGTCCAGGGTGCGACCGCGAGCATGATGCGGGACCCCGGCTGGCACATGATCGGCGCCGGCCGACACCTCGAACGGGCGCTGCAGGTCTGCCACCTCCTGGCGGCGACCACGACCGTCCGGCGCGGCATCGACGTGGACCGCGAGGTGCTGAACGGCGTGCTCGCCTCGGCGGAGAGCGCGGTCACCCACCGCCGGCGCTACCGCGGCTACGTCCGCCCTGCCGGTGTGCTCGAGCTGCTGCTGATGGACACCGACAACCCGCGGTCGCTCGCCTTCGCGCTGGGTGAGCTGAAGGAGCACCTGGCGGCGCAGCCGCTCTCGACCGGATCCACCCGGCCCGAGCGGTTGCTGCTCGACCTCACCGAGGAGCTCGAGCGCACCGAGGTGAGCACGCTGGTCGCGATCGGCGGGGTCGGCCGGCCGAACCTCGAGGCGTTCCTGGCCGCGATGGCGCTCTCGCTGGGCCGGGTCGGCGACGCGATCGCCGAGCTGCACCTGGCCGGCGGCCCCGCACCGCGCGCGCTGACGACGATGACGCTGACCGAGGTGCATGCATGAGGTGGCAGGTGCGTCACCTCACGACGTACTCCTATGACGACGAGGTCACCGACTCGCTCGGGATCGCGCACCTGGTGCCGCGGGCGCTGCCCTGGCAGCAGGTCGCGTCCTACGAGCTGGTGACCGACCCGGTCGCCACCGACCTCAGCCACGACCGCGACTTCTACGGCAACGTGGCGACGTACTTCCAGGTCTTCGAGCCCCACACCCGGCTGGTCATCGAGGCGACCAGCGAGGTCGACGTCCAGGCCCCGCTGGTCTCCGCCGTCAACCTCGAGCAGCCGTGGGACTTTGCGCGGCCACTGCTCTTCCCGACCACGCCGGGCGCCTGGCTGGCCACCGACTTCGCGCTGCCCTCGGTCTCGGTGGACCAGGTCCCGGAGGCGGCCGAGTACGCCGCCGCCTCGTTCATCCCGCGTCGGCCGATCGGCGACGCGGTCACCGACCTGATGCACCGGATCCATCGGGACTTCGACTACGACCACACGGCCACCACGGTCACCTCGACGGTGGCCGAGGTGCTGGAGACGCGGGCCGGGGTGTGCCAGGACTTCGCCCACCTCGCGCTGGCCTGCCTGCGCAGCCACGGGCTCGCCGCGCGCTACGTCAGCGGCTACGTCGCCACCGAACCGGCGCCCGGCAAGGACCGCGTGGTCGGGGCGGACGCGTCGCACGCCTGGGTGGCCGTCTGGCTGCCCGGCGCCGGCGAGCTGGCCGGCACCGACGGTGAGTGGCTGGCGGTCGACCCCACCAACGACCAGCAGGCCGGCGAGCGCTACGTGACGGTGGCGTGGGGCCGCGACTACTCCGACGTCCCGCCGGTCAAGGGCGTGATCTTCACCGAGGCCAAGGAGTCCACGCTGCAGGTGAGCGTGGACGTGGCTCCGCTATGAGTCTGCTGTGAACGTCCGGGTCGTGGTCGACGACCACTTCGGCCCCGAGGTGGTCGCACTGCTCTCCGACCACCTCGCCGCGATGCACGAGGTCACCCCAGCCGGCAGCGTGCACGCGCTCGACCACTCCGCGCTCCGCTCGCCCGACGTCACTTTCTGGTCCGCCTGGGTCGGCGCCGACCTGGCCGGGTGCGGCGCACTCAAGGAGCTCTCGCCGACCAGCGGTGAGGTGAAGTCGATGCGCACCGCCCCGGCGTACCTCCGCCGCGGCGTCGCCGCAGCTCTCCTGACCGAGATCGTCGCCACCGCGCGGGCGCGCGGCTACGCCAGGCTCAGCCTGGAGACCGGCCACGGCGGACCCTTCGATGCAGCCCACGCCCTCTACGCCCGGCACGGCTTCGTCCCGTGCGGCCCGTTCGGCGACTACGTCGATGACCCGTTCAGCAGGTTCTTCACTCTTGAGTTGTGAAGCTGCGAGCTCACGTCCGGAGGTTGAAGGTCACCGCGCCGTCGCGGCCGTATTGATGCGCATATCTCGGGTCGTGGATCCGTCGGTGGTGGAAGCCGCAGAGGGGCACCGCCTCGCTCAGGTCGGTGCGTCCGCCAGAGGCCCAGGCCTTCCGGTGGTGGAGGTCGCACCAGGCGACCGGGCGTTCGCAGCCGTCGGCGGCGCAGGTGGCGTGGACGATGCTGACTGCGATGCCTTGTGAGCCACTGAAGAGCCGTTGACCGCGGCCGAGGTCGAGCACCCGGGAGGCGCCGCCGAGGACGGCGGGGACGATCTTCGCAGCGCAGGCGAGCCGGCGCAGGTCGCCGGCGGAGATGTCGATGCCGGTGTCGAGGGCGGCGGCGCCGAGCCCGCGGGTCAGCTTGTTTTGGTCGATGGTGGCCACCACGGTCACCGGGGTGCGGGAGTGCAAGTGGTCGGTCGGAAGGTGCTCGAGCAGCTCGACGAAGGCCTGCCCGGCCCGCGCCGCCCAGTCCAGGCGGTCGGACGAAGGTCCCACCTGCGCGACGCTTGCTCCGAGCCGTCCGCGCCGTGGCGCCGTCATCTTGTCGATGATCTTGCGCAGGATCGACCCAGCCGCATTCGGGACGGTGAAGTGGCCGGTGGTGGTGCCGTCGTCGTTGTCGTGGATGGTCAGCCGCGAGCGCTCGAATGCGGCGGCCTCCTCCTCACGAAGTAGCGCACCCTGGTGTGCGTCGACCACCGCGGGGTCGGGCTCGACGGCCGCAAGCGCGCGGCGCGCGGCCCGGCGCAGCTGGCCGGGGTCGAGGCGGCCCGCCTGCTCGATCAGCGCGGCCTCCACCCGCGCCTTCGCCTGCTCAGTCAGCTCGTTGGGAAGTTTGTTTGCGGCGGCCACGATCACCGCGGCGTGCTCGGCGGAGATCTCACCAGACCGCAACGCAGCACCGGTGAGGTCGTGCCCTTGGTCGAGCTCGGTGGCCAGCCGCAGGTCGCGTCCGGCCTTCTCCCGCCCCGACCGGGTCTGCCGGTTGACCCAGGCATCTGTTCCCGAGAGCCCCTCGGCCTCGGCCACCTTTGCGTGGTCGGCCGCGGCCACCAGCCTGAGCTTGACTGCTTCGATCCGGGCAGCCGCCCGATCCCACTCGGTCACCGCGGCGGCGCACTCATCAATGCTCATGGCACCGCCAAGAGCGTCACCCGCGAGCAGCTCATCGAGCAGCGTGTGCACCTCGAACGCCGCCGCGACAGCGGGGTGTCCCGCGTCGGGATGCAGGTCGAGGGCTGCGGTCATGGAGGCAGCCTACTCGAACATATGTTCGAATACAAGAGGCAGGTGGAAAGACTCGGCAAGCCCACCCTCGAAGTCCTCGAGCGCGGCTCGCCGTGCCAGCGCCGAGGTGCGGATCCGCCCGGATCCGACGTGCGGGGCGGAGCCCGACCATGCCGAATCCGTGCACTCGCTCGATCCGAAATGGGGCTGTCGCTCGAGCTGGCCCGAATGGGACGCGTTGGGGTGGGCCGGCGCGGTCGTTCGCGCGCGATCTGCGTCCGGCAGGCGCCAGCAAATCGCGCGCTAGCCAACCGGCTTGGGCGGCCCTACTCGGGTTGAAGCCACACGCGGACGACCTCCGCGTGCTCGGAAGGCTCGCAGTCAACTTGGACGGCCCAGCGGCCGGCTCCGATCGCCAGAGCATCCTCTTGTTCCGCATCGCCGACTGTCAGCACCCCGGATGGGACCTCGATCGCGCCGTGGAAGGTGACATCAGTCGGTGGGCGCTCGTGGATCTGGATCTCGACCTCAACCTCTGCGGGCGGCACGACCTCGTGATCCTCGTAGCCGGACAAGTCCACGTCAGCCGCGTGAAGGACCTTGACGGCCAGGCCGTCCCTCGACTGAGAAACCGCAGAGTCCATCAGCCGTGGGAGCAAGGATGTGTCGCGGTCCAAGATGAGAAGGAGTCCCCACGAAAAGGGGCGCTTGGCGTGCCAACGGTTCACGCAGCGATCCTCCGCCACCTTTGGCTGCGACGGGGTCAAAGCGCCCGATCCTATGCCGCACTGCGGGCGGAGCCCGACCATGCCGCTGTCGGCTCCGCCCGACCATCAGCGTGCGCGCTGGCGCGCGCGGATCTGCCGCATAGCGTGCGCGCTGGCGCGCGCGGATCTGCCGCATAGCGTGCGCGCTGGCGCGCGCGGATCTGCCGCATAGCGTGCGCGCTGGCGCGCGCGGATCTGCCGCATAGCGTGCGCGCTGGCGCGCGCGGATCTGCCGCATAGCGTGCGCGCTGGCGCGCGCGGATCTGCCGCGGTCAGGGTGTCCTCACCTAATGCACGAATAGCTATGGGCCAGCCGGGTCAGCAGCAGCGCCAGCGGCATCGCCAACAGGATCAGCATGATGAGCAGGATCAGCAGGATCAAAAGGACGAGCGCCGGCGAAGCTGTCGGTCGCGGGGGATGGGGTGACGGTTCTCGCTGGTGCGGCTGGAGTGACTTGTGCCCACAGCGAAGAGGAGGAGCCCGGCCCCCGCGGGTGGCGCTGCTTGCGTGGGGAGGGTGTGCCTGACACAATGAATAACGAAGGGAGAGTTATTCAGATGGTTACGGATGTGCAGACTTTAGGCGCCCGGGTGCGAGAGGCACGCGAGGCCGCGGGCGTCTCGCAGGATGAGGCGCGCAAGGCGATCAATGTGTCGCAGCCGACCTACTCGCGGATCGAGGCCGGCGAAAGGCCGCTGAAGGGAGACGAGCTCGTGCTGCTCGCCGACCGCTTCGGCGTGCGCGCCGCGACGATCAGGGGCCTCGCCCAGGTGCGCGACCGCGCCCGCTTTGCGGCCCGGACTGACGGCGGCTCCTCCTCGATGGCTTCGATGCGGGAGCGGCTCCACGCCTATCTGGAGTTGGACACGTACCTGACCGACCAGGGCCTTGCGGGGGCCTGAGATCAGCAACGAACAGCGAGCGAAGAAGCTGGCAGAGGAGTTCCGCACCAAGCACGGCCTCGGGGACGGGCCGATCAAGGACATGTTCGAGCTGGTTCATGGGGCCGTGGGCGTCGATGTGATCAGCATGCAAGCAGACGAGGCCGAGCACGGGCTGTCGATGATCGACCCGGCCTCGGGCCGCACGGTGATCGCAGTAGCGACGACGCCCCACCCGATGCGCCAGCGGTCCTCGATTGCCCACGAGCTCGGGCACCTCGTTGCAGGTGACCTCGAGGGAGAGGCTGTGCTCACGCCGGGCGAGCGCAACCCCGCGGAAATCTGCGCAGACGCGTTCGCCCGGCACCTGCTCTTGCCACTCGCCGGCGCCAACCGGCACTGCGAGCAGATCGCTGAAGCGATCTCACTGCAAGACCTTTCGGACCTGGTCCAAGAGTTCGAGGTCTCGCCGCGGATGGCCACCATCCAGTTGCGGAAGCTCGGGCGCATTGACACCGCCACCGGCGAGGAGTGGGGCGCGATGTCTGCTGCGCACCTGGCAGCCAGGTTCGGGTGGTTGAACCAATACCGCAGCCTCGCCACAGACTCCGAGCGGCCGCGCGCACCGCAGAGGCTGATGACCAGAGCCGTCGAGGGCTACCGTCGCGGCGTTGTGGGGCTGACGGAGCTTGCCCGCTGGTATGGGATGGACGCCTCCGAGCTGGAGGAGCAGCTGGGCCAGGTCCCGGAGGTCGAGGTCGAGCTCGGTGACGACTGGGACAGCGACGCGCCACTCTTCCCGGGCGGAAAGGCGGGCCCGGCTACGTGAGCATCCTGCTTGATGCCGGTCCGTGCCTGAACTTCCTCGCCGTAGGTCAACAGAACATCTTGATCCAGGTTGCTGCGTCGCAGGATCTGCAGCTTGCCGCGCCTGCGCGTGTGGACGTCGAGGTCGAGGGAATGACCAAGGATTCCCGCTTCCATCGAACGCCGGTGCTCAACACCTGGCGGACGCTGAAGTCCTCGAAGCGACTGCTCATCCTCTCCGACGAGCTGAACATTTACGGGGATGACCCGCTGACGGCCGCTGTGACCAGAATCAGCGGGATGCCGGCCAAGGACCGCGTGGACAGCCCGAAGAGTCTGGGCGAGATCCTGGTCCTGGCACACGCATCGGTGTTCGCCTAGCGGGGTGAGCAGGTGTTCGTTCTCATCGACGAGGCGGACGGCCGCGCGAAGGCCAAGGCCGAGCAGGAATGGCTCAAGCGTCAGGAGGCGCCGGGAGCACTCGACCTTTGGAGCACGCCGATGGTGCTACAGGAGGCCGATCGCCACGAAGGCTGGATCGTCAAAGGGCTCACCTGGAGGCAGGTCTACGACCAGATGCGTAAGTTCGACGACGGGCTTCCACCTCTTCGCCCCCGGAAGTAACGGTCCGATCCGGCCCCTTTCGGGTTCGCAGAGGCTCCGCACGGCCCGCTGTTGGCCGTGTGGAGGGGCGGAGATCCCGGCCCTGGCGCCTCCCCGTCATCAGGCGGAGACCGTGCTCAGCTCGGCCCACTCGATCAAGAGCTGACTGTCCTCGTCCAGCCGACGGCCAATTGCGAAGCCATTCGCACGCCGATGATCCGGTCCGGGCGGAGCAGTCCGTGGTAATCCCCGAACGCCCGCACCTCTTCATCGACAACACCCCGTACTAACTCGACTGGCGGGAGGCCACCCGGTATTGCAGGCCAAGCTGAGTCGCCGAGTTGCCGCCCGATCATGAGCCCGTCGTGCACGGTCGTGCCGATGGTCGGGCAGCAGCCTGAGTTGAGTAGGTGTGCGTACGCGTTGAGGATCACCTGGACGGCCAAGATGACGGCGTGACACCAACCTCCGACGACCAGCACCCGAACGATGCGAGCGGTTGCCTGTTCCTGGCCTTCTGGGTATGCGTTGTGCTGGTGCTGCTCGTTGTTGCGTTCCTTGTCTTCGTTTCCTACTTGGCGGAGTCGATTGGGTCCTAGCGCCTTCGCAGGGTGAGGAGGGACCATGCCGCTGTCGGCCACGCCCGACCATGCCCGACCATGCGCTTTCACGTATCCGTGACCGGGCACCTCGGTACGACTCTCTCTGATCAACGGTCGCCTCATCTGCGCGCTCGGTGCGCTGCGGCTTTGACCCGGTTCTGACACGTCGTCGAGCAGAACCTGCGGCTGCTGTTCTTTGAGGTATCGACGTAGACCCGGTCGCAGCTCGGTGCCGCGCAGACCCCGAGACGTCCGGCCAGGTCGCTACCGACAGCGAGGGCGAGGCCAGTCGCGCAGCCGGCGGCCCAGCCGATCGCGAGAGTGTCGTCGCTGCCGTGGAAGTGCACGTGCCAGCCTCCACCGCCCAACGGATCGAGCTGAGGTCGTGCTCCTGTCTGACCCAACAGCCGGTTCAGGACCAGCGAGGCGGCGTCAAGGTCACCGTCCTGGGCCGCGTCGAAGACCAGCCGCATGCTGGCCGCGTGCCCGGCGAGGTACTCCGCATCTCCAGCGGTCACCTCGGGCGCGGGGCGGCCGTCTCCGGACAGTGCCGCCGCAACGGCCTCGACCCGCGCCGCGCCGGCCGGTACGTCGACCGGGTGGCCGCGCCGCTGACCCGGCGTGAGCTCGTTGACCAGACGCGCGGCGACGTCCACCAGCGTGAGCACGTGACTATCAAACGCCACTTGACCAGTCACCTGCCTTGTTCGTAGAGTGCATCGCATCGTCACTGACAAAGAGCAACTTACCAGTCATCGGGACGCCGAGCACCGCACACCGGCGATGCCGCCGACGGTGTGGATCCTCGTGGCCGCCCGGGCCGTGAACCAGCTGGGCGCCTTCACGCTCACCTTCCTCTCACTCACCCTCGTGGAGGAGCTCGGCGCCACCGTCACCCGGGCCGGGTACCTGCTCGCCGCCTTCGGGCTCGCCACCATCCCATCGCGACTGATCGGCGGGAGACTCGCTGACTCGGTCGGGGCCAAGTCGACCATTGTGATCGGCCTGATCGGCACCGCGCTCGCCCAGGTGGCCGTTGCGGGCTCACAGACCCTGACGCAAGCGACGTGCGCTGTGCTCGGACTCGGGCTGATGTTTGAGATCTATGAACCGTCCAGCCAGGCGGTCATCGCCGACGTCACCCCGCCCGACCGGCGGCCCGCCGCCTACGGACTCCTCGCCGCCGCCCTCGCGGCCGCCGGGGTGGTCTCCGGCCTCCTGGCCGCTGTCCTGGCCAGCATCGACCTCCGCTGGCTGTTCATCGCGGACGCCGCCACCTGCGTCATCTGTGCCGCCGCGGTCGCGACGCTCCTGCCGGCGTCGGCCCGGACCGCTCCCGACCTGCCCCCGCCCGGCGCGCGCGAGGGCTGGAAAGACCGCCGACTGCTCGTCGCGCTCGGATGGGGGACGGTCTTCGCCGTCGTCTACCTGCAGCTCTTCACGGCGCTGCCGCTGACCCTGACCGCCCGCGGCTTCGACCCGTCGACGATGGGCGTGCTTCTGACCGTGTCGGCCACGACGATGATCGCCGGCCAAGCCGTGCTCACGCGCACCAGGCTGCGCGACCTGGACGACGTCACCGCTCTGACTCTGGGGAGCCTGGTCCTGGCGTGCGGCCTGCTCGCGACCGGCTACGCCACCACTCTCATCGGGTTCGCCGTCGCCAGCATCATCTGGTCAGTCGGCGAGCTTGTACTCGTCGGACGCGCCTACACCGTCGTCACCGCGATCTCACCCGCCGGAGGCCGAGGCACGTACCTGGCCATCTACGGCACGAGCTGGGGAGTCGCAGGCATTGCCGCCCCCCTCACTGGAACTCAGCTGCTCACCCACGGCGGGCCGCCCTTGCTCTGGACACTCGCAGCCTCGCTGTGCCTCCTCTTGGCCGCCACGCCGAGGCTGCTGCGCACCCACCTCGCCCCACGACCGACGTAGCGAACCGGAGCCGATCCGCGATGCGGCCGGCCGGCGAACCCATCCGCGGCATTGCCTACGACAGGTCCCACCGTGCCGCTCGGTGGCACCCGCCCGACCATGCCGCTGATCGATGCCGATCCTGGTGGCGGTGCCATACTCCCGGTCGTGGACCTCACCGGACTAGCCGAGGCCCTCCACCACGAAACAACGGTGCTCATCCGCACGGACCGAAGAAGTGACGCAGCGTGGGCTTCGATTCTTAAAGCCATCAACACCCCTGTGGACACCACCGGCTCGGGCGATCCAGACGAGTTCGACATTCCGAACGTCACGCCGCTCGACCACCCTGCGTACGAGGGGGTCACTGGTGAGACCCTGGCCGCGGCCATCGAAGCGGCCGGCAACGAACCGCTCGGCTACGTCCTTCTTGCTGATAGCCAATCGATTGACGAAGCGGTCGCAGGAGGCGAGCTGACCCTCTGCTACGTCGACCTGTCGTGTCCCGACCCCGAGGACGCCGAGCTGTTCGAGACATTTATGGGCCGCTCTTTCCGGTGCGTCATTCCCGAGATCGCCGCGATCGACATCAACCTGTCGATTTCGAACATGGACTTCCACGAGTTCGCCGACTATGCAGATGAGCGGGATGGCGTATTCAGAGGCTTCGACCCCGGCGATTGACGGCTGCCCGTGGTGGCGGCCTGCATCACCTTCGAGGTCCTCGCCCGCCGCAGGAAGACGCCCTCACCTGCCGCTTCCGGGCGGTCATGCCGACGTGCGGGCGCTTGGCTATGCCTCTTGGCTACTCGATGTAGCGAATCTCTATGCGGCTGGCATGGTTCTGGTCGAATCGAGCTTCCACGCCGAGCTCGGGGATGCTGGCGATGTACTCGCCCTTCAGGGCTGGGACCTGAGAGGCGTAGAACGAAAAGTTGCAGACCCCCGACACATCGGTGGCCGCTGCGTCGACGATCTCGGCTCGAGCCATTTGACCGTCCGGGGCCTCGATTACCACGGGCGTCTTGAGGGGGCCGATCAGTCGACGCAGGTCTCCCTCCATCAAGCATCTGCCCCCGGCGTGTCGGATGGCGTGCACTGACTCGACAACCACCACTCCCGACACGTCCATGGGGAACACCGGCTCCGGCGCGTTTGTCTCCGCGATGGTGTCGTCGCCACCCACCTTGTCGGCCTCCTCGGTGCAGCCCGTCGCCCAGAACATTAGGGCGGCGGGGACGATGAGGAGACCACTTCGCAGACCGCGCACGACGCACAAGATCCCACACGTAGTCGCCATGGTGCATACGAGTCGAGTTCCCCGACCATGCCGCGTAGCGTGCGCGCCGTCGCGCGCGGATCTGGCGCTGTCGGCCCCTGGCCGACGCCGGGCCCTCGCTCCCCGCAGCTTGGCGGCAGGTCAGCGGCTCATCGGGCCCAAGGCGCGGCGCCGGAGGTCGTGGCGCCGCTGTCGGGTACTGGGTCGCGGGTGATCATGCACGCGACTTCCCCTCGGGCTCGGCGAACAGGATGGGCCCGTCGGCTGAGGCCCCGCTGCTCTGCCATGCTTCGAGCGCCAGACGCCGCTGGGAGGCGATGACTTCCAGGGCGGGCTCCGGCAAGACGATGGCGTAGATGGAGTGCAGGACCTTCGTCGCCTGCTCGGCTGCGGCGACCCGCTCGTGGAGCGAGGCGCTGGTGTCGGCAGCGAGGCGAAACAGCGTGTCGGCCCGCTCGGCTAGTGCGCGGTCCTTGTCCGGCATCCAGCCGTAGCCGACGTGCGCAGCGTGACGACGTGCGTCGGCCCAGGCGTCCGCGACTCGGCGAGCCAGATCCTCGAACTCGACCACATCGGCCTGGTCCCTGGGCATGTCGGAGCCGAGCACGGCGCGCCGGTCCTGGGCACGCCCCAGTGCCTCGACGAAGACCGCCGTACGGGGCTGCGTGACGTCCAAGAGCGCGGAGTGCTCCAAGGCCGACAGCGGGTCCGAGGCGATGGCGCCCCACTCGGTCATGACGGTGTCGTAGCGGGCCAGGGCGGCAGTCCAGCGGGCCGCGAGGCTCCCTTTTCTGCGCGGGACTGACGGTCTTGGCCGGGGCTTACCTGTGGCTCGATCCACGACTTGGAGTAGCGGGACTCTGCTATCGAAGGCCCCGCTCCGCGCGTCGCCTGCGCCCGTGGACCGGCTCTCCATTCGGAATAGGGGGACCCTGCCCACGAAGGCGCTGTCCTGCGCGTCGCGCGCGGGGTAGGTGAAGCGCCCGGGTCCGTCCTCGGCGGGCGGCTTCTGCTCAGCGCGAGTGGCGGTGTCGGCAGCGATGGCGGTACGCCGTCGGACAAGAACGGTCACCACCATGACGATCAGGGCCACGACGAGGATGAGGCCCACCAGGGCGGCAATAACAAACGTCGCGTTCGGCACGAGGAAGTTGGATTCGAGGACGGTCATGAGGGCACCTAGTGTGCGGCACGCGTGCACTAGGCTGTCCGTCATCGCGCTCGTCCTGGAGAGGCAGCAGGAGTGACGCTGATCGTCGGTGGCCGCGTAGGCGAGTCGGCCATCGCCGTATCGGTCAATGACTAAGCACATCTGCCCGGATATGGCCGCGATCCGCGTTGTCACGCCGAGGCTTGAGTAGATGTTCTCATGTGCCTTCTTGAGCGTGGCCCCATGCTGATGGGTGTGCCAGAGGTAGAGAACATGGACAAGCGGACGTTGGGGTCTTCGGGGCGGGCCGGGGTGATGTACGCGCTGCTGGTTGGCCTTTCCGCCTATCTCTTGATGGTGATCGATGCCCTACCGGCTGTCGCTGGCACGGGCGGCGTGTTCGTCATTGTCGGCAGGCTTGTCGTAGCGGGCACGATCGTGACAGGGCTTGTGTTGGTCACCCAGACGAGAACGCGCCGGTTTGGGCTCGGGCTGCTGCTGGGCTCCGTCGTGATGTCCGTCCTCGCTTTCGCAGCGGCGTTCGTCTTCGTCCTCTATGCCGCCAGCACGGTCATGTCCTAGTCGCTAATCGCCCGGATCTGCCGCATGGCGTGCGCGTCAGCGCGCGCGGATCTGCCGCAATCGAGGCGCAGCGGTGTGACTCTGCCGCGACCGACCTCACGCAACGCGACCCCGAGACACCGACGACGTCCCGACGGATCGCCTGATCAGGGCGCTGTCCTTCACTCCCCGCTCTCTGAGGGACCGCGTGCTCCGAAGGGGCAGAATCGGGCACATGGCCGGGCACGATTCCCGTCGGGAACTCCGCGGCGCGGTAGCGCGCGGAGACACGGATGCATAGCTCCTGAGCTGCAAGCCCTGGCCTGACCACGAAGGAGAGTCGGGCCAGGGTGGCGGTCGGATCGACCTGGTGACGGGCGAGGTGTGGTCGCAGGTGCTCCTGGACAACCGCGCGGAGTGGGATGACGACTACGACGAGGGGCAGGACGACGAGGACGACGACCCCGAGCGCTGGCTGTGGGGTGGACAGCGAGGGTTCCCGGAGTGGCTATCGCGACATGGAGCTTTTCATCGCAGCCCTCGAGGACCCGCAGACCGCGGCGACCTCCGTCGCGCGATCGATGGTCGAGCGCCCTTCCGGCGGTTCAAGGACAGGTTGTCGCAGTGGCCGGACCTCATGGATGCCTGGTTCTCGTTCGCCGAGGACCGACTGCGCGGGCGAGCCCGGGCCTGGCTGGCAGACGCCGGCTATGCCGCAGTCCCTCGCCGGGAAACACCCTGAGCTGCTGGCCACACCCGTCGGCGCCAACCATCCCTACGGACGCGGGTCGGTCGGCGGCTCGATCTCGGGCTGGTCGGGAGGTACGCCGGGATCCTCGCCGGGCGCTGCGCGCTCCGGCAACGGCTCGGTCGGGATGGGGTCGGGGTCGCCGCTGGGGACGACGTCGGGGTGCGGGTCGGGTTCTTGAGGTGTGGTGGTCATGACCTCCGGTACCCGTGCAGGCGGGCCCGCCGCGCCGAGTCGGGCCTACTGCGCATCAGTAACCCCGACTCGGCGGGGGACCGGCGCCGTGACAGGCTCGCTCCGTGAAGGCGTTCCGCTGCCGGGTCTGCGACAACCCGCTCCACTTCGAGAACTCGCTCTGCGTCTCGTGCGGGGCCAGCCTCGGCTTCAGCCGGCAGGAGCGAGCGATCGTGCCGGTCGACGAGCAGGGGCGGTACGTCGACCTCGCCGGGCTGGTCTGGCACGTCTGCCGCAACCTCAACCTGCACGGCTGCACCTGGCTCGCCCGGCTGGAGGGCGGGCAGTGCTTCTCGTGCGACCTGACCCGGACCAGGCCCGCCGACCAGGACCTCGTCGGTCTGGAGAACTACCCGGCGGCCGAACGGGCCAAGCGCCACCTGATCGCCGAGCTCGACACCCTCGGCTTTCGCGTGGTCGGCAAGGACCCAGAGACCGGCGGCGACCCCGTGGACGGGCTGGCGTTCGACCTGCTCTCCAGCGTGCCTGGGCAACAGGGGGACGTCGTCATCGGTCACCAGGACGGTGTCATCACCATCGACCTCGCGGAGAGCGACGCGGCGTACCGCGAGCAGGTCAAGCAGAAGCTCGCCGAGCCCTACCGCACCATGCTCGGCCACTTCCGGCACGAGGTGGGCCACTACTACGAGTGGCAGCTCGTGCGCGGGGAGGAGCGGCTGGCCCGCTGTCGTGAGCTGTTCGGCGACGAGAGCCGCGACTACCAGGCCGACCTGGACCGGCACTACCGCGAGGGCCCCCCCGAGGGGTGGGAGGAGTCCTACATCAGCACCTACGCGACCATGCACCCGTTCGAGGACTTCGCCGAGACCTGGGCGCACTACCTGCACATCTGCGACACCGTCGAGACCGCCTCGGAGTACGGCCTCACCGCCGTGGCGCCGGTGACCGCGTTCTCCAGCTTCCGTGACCTCGTCACCGGGATCTGGGTGCCGTTGACGATCGCGCTCAACATGATCAACCGCAGCATGGGCAAGGACGACCTCTACCCGTTCGTCATCCCCGGCCCGGTCCTGGACAAGCTCGACTTCGTGGCCTCACTCGCCGGCCACCACGACTGATCCTCCCAGGGGTATGGCCTAGGCTGCGAGCCGACTCGGCGCGGATCGTCACAGGGCACCGAGTCGTTTCCGTTCCGTCCTCGTCTCAAGGAAGTGACATGACCTCTCGACCACTCGCGCGCGCCGGCATCGCCGGCCTCGCGCTCACCCTCGCCGGAGGCGGCCTGCTGCTGGCCGCCGCGGCGCCGGCCCAGGCCGGCATCCTCGACACGCCGCAGATCCAGTCGACGGTGCAGTTCGGCAACTCTGGCCCGGCCGCCTGCACGGGCTCGGGCCCCGGCAACGTGACCTCGCCGGCCCAGCCCTTCGCCGCGAACGGGATCCCGGTCAACGCCAGCTCGGCATCGTCGCGGACCTTCACCAACAACGGCAACGCTGCCGACATCACGACCATGAACGGCTCGGTGAGCAGCACCATCACCGCCACTGCGGACTCCGCCGCGCTGACCGGCTTCACCTCCGCCACGCACTTCGCGAACACCGCCCAGGCCGCTCTCGGCGCTGCGCAACAGTGCGGTGGCTCGGTCCAGTCGGCCGGCATTGTGCAGTTCAAGTTCGACCTGCCCAGCCCCCGCGTCATCTCCCTGGACGTCGACTCGCCGGAGGGCGCGACGTTCCAGGTGACTCTGATTCGCACCACCGCGCCGACCTACGCCTACCAGCTCACGTCGGTCGGCCCGCACTCGGCCGACCACGGGTTCACGTTGCTGGGCGCCGGGACCTACCAGGCCATCATCCAGTCGAGCGGCACCCTCACCGCGCCGACGAACGCCGACGCGCGGACCGCCAACGCGGGGGACGTCGTGGTGACCGGGGAGTTCGCGACCCCAGGTACGGCGGAAGGCGTCGCGACCGGCGACGGCGGCAAGTACCTCACCCTGGCCGACGCCCGCAACTGCGCGGCCGGGTCGCTGACCGGGACGTGGAAGAGCAAGGCGGGCAAGGGCAAGGACCGCAAGGTCAAGAAGGCGGTCTTCCGGGTCAACGGGGCCAAGGCCGCCACCGTGAAGAAGCCCAAGAAGAACCAGGTGACCACGCTCACCGGTCTGCCGTCGGGCAAGCCGGTCGAGGTCGAGGTGACGATCAAGCTGGCCAAGAGGGGTGCCGGGAGCGTCAGCGTGGAGCGGTCCTACCTGACCTGCACGTGACCTTCCTGCCCGGCTTCGATTGCTGAGCAAGGGGCCCGGCGCCACGGCGCCGGGCCCCTCGCGCGCCGGTTCGGGTACCGCTGATCCGTGGCCCACGACGAACCCGAGTCGCGCTCGTTCCGGCGAGACACCGACTACATCCCGGACCGGATCACCCGCGGTGCCCGCCGCCCCGAGCACGGGCCCGCCGACGTACCCCTCTGGCCGGTCGAGCCCGGGCGGTACCGGCTGGTCGCCGCCCGTGCCTGCCCCTGGGCGAACCGGTCGATCATCGTCCGTGGCCTGCTCGGCCTCGAGGACGTCATCTCGATGGGGCTCTGCGGCCCCACCCACGACCAGCGCAGCTGGACCTTCGACCTCGACCCGGGCGGCGCCGACCCGGTGCTCGGGATCCAGCGGCTCCAGCAGGCGTACTTCGCGCGGTTCCCCGGCTACGGAGGCGGCATCACCGTGCCCGCGGTCGTTGACATCCCGACCGGCCAGGTCGTCACCAGCGCCTTCCCCTGGATCACCCACGACCTCTTCCACGAGTGGCGCGAGCACCACCGGCCCGACGCGCCGGACCTGTGGCCGGTCGAGCTCCGCGAGGAGATGGACGAGGTGATGCAGCGGGTCTACACCGAGGTGAACAACGGCGTGTACCGCTGCGGGTTCGCCGGGTCGCAGGACGCCTACTACGCGGCGTACGACCGGCTGTGGGGGACCCTCGACTGGCTGGAGGAGCGGCTCACGCACCGGCCCTACCTGATGGGCGAGTCGATCACCGAGGCCGACGTCCGTCTCTTCACGACGCTGGCGCGGTTCGACGCCGTCTACCACGGCCACTTCAAGTGCAACCGGCAGAAGCTCACCGAGCTGCCGGCGCTCTGGGGCTACGCGCGCGACCTGTTCCAGACCCCTGGCTTCGGCGACACCATCGACTTCGCCCAGATCAAGCAGCACTACTACGTGGTGCACGCGGGCATCAACCCGACCGGCATCGTCCCGAAGGGTCCCGACGCCTCGGGCTGGACCACCCCTCACGGTCGCCCCACACGTGACCAACGCGCCCCGGCCGGGAACCACCGCTGATCGACGAGCGTTTCGCGCCGGGCCGGTGCCCCCGATACTGTGACGTCGCACGATCGTGACCCGGTTCACAGCCCGCACCACCCCCGCGACGCGGTGGCCGGCCACTCTCACCGCACGCGGAGACCCCGCACCCGCCGTGACCCCCGAGGAGAACCCTGTGACCGAAGCACCCCCCGGATTCGGACCCGATCTCGCCGAGGTCTTCGGGCCCTCCCAGCAGGACGGCGGACCCGAGTTGATCCAGTTGCTGACGCCGGAGGGCGAGCGGGTCCATCACCCCGACTTCGACCGGGAGTTCTCCGCGGACGAGCTGCGCGGGTTCTACCGCGACATGGTCCTCGTGCGCCGCATCGACACCGAGTCCACCGCGCTCCAGCGCCACGGCGAGCTCGGCATCTGGGCCCAGCTGCTCGGCCAGGAAGCCGCTCAGGTCGGCGCCGGCCGCGCGCTGCGCCCACAGGACTTCGTCTTCCCGACCTACCGCGAGCACGGGGTCGCGTGGTGTCGAGGGCTCGACCCGCTCAAGCTGCTCGGTCTCTTCCGCGGCGTCGACCACGGCAACTGGGACCCGGCCGACTACGGCTTCGGCCTCTACACGATCGTGATCGGTGCCCAGACCCTGCACGCCACCGGCTACGCCATGGGCATGCAGCGCGACGGCGTGGTCGGTACCGGCGACCCGGACCGTGACTCCGCGGTCCTCGCGCACTTCGGCGACGGGGCCTCGAGCCAGGGCGACGTCAACGAGGCGTTCATCTTCGCCACCTCCTACAACGCTCCCGTGGTCTTCTTCTGCCAGAACAACCAGTGGGCGATCTCCGAGCCGACCGAGCGCCAGTCCCGGATCCCGCTCTACCAGCGGGCCCTCGGCTTCGGCTTCCCGGGCGTCCGCGTGGACGGCAACGACGTGCTGGCGACGTACGCCGTCACCCAGGCCGCGCTCCAGCGGGCCCGCGACGGCCAGGGGCCCACCTTCGTGGAGGCCTACACCTACCGGATGGGTGCGCACACCACGACCGACGACCCCACCCGCTACCGGCTCTCCGGCGATGTCGAGAGCTGGAAGCTCAAGGACCCGATCGCCCGGGTCGAGGCCTACCTCAAGCGCAACGGCCTGGCCGATGCCGACTTCTTCGCCGAGCTCGACGCCGAGGCCGCCGAGCTGGCGGCTCGCCTGCGCGAGGGGGTCAAGGCGCTGCCGGACCCGGAGCCGCTGAGCCTGTTCGACCACGTCTACGCCGAGATGCCCGAGGAGCTGATCGCCCAGCGCGACGGCTATGCGGCCTACCTGGACAGCTTCGAGGGGGCGCACTGATGGCCGGCGAACAGGGACCGAAGATCACGCTCGCCAAGGGGCTCAACATGGGTCTGCGCAAGGCCATGGAGGACGACCCCAAGGTCCTGATCATGGGAGAGGACGTCGGCAAGCTCGGTGGCGTCTTCCGGATCACCGACGGGCTGCAGAAGGACTTCGGCGAGGACCGCGTCATCGACAGTCCGCTGGCCGAGTCCGGCATCGTCGGCACCGCGGTCGGCATGGCGATGCGTGGCTACCGTCCGGTGGTCGAGATCCAGTTCGACGGGTTCGTCTACCCCGCCTATGACCAGATCGTGTGCCAGGTCGCGAAGATCAACTACCGCAGCAAGGGCCGGATCCCGATGCCGGTCGTCATCCGGATCCCGTTCGGTGGCGGCATCGGAGCGGTCGAGCACCACAGCGAGTCGCCGGAGGCGCAGTTCGCGCACACCCCCGGCCTCAAGGTGGTCGCCTGCTCCAACCCGGTCGACGGCTACTGGATGATCCAGCAGGCCATCGCCTGCGACGACCCGGTGATCTTCCTCGAGCCCAAGCGCCAGTACCACGCCGACAAGGCCGAGCTCGACGAGGCAGCCACTCCCGATCCCCTCTTCACCTCCCGGGTGGTGCGACAGGGCCAGGACGTCACGCTGCTGGCCTACGGCCCGACGGTGAAGACCGCGATGAAGGCGGCCGAGGCCGCCGCCAACGAGGGTCGGTCGCTCGAGGTCATCGACCTGCGCACGCTCTCGCCGCTGGACATGAGCCCGGTGCTCGACTCGGTGCGCCGTACCGGCCGAGCGGTCGTCGTGCACGAGGCACACGTCAACCTCGGCATGGGTTCCGAGCTCGCTTCCCGGATCACCGAGGAGTGCTTCTACTCGATGGAGGCGCCGGTGCTGCGCGTGGGTGGCTTCGACACCCCCTACCCCGCATCGCGCATCGAGGAGGACTACCTCCCCGACCTCGACCGGGTGCTCGACGCCGTCGACCGCTCGCTCGGCTACTAGCTCGGCTTCCAACTCGGCTTTAAGGAGTCCCGCACCATGTCCGAGTACCTGCTCCCCGACGTCGGCGAGGGCCTGACCGAGGCCGAGATCGTGGCCTGGAAGGTCAAGGTCGGCGACGTCATCGAGATCAACGACATCGTCTGTGAGATCGAGACGGCCAAGTCGATCGTCGAGCTGCCCTCCCCCTACGCCGGCACCGTCACCGCGCTGCTGGTCGAGGAGGGCGAGACCATCGCGGTCGGTACGCCGATCATCGCGATCGGCGACTCCTCGGCCCCGGACGGCGGTGAGTCTGCGCCCGTTTCCGGGACCGAGACGGGCGCCAGCCCACCGCCCGCTGGCGGCGAGATGGAGATCGACCTCTCCAACCCGGCCGCCTCAGGCTCCGCCGAGGGCGAGAGCCTGGTCGGCCGGATGAAGGCCGACCGAGGACCGACCCGGCGTCCGCGCAAGGTCTCCTCGGGACGCGAGGCCGCGCACATGCAGGCCCAGGCCGCCTTCGAGCCGGCCGCGTCGCCGCTGGTCGAGGCCGCCGAGCCCGAGCCCGCCGTACCGGCCCGCGCCGCCGAGACCCTCGAGCCCGCCCAGATGCGCGTGCTCGCCAAGCCCCCGGTGCGCAAGCTGGCCAAGGACCTCGGCGTCGACCTGGCCACCATCGAGCCGACCGGACCCAACGGCACGGTCACCCGCGAGGACGTCGAGAACGCCCATCCCGGCGTCTACGTCGAGGAGTCGGCCTCCTCTGGCCGGCCCATCGCCGGCGTGCCGACCTCGAGCTCCGGGAGCGGCGAGCGGGAGACCCGCGAGCCGATCAAGGGCGTCCGCAAGATGATGGCCGGGGCGATGGTGCAGTCGGCGTTCACCGCCCCGCACGTCACCGAGTGGGTGACCATCGACGCGACCCGCACCGTCGAGCTCGTCGAGCGCCTCAAGGCTCGCCGCGAGTTCCGCGACGTCAAGGTCTCGCCCCTGCTGGTGCTGGCCCGCGCGGTGATGCTGGCGATGCGCCGTACGCCGGAGATCAACTCGTTCTGGGACGAGGCGGCGCAGGAGGTCGTCTTCAAGCGCTACGTCAACCTCGGCATCGCGGCCGCCACCCCGCGCGGCCTGGTGGTCCCCAACATCAAGGACGCCCAGGACCTGTCGCTGGTGGACCTGGCCGCGGCGCTGGGCGACCTGACTGCCGTGGCCCGTGAGGGGAAGACCCAGCCCGCGGACATGAGCGGCGGCACCTTCACGATCACCAACGTGGGCGTGTTCGGCGTCGACGCCGGGACGCCGATCATCAACCCGGGCGAGTCCGCGATCCTGTGCTTCGGAGCGATCAAGAAGCAGCCGTGGGTGGTGGACGCCAATGGTGAGGACAGCATTGTGGTCCGGCACGTCACCACGCTGGCCCTGTCCTTCGACCACCGGCACGTCGACGGCGAGGCGGGCTCGCGGTTCCTCTCCGACGTCGCGGGCATCATCGAGGACCCTGCGTCCTCGCTGCTGTTCTGACTCCCCGGCGCTGGGATAGTCACGGACAAACGACTTGTGGACAAACGTTTGCGCACAAGTCGAACGTCCGTGACTACCCGCCATTGGGTGGGTAGGAGCGACCCGTGACGTCGAGCGGCTACCCCCAGACCGGGGAGACGATCAGCCACTTCCGGGTCGGACGCCGGCTCGGTGGCGGCGGGATGGGCGTGGTGTTCGAGGCGCTCGACGTGAACCTCAACCGCCAGGTCGCGCTCAAGGTGATCATCCCGGAGCTCGCCGACGATCCGGTCTCGGGGGAGTCCTTCCGGACCCGGTTCACCCGGGAGGCGCAGGCCCAGGCGTCCCTGGACTCGCCGCACGTGGTGCAGGTCTACGCCCACGGCGAGGACGCCGGCCGGCTCTGGATCGCCACCCAGCTCATCCCGGACGGAGACCTGCGCGCCATGCTCACCACGCATGGTGCAGCACCGCTGACCACGGCGCTCGACCTCATGGAGCAGGTGGCGTCCGGGCTTGCCGCCGCGCACGAGGCCGGGCTGGTGCACCGGGACATCAAGCCGGCGAACGTGCTGCTGCGCCGTTCCGGAACCGGCTTCCAGGCCTACCTGGCGGACTTCGGCATCGCCCGCCAGGTCGACGCCGAGCCCACCCGCACCGCCTCCAGCGCCACGGTTGGCACGCCCAGCTACATGGCGCCCGAGCTGCACACCGGTGGGACGCCAGGCGTGTCCTCGGACATCTACTCGCTCGGCTGTCTCCTCTGGGCGTGCCTGAGCGGGCGGGCGCCCTACGCCGGGACCTCGGACTTCGAGATCGTCACCGCCCATCGCGAGCAGCCGATCCCGCAGCTGCCCGACCAGCCACCCCCGAACGACGAGGTCAACGCGCTGCTGCGGAGCGCGATGGCGAAGGAGCCCGCCGGTCGGCCTGCCTCGGCGGCGTTGGTCCGCGACGAGCTGGCTCGGCTGCGCCGGGCCGCGGAGCGAGGCGCCGCGCCGCCGAGCGCCCCGCCACCGCCGCCCGTGACCGAGCCCCCGGCCGTCGTACCGGTTGCCGCCGGGATCAGCACGGAGTCGTCCCGGCCCGCGCGAAGCCCGGCCCTGGCCGTGGGCGGGATCGTCGTCGTGCTGCTGGTCGCCGCAGTCCTGGGCTGGTGGCTGACCCGGGACAACGATGCCGACCCGGACCGGGCCGGCTCCGACACGACGTCGCAGAGCACGGCGTCGAGCTCTCCCGCGACGACGGAACCGTCGACGCCGTCGGGCAGCGGCACCTACTCCCCGGAGCAGGTGGAGACGGCCACGAACGCCATGGCGACCGCCTTCGTCAGCCAGCAGGGCGTGAGCGAGGAGCTGGCGCACTGCCTCGCCGCGGCGACCATCCAGGAGATCGGGCTCGAACGGCTGGTCGAGATCGGGATGTTCGACGACACCCTCGCCTTCACCGACGTCGACCTGGCCGACCATCCCGACGTCAAGGCCGCCCTCTCCGCCGCCGCCCTGGCCTGCGCCACCGCCTGACAGCCTCAGATTTCAGAGGATTCCCATCAGCCGCAGGGCGTACGCCGGCCACCACGCGCCGGCGTACGGGCCCCCGTTGCACGAGCCGTCGGACTCGCCCGGCGCCTTCACCCACAGGTAGGCGTCCAGGTTCTTCCCCGCCACCACCTGTGGCGCGCGGCCGAGGCGCGCGTCCATGGGGTTGCACCAGTCGTTGCCGTTGGTCTGGCCGCCGCCGTTGCGCGAGGTGTCCATGACGTAGTGCTTGTTGCCGACCCCGCGCTTGCGGAGCGCCTTCGTGACCTTCTTGGCATAGCGCCGCTCGATGTCGGTGCGCACGAAGCTGGCCACGTTGACGCTGAAGCCGCGTGCGTGCCGTACGCCGGCCCGGATCAGGCGCTTGGCCATCGTGTGCGGTTTCACCCAGCCCGAGTGGGCGGCGTCGATGTAGACCCAGACCCCTGCCTTGTGCAGCTTCTTGGTCGCGAACCTCATCAGCTTGGTGCGGGCGCCCTGGCCGCCGCAGTCCCCGAGGTGCCCGAGGGCGTCGGGCTCGAGAATCGCCATGGCGTGCTTGCCGCGGAGCCCGGCGGCGACCTTGCTGACCCACTTCTTGTAGGAGTCAGGACCGAAACCGCCTGCGGAGTAGCCACCACAGTCACGGGCCGGGATCGCGTAGATCGCGACGACCGGCGTCCGGCCGGCCCGCTTGGCCTTCTTGGCGTAGGCGCGGACCTTCTTCTTGACGGTCTTGACCGGGAACCACGCCTCACTGACCCACTGCGCCATCGGCGTGCGGCCGATCGGGTCGAAGCGGTGATCGAGCTTGGCGGCGTGGTAGGCCTGCGACTTCTTGCTCACGTAGAACTTGCGGGACAGGCGTGGGTCGCCGCCCCGGTCCACCGCTTCGGCCCCCTGGGCAGGTACGGGGGTCAGCGCGAGGAGGGCAGGCAGGAGCAGGGCCACGAGACGACGCTGAAGCACCAATCGACGGTAGGGGCCAGCCGAGCGCGGCGTGGCCGCTTTGACGAAGTTCGGGCTCAGCCCTCGATCGGTGCCACGTCCCAGCCCTGCGGGGAGGTCGGGTGCAGGATCGCGTCGGTGCCGCCGTCGACGTAGAGCACCGAACCGACCACGAGCGAGGCGGCGTCGGAGAGCAGGAAGCTGATCGGCCCCGCGATCTCCTCGGCCCGGCCGTCGCGGCCGATCGCGGTCGGGTACCCCTCCGAGAGCGGCCCGAACACCGGGTCTGCGGCGAGCTGCTGGGTCATCGGGGTGGCGATCTTGCCGGGCGCCACCGCGTTGACCCGGATCCCGGCACCGATCCACGGAGGGGTCACGCCCTCGCGGCGGGCCCACCAGGCCAGCGCCGCCTTGGTGGCCGGGTAGACCTGCACCGCCTCGGTCTGCGCGGCCAGGGCGCGGGCCTGCGCCTCGTCGCCGCGCAGGCACGCGGCCGCCACCGATCCGTCCCAGCCGGGCTGGCCGGTGATCGAGTTCGAGGCCAGGAGGACGACGGACGCGCCCTCCGCGGCGGCCAGCTGGGGCCGCAGCCCCTCGACCAGCGCGATCGCGCCGAAGTAGTTCACCGAGACCACCAGCGCCGGGTCGACACCGGTCAGCCCGGCGATCCCGGCGGCCGGGACCACCCCGTGGACCACCTCGGCCAGGGCCTGTACGCCGGCGACCGCGGCCGCCCGTCCTTGCGTGGTCGAGAGGTCGGCGACCACGTCGGCGTCCCGCAGGTCGACCGTCAGCACCCGGTGGCCCTGGCCACGCAGCATCGCCGCGGTGGCGGCGCCGATGCCCGAGGCCGCGCCGCTGACGACGTAGGTGCGAGGTCCGGGCACGGCGGGACTCTACTGTCCGCCCTACTATCGGGAAGTGCTGAGTGCGAGCCGGCCACCAGCGCAGGTCACCTCGCTGGTGGGCCGGTCGGACGAGGTCGCGGCCATCTCGCGGCTGCTCGACGTCGCCCGCCTGGTGACCCTGACGGGGCCACCGGGCGTGGGCAAGACCAGCCTGGCACTGACGGTTGTCGAGGGTCGCGAAGAGGCGGTCTGGGTCGACCTGGCGCCGGTCCGTGAATCGGCGCAGGTGGTCGGGGAGATCGCTCGGGCTCTTGGCGCAGCCCCCGGCGTCCGGCCCGAGCAGCTGGTGGTGGCGACCGACCAGGACGTGCTGCTGGTCCTCGACAACTGTGAGCACGTGCTCGACGGCGTGGCCGAGGTCGCCGGTCTGCTGCGCAGCTCGGCCCGCCTCCGGGTGCTGGCGACCAGCCGCGAGCGGCTGCGGCTCTCGGCCGAGCAGGAGTTCGCCGTACCACCCCTCCCGATGCCGTCGGAGGACGCCCTCGACGACCTCGCGGCCCTGCGCCAGAACCCGGCGATCGCCATGCTGCTGGCCCACGTCCCGGACGGGGTGCGGCTGACCCCCCGCACGGCCCGGTCGCTGGCGCAGATCTGCATAGGCGTCGACGGACTGCCCCTGGCCATCGAACTGGCGGCCGCCCGGCTCCGGGTGTTCACCCCTGGTGAGCTGGCTTTCCGGATAGAGCGGCGGATGGTCCTGCTCACCGAAGGGCCCCGCGACGCACCGGCCCGCCACCGTGACCTGCGCGCGGCCATCGCCTGGAGCCACGACCTGCTCTCCGAGCTCGACCGCGCGGTCTTTCGTCGGCTCTCGGTCTTTCCGAGCCAGTGGAACCTGCCCGCGGCTGAGGCAGTCTGCGACGAGCCCCGGGTGCTCGAGTCGCTGGACTCCCTGCTGGACAAGAGCCTGGTCCGCCGGGTTGCACCCGAGGGGGAGTCGCCGACCGAGGCCGGGTTCACCATGCTGATGAGTCTGCGCGAGTACGCCGCGGATCAGCTGGTCGAGCACGATGAGGTGGACACCACGCGAGACCGGCACGCGTCGTGGTTCGCAGCCCGGGCGCGTGCCTGGGAGCGCACGGTCGGCACGAGTGACGAAGTGGCAACCTGGCCCGAGCTGGTCGAGTTCCGTGGTGACCTCCGCGCCGCCTTCGAGCACGCCCGGCAACGAGACGATCCGGAGCGAACGACCTGGCTCGCGACGGCGCTGGGCTGGTATTCCTACCTGCGAGGCGTGCTCTCGGACGCGCGCCCCTTCCTCGACGTCCTCCTGGCGGTCCAGGACGAGCCCCGGCTCTCGCCCGACGCGGTGGCCGCCGCAACCATGGCCGCCGGCGTCGTCGCCTACGGCCTCGGGGACCTCGACGACGCCGAGGCCGCGCTGCAGCAGGTGGCCCGGTCGGAACCGGAGGAGGACCAGCGCCGGGCCGGGGTCGCCGTGGCCTTCCTCGGTCACGTCGCCCGCGAGCGGGGCCAGCTCGATGTGGCGGCCGCGCACTACACAGCCGCTGCGACGGCGTACGCCCGCGTCGGCAACAAGCGGGGCACCGCCTGGACCAACCACGACCTCGCCCTGCTCGCCCTCGACGAGGGGCGCTACGACGACGGCGAGCGGCTCCTGCGCGATGCGTTCACATTGTTCGACGACATGGACTACGAGTGGGCCGTCGCGGTGTGTGCATGCATGCTCGCCGGGACCCTCGCGCATCGCGGGGCCGCCGCCGAGGCCTCGGTGCTCGTGGGCCGCGCGCTGGCCCTGCACGGCCGGATCGGCGACCGCCGCGGGATGGCCCAGTGCCTGGAGGTGGTGGCCGAGGTGTCGCTGCTCCGGGGCGCGCCGGCCACCGCGGTCCGCTTGGCCGGCGCCGCGGAGACCTTGCGCGGGCACGCCGCGGCGCGGGCCACCGATGCCGAAGCGCGCCGGATGGCGGCCGTGGACCGGCAGGCCGAGCTCGCCCTCGGACCGGCCGGTGCCAAGCACGAGCGACACGCGGGCCGGACCATGCCGCTCGCCGCTGCCCTCGAGCTGGCCACCCGCGTCACCCGCTCGCCCGCCCGGGTCGGCGACGATGATGACGGGACCGACGCGGTCACCCTCACCGCGCGGCAGCAGGAAGTCGCCGCCCTCGTCGCAGCCGGCCGGACCAACCGCCAGATCGGCCGGGACCTCGGGATCAGCGAGAAGACCGCGGAGATCCACGTCCGCAACATCATGGCCCGTCTGGGCGTCCCGAGCCGGGCTGGCGTGGCCGTCTGGGCCGTGTCCCACGACCGACCTCAGTAGAGCCCCTACGGGTTTCCCCGTATGTCCTGACCTCTGCGTCCGCTCTAGGAAGGCTCCGGGCAGCCGACCGGCCGCCCGCAAGACCACGAGAGGACATGACATGGACGAGAACAAGGTCAACGAGTTCCTGGGTCGCTTCGTCGGCGACCTCGGCGCGACGATCACCGCCGGCGGAGTGGTGCTGGGGCACCGGCTCGGCCTCTACCGGTCCCTGACCGAGGCCCCGGCCACTGCGGACGACCTGGCCCGGCGTACGGGGTGCGACCCTCGGTACGTCGCCGAGTGGCTGCGCGGACAAGGCGCCGGTGGCTACGTCACCTACGACGCCGGCAGCGACACGTGGTCACTGACCGAGGAGCAGGCCTTCGTGCTCGCGAACCCGGACGGGGCGGTCTACGCCCCGGGCGCGTTCGTGCTCGCGCTGGGGACCCTGCAGGCGGTGGACCACATCGAGGAGGCGTTCCGGACGGGCTCGGGGTTCGGCTGGCACGAGCACGACGAGGAGGTGTTCACCGGGTGCGAGCAGTTCTTCCGGCCCGGCTACCTGGCCAACCTGGTGCCCAGCTGGATCCCGGCGCTCGACGGCGTCGAGGACAAGCTGCGGGCCGGCGCCAAGGTCGCCGACGTCGGCTGTGGCCTGGGCGCCTCGACGATCCTGCTCGCCGAGGAGTACCCGCAGACCGAGGTGATGGGATGCGACTACCACGACGGGTCGATCGAGCTGGCCCGGAAGCGGGCGGCCGACGCGGGCGTCGCCGACCGGATCTCCTTCGAGGTCGCCAGCGCCCAGGACTTCGCAGGCAGGGGCTACGACCTGGTCGCGACCTTCGACTGCCTGCACGACATGGGGGACCCGGTCGGCGCCGCCCGGCACATCCGCCAGTCCCTCGCTGACGACGGCACCTGGCTGATCGTCGAGCCGGCTGCCGGTGACACGGTCACCGACAACCTCAACCCGGTCGGCCGGGTCTACTACGGCTTCTCGACCTTCCTGTGCGTGCCGAACGCGTTGTCCCAACCGGGTGGGTACTCGCTGGGTGCGCAGGCGGGCGAGCAGGCGATCCGAGACGTCGCCACCCAGGCCGGCTTCACCCGGTTCCGCCGGGCGTCCGAGACGCCCTTCAACCTGGTGTTCGAGGCCCGGCCCTGATCTGGCGCACGAGCCCACGAGGATGACGACGATGACGGGGATGCGCAACCCGGGCGTGCGCGGGACAGTGGGTCCCGTGCGCGCCCGGCAGCCCGACCACAGCGGCTACGCCGTGCGGTCGGGCGTGCGCCTCTACTACGAGGTGTACGGCGACGGGCCGACCACCGTGGTGCTGCTGGCGCCCTGGGCGATCGTCCACTCCCGGGTCTGGAAGCTGCAGATCCCCTACCTGGCGCGCCACTTCCGGGTGGTGGCCTACGACGCTCGCGGCAACGGTCGCTCGGACCGGCCGGTCGGCCCGGCGTCGTACGGCGACGACGAGCTGGTAGCCGACGCGCTCGCTGTCCTGGACGCGGCCGAAGTGGACTCGGCCGTCGTGGTCGGGCTGTCCCAGGGTGGCCTCGTGCTGCTGCGGCTCGCGGCGGAGCAGCCGCGGCGCGTCCGCGGCGCAATCTTCGTCGCCCCAGCCCTCGTCCTTGCCGACACATCTCGGCGAGCGGACTTCGACGTGGTCCGCGACTCCTACGAGGGGTGGGAGAAGTGGAACCGGCACTACTGGGCCAGCGACCTGCCGGGCTTCGCCGAGTTCTTCTTCGACGAGGTGTTCCCCGAGCCGCACTCCACCCGACAGATCGAGTCCGCGGTGGCATGGGCCCTCGACACCGACGCCGCGACCCTGGTCGCGACCAAGACCCCGGGCCGGCCCGTCATGACCGCTGCGGAGACCGTGGCGTGCGCGGCCCGCGTGACCTGTCCCAGCCTGGTGGTGCACGGGACGGAGGACCGGATCGTCCCGGTGGACACGGGCCGGAGGTTGGCCGAGCTGCTGGGCTGCCCGATCCACGTGGTCGTCGGCGGCGGGCACTGCGTGCAGGCGCGGCACCCGGTGTGGTTCAACGTGCTCGTGCGCCGCTTTGTCGAGCAGGTCGCCGCCGTCGAGGGAGTGCGCTGATGCCTGCCCGCGAGCCGGACACGACCGCAGGTCCGGTCAGTCGCGAGACGCCGTGGCTGTTCGCGCGCGAGCGCAGGCGTCGGGTCCTCTGGGTCTGCTCCCCCATCGGGCTGGGCCACGTACTGCGGGACCTCACCATCGCTCGGGCGCTGCGGGAGCGCGTGCCCGACCTCGAGATCGAGTGGCTGGCCCAGTCGCCCGTCACGGAGGTCCTGCGCACCCACGGCGAGGCCATCCACCCCGCGAGCGCCGAGCTCGCCTCCGAGTCTGCTCACTGGGAGGACGAGGCGTCCGGCCACGATCTGCACGCCTTCCACGCTTTCCGGCGGATGGACGAGATCTTCTGCGCCAACTACATGCTCTTCGACGACGTGGTGCGGGAGACTCCGTACGACCTGTGGGTGGGCGACGAGGCCTGGGACGTCGACCACTTCCTGCACGAGAACCCCGAGCGCAAGATCGCGCCGTACGCGTTCCTCACCGACGTCGTCGGTTTCCTGCCGGTCGACCCGGAGCACGACCAGCGCGAGGTCGACCTGTGCGCCGACTACAACGCGGAGATGATCGGGCACCGCGAACGCTTCCCGCACGTGCGGGACAGCTCGGTGTTCATCGGCGGTTTCGGGGAGCTGCCCGACGCCTCGCTCGGGGCGGGCCTGCCCCGGGTGCGGGAGTGGACCGAGCAGTGGTTCACCAGCGTCCCGTACGTCGTGCCCTTCGACCCGATGGCTTACCGTCGCCCCCAGCGGCTGCGGCGCGAGCTCGGCTATGGCACCGGCTATCCGCTCTACCTGGCAGCGGTGGGCGGCACAGCGGTCGGTCGCACCCTCCTGGAGCTCACCGCCGAGGCGTTCGCGCTGGTGCGCAAGGAGGAGCCGGACGCCCGGATGGTGATGGTGACCGGTCCGCGGCTGGACCCGGGACTCCTTCCCGACGTCGAGGGGATGGACAAGCTGGGGTACGTCGACTCGCTGTTCGAACACCTGGCCTGCGCCGACCTGGCCGTCGTGCAGGGTGGCCTGTCCACCACGATGGAGCTCGTCGCGGCGCGTCGTCCGTTCGTCTACTTCCCGCTGGCCCGGCACTGGGAGCAGCAGCACTACGTGGCGCACCGGCTCGACCACTACGGGGCAGGTCTGCGGATGGACTACGCACACACCACCCCGCCCCAGCTCGCGGCCGCGATGATCGCGGCCCGGACCGCCCGTCCGTCGTACCGCCCAGTCCCGCGTGGCGGGGCGGACAAGGCGGCAGCCCAGCTCGCCGACGTTCTGCAGGGACCCGTCAGGGCCCGTCCGTCATCCTGATCAGCCCGGCCAGGGTGGCGACGTACAGCGCACCGTCGGGGCCGAGGTAGATCGACGAGTAGTGGTTGTTCCACTGGGTGCCGGTGCCGGTGAACCGGCTCCAGCGGGTCTTGCCGGTGCGCAGGTCGATGGCGGTGACGTACCAGGCGTCGACGCCGTCGTCGCGTGCCGGCTTGGTGTAGGCGTAGAGCAGGCCGTTGCCGAGCGAGGCCTTCGCCACCGAGCTCGGAGCGGTCTCGCGGCTGGTCCACTCGAGCTTGCAGTCGACCTTGCGGATGCGGATGCTGGCCAGCCCGGGCGTGGTGGACTTCCCGCCCATCGTGCTGGCCGGACCGGTGTAGCCGTAGTTGTTCTCGATGATCAGGGACTTGCCGGCCGCGACCAGGCTGTTGTCGGTGGTGCCGGCGTCGTGGGGCAGCACCGGGAGCACGCAGTGCAGGCGGCGGTTGGCGCGCACGTGTCGGCGCCGGTCATAGACCACGATCCGCGTGCGCGGGTCGGCGTTGTCGTTGATGGCGACCCACTTGGTGCCGACCAGGGTGGGTGTGGTCCCGGAGCCCTGCGAGAGGTTGCCGGGCTTGGTCTGGCTGCCGCGGTCGTAGGCCTGGCGCCAGGTCACGTGCGGCGTGCCCTTCCCCTTCCCCTTGCGGCGCGCGTCGAGCCGGTACAGCGCGTGCGTGGAGACGACGTACATCCCGCCGGTCTCGTCGGTCGACACCGAGTTCGTGACGCGCTCGCCGGCGGGCAGGTGGGTCGTGCGGACCTTGCCGTTGCCCGTGGAGATGGTGCCGATCTGGCCGTGCTCGGTGAAGAACCAGATCCGGCCCTTCCAGTCCGGCATCACGGAGATCAGGCAGTCGTCCTTCGGTACGGCGCTCGCGACCGACCACGTCTTCACCTTGGACAGGGATCCGTCCGCCCGCACCGCGACCTTCCAGATCTGCTGGTCGACGGTGGTCGGGTAGGCATGGTCGTCCTTGTCGAGGAAGAAGTAGGTTCCGCCGCAGATGTCGGTGAACGGGTTCTTGCCGTTGGTCATGTCGCGCTGCGAGGTCTGCAGCTCCGAGATCGGCTGCAGGGTGACCGGGTCGATCACCATCAGTGCGAACCCCTCGAGCCCGCCGCACAGCCCGACGACCCGGCCGTGCGAGTCGAAGGCGATGGTGGCGCACTCGCGGACGCCGTACGACGCCGTGGTCACCTGCAGGTTGCGGCCGAGCGGCCCGCTGATCTCGTAGGCGTCGGAGGCATAGGCGTCGTTGTGCATGCTGTTGGTGCCGTTGGGCGAGAGCATCGGCAGCTGCGGGACGGTGCGGTGCGGGACCGGCTGTGCGGTCGCCGTCGAGCCGAGGAACTGCGGCATCAGCGCGTCGGTCGGTGCGGCCGGGATGGGCTGGCCGCCGGATGGCAGGTTCGGCAGCCCGGGTATGCCTGATCCGGCCTCGCGGTCCGGCACCGCGTCGGCGCCGGGCGTGACCAGGCCCAGGCCGAGGACGGCGGTCAGCGCCAGAGTGACGACCGGCGTCCGAGGGAGCACGACTGACTGTAACTTGTTCTAGTTTCTTGGGGACAGTGCCTTCCAGGCGGACAGCAGCTCCTGTTCGCGCTCGAGGTCGATGCCGCTGACCGGAGCGTCGGGGGTCGCGTCGAGCCAGGCCAGGGTGTCCCGGGTGGTCTCGGCGAGCCGCCGGACCACGAGTCCGCCGTCCAGCGATGGCTGGACGTCGTGGGCGGCCAGGCCGTCGTACTCCGGGCGGGGGAGCCACAGGGGGATCGAGCCCGGACCCATCCACGGCTCGACCTCGGCCTCCGTGAGGAACTCCTGCGCCACCCACGTCCAGGTGT
This sequence comes from uncultured Actinomycetota bacterium, assembly GCA_963817125.1. Classification (GTDB taxonomy): domain Bacteria; phylum Actinomycetota; class Actinomycetes; order Propionibacteriales; family Nocardioidaceae; genus Nocardioides. Next base: position 267,579 of record CAWFNB010000007.1, read on the forward strand.
GCTCGGCGTCGACGCCGTCGGCACACTGCGCCAGCAGGTCTGCCAGCGGCATGGACGGTCCGACGCCGTCGTAGATGCCGGTCCGGCGCTGCTCGCACGAGTCCACGACCCACACCGCGAGGTCGCGAGCATCGATCATCTGCATTGCGTCGGCGGGGTCGCCTGGGGCCAGCACCTCGCCGCCCGTGGCGAGCCGGCGCGGCCAGTAGCTGAACCTCCCCGTGGGGTCGTTCGGGCCCACGATCAGCCCGGGCCGGACCACCATGGCGGAGGCCGCGCCGTCGAGCACCACCTGCTCGCACGCGACCTTCATCGGACCGTAGGCCTCCGGGTCCGCACGCAGGTCGACATCCTCGTGGATCGGCTCGACCAGGGGCAGCGTCTCCGGCGTACCGCCGGGGGTCGCGTCGTCGGCGTACACGTTGATCGTCGAGACGAAGACCCAGTGCGCCGCTGGGTACGCCGCCATCGCACCGCGCACCCACGACGGGTGCCGCGCCACGTCGACGACGGCGTCGAACTCACCGAGGTCGGGAAGCGGCTGGGACCGGTCCACCTCGACCAGCGCCGCCCCCTCGGGCACCGACCCCGACGTGCCTCGGCACGCGCACGTCACCTCGTGCCCGCGGCGGACCGCCTCGGCGGCCACCGCCCTCGACAGGAAGACCGTCCCACCCAGCACCAGCAGTCGCATGCGCCCACCGAACCCGGAACGTCGCTCGCGAGCAAGGCACGGCGACGATTTCAGCCAGAGGCAGAAGGTGGCGAAGGTTCGCACCGACTTGCGGTCCTTGGATTAGGTAAGGCTAACCTAATCGCCATGGTCCAACTCTCGGGTATCAGGAGTCGCCGAGTCGGGGTTACTGCTCATCAGTAACCCCGACTCGCGGTCCGGATGGGTGCTGAGTCGGGGTTACTGCGCATCAGTAACCCCGACTCGGCGACTCAGGAGCGGTTGGGCGTGGTCGGGCTGAGCAGCCAGTCGTCGAAGAAGGACCGTTCGACGCCGGTGCGCTTGACCAGCCAGGGCAGGTACTCGTCGCGCCCGGCGTTGGTGTTCGGGTCGCGCGCGGGCCAGGCGCGGACCATCTTGAAGAACTTCTCGTCGCCGATCCTCTTGCGCAGCTCGTGCCACATCAGTGCCGGACCGTAGTAGATGTTGCCTGCGCCGAACTGCGTGGGGTCGTAGGCGCCGGGCGGTCCGGCCTCCTGGCGCGCCTCCAGCTCGACGTAGGCGTAGTCGTCCATCACCTCGTCGACGCTCCGGCCGTCCTGCTCGGCCTGCCACATGCCTTGGAGGTACATCGCCATGCCCTCGTTCATCCACACGTCGCGCCAGTCGTCCGGCGTGATCTCGTCGCCGTACCACTGGTGTGCCATCTCGTGGACCAGCACCGCGCGCGAGGTCGCGTAGTCGGTGGTGCCCAGCGTGATCATGGTCTGGGTCTCCATGCCACTGCGCGAGTCGACGAGCAGGAAGCCGAGGCTGTCGAACGGATACGGCCCCAGCCGCGACTCCAGCCAGTCCAGCCCGGTGGCGGCGTACTCCAGCCCCGATGCCAGCCCCGGCTGGTCCCTCGGGACCCAGTAGGAGATCTCGACCCCGCTCGTCGACGTGTTCGTGGTCTGGGTGTAGTCGCCAGTCGCCACCGTGACGAGGTACGACGACGCGGGCGACGACAGGTGCCACGAGGTCGTGGTCAGCCCATCGTGCTCGGTCTGGTCGGCCAGCTCACCGTTCGCGATGCCCACCCAGGGGGCCGGGACGGTGACGGTGATGTCGTAGAGCGCCTTGTCGGAGGGCTGGTCGTTCACCGGGTACCAGGTGAACGCCCCGTAGGGCTCCTGCATCGTCCAGGTCTGGCCGTACGGATCGATCGTCCAGCCGCCGGTGCTGTAGTCGCTGCGCTCGGTGGGCGCCGGGGTGGGCTCGGGCGTGCCGGAGTATCCGACCTCGAGCACGTACCGCGCGTCCTTCACGACGGGCGCGGTGACGACGAGATCGTTGCCGGTGTGCTCGAAGGGAACGTCGGCGCCGTCGAGGGTCACCGTCGAGACCTCGAGCGGCTCGCCCAGGGCCAGCTGCAGGTGGTCCCCGTCGACGGTCGACCGAAGCTCGAGGGTGGCCTCGGCCTCGAGGATCCGGCTCTGCGGCGTCCAGGCCAGGTCGAGGTCGTAGCGCAGCGAGTCGACGCTCGGGTCGCCGACATCGGGGTAGACCGAGTCCTCGACCGGGGTGCTGAGCGCGGGGGCGAGGGCCGGGTCGCTGGGATCGGGAGCCGGCTCGTCGTCGGCGGGAAGTGACGCGGAGGTGGACGGCGTCTCGCTCGGCGCATCGCTCGGCGACGCAGTCGCTGTCGACCGCGACGGGGTGGCCGACGGCTGGTCGTCGCTGCAGCCGGCGACCAGGCTGGCGATGAGGAGCAGGGCGCCGAGAGTCGACGTTCGTCTCACGAACGGTCCGCCAGCATCGGCCGCACCAGCCGACGCCCGTGGTGGATCTGCGCCTTGACGGTCCCGAGCGGTGCCCCGACCTGCGCCGCGATCTCCTCGTACGGCAGACCGTAGACGTCACGCAGCAGCAGCGGCTCCACGAACTGAGGGTGATCCCGCTCCAACGCCTCCATGGCCTCCAGGAGGTCGAGCCGGGTGCCGGCGATGACGCTCGTGGTGCGCGGATCCGGGCGCTGCATCGCCTGGGACTCCGTGGGGTCGGCGGCGATGGCCTGGTTCTTCATGCGGCGGTACGTCGAACGCGCCGAGTTCACGGCGACCACGTGCAGCCAGGTGGTGAACCGACCGCGGCGGTTCCAGGTGCCGATCTTCTGGGAGACCTTGATCAGCGCCTCCTGGCAGGCGTCCTCGGCGTCCGGGGTGTAGGGGAGCACGCCGCGGCAGACGTTGAGGGTGCGCGGCCGGACCGCGGTCAGCAGTGCCTCCATCGCGTCGCGGTCGCCGGCCTGTGCTCGCCGCGCGAGCTCGTCGATGTCGTCCGGCGTGATGCCGTCTGCGACCACCATGTACTCCACCCTCCCCGGATGCTCGGAGCCGAAGATAATGCAGGCCCCCAACGCGGGTCGCCTTGGTTTGCGAACCGCGGCCGAACTGCAACCAGTGACGACTAGGGGGCACCGCGAGGTTTCACCTCGTGCGGCGACCGGTGATGATGCAGGGGTGTCCATGCCCCACCGGCTCGGCCGGTACGCCGTACGCCGCCGGGTCGGCTCCGGCGGCTTCGCGACGGTGTGGTTGGCCTACGACGAGCAGCTCGACTCGCCGGTGGCGATCAAGGTGCTGGCCGACAACTGGACCGAGGACCACCAGATCCGGAAGCGGTTCCTCGAGGAGGGGCGCTACCTGCGCAAGGTCGAGTCGCCGCACGTGGTGTCCGTGTACGACGCTGGTGAGCTCGACGACGGCCGCCCCTACCTCGTCATGTCGTACGCCGACCAGGGCACCCTGGCCGACCGGCTCGAGGTCGAGGGGCTCACCCCGGCCCAGGCGATGGAGGTGGTCCGCCAGGTCGGCGCCGGCCTCCAGGCGCTGCACGACCGCGGCATCCTGCACCGCGACGTCAAGCCCGCCAACGTGTTGTTCCGCAGCGTCGAGGGCGGCGACTGCCACACCGTTCGGGCGATGGTGGGCGACCTGGGGCTGGGGAAGGCCCTGGACATGTCCTCTCGGCTCACCATGATCGCCGGGACGCCGACCTTCATCGCACCCGAGCAGGCTGCGGCCGAGGCGCCCGACGCCCGCGCCGACCAGTACTCCCTTGCCGCGCTGTCCTTCCTCCTGCTCACCGGGCGGCCGCCGTTCACCCATGCCTCGCTCTCCGACGCGATGAACCCAGGCGCCCTGCCGCCGGTCTCGACGCCGGAGCGCCAGTTCCCGGCGGAGGTCGAGCAGGTGCTGCGCCGCGGTCTGGCTCGCGCCAGGGACGACCGTTTCCCGGACGTCACCGCGTTCGTCACCGCGCTCGATGCCGCGCTCGGACCGATCGCCGTCGGTCCCACCGCCGAGCCGTGGCTCGACCGCGACCCCGACCTCACTCGGCCCGGGCCGCGTCCGACCCCGGAGCCGGCGGCCAGCGAGCTGCCCGAGCCTCGGCCGCCGCGGCGCCGGCGCCGGCTCGCGGTGCTGGCCCTGGTGGGGCTGGTGTCATTGGCCATCGGCGGGGGAGCGGGGTACGCCGCCCAGCGTGGCCTGGCCCCGACCGACCGGACGGTCACCGACGAGACCGGCACCCTCTCGGTCACCGTCCCGGCTGACTGGGACCGCGCCGACGCGCTCGAGGGCTGGCGGCCGCAAAACGCAGACGCGGTGTTCCCGGCGCTGTCGGTCGGCTCGCGCTCCGGCTGGAACCGAGCCGATGCCACCGGCGAGGGCGTCGTGGTGGCGTTGCTGCCAGGCACCGAGCGGCCCGAGAAGGTGCCGCAGCACCCGGAGTGCACCGACGCGGGCAGTGCGATCGAGGACACCGCCGACGGCGACGAGTCCACGACCGTCGTCTATGCCGGCTGCCCCGGCGGGGTCACTGTCGAGCGCGTGGTGCAGGTGACCGCGAACACGTTGATGTGGGTCCAGGTCCGCAGCAACGACCGGGCCACCGCCAACCGGGTCCTCGACGACGTCGAGACCCACGGCCTCTAGGACGTTCTTGGGCGGCTGGGCCAGGCCCGGCTGCTCGGCGTTTCGAGGGCGCTGGGGCGCGGGTATCCGCAACCACATGTCCGTGCTGGCGATGGTCCCTTCGCACCTGGTCGCCGCAAGTGCGGCGATGACGGACGCGGCCGCAGCGGCGCGCAAGGCCGACGGCTCGGACGCCCTGGCCGCTCTCGCTTCCGCCCTGCCCGGCACGACCACCGCCGAGATCATGCCGGACCTGGGCGAGGCATGGACCGCGGGCGTCCAGGGGTGGAGCGCCGAGGCGAAGGCGTTCGCCGACGCCGTCGATGGCGCTCGGCGTGACGGCACGGCGACCGACTCGGCCGTGGGTGGCCTGCTCGACTTCCTCGGCGGCCTGATCGGCCGTGGGTGATGGTCGACTACGGGAACCTTCGGGACTGGTCTGCCGACGGGCTGGTCACGGCCAGCTCCACCCTGCGATCAGACGTGGCGACGCTGGAGCGAGCGCGCGACGCGGTGGAGGATGAGGCGGTCCCGGGCTCCTGGCTGGGCCTGACCAGCCTGTTCGCGAGGTTCCGCAAGCTCGCCCTCGTGAGCAGCATGGACGAGCACCTCGAGGGTGTGCGTCGGTTCGAGCGGGCGATCTACCAGGCCTCCGGACCCGTCGGCGCGATCACCACCCTGGTGACCGACCTCGATCACGACGCCCGGTCGCAGGGCTTCGAGATCGGCCACGACGGAAGCGTCACCGACGTGGCTCCGCCGCGGACCTTCGAGTCGGCCGCCCTGGCCGACGCCCACACCCAGGAACGGATCGGACTGCGCGACGCGCTCGTGGCACGGGTCGCGACGGTGCTGGACCAGGCCTACGACGTCGACAGCACCCTGGTCCATGCCCGACCGGACGGATCCTTCAGCTCCGACGGCCCGCAGGGCGTGGTCGACCCCCAGGTCGCGCGCCTGTGGAGCGAGATGTCGGAGGAGGAGCGGCGGACCGCGCTGGAGGAGATGGCCGAGGACCTGGCCGACGCTGCCGGCCTGGAGGACTTCGAGATCCGGTTCGAGGACCTCGAGGACCAGGACGGGGACGGGGTCGACGACAACCCTGACACCGACTCCCACGGCAGCTGGTCGGAGGACGACCGGGTGCTCCGCCTCGACGTCAACGACCTGGACGACCCCGACCTCATCAACACGATGGCCCACGAGGTCCGGCACGCCGTCCAGCACCAGGCGGTCGACGACCTGCCCGACGACGCGGACGACCCCTTCGACCCGCCACCCGGCGCGACCCGGGACGACGTGGAGGACTGGCGGGACAACTTCGACGACTACACCTCCCCAGCCGACGACTTCGACGGCTACTACAACCAGCCGGTCGAGAGCGACGCGCGCGACGCCGGAGACGACTACCTGGACGACCTCACCGGAGAGGACGTCGAGCGCTACCGGGAGGAGAGCGGATGAGCGCGGGCACCTCGACGCCGGCCCGCGGCGACCGGGACGCATCGATCGCCGCGCTGGCCACGGCGTACGCCCAGGGGCGCGACCCCGACGACCTGCACCGGCTCCGCCTTGCGGTGCGCCGCGCCCCCAACTACAGCGCCGACCTGGACCCGGTCCGCCTGACCGCCCCGTTGCTGGCGGGTGGCGACTTCGCAGGGGCGGTCCGGGTCGTGCGAGCCCTGATGCCCGGCGCCTTCCTCAGCCCATCGGCGCACTCGGCGCTCGCGAGGGCCTACCACGGCCTGGGCGACCCCACCCGGGCGCGTCGCGAAGGGCGCACGGCTCGACTCGCGTTGGAGGCGATCACCTCGTCCGGTGACGGGAGCCTCGACCGACCGTGGACCGTCCTACGGGTCAGCGACGAGTACGACGTCCTGCGCGAGCAGGGGCGCACGTCGCGAGCCCAGCGCCTGGTCACCTTCCACGGCCGGCGGCTGGACCACCACGAGTGCAGCGACGGGAGTGAGGCATGGTTCGACGTCGACCTGCTGGACCCCGGGGCCGCCGGCAGCTGACAGTGGTGGTTGCCGTGCTCCTGGTCGCAACCGCCTCGTGCTCATCCGATCCAGGCAGCTCAGGGGACGGCGACGACGAGCCCGCGCCCGCCGCCGGTGGGGACGTCGAACGCGTCCCGGGCGTGGTGGTGCAACCCGACGCGGCAGCACTGAGTCCCGACGGTCTGCGCATCGTCGTCCCGTGTCCGGACGACCTGTGCGTGTGGAGCACCCGCGACGGCTCGCTCGAGGCCACCTACCCAGGCGGGGACATGGTCGCGTGGAGCCCCGCCGGCGACCTGGTCGCCACCAGCGGGTTCGACCGAGGAGCCGCCACAGTCGTGCTGATCGACGCTGACACCGGGGAGGTCGTGCGCACGCTCGCCGGCCACGCCGTGGCCGCCGCCGAGGACGTCGTGGGGGCGGGGATCTCCGACGTGGCATTCGACGCCGACGGCACCACGCTGGCCAGCGCCGCCGACGACGGCATGGTCCGGCTGTGGTCGGTCAGCGACGGTGAGCTGCTGGCGGAGCTGGCGACGCAGAGCTCGACGCCGGACGCCCTGGCCTTCGACCCCCGCGGCGGGAGGCTCGCCGTCGCGGCACCGGATGCGCCGGTCGAGATCTGGGACTTCTCCTCGGGTGATCGTGTCGCCACCCTCGACGCCGAGCCGCAGGGCGCGGTGGCCTGGAGTCCCGACGGTCGCCTCCTGGCCACGGCCACCAACGCCGCCGGGGTCGAGGCCACAGTGCGCATCTGGGACGCGGAGACGCTCGCGGAGCGTGCCCACTATGACGAGCCGGTGCTGGCCGACGGGTTGGCCTTCTCCCCGGACAGCACGATCCTTGCCATGTCCCAGAAGCAGGACCCCGAGATCTGGCTGTGGCCGGTGTCCGGCGGTGACGTACGCCGCTTCTCCGGTCACGACGAGTCGATGCGGGCGGTGCTGTGGGCACCCGACGGAACCAGGCTCTACGCCGTCGCCGCGCGGGCCGGGGTGCTTGCATGGGACGCAGCGACCGGTGACCTGGCCGGACCCTTCGAGCTGCCGTAGCCAAGCCAAAGTGCCAGCGCCCTCCTAGTCGGCGCTGTCCTCCGAACCCTGTGCGGGCAGCTGACGCAGCCACGTGACGGTCTGGGCGAGCAGGTCGCCCATGCCGGACTGGTCGACGTCGCGCCCGGTCACCGCGACGGCGGCGGAGGCCTCGGTGCCTGCGAAGCTCACGAACCGCTCGGTGATGAAGCGCAAGTGGTCGTGATCCACGTAGGTCGCCTCGAAGACCGGGTCGCAGACAATGACGGTATCGTGTACGTCGACATCGCGGTGACGGGTCGCACTCTGGGGCGAAAGCGCGAGGCGGGATAACTGCAGCGATGTGTAGGTCGAGCTGCACCTCGAGGGTGCATCGAGTTTCCGGCTGATATTGTCGATGCTGGAGGATTTTGCCGCGTCCCCACAGTCTTGACAAGAGTCAAGGCGACGGTCAGGGGTTGGCACGAGATGTGACCGTTCCGTCACTGACCCGGACCCCTAGAAAGTGAGATCGATGCGCCGTATCGCCATTGCGATTGCCGGTCTGTTGTCGGTAATAGCGATTTCATTCGTGAGTAGTTCCCCTGCCACCGCCGCGACAAGCGCGTCTGTTTCTTGCAACGTCAAGTTCACGAAGAACGGCGCCGCTCCGAACAACCAGTGGTTCTGCGCTAAGTCCGGCGTGAGTCTGCATAGCGGGATCTACGGATGCACCATCAACATTAGAAATTCTGCCGGCACGATCGTTTACCAAGGTGGTGGATCAAACACCTATGTCAAGGGATCTGGGGAGGTTGGTGCTTATACGTTGCGCGGCAGCGCGGTATTCGGTGGCGGGAGGTATTCTCTAGGCTGTACTCTTTCGCCATCAAGTGGGCCAGACTTGAATCTCGGGAACGGCGCTTACTCTGTAAATTCTCCGACGCTCCTGACGCTTCAAGTCACCGTTTACTGCACCGATTTTTGCACCGGATGAGCGACCCGGTGCCCTATGTGCGGTTGTCTTTGATGAGAAGTCCCTAGTAGGAACGGCACGGTCGCAAGATGTTTACTAACGAGTTGCGCGGCGGAGCGACGCTGATTTACATCGGGAAAGTGGCTACGTGTCGCCGTGACCCCAGGACCGTCTTGGCCCGAGTCAGGTCCAGTGCCCAACAGGACACTAGGACCCATTGGGCTGCTTGGCCGACAGCTGACGCAGCGACGTGACGGTCTGGGCGAGCAGGTCGCCCATGCCGGACTGGTCGACGTCGCGCCCGGTCACCGCGACGGCGGCGGAGGCCTCGGTCCCTGCGAAGCTCACGAACCGCTCGGTGGTGAAGCGCAAGTGGTCGTGATCCACGTAGGTCGCCTCGAAGGTGTCGTCAGTCTGGACGGTCACCTCGAAATCCTGGATGTCACCGTTGGCCTCGGCGTCCTCCAGCTGTGCGATCCGCGCTGCCATCGCGGCCTTCTTGGATGACGTGCCACCGCTGAGAATGCTGACCCGCATCGAGTAGGTGTAGTGGAAGTCGCTCGGCTCGGCGAAGGTCCAGAAGTCCTTGCCAACAGGCCGGTTCTCCAGCCACCCGACCGGGACCGCGACCCGCACGCCGGGACCTCCCGGATCCAGCCGGAGCGGGATGGTCTCGGTGGCCATACCGTCCGTGTCGAGCGGCGGGACCTCCGCGGGGTCGGGCGCGTACGTCGGCACGGACGGCGTCGGGATCGAGGGCGAGACCGCCGGCACCGGCTCGACGCCCGAGCCCTGACTCGGCTTCTCCGTGGTGCGGTCCGCGATGGCGTACCCGCCGGCGACGCCGGCGCAGAGCAGCACGAAGGCCACCCCGAGCGCGCGCCACCACATGCGGTGACGATAACCACACCCGCCTCGTGAGCGATGAGAAAGAAGGTGCGGCCCGGTCTGTCGTATTGATACACAGCCGTTCGTGGAAGAGATGTAGGCCCTTCCATGTTGAGGAGAATCTGATGACGACCACCACGCCGACCGACTCGGCAACAGACCCCGCCACGACGCGAAGCCGCTGGCTGGCGCTCTACGTGCTGTGCCTGGGCGACCTGATGATCGTGCTCGACCAGAGCATCGTGAACGTCGCGCTGCCCTCGATCCGCACCGACCTCGGTTTCTCGCAGGCCTCGCTGGCCTGGGTGGTCAACGCCTACCTGCTCACCTTCGGTGGCTTCCTGCTGCTCTCCGGCCGGCTCGGCGACCTGCTCGGCAACAAGCGGGTGTTCATCGGTGGTGTCGTGTCGTTCACCATCGCCTCGGCGGTCTGCGGTCTTGCGCCGAACGCGTCCTTCCTCGTGGTCGGCCGCGCGGTGCAGGGGCTGGCCGGCGCCGGCGTCTCGGCCGTCGCGCTGGCCCTGATCATGGGTCTGTTCAGCTCACCCGGAGACCGGGCCAAGGCGATGGGCGTCTTCGGCTTCGTGATGTCCGGCGGCGGCGCCGTCGGCGTCCTGGCCGGTGGCGTGCTGACCGGTCTGCTGTCGTGGCACTGGATCTTCCTCGTGAACGTCCCCGTTGGCATCGCGGTTCTCGTGGCTGCCCGGGCGGTGCTGCCGGCCGACGACGTGGTCCCGGGCTCGACGAAGCTCGACGTGCCGGGCGCCGTACTGGTCACCTCCGCGCTGATGATCGCGGTGTACGCCGTCGTCGGCGGCAACGAGGCCGGCTGGGCATCGACCCGCACGGTGGCACTGCTGGCCTCGGCGGCCGTGCTGTTCGTCGCGTTCGTGGTCCGCGAGGTCAAGGCTGCCGCACCACTGGTGCCGCTGCGGCTGTTCAAGCTCCGCAACGTCTCGGTCTCGCAGGTGGTCGGCGTGCTGTGGGCCGCGGCGATGTTCGCCTGGTTCTTCCTGGCCGCGCTCTACCTCCAGCAGGTGCTGGGCTACAGCGCCCTCGAGGTCGGCCTGGCGTTCGTCCCGACCAGCCTGGTGATGATGATCTGCTCGCTGAAGCTGTCCGACCGGCTGGTGATGGCCTTCGGCATCCGGGCGCCGCTGACCGTCGGCCTCGCCCTGGCCGCCGCCAGCCTGGCCCTGTTCGCGATTGCTCCGGTCGACGGGAGCTTCGTCATCGACGTGCTGCCCTCGATGATCCTGCTCGGGATCGGTGCCGGCATCGCGTTCAACCCGGTGCTGCTGGCCGCGATGGGCGACGTCGAGCCGCACGAGGCCGGGCTGGCCTCGGGCGTCGTGAACACGTCGTTCATGATGGGCGGCGCGCTCGGGCTGGCCGTGCTGGTCGCGGTCTCGGACTCGCGGACCGCGTCGCTGGCCGCCGCCGGTGCCGGCCCGGTCGAGGCGCTGCACGGCGGGCTGCAGGTCGCGTTCGCCGTCGGTGCGGTGGCCGCAGCCCTGGCCGCCGTGGTCGGCGGGGTGTTCCTGCGGCCGCAGCCGATGGCGATGCCGGAGCTCGGCCCGGACGCCGCCGACGAGGTCGACGACCACGACTGCGAGGACTGCCCGGAGCCCTGCCCGGCCTGAAGGCCCTTGGGGTAACTCACCGTTCGGTCAGCTTCTCTGGCGTTCCAACGCCAAAGGAGTGAACCGAACGGTGAGTTACCCCTGTAGGCCGACCGCCGCCGACCGGCTCCGGGGATGGGCTTTGCCCGGTGGCCTAGCGTGAACCGGTGTCCAGTCTGATGATCCGGCGGGCGCGCCTGGTCCCGATCGGACCGGCCGCGGCGCCACCGGTGCACCCGGTCGACGTCCTGGTGGAGGAGGGGCGGGTCACGACGGTGGCCGCGGACCTCGACCCGCGGCCTGGCATCGAAGAGGTGGACGCCGACGGCCGCTGGTGCGCGCCGGGGCTGTGGGACCAGCACGTGCACCTGGCCCAGTGGACGCTGGCCTCGCAGCGGCTCGACCTGGCCCCGGCCCGCTCGCCCGAGCAGGCGCTCGCGCTGGTCGCGGAGCGGATCGCCACGCTGCCCGGCGTCCCGGTCGTCGGCTGGGGGCACCGGTCCGGCCTCTGGGAGCGAGCGGTCACCGTCTCCGAGCTGGACGCGGTCACCGGCGACACCCCGGTGGTGCTGATCTGCGGCGACGGACACCACGCGTGGATGAACACCACCGCCTTGATGCACCTGGCGATGCCGGTGCGGGACTCGGTGGTCCGGGAGACCGAGTGGTTCTCGGTCTACCCGCGGCTGGTCACCCTGGTCGGCAACGACGGCACCGCGCCCGAAGCGTTCCGGCGCACCCTCGACGCGGCGGCTGCCCGGGGCGTCGTCGGGACTGGTGGACTTCGAGTTCGGCGGCGGCCGCGACGACTGGGCCGAGCGCTGGGCGGAGGGCTGCGACGTGCTCCGCGTCCGCTGGGCGACGTACGCCGACACCCTCGACGACGTGATCGCCGCGGGGCTGCGGACCGGCGACCCGCTGCCCGGCTGCGACGACCGCGCCACGATGGGGCCGCTCAAGATCATCAGCGACGGGTCGCTCAACACCCGGACCGCCTGGTGCTGCGAGCCCTATGCGGACGCGCACCGGCTCGAGTACCCGGCCGGCCAGCCGAACCTCTCCGGCACGGAGCTTCGCGGCCTGCTCATGCGGGCCCACGGCGGTGGCCTCGAGGTCGCCACCCACGCGATCGGCGACGCGGCGGTGGCCGAGGCACTGGCGGCGTACGCCGAGACCGGGGCGATCGGGTCGATCGAGCACGCTCAGCTGGTCGGCCGGGCCGACGTACGACGGATGGCCGAGCTCGGCGTCCGGGCCAGCGTGCAACCGGCGCACCTGCTCGATGACCGCGACCTCAGCGAGCAGGTCTGGCCGGGCCGGGGCGAGCGGTGCTTCGCGTTCCGCTGGATGCTCGACGACGGCGTCGAGCTGGCCCTGGGTTCCGACGCCCCGGTCTCGCCGCTCGACCCGTGGCTGGCGATGGCGGCCACAGTGCATCGGAGCGCCGACGACCGCGAGCCCTGGCATGCCGAGCAGGGCCTGACCGCCGCCGAGGCCCTGGCGGCGTCGGTCGACGGCCAGCCCACGGTCGGCATCGGTTCACCGGGCGACCTGGTGCTGCTCGACGCCGACCCGCTGGCCCGGGGCGAGACCTCCGCGGCCACCGGCGCCGCCTTGCGCCGCATGCCGGTCTCGTTGACCGCCGTCGGCGGTCGGGTGGTGCATTCGGCTCTCTAGTCCCGGCTCTCCAGCTTGGCGAGGACCAGGTCGGCCACGGCCTGCTGCTCCTCGGCGAACGGGTGGAAGGCCACCGCCCGCGTCAGGTCGGTGTTGCTGCCGTTGACCCAGGCGTCCGGTCCGGCGCAGATGTCATGGCCGGCGCTGGCCCTGGCCATGTCGACGAAGATGGCCCTGCCCTTCCTGGCGGCCGCGTGCATCGCGTCGTTCAGGTAGCCGACGATGGTGCGGACGTAGCCGTAGTCGCCCGTGGCCAGCGGCAGCACCGGGCAGGTGCCCTCGACCGGCACCGGTTGCGGATAGCCGATGAGGAACACCTTGGCCTGCGGCGAGCGGTCGTGGATGCCCTTAACGGCGGAGGTGACGCGGGCGCGGATCTGGTCGATCTTCTCGAGCAGCAGGTCCTTCTTCTTGCCCGCGGTCCGCATGTAGTCGCGGCACGGCGCCCCGCTCGGGTCGCTGGAGCTCAGCCGGGCGCAGGTGCCGACCATGGTCTGGAAGAGCCCGAGGTCGTTGCCACCGATGCCGAGCGTCACCAGCGAGGTCTCGGCCGTGAGTGCGGAGAACTGCGGCTCCTGGACCAGGTCCGCGGTGCGCTGCGCGCCGACCAGCGCCAGGCTGGTCGCACCGGAACAGCTCACGTCGACCAGCTGCGACTCCAGCGCGGCCGCGACGAGGTTCGGGTAGTTGCCGCTGGACCGAAAGCACCCCGACTGCTGCTCGGTCTGCGGGACTCCGGGTGCCGCGGTGTAGGAGTCACCGAGGGCGACGTACGTCGGGAACTCCGAGGTGGAGCTCCCAGAGGTCGCAGCGGCGTCCGGGTTGCCGCCGTCGGCCGGAGAAGCCTCGTCGCACCCGGCCACGACGGCCAAAGCCGCCACGGCGAGGGTGGCCACGACCCGGCGCACGAGCATGCGCCCACGGTACGGCGGGGGAGTTAGCTCAGGGCCTCGACCACCAGGTCGGCGACGGCGCGCTGCCCGCGCTCGAAGGGGTGGTACGGCGCGGCCACGCCCGGCTGGGCCACGATGCCGTTGACCCACGCCTCGTCGCCGGCGCAGACGTCGTGGCCGTCGCTGGCCCCGTAGACGTCGACGAAGGTGGCGTCGGCGTTCTCCGCCGCGCGTCGCAGCGCCTCGTCGAGGAGCTCCAGCATCTCGTGGACGTAGGGGTAGTCACCCTCGGCGAGCGGGAGCTCCGGGCAGGTGCCCGAGTCGGGCACCAGCTGCGGGTAGCCGACGAGGAGCACCTCGGCCGACGGCGCCTGTTCGTGCACCGCCTCGAGGGTGGCCTGCACGTGGTCGCCGATCTTGGCGGTGATGGTCCTCGGGTCGTCGCCGCCGGCCCGGAGGTCCTGGCACGGATGGCCGCTGGGGTCGCCCGGGGCAGCCGACGAGCAGCCGAAGAGCAGGTCGAAGTACACGTTGAAGTCGTTGTAGCCGAAGCCGATGGTGACGATGTCACTGGACCGGGTCACCGCGTCCAGCTGGGGCGGCGCGGTGGTGCCGTTGCCCACGTCCTGCGGGATGGTGGCCTGCTCCGTGGCCGCGCCGCCACAGCTCACGTCGACCAGGTCCGCGTGCAGCTCCTTCGCGACGAGGTGCGGGTAGTTCAGCGTCGAGCGCTGGCAGAACAGCGAGCTGGGCTGGGTCTTCGGCAGGCCGGCGCCGGAGGTGTAGGAGTCGCCGAGCGCGACGTAGGAGTCGCCCTCATGGGCATCCGCATCGTCGTCGCAGGCGGTGGTGGTCACGATGATCGCGAGCACCACTGCGGACGCCGCCCACCTCATGGCGTCACGCTACGGGGCGATCACTCCAGCAGGTCTGCGACCAGCGCGGCGACCGCGCGCTGCTCGTTGGCATAGGGGTGGAAGGTGATCCCGCGCGCGTTGTTGTCCACGCCGTTGAGCCACGCCTCGTCGCCGGCGCAGGCGTCGTGGCCCACGCTCGCGACCGCCATGTCGACGTAGTCCGCCCCGGTGTGGCGCGCCGCCAGCCTTTGGGTGTCGTTGACCCGGTCGAAGAACTCGCGCACGTAGGCATAGTCGCCGGTGGCGAACGGCAGTGCGGCGCAGGTGCCTGTCGGCGGCACCAGCTGCGGGTAGCCGACGACCACGATCCGCGCGTGCGGAGCCTGCTTGGCGACCAGGCCGATGATGCGCTCGAGCTGACGCCGGACCTCGGGGAGCTTGTTGAAGTTCACGTCGCCTTGGGCGGTCTGGAACGACGCGCGGCACGGCGCACCCAGCGGATCGTCAGGGGCGACGGCCAGGCACTGGTAGAGCAGCGCCGCGAACCCGGCGTCGTTGATGCCGAGGCTGATCGTGACCAGGTCGGCCGCGCGGCCGACGGCCCGCAGCTGAGGTGGCACCGTTCCGGTGTCGGTCTGCTGGGCGGTGTCGGAGTGAAAGGTGTTCGCGCCTCCGCAGCTGACGTCCACCAGGGTGGCGCCCAGCCGGGCCGCTATGCGCTGCGGATAGTTGCGCTCGGAGCGCTGGCACCCGGTCCGCGAGGTCGGCGGGATGCCGGACCCGGCCGTGTAGGAGTCACCGAGGGCGACGTACTTGTCGATGGTGCCGGTGCGCTCAGCGCGCACGGCGCGCTGGTCTGTGTGCTGGGCGTGGTCCCCCGTCCCCGCCTCGCTCGGCTGGCCCCCCAGCAGAACGAACACCCCCAGAAGGATCCACATCGCTGTGGACCTCACGAGACCGTCGTACCCCATCGCGCGGGCTACCAACCCTCCTGCCCTGGTGAATTTCCCCGGAATTGGCGCGGACGAGCTCTTGACATCGGATTAGTAAGTGAGGTTTCCTAACAAACGTGAACAGCACCTCAGCGCCGGTCCGCCGGCAGCTCCGGCCCTCCGGGCGGTTGCTGCCAGAGGACACTCGCCGGCACCACCGGGCGCTGCTGCTCCAGCTGCTCTTCCGGTACGGCGCCGCCAGCCGCGCCGACCTGGCCCGGTCCAGCGGACTGACCCGGGTCACCGTCTCCGACGTCGTGGGCGACCTGGTCACCGAGGGCCTGCTCACCGAGTCGGCCGCCGCGACCCAGGGCCGGGTCGGCAAGCCCCCGGTGCTGGTGCAGATCGCCGAGCAGGCCCGGCAGATCGTGGCCGTCGACCTTTCCGCCGAGGGCCTGGTGTCCGGAGCCCTGATCAACCTGACCGGCGACGTCCAGGACCGCCGGCTGCGGCCGCTCGAGGGGCGGCGCGGTGAGGATGCCGTCGCGCTCGTGCACGAGCTGATCGGCGAGCTCCTCGATGCCGCGTCCCGGCCGGTGCTGGGCATCGGTGTCGGTACACCCGGCGTGGTGGACGCCGCCGGAGTGGTCGTCGACGCCCCCAACCTGGGCTGGCACGGCACCCCGCTGGCCGAGGGGCTGCGCGAGGCCTTCCACGTGCCGGTCTTCGTGGCCAACGACGCCAACACCGCGGTCCTCGGCGAGCACACCTTCGGCGACACCGGCGACGGCGGGCTGATGCTGCTACGGATCGGCACCGGTGTCGGTGCCGGGCTGGTGCTCGAGGGAGCACTTCTGCACGGCCACCGCTCGGCGGCCGGCGAGATCGGCCACGTCGTCGTCGACCCGGACGGCGTCGAGTGCGCCTGCGGTCGCGTCGGCTGCCTGGAGACCGTGCTCGCCGCGCCGCACCTGCGCGAGCGGCTCGCCGCCGACGGCGGGCAAGCCCTCGCCGAGGTCGGCACCCTGCTCGGCACCATGCTGGCCCCGGTGGTCGGCACCCTCAATCTGCACGAGCTGGTCCTCAGCGGCCCGCTCGAGCTGCTCAACGGCCCGCTGCTCGAGGCAGTCGACCGCACCATCCGTGAGCGCACGATGCCGGTCTCCGGCGAGGAGCTCGCGGTCCGCACGTCCGCGCTGGGCGATGACGTGGTGCTTGTGGGCGCCGCGGTCCTCGTCCTGGCCGGGCAGCTGGGGGTGTCCTGATGACCCGCCGGCACCACCCAGGAAATCGCATGAACGAGAGGAACACTGCGGTGCGCACCTTCAAGAGGACTCAACTGAAGTTTGGAACGGTCGCCACGGCCGGCGTGCTCGCGCTCGGGCTCGGGCTGTCCGCGTGCAGCGACGACGAGGCCGACGCCGACGCGTCGGGTGGCGGTCCGGACACGGCCGAGATCCGCGTCTGGATCAACGGCGCGGACACCCCTGATGCCGCCCGCGAGTGGTTGAAGACGACCTTCGAGGAAGATCACCCGGGCTCCACGCTCACCATCGAGCAGCAGGAGTGGGAGGGGTTGGTCGAGAAGCTGACCACCTCGCTGTCCAGCGACTCCGAGACCCCCGACGTGGTCGAGGTGGGCAACACCCAGGCACCGACGTTCACCGAGGCCGGCGCGTTCAGCGACGTCAGCTCCGACCTCGCCGACTGGGGTGGCGACGACCTGCTCCAGGGCTTCGTCGAGGGCGCCCAGGTCGACGGCAAGACCTACGCGGTTCCGTACTACGCCGGGTCGAAGTACATCTTCTACCGCAAGGACCTCTTCGAGGCGGCCGGCATCGCCGTCCCGACCACGATGGACGAGTTCGTGCAGGCCGCGATCGACCTCAAGAAGGCCAACCCGGAGCCGGCCAACTTCTCCGGCTTCTGGCTCCCCGGCCAGGACTGGCGCAACGGCGTCGCCTTCGTCTGGGACGCCGGCGGCGAGGTGGCCGTCAAGGACGGCGACACCTGGACGGGCGCCCTGTCGACGCCCGAGTCGATCGAGGGCCTGAAGACCGTGCAGACGCTCATGGAGCAGGCCTCGGGTGCCGCCAAGGACGGCAACGAGGAGAACCCGCAGACGCCGTTCTGCAACGGCGAGGTCGGCATGCTCTCGGCGCCCGGATGGGTCAAGGGGCTGATCGAGGACCCCGAGACGGGCTGCCCGGACATGGTCGCCCAGCTGGGTGTCTTCGCCCTTCCCGGCTCCGACGGCTCCCCTGCGCCCGTGCTGCTCGGCGGCTCGGACATCGCGGTCTCGGCCAAGTCCCAGAACCAGGACCTGGCCCGCGACGTGGTGGGACTGATGCTCAGCGACGAGTACCAGACGCTGATGGCGGAGGCCGGCCTGACCCCGGCGAAGAACTCGCTGTCCAGCCTGCTCGGCAGTGACGAGTTCGCACAGGCCACCATCGCAGCGGCGTCCAACGCCAAGCTCACCCCGGCCGCGCCGGGCTGGGCCGAGGTCGAGGGCTCCCGAGTGCTGGAGGACCTGTTCGTCGACATCGCCACGGGTGGTGACGTCGAGGAGCTGGCCGCGGCCGCCGACGAGGCGATCACCGAACAGCTCAGCTGACAGCTCGACTGGCCAAAGTGACTCGGCCGGGGCGGCGTTCCCTGCAACGACGCCGTCCCGGCCGCTCCATGCCCGGCGCCGGCCCCAGGCGATAGCACCCAGAGCACACCGACACCACACTGAGAGGAGGAGGGGGTGACCACCACGACCAGCGCACCGACCCGGACGCGCAGCCCACGACGCGCTCTCCTCGGCTCGCCGCGGCCTCGCCGCGGTGGCCGGTTGCCCTACGGGCTGCTCCTCCCCGCAGTGGTGGCGCTGGGGTTCGCGCTCGGCTACCCGCTCGTCCGGCAGGTGCTGCTCTCGTTCCACGAGTACGGCCTGGCCCAGCAGTTCGGCCGGCCCGCCGCGTGGGTGGGCCTCGACAACTACCGGTCGCTGGTCACCGACGCCTACCTCTGGAAGGTGCTGGCCCGCACCGTCGCCTTCTGCCTGGTCAACGCGGCGCTGACCATGTGGCTGGGCATGTCCGTGGCGCTGCTGATGCGGCTGATGTCCAAGCCGGTCCGGCTCGTGGTGCAGGCCGGGCTGCTGCTCGCCTGGGCGATGCCGGTGGTTGCCTCACTCACCGTCTGGCAGTGGCTCTTCGACACCCAGTACGGCATCGTGAACTGGATCCTGGCCCACCTCGGCGGTGACTTCCAGGGCCACTCCTGGCTGCTGGAGCCGCTGTCGTTCTTCTTCGTGGCCACCGTGATCGTGGTCTGGATGAGCGTGCCGTTCGTGGCCTTCACCGGCTACGCCGCACTCACCCAGGTCAGCGACGACCTCACCGAGGCTGCCGAGCTCGACGGCGCCGGCCCCTGGCAGCGCTTGCGGCACGTCGTCCTGCCCTCGATCCGGCCGGTGCTGCTGATCATCGGGCTGCTCCAGGTGATCTGGGACCTGCGGGTGTTCACCCAGATCTTCGTGTTGCAGAACGCCGGCGGGGTCACCCGTGACACGAACCTGCTCGGCACCTACATCTACCGGCTCGGCATCGGCGGTGGCGACTTCGGAACCGCAGCTGCAGTGGCCATGTTCATGCTTGCGCTCACCGTGCTGCTCACCGCGCCGTACGTGCGGGTCATGCTGCGGAACGAGGAGAACTGATGGCCCGCCGTCCCACCGCTTCAGTCCGACTGGGCGCCAACCTCGCCGGGCTGGTGATCTTCGCGGCCTGCGCGTTCCCGGTCTACTGGATGGTCAACACCTCGCTGCTCCCGCGCCGCGAGATCCGGGCGCCCGACCCGACCTGGACCCCGCTCGGCGGCACGCTGGACAACTACCGACGCGTCCTCGAGGGCGGGCGCTTCTTCGACGCGCTGGGGATCAGCCTCGCGGTCACCGTCGCGACGGTGCTGGTCTCGCTGGTCTTCGCGTTCCTGGCCGCGCTGGCAGTGAGCCGGTTCCGGTTCCCGGGCCGCAAGAGCTTCATCGTCACCCTGCTGTTGATCCAGATGATCCCGGTCGAGGGGCTGTTCATCTCCCAGTACAAGATGCTGGAAGGGTTCCAGCTCCTCAACACGGTGGCGGGACTGACCCTGGTGTACGTCGCCAACGTGCTGCCCTTCACGGTCTGGACGTTGCGCGGCTTCGTGGCCGGCGTGCCGTATGAGCTCGAGGAGGCCGCCATGATGGACGGCTGCTCGCGGTTCAAGGCGTTCCGGAAGATCACCCTCCCGCTGCTTGCCCCGGGCCTGGTGGCCACCGGTGTCTTCGGCTTCATCCAGGCCTGGAACGAGTTCACGCTCGCCGTCGTCGTGATGACCCGCGATGACAGCAAGCCGCTGCCCGTCTGGCTGGCCGGCTTCGTGAACGTCAACCGTGGCATCGACTGGGGCGCGGTGATGGCCGGTTCGACGCTCATCGCGATCCCGGTGATCATCTTCTTCCTGATCGTCCAGGGCCGGATGGTCGCCGGGCTCACCGCCGGGGCGGTGAAGGGGTGACCCTCGACTCCCTGGCGCTGCGGGTGCTGCTCCCGTCGTTCCCCGCCACGACGGTGCATGCCGACGTGGTCGGCCTGCTCGAGGAGGGCCTGGGCGGCCTGTGCCTGTTCGGCAGCAACACCGCCGACGGACCGGAGGCAGTGGCGGCGTACACGGCAACCGTGCGGTCGGCCGCGCCCGACGCCGTGATCGCGGTCGACGAGGAGGGCGGCGACGTCACCCGGCTGCACGTGCCCGACGGCAGCCCGGTCCTCGGCCCGCTGGCGCTGGGCGCCGCGGACGACCCGGCGCTGACCCGCTCGGTGGCCCGGGCGATCGGGACCGAGCTGGCCGCGCTGGGCATCACCCTCGACTTCGGCCCGGTCGCCGACGTCAACTCCAACCCCGACAACCCGGTGATCGGCACCCGGAGCTTCGGCTCCGACGCAGCCACCGTGGCGACCCACGTCGCGTCCTGGACGGTCGGCCTGCAGTCGGCCGGGGTCGCCGCCTGCGCCAAGCACTTCCCGGGTCACGGCGACACCGCCGAGGACAGCCACCTCGCGTTGCCCGTCCTGGACGTCGACCTCGCGGTCCTGGCCGAACGCGAGCTGGTGCCGTTCGTGGCCGCCGTCGAGGCCGGTACGGCGGCGGTGATGACCTCGCACGTCGTCCTACCCGCACTGGAGCCGGTCCTGCCCGCGACGCTGAGCGCCGCAGTGCTGGGGCTGCTGCGCGACCGGCTCGGGTTCGCGGGGGTGGTCGTGTCCGATGCCCTCGACATGGCGGGAGCCTCGGGCGGCCGTGGCATCCCGGAAGCGGCCGTGCTGTCGATCGGCGCCGGTGCCGACCTGCTGTGCATCGGCCCGGACAAGGATGTCGCCCTGGTGCGGGCGATCCAGTCCGCGCTGGTGGACGCGGTCCGCACCGGCCGGCTCGCCGAGGAACGGCTGGCCGACGCGGCCAAGGCCGTCGGCGGGCTCGCGGTCACTCCGGAGCCCGGGCCGGAGCTCGACCCTCACGACCTCTCGGCGGGGGCGGCTTTGTCGGTGACGGTCTCGGGCCGGCTGCCGGCCCTGGCCGGAGCCCAGGTGGTCCGGGTCGACTCGCCAGGAACGATCGCGATCGGCGCCGCCCCGTGGGGGCTGGCCGCTGACATCGTGGTGGCTCCCGGCGACATCGTGCTCCCCGACGGGCCGCTGGTCCTCCAGGTGCGCGACGCGCACCGGCAGCCCGACGTGCTGGCGACCCTGGCGGCGGCCGCCGGCCGCGACGCGGTCGTGGTCGAGTGGGGCTGGCCGGTCCGGCGTACCGACTCGCTGCCGACCATCGAGGCGCGCGGCTGGTCACAGCCGGGCGCGGTGGCGGTGACCGACGTGCTGCGGAAGGCAGGGTGGGAGCGCTGAAGAGCGCGATCGGCCTCGACATCGGTGCCACCAAGACGCTCGGCGTGCTCGTCGACGAGCAGGGGCGCGTCGTGGAGCAGGTGCGCGAGGCGACCGAGCCCGGCCCGGACGGCGTGGTCCGCACCGCCGAGCTCGTCGTCGCGCACCTCGGTGCGGCCGCCGACGGCACGCGCGCGGCATCGGTCGGGCTCGGCATCCCCGGGCTCGTCGACGTCGAGCGGGGTGTCGTCAAGCACGCGGTCAACCTCGGACTCGACGGTGCCTGGGTCCCGCTGCGCGACGAGCTCGAGCGACGGCTCGGGTTGCCAGTCGCGATCGAGAACGACGTCAACGTGGCGACGCTGGGCGCGGTGGCGCTGAGCGGCATCCGCGACCTGGTCTACCTCTCGATCGGCACCGGCCTCGCCGCCGGGCTGGCTCTCGACGGACAGTTGCGCCGGGGCGCCACCGGAGCCGCCGGCGAGGTCGGCCATGTCCCGACCGACCCGAACGGCGCCCTGTGCCAGTGCGGCCAGCGCGGCTGCCTCGAGACGGTGGCCTCCGGGCGCGCGCTCGCTGCGGCCTGGCCCTCGGGCGACCGGCCTCCGGCCCAGTCGCTGTTCGCCGCGGCCGCCGCCGGCGACGTCCGCGCCGTCGTGGTGCGTGACCGGTTCGCGGCCGGGGTGGCCGATGCGGTGCGCGCCCTGTGCCTCGCGGTCGACCCGGTCACCGTCGTGCTCGGCGGCGGCGTGGCCCAGCTGGGCGCGCCCCTGGTCGACGCGGTGGCCGGCGCCCTGCGCGCACAGGCGTCGTCGTCGCCGTTCCTTGCCTCGCTCGACCTGGCCAGCCGGCTCCTGGTGGTCCCGGCCGACCAGCCGGTGGCCGCGATCGGGGCCGCGCTGCTGGGTCGCGCTTGAACACACGCGATGATCGGGTGGTGCTCACTCCGGACGACGTGAACGGCGGTCTGTGATGGAGGTCGTCCCCCTCGGCTCCGCCGACGCGGTGGCCGCTCTGGCTGCGGACACCATCGAGGCACTGGTCCGGGACCGCCCCTCAGCGGTGCTGGGTCTGGCCACCGGATCGAGCCCGATGCCCACCTATCGCGAGCTGGTCGCCCGGCATCGGGCCGGCCACGGGCCGTCGTACGACGAGGTGGGGGTGTTCCTGCTCGACGAGTACGTCGGTCTCCCGCCCGGCCACCCCCAGTCCTACCGGGCCACGATCGCTCGCGAGCTCACCGACGAGCTCGGCCTGCCGCCGGGCCGGGTGCACGGGCCGGACCCGACCGACGTACAGACCGCGGGAGCGGCGTACGAAGCACGGCTCGCGCAGGCGGGCGGGGTCGACCTGCAGCTGCTCGGCATCGGCGGGGACGGACACCTGGCCTTCAACGAGCCAGGCTCCTCGCTCTCCTCGACGACCCGCCTCAAGACGCTGACCGCGCGGACCCGGCAGGACAACGCGCGGTTCTTCGGCTCGGTCGACGACGTCCCGCGGCACGTCCTGACCCAGGGCCTCGGCACCATCCTTCGCGCGCGTCACCTGCTCCTGATCGTCACCGGCGAGGCAAAGGCGGCCGCCGTCGCGGCTGCGGTCGAGGGGCCGCTCACCGCCTCCTGCCCGGCCTCGGTGCTCCAGCTGCACCCGCACGCCACCGTGCTGCTCGACCCCGCGGCCGCCGCCCGGCTCGAGCGCGCCGACCACTACCGCGAGGTCTACGCCGCCAAGCCCGACTGGCAGGGCCTCTGACGCTGACCCGTCAATTCTGGCCCTCGCCAGATCGGTGACCCGTCAGTTCTGGTCCTTGCCAGAGGGCCAGAATTGACGGGTCAGCGCTCAGGCGAGTGCGATGGTGAGGGCCAGCACGGTTTCGGGGTCCTCGAGGCGGTCGCCGTAGAGGTCGCGGAGCTGGCCCATCCGGTAGCGGACCGTCTGCGGGTGCACGAACAGGGCGGCGGCCACGTCGTCGCGGCGGCCCTGGTGGAGCAACCAGGCGCGCAGCGTGTCGGCCAGCTTCTCGGCGGTCGCGGGGCGCAGCCCCTCGAGCGGGGCCAGGACGCGCGCCCGGAGGTCGGCGAGGGCCGACTCGTCGGCGTGCAGCACCAACCGGGGCAGCTCCGCCTCGGTGTCGAGCTCAATGTCCAGCTGGCGGGCACGGAGCGCCCGCTCGATGGAGGACGCGCACCTCCAGCCACGGGACGGCGGGCCCCGCGATCGAGCCGCGGTCGCGCAACGTGCGCAGCAGCGCCGTACGCCGGCGGCCGTGCGCGTCCGGGACGAGGAGCAGCGCGCCCTCGTCGAGCCCGGGCGCGTCGGTGGCCTGGATGGTGCCCGCCGCCAGCTGGCCGAGCACCGGTCGCACCTGCGACTCGGGGACCAGCACCGCAGTGAGCGTCGAGGGCGGCGCCCAGCCGGCTGCGTCGGCGGCCGCGGTCGCTTCCTCGTCCGAGGCACCGGCCACGAGCAGCGCGGCGACCTTGTCGAGAAGCCGCTGGCGGACCCGGCCGGTCGTCTCGGTCTCGTCGGTGTGACCGGCGACCGCGGCCGCCGACAGCTCGTCGATGTAGGCGAAGACCAGCTCGGCGAAGTCGGCCATCACCTCGGCCGGCAGCCCGTTGCGCACCGCGGTCGTCGACATCTCCCGCCACGAGACCCGGGCCCCGATGCGGAACGCTGCCAGCAGCGCGTCGGTGGTTCGACCGCTGCGGGCCTCACCCCGGCCGAGCTGGTAGGAGCCCTCCACAGCCGGCGCTGTCGGCGTCCGAAGTGCCTCGGTCCGGCCCTGGCTCGCCAGCGACAGGAACCCGCCCAGAGCGAGCTGGACGGCGTTGCGGATCGTCTCTCCCATCGGCCCGGAGAACGCGTCGAAGTAGCTGGGTACCTCCTCGACGATGGCTCCCACCACCTGCTCGGCGACGTCCGGCAGCTGCGCGCGCATCTCCTCGACGGCGGCGGCGGAGAGCTTGAGACCGTGCTCAGTGCGGGTATCCGGACCCATTTTGTCTCCAGCGAACAAATGTGACGTAGTCGTTCACGTCCCTCAGACATGGATCATCGTACAGTGATAGGGGACTCTTGAGGCATGGCCAGTACGAGCGTCTCCGTACCCGGACGCAGCCCGTTCCTTTCGGGCCGCGGCCTGCGCGCCACGCTGCGGCGGGTCGCCGACTCGGCGCTGACGCCCCTCGAGCTCGGTGACGTCCTCGACGTCTTCCACCCGCTGCGGGCGGGCGCCGAGCTGCGCGGCCGGATCGTCTCCGTGCACGCCGAGACCGCGGAGTCAGCCACCCTGGTGATCAAGCCGGGTCGCGCCTGGGCCGGCCACGTGCCCGGGCAGTACGTCCGCGTCGGGGTCGACGTCGACGGCGTACGGCTCTGGCGCACCTACTCGCTGACTCACGGGCCGCGTCCCGACGGATGCATCAGCCTGACCGTCAAGGCGATCCCGGACGGCGTCGTGTCCAACCACCTCGTGCACCGCGCCCACCCGGGTCAGATGCTCCAGCTGGAGCAGGCGGAGGGCGAGTTCGTCCTCCCGCAGCCGCTGCCGCGCAAGCTGCTCCTGGTCACCGCGGGCTCCGGCATCACCCCGGTCATCGGCATGCTGCGCAACCTGTTCTCTCGCAAGTCGCCGGTCGACACCGACATCGTGCTCGTCCACGTCAACGTCAGCCAGGACAGCGCCCTCTTCCGCGAGGAGCTGCGTGGCCTCGCCTCGAACGGGCACCTGCGCCTGGTCGAGCGGTACGACGACCGCGACGGCCTGCTCGACGTCTCCGACCTCTCGACCTTCGTCGGCGACGTGGACGAACGCCTCGCCTATGCCTGCGGCCCGGCGGGGCTGCTCGACGCCCTCGAGAAGCACCACGCCGATCGTGGGCTGACGCTGCACACCGAGCGGTTCCGTCCGACTGTCATGGCCGACCTCGGGGACCAGAGCGGTGGCACGCTGTCCTTCGCGAGCGGCACCACCCTCGACGCCGACGGCGCCACCCCGATCCTCGACGTCGCCGAACAGGGCGGCGTCCTGATGCCCAGCGGATGCCGGATGGGCATCTGCATGGGCTGCGTGCTCCCGCTGAAGTCGGGAGCCGTGCGCGACCTGCGCAACGGTGCGCTCACCGTCGCGGTGCCCGGCGAGACCGGCCCCGACGGCGTACCCATCCAGACCTGCATCAACGCTGCTGCCGGCGACTGCACCCTCGCCCACTGAACGAGGAGACACCCATGACCACGATCACCAAGAAGCCCGAGAACCCGACCGCCCACCTGACCCCCGAGGACATCGAGCAGCTCGGCATCGAGCTCGACACCATCCGCCAGGACATCCTCGACGACCGCGGTGACGCCGACGCGGCGTACATCCGCCGGGTCATCGCCGTCCAGCGTCGGCTCGAGCTCGGCTCGCGCGCCGTCCTGCTGGGTTCCGCGCTGCCGCCGCTGTGGGTGCTCGGCACGGTCGGCCTCTCGATCGCCAAGATCCTCGAGAACATGGAGATCGGGCACAACGTCCTGCACGGCCAGTGGGACTGGATGCGTGACCCCAAGATCCACTCCACGACGTGGGAGTGGGACATGGCCACCCCGTCGGAGCAGTGGAAGCACTCCCACAACCAGGTGCACCACACCTACACGAACATCGTCGGCATGGACAACGACCTCGGCTACGGCATCATGCGCGTCGACGAGGACCAGCGCTGGCACCCGATGTACCTCGCCCAGCCGTTCTGGAACTTCATCAACGCCTGCTTCTTCGAGTACGGCATCGCCGCCTACGACCTCGAGCTGGGCCGCAACCTGCGCATCCCCAAGGACAAGCGCCCCGCCGAGTTCAAGGCCAACGTCAAGAAGGTGCTCGGCAAGATCCGCAAGCAGGCCACCAAGGACTACGTCGTCAACCCGGCGCTGGCCCTGCCCTTCGGCGCCTTCCTGCCGACCCTGGCCGCCAACTTCACCGCCAACGTGGTCCGCAACCTGTGGAGCCACTCGGTGATCATGTGCGGTCACTTCCCCGAGGGCGTCGAGACCTTCGAGCGCAAGTCGATCCCCGACAACGAGACGCGCGGCGAGTGGTACCTGCGCCAGATGCTCGGCTCGGCCAACATCTCGGGCTCCAGGGCGCTGCACCTGATGAGCGGCAACCTGTCGCACCAGATCGAGCACCACCTCTTCCCCGACCTGCCGAGCAACCGGTACGCCGAGATCGCCCCGAAGGTGCAGGCGCTGTTCGAGAAGTACGACCTCAGCTACTGCACCCGGCCGATGCCCCAGCAGGTCTACTCCGCGTGGCACAAGGTCGTGCGGCTCTCGCTGCCCAACGGCTGGCTCGCCACGACCAACGCGAAGAACCTGCCCTCGCAGCTGAAGCTGCTCTACGCGATGTCGACCAAGGGCCCGAGGGTCCGTCGCGCTGCCGCGGCCCGGCTCCAGCAGCAGGCCCGCAAGGCTGCTGCCTAGACCTCGACGCGGAACAGCAGGTCCCCGGGGCTGACGGCCCGGCCCCCCTCGGGGGCTGGGACCGAGCCCTTGGGCCGGTCCATGGCGACGACCGGTACGACGGTGGAGATGCCGTCGCCGGTGATCGTCGAGGGGTCCCAGCGCACCATCGGCGCGCCCGCCTCGACGGTGGCTCCCTGGGTGGTGAGCACCTCGAAGCCGGCGCCCTCCAGGCGGTTGGTGTTGATGCCGAGGTGGACGAGAACCCCGACCCCGTCGCCGCCCAGCACGACGAACGCGTGCGGGTGCACCTTCACGACCTGACCGGCGATGGGTGACACCACCGTCACCAGCCCGGGGTCGGGATCGATCGCCACGCCCGGCCCGACCATCTCGGCGGCGAACACGGGGTCGCCGGTCTCGGACAGCGGTACCAGGCGCCCCGGGCACGGGGCGAGCACGTCGACCGACGTCACATCAGGTCCTCGATGTCCTCGGCCAGGTTGTCGGCCTCTGGACCCACCACGACCTGCACGACGTTCCCGGACGCGACGACGCCGTGGGCGCCGGCGGCCTTGAGGGCCTGCTGGTCGACCTTGGACGGGTCGGACACCTCGGTGCGGAGCCGGGTGATGCAGGCCTCGATCTCCACGATGTTCTCGGCCCCGCCGAGTCCGGCGAGGATCTGCTCGGCCTTGCTCATGACGGTTCTCCTCGGGTGGGTTCCTTGACAAGTCTGGGGTCGAGCGTTCATTGTCTCAACTGGTCCGGACCAGACCGTACCACTGGCCCCGGATCCCGTCGAGAGGATCTCCGTTGACCGCGAAGCGCCCGACCCGGGTGATCGACGCCGGCCCGCTCCCCAAGCACGCGCAGCTCAGCGACGTGCTGGCGGACCTCGCGGTCAACGAGCTGGGGCCGGACGCGGCGATCCCCTCGGAGCGCGAGCTGATGGCGACCTACGACGTCTCGAGGGCCACCGTGCGCAAGGCGATCGAGAGCCTGATCGCCGACGGGCTGCTGCACCGCATCCACGGCAAGGGCACGTTCGTGGCCCGCCCCCGTCTGGAGAGCCGGCTGCACCTCGCGTCGTTCAGCCAGGACATGCGGCGCCGCGGGCTGACTCCGTCGACCCGGCTGCTGTCGATCGACCAGGACCGCCCGCCGACGGACGTCGCGAAGGCCCTGGACCTGGGCGGCGACGGCACCGCCTGGCGGATCGACCGCGTGCGGCTCGCGGACGGGCAGCCGATCGCGCTCGAGAACGGCTGGTACCCCTGCGAGGCGCTTCCCGGGTTGGACCGCCACGACCTCGGCGGCTCGCTCTACGAGGTCTTCACGCACAGCTACGGCTTCGTCATCGACGCGGCCGAGCAGACGCTGTGGGGCGAGGCGGCCGACGATGCGACGGCGCGCCGGCTCGACGCCCCCCTCAACACCCCGCTCCTCGTCTTTCGCCGGGTCGCTGCCGCGTCCGGCCGCCCGCTGGAGTACGTCGTCTCGCGCTACCGCGGCGACCGCTACCAGCTCCACATGTCCCTGGCCCGCGACGGTGTCGGCGCCAGCACCTCGGAAGACTAGAAAACTCGGAAGGCAGGCAGCAGTGAGCACAGCAGATGTCCCGCTCGGCGCGGGAACCACGGGAACGACGGGGCGACGGTTCAACCTCGCCCCGGTCCAGAAGTTCGGTCGGAGCCTGATGCTGCCGATCGCGGCGCTGCCGGTGGCGGCGCTGCTGCTCCGGTTCGGCGCGAAAGACATGCTCGGCGCGGACGGCGTCGGCTGGGAGCGAGTGGCCTCCGTCGTCGGGGCAGCCGGCGGCGCGCTGTTCGCCAACCTGCCGATCATCTTCGCGGTCGGTATCGCGATCGGCATGGCCAGGAAGGCCGATGGCTCCACCGCGCTGGCCGCGGTCGTCGGCTACCTGGTCTTCAAGGGTGTGGGCGACGCCATGTCGCCGTACGTCCTGGGCACGCCCGAGGAGGGCGCGGCACAGGAGCTGATCAACTTCGGCGTGCTCGGCGGCATCGTGATGGGCCTGGTGACGGCATTCCTCTGGCAGCGGTACCACCGAATCAGCCTGCCGCCCTACCTCGCGTTCTTCGGTGGCCGCAGGTTCGTCCCGATCATCACCTCGCTCGCCGCGCTGGTGATCTCGGTGCTGATGAGCCTGGTCTACCAGTGGTTCGACGCCGGCATCACCAACCTCGGTGAGTGGGTCACCGACCACGACGTGATCGGCGGCTGGGTCTACGGCACCCTGAACCGGCTGCTCATCCCGCTCGGGCTGCACCACATCCTCAACAACCCGCCGTGGTTCGTGTTCGGCTCCTTCACGGACAGCTCAGGCGCGGTCTGGCACGGCGACATCCAGCGGTTCCTGAATGGCGACCCGACCGCCGGAGCGTTCATGACCGGCTTCTTCCCGATCATGATGTTCGCGCTGCCGGCCGCGGCTCTGGCGATCTGGCACGAGGCCCGGCCCGAGCACAAGAAGGCCGTCGGAGGCATCATGCTCTCCGCCGCGCTCTGCTCGTTCCTGACCGGGATCACCGAGCCGCTCGAGTTCGCGTTCATGTTCGTGGCGTGGCCGCTCTACATCCTCCACGCCGTGCTGACCGGCTCGTCACTCGCGCTGGTCAACGCCCTGGAGATCAAGGACGGGTTCGGGTTCTCGGCCGGCCTGATCGACTACCTGCTCAACTACAACATCGCGACGCGACCGCTGTGGCTGATCGTGATCGGGCTCGGCTACGCAGTCATCTACTACTTCTCGTTCCGCTTCGTGATCCGATGGTGGAACCTCAAGACGCCGGGTCGCGAGGACGAGGGCGAGGAGTCGCTCGTCGAGGCGGACACGACGGCCTGAATGATTGCCTGAGTGATCGTCTCCGCAGATCGTGTGGTCACCCCGGCGCGGGTCTTCGCGCCGGGGTGGGTGCACGTCGACGGTGACCGGATCGCGGACGTCGGTCCCGGCCAGCCGCCGGCGCCACCCGGCGAGGTGCTGACCGACGCGACCCTGGTGCCCGGCTTCATCGACGCGCACGTGCACGGTGGTGGCGGCGCTTCGTTCGACGCCGGCACCGCCGAGGCCGCCGAGACCGTGGTCCGGGCGCACCTCGCGCACGGCACCACGAGCATGCTGGCCAGCCTGGTCACCGACGCACCCGACCGGCTGCTGACCCAGGTGCGCGAGCTGGGCGCACTGGTCGATGACGGCCTCCTGGCCGGTCTCCACCTCGAGGGACCGTGGCTCTCGCCGAGCCATGCCGGCGCGCACGACCCGGCCCTGCTCGCTCGTCCCACACCGGAACAGGTGGACGACCTCGTCGAGGCCGCGCGCGGCCAGCTGCGGATGGTGACCCTCGCGCCGGAGCTCCCCGGCGGCCTCGACGCCGTACGCCGCCTGGTCACCGGCGGCGTGACCGTCGCGCTCGGCCACACCGACGCGACGTACGACGTCGCGCGTGCGGCCCTCGACGCCGGCGCCACCGTCGGCACGCACCTGTTCAACGCCATGCGCCAGCTGCACCACCGCGAGCCGGGTCCGGTCGCGGCGCTCCTCGAGCACCCCGACGCCTACGTGGAGCTGGTCGCCGACGGCGTGCACCTCCACCCGGCCGTGCTCCGGCTGGCTGCCCTGGCCAAGCCGCACCTGGCGGTGCTGGTGACCGATGCGATGGCCGCCGCAGCGACCCCGGGCGACGGTGACTACCGGCTGGGGCCGATGACGGTGCAGGTGCGCGAGGGGGTGGCCCGGCTCGCAGACACCGGCGCCATTGCCGGCTCGACGCTGACCATGGCGGCCGCGGTGAAGTACGCCGTCGAGGTCGCCGGCCTCCCCATCGAGGACGTGGTCCGCGCCGCCACCGCCTCACCAGCGGCGATGCTCGGGCTGGACCGCGTGGGTGCCCTGCGTCCCGGGTTCCGGGCCGACCTGGTCGTCCTCGACCAGCGGCTAGACGTCAGCCGGGTGATGCAGCGGGGGCGCTGGGTCAGCCGCCAGCCGGCTGGAAGACGAACCACCAGCTGACAGTGAAGTCCCCCCTGCTCGCCGGCTTGCCGTTCACCATGGTGCCCGCCTCGCCGATGATGATCGCGACCCGGTCGCCCTTCTTGATCTTGGCGGACGACGGGGCTTGGCACGACGTCTGGCCGATCTCCATGGCGCATCCGGCCGTGTAGCTCGTCCCGTTCGCGAGCACGGCGAAGCCATAGCGACCCTGGTTGGCGCCCGAGACCGTTGCACCGAACTCGGTGAAGGAGCCGTTCTCGGGCCAGACGACCTCCAGCGTCGGGCGCGCAGCCTCACCGACTCCGACCCCGGGGTGCTCGATGGAGAGGTACCGGCTGAGCCCGTCGCAGGCGATGCAGCCGATCTGGTCACCGGAATTGCCTTCGTACCGGCGACTCCCGGGAGGCGTGCCCTCGCCCGGTGTGCTCGCGGCAGTGCTGGGGTCGGCCGTGTCGCTGGGGGTCTCGCTGGGTGACTCCGTCGGGGTCTCCGATGGCGTCTCGGACGGGGACTCGCTCGGCGTTTCGCTGGCCGCCGAGCTCGGCGTCGCCGATGTCGACGGCTTGTCCGAGTCGTCGTCGCGGCTGTTGATCACGCCGATGAAGATGGTGATGATGACCACCGCGGCGATCAGGACCGGCGCGCAGCCCTTGAGGTTGAGGCTCGAGGCCCGCTCGCCGATGCCGGCCATGTCGTCGAGCGTGTCCGGATGGTCGCCCTCGTCATTCGGGTGCACGTCGCCCTGCATGTGGCCCCCTGATCCCTGGTGGAGGCCCGAGCCTGTCCCCGTTCTAGCAGCCGGGCTCCTCGGACCGCCATGGCCCGATCGCGCTACGTCACCCCGGGGCCCGCGGCTACTCGTCCCCGGTGAGGTTGAAGGCCCGCAGGCGGAGGCCGGTACGCCAGGTGCCGGCTGCGATCGCGACGGCGAACGCGATCACGGCGTACGCCAGTGGCAGGTCGTCGACCAGCGAGAGGTCGGCGACCTGGTCGACGACCTCGGCCGACCAACGGGTGACGCTCAGCCACCGCACGCCGTCGAGCAGCCCGCCGAGCAGCCCCTCCCAGATCAGCAGGTAGATCAACCCGATGACCACGGCATGCCGGGTCATCACAGAGAGCAGCGCGAAGATGGCGCAGTACGCCGTCCCGCCGACCAGCGACGCGATGGCGAAGCCGACCCCGATCGCCGGTGCGTCGGTGCGCATGATGAGCCCGGCGACCAGCATCGGGACCGCCCCGAACACCAGCACGCAGGTCAGCGCGACCACGAGCTTGCTGACCACGATGGTGTGGCGGGAGATCGGCTTGGCCAGCAGGTAGGAGATCGAGCCGTCGTCGATCTCCGGCGCCAGGAGTCCTGACGTCGCGAGGAGCGCGACCAGCGGCACGATCACGACCAGGCCGAGCCCGTAGAGCGTGGCCTCGGCCGCGTCGGCGTCCTGGCCGACCAGCGCCCGCACCAGCACCGACAGGCCGATCAGGATCACCGGCAGCACGAAGAGCAGCACGCCGCGCCAACGCCCGAAGATGCTGCGCGCGCCGAGCCGGACGATCGTCGCCGAGATCATTGGCATCAGCATCATGAGGACACCAGGTAGGAGAACACGCTCTCCAGCGACTCGTCGGTCGGCGTCACCTCGTGCAGGCGTACGCCGTGGTCCCGGGCCAGCCGCGGCAGCACCTCGCTGAAGCGGCCGAAGTCCGACGCCTCGAGCTCGATCCCGCCCTCGGAGCGCAGCCGCGCGCCTCGCACGCTGGGGTCGGCCAGCAGCACCGAGGCCATCAGCCGGTCGTCCTCGGTGCGCAGCACGAACCGGTTGGGCCGGTCGGTCATCAGCCGGCGGATCGCGCCGAAGTCGCCGGACGCCGCATGCCGCCCGGACACCACGACCTCGATCTGGCGAGCCACCTGCTCGACCTCCTCGAGGATGTGCGAGCTGAACAGCACGGTCCGGCCCTCGGCGCCCATGCTGCGGAGCAGCTCCATCAGGTGGATCCGTTGCCGTGGGTCCATGCCGTTGAAGGGTTCGTCGAGGAGCAGCACCGCAGGGTCGTGCACCAGCGCGGTCGCCATCTTGATCCGTTGCCGCATCCCCTTGGAGTACGTCGAGATCGAACGGTCCTGGGCGTCGGTCATCTCGATCTGCGCGATCGCCCGCTGCGCCGCCGCGCCGGCGTCGGCCAACCCGTGCAGCTCGGCGCACGCGACGACGAACTGGCGGCCGGTCAGGTAGTCGAACATCGCCTCCCGCTCGGGCACCAGGCCGAGCTTCCGGTAGACCTCCTCGTTGCGCCACAGCGGCTCGCCGTCCAGGGTGACCGTGCCGGTCGAGGGCGCGAGGAAGCCCGACATCATGGCGATCAGGGTGGTCTTGCCGGCGCCGTTCGGCCCGAGCAGTCCGGTCACGCCCGGGCCCGATCGTCATCGAGACGTCGTTGACGGCGACGACGTTGCGATACCACCGTGAGACGTGGTCGATGCGAATCTCGCTCATGCTTTTCGGGGTCCCTGTTCGAAGCGGAACGAAGTGAGCATTCGAATGGGGTGGTTCATGGCTGGACGCTCCGGTAGCGGGCCATCAGCCCGCCGATCGGGCCGAGCACGGTGGCCAGGACCGCGACGACGTAGAGGAGCCCCATGCTGTCGCTGCTCGGCGGCGTCGGAGTGGCCCTCGGGGTGTCGAAGAGGAACACCTGCACCCCGTTGACCAGCGTGTACGGCGAGAACAGTCCCGCGACCTCGCCGACCGTCTCGTTGCCGGTGCCGGCCGCGATGCCCTGGATGGTCGAGACCACGGTGTAGCTGACCAGCAGCACGACGATCACCGCGGCAACTGCCAGCCCGCGGCGGACCGTCAGCGCCGCGACCAGCGCCGCCAGGCCGGACAGGCAGGCGGCGAGCAGCAACGCGCCGACCATGCCGCCGAGGAAGCGGCCGGTCTCGCGGCCGACCGGCAGGTCGGCCAGCAGGCCTCCGACGTACATCAGCAGCAGCGGTGCGCCGATCAGGATGAGCGTCGCCACGGTGAGTGACGCGAGACGAACCAGGACGTACGCCGACCGGCGCATCGGCCGCGCGAGGTAGAGCGTGATGGTGCGGAACCGCAGGTCGCGAGAGATCAGCGCCGGCGCCTGGGCGGCGACGAACACCGAGATGAGCAGCTGGGTGACGACCGGGTAGCTGGAGTAGGACACGATCTGTGCGTCGAGCTCGAGCAGGTCGCGGGCCTGGACGAGCACGCCCACCAGGATCAGCGCGGGCAGCAGCATCATCGCCAGCAGGATCATCGGCAGCACCTTCGAGCGGCCGGACCGCCCGAGGCCGTAGGTGTTGCGCAGTCCGGTGACGAAGAACGCCCACGCGACCGGGCCGTCGCCCAGCCTGGGTCCGCCGTAGGGGCGGTAGCCCAGGTCGTGGATGACGCCGGCGGGAGCGGCGCCCGGCCGGCTCTCAGACGGGCTGGACACTGCCGGCACCTCCCTCGCGGAAGACGTCCTCGATGCGGTGGTGGCGCTCCTGCATCCGCACCAGACCAAGGCCGAGGTCGACGGTGAGGTCGCGGACGACGTCGGGCGTGGCCGCGTCGCGCACCTCGACCTCGATGAGCGCGCCCCCGGCCGGCCGGGCGGTGAGCCCGGCCTCGACGAGCGCCTGGCCGAGCAGCCGGTCCGCGTCGGGCTTGCCCTGGACCTCCACGATCAGGCTGCCGGTGGCGTGCATGAAGTCGGTGGTCGCCGAGGACTGGAGCAGCCGTCCCGCGTCGAGCACCACGACGTGGTCGCTGACGCGTTCCAGCTCGCCGAGCAGGTGGGAGGTGACGAGCACGGCGATCCCGAACTCGCGCCCGATCCGCTGCACCAGCGCGAGCATGTCGTCGCGCGAGGACGGGTCGAGCCCGTTGGTGGGTTCGTCGAGCAGGACCAGCCGCGGGTCGTGCACGAGCGCCTGGGCCAGCTTCGCGCGCTGCTTCATGCCGGTGGAGTAGCCCCCCATCGGGCGGTAGCGCTCCTCGGCCAGGCCGACGTGGCGCAGGACGTCGGACGCTCGCTCCCGCGCCGCGGCGTACGGCAGCCCGGACATCTGCCCCATGTGCACGACCAGGTCGCTGGCGGAGACGTCGGCCGGCAGGCAGTCGTGCTCGGGCATGTAGCCGACCAGGGCACGGATCGTGCTGCCCTCGGAGGCCACGTCGTGCCCGAGCACCGTCGCCGTCCCGTCCGTCGCCGGCACCAGGCCCAGCAGGATCTTGATCAGCGTGGACTTGCCCGCGCCGTTGGCACCGACCAGGCCGGTGACTCCCTCGCCGACGTTGACGTCGAGGTGGTCGAGGGCGGTGACGGAGCCGTACTGCTTCGTCAGACCTGCGGTCTCGATGACACCCACCGGGCAAACCTAGACGCCACGTGTGCGTCTGCCGTCGTACTTAGGGCGGCCGCTCGGTGTCTTTGGTTCCGCAGCGTCAGGCCGCGGGCACGAAGACGAACCACCAGTCGACGACGAAGTCGCCTCTGCTGGCCGGCACGTTGTTCACCATGGTGCCGCCCTCGCCGATGATGATCGAGATCAGATCACCTTTGGCGACGTCATTGGGCCGTTGCTGGCGACAGGAAGTCTCTCCGATCTCCATGGAGCAGCCGGCCATGTAGGTGGTCCCGTTGGCGAACAGGTTGTAGCCGTAGCGGCCCTCGTTCCGGCCCGAGATGTTGGCGCCGAATTCGGTGAACTTCCCGTTCTGGTTCCAGACGACCTCCTGGGAAGGACGCTGGGCGTCGCCCACCGCGACCCCGCTCCGGTTGATGTGCAGGAAGCGGCTCTGCCCGTCACAGGTGATGCAGCCGATCTTCGCGCCCGAGGTGCCGGTGTAGAGCACGGCACCGGGCGGCAGGTCCTCCGTGGTCGGGGGTGCGTAGGTCCCGCCGGTCTCGGGCTGGCTGGCGGACTCGCTCGGGGTCGCGCTGGTCGAGCTGGACGTCGAGGGCGAGGTGGAGGGTGACCTGGAGGACGAGGTTCCCCGCGGGGAGTCGTCGTCCCAGACCCCGGTGGCGAAGCCGAGCGCGATGAGGATCAAGATGATGGCCAGGATCCCGATGCCAATGATGGGGCCGCATCCGCGCAGCCACTCGGGGAGCCATTCCTCGGCCCGCCGAGCCTCCTCGTCGATGACGCCCGGGTCCGGCGGTGGCGGCAGCTGTCCGTAGGACTCCGGCATGGCCAAGCTCCTGTCCGGTCCGCCGCAGCGAACCCCCCGGTGGCGTGGGCCCGAGCCTTGGTCTCGTTTGTAGCAGCCGGTGGCTGTGCACCGCCATGGCCCGATCGCGTTACGACCCCAGCGCCCTCGCCGCTAGTTTCGAGGCATGAGCAGGCAGGTGGTGGCGAAGGCGTACGGCGGGCCCGAGCAGCTCGAGCTCCGCGAGCACGACCCGGGGGAGCCCGGCGCGGGACAGGTCCTGGTCGAGGTGCGGGCCATCGGCGTCAACGCGTGGGACGTGAAGTCCTACAGCGGCACGGTCGGCGACGATCCTGACAAGCTGCCCGTCCTGCTCGGCGGCGAGTGCGCCGGTGTGGTGGTGGGCGGCGCCCTCCCGGTGGACGACGAGGTGATCGTGCACCCGGTCAGCGGGGCGTACGCCGACCAGGTCGTGGCCAAGGCCAGCAGCTGCGTGCCCAAGCCGGCGTCGATGGGGTGGGAGGAGGCGGCCGGGCTGATGCTGACCGGCACCGCAGCGGCCCACCTGGTCGCCGCGACCGAGGTGGCCGACGGCGAGGTGGTGCTGCTCAACGGCGCCGCCGGCGGCGTCGGCCTGATCGCCGGCCAGCTGGCCGTGCACCGTGGCGCAAGGGTGCTCGGCACTGCGATGCCCGAGGACCACGGCGTGCTCCGCGAGATGGGCGTGGAGCCGTTCGACTTCCGGGAGGACGTGCGGGGCTGGGTGGCCGAGCAGGCGCCGGACGGCGTGGACGCGGTGCTCGACGCGGTCGGCGCGACCCCGGTGCTCGACCTCTCGCTGGCCGTCGCGCGCGACCAGGACCGGATCGCCACCCTGATCCCGAGCCCGGCCGCCGCCGAGCGGGGGATCCGACAGCTCGGCTTCGGGGAGGGCGCGGACCCGGGCACCGAGCTCCGCGCCGCCGCCCGCCTCGACCTGGTGCGCGGCTACGAGGAAGGCTGGCTTCGAGTGGTGGTCGCCGACACCTTCCCGCTGGCCGAGGCCGCCGCTGCGCACCGCGCGATGGTCGGCAACCACGGGGCCGGGAAGCTCGTCCTGCTTCCCTGAGGCGTCGCCGATGAGTTGTCGAGGCTCGGGGGGTCGGACGGCCATGCGTACTCACCTGGGGGCGTCTTGAAGCTCCTCCTCACCTCCGCGGGCGTCAAGAACCCGAGCATCCACGACGCGCTGGTCGACCTCCTGAGCAAGCCGATCGCCGAGTCCAGCGCCCTGTGCGTCCCCACCGCGGCGTACGGGCACCCCCAGGTCGGGCCGGGGGAGGGCGCCTGGCGCTTCATCAGTGGCAACTCCGACCTTCCGATGGTCGAGCTGGGCTGGAAGTCCGTGGGCGTCCTGGAGCTCACCGCGCTGCCCAGCATCGACCAGGAGCAGTGGGTCCCCCTGGTCCGGGAGACGGACGTGCTGCTGGTCGCGGGCGGCGACGTGCTGTACCTGTGCCACTGGATGCGGGAGTCCGGGCTGGCGGATCTCCTGCCGTCGCTGACCGAGACGGTCTGGGTGGGGCTGAGCGCGGGGAGCATGGTGATGACCCCGCAGGTCGGGGACGACTTCATCCAGTGGCGGCCGCCCGGCGGTGACGACAGCACGCTGGGGATCGTCGACTTCTCGATCTGTCCGCACGTGAACGGCGAGGGCAAGCCCGGCAACACCATGGCCGAGGCGGAGACCTGGGCGGCCGGCATCGACGGCCCGGCGTACGCGGTCGACGACGAGACGGCCTTCAAGGTCGTCGACGGCGACGTCGAGGTCATCTCCGAGGGGAGCTGGCGGCTGCTCCACTCCTGAGCGTCCGTGTGAGATCCGGGTACCAAGTCCGGAGCCAAACCTGCTAGGCAGGGTTCATGGGAGTCCCCGGCAACCCGCCGCCCCCGGGCCTGGCCGACACCGAGCTGTTCGCCGTCGACGCCTATCGCACCGAGTTCGACGCCACGGTCACCGAGGTCGACCGAGACGGCGGTCGGGTCGCACTGGCACGGACGGCCTTCTACCCCGTGGGCGGCGGGCAGCCGAGCGACCTCGGGACGATCACCACGTCGGACGGCGCTCTTGACGTCACCGGCGTACGCCGCGAGCGCGGCACCATCTGGCACACGGTGGAAGGTGAGCTTCCGGACGTCGGCGTCGAGGTGCACGGCGCGATCGACTGGGACCGACGGCACCGGCTGATGCGGACCCACACTGCGCTGCACATCCTCTGCGGGGTGATCTGGGCCGACCACGGGATCCCGGTGACCGGTGGCAACATGGAGCCGATGAAGGGCCGGCTGGACTTCCCGTTCCCGGCCATGTCGGCCGACCTCGGCGCCCAGGTCGAGCGGCGGATCAACGAGGAGATCGCGAAGGCGCACGAGATCGTCGTCGACTTCCTGCCCCGCACGGTTGCCGACACCGACCCGGCGCTGATCCGGACGTCGGCGAACCTGATCCCGCAGGAGATCGACCCGCTGCGGGTCATCGACATCGTCGGCCTGGACCGGCAGGCGGACGGCGGCACCCACGTGCTGTCGACCGCAGAGGTGGGCGCGGTCCGCGTAGTGGGCACCGAGAGCAAGGGCAAGGACAACAAGCGGATCCGGATCGAGATCGTCGATCTCGAAGGAGGACGGGCATGAGCAAGGACCACCTGGTCGGGCTGCTGCTGGGCGCCGAGGAGGACTGGCCGCGCGCGTTCGAGGAGATCCAGCGCCGGGTCGGGCCGCTCAACATCGATGGCGAGACACACACCGTCTCGAGCGAGCGGCTCGACATCGAGCCGTTCCGGCTCGACGACCCGGTCCGCACCGAGCTCGTCATCGACCGGCTGGCGCACTGGTACTACCACCCGCGCGAGTGGCTGAAGAAGGCTGCGCTGGTCAACGACACCTACCTGCTCAACAGCCCGTTCACGTTCCAGTCGATGGAGAAGCACAGCGCCTACTGCGCCCTGGTGCGGATGGGGTTCAAGGTCCCCGCTACCACCCTGGTGCCGTACAAGAACCCGGTCGACAACGTGCGCTGGGCCTACACCTCGGAGCGGTACAACCGCGAGTTCGATCTCGACAAGGTCGCCGAGGACCTCGGCTACCCGCTCTACATGAAGCCGTTCGACGGCGGCGCGTGGCGCGGGGTCTCGCGGATCAACGACCGCGGCGACCTGCACCGCGCCTACGACGAGTCCGGCGAGATGCTGATGCACCTCCAGGCCACCGTCGACTACGAGCACTTCGCCCGGGCACTGTCGATAGGCCCCGAGACGATGGTGATGGACTTCCGGCCCGACCAGCCGATGCACCAGCGGTACGCCGTCAACCACGGCTTCCTCTCCGAGTCGGCCGGTCACCAGTCGGTCGCGATCTCCCGGATCGTCAACGCGTTCTTCCGCTGGGAGTTCAACTCCTGCGAGATGCTGGTCGTCGGCGACGACGTCTACCCGATCGACTACGCGAACGCGTGCCCGGATGTCTCGGTGACCTCGCTGCACTACTACTTCCCGTGGGCGATCACCGCGCTGGTGCGCTGGTCGACCTACTGCGTGGTCACCGGCCGGAAGGTGGAGGTCGACCTCCGGACCCGGCGCTACTTCGCGATCGCCGACGACGACTCGCTGTCCTACGACGACAAGGTGGCCGCCTACCTGGCGCTGGCCGACGAGTACTTCGAGACCGAGCGCTACTGGGAGTGGTCCGCGAAGCACCTGCCGCACCTCGACGAGGCCGTCCTCGAGTGGGTCACCGGTGACGACTTCGACCGGCTGCTCCGCGACACCGTCGCCGCGACGTACCCCCCGCACGAGCAGGAGGAGTTCCTCGCCCACTTCCGCGGCCTGGTGGGTCTGTGGGCCACCGAGCAGCAGCCGACCCCCGGTGGTTGAGCCCGGAGGTTGAGCGTCAGGTGGGCTGGGACTGGCCGGGCTGGTTCCAGCCTGGGCTTGGGTGGTTTCGACTCGCTCGGTCGCAGAGCGACACTCGCGGCTCAACCACCGGTGGGCTGCGCGGGCTCGTGCGGGAGGCTGGCCACGTGCGATTCACCGAGCGGGAGCTGACCGTCGCCCTCGAGGGCGTCGCCAAGAGCGTGCTGGCGGCGCAGGACAAGACGGTGCGGAAGGGTCAGCGCACGGCGGACGAGGCATGGGACGCGCTCACCAAGTTCCAGCGCTTCCAGCTGCTCGACGGGCTCGGCGACCAGCTGCTGGGTCCGCTGGTCTCGTTGCCGGACGTCGACGTGGCTGTGGGGACCCGGCCGACCTTCACCGACGCGCAGGTGCGAGCAGCCGTCGAGGAGCGGCTGGGTGACGTGCGGGGGATCAAGCGGAAGGTGCTGCTCGAGGGGCGCGTCGCGCTGGTGCGGCTGGCGCTCGAAAGCGTGCCGCCCCGCCAGGACCCGGACGCGCTGATCGTGCCTGACCACCTGTAGGCCAGGCCGTCGCCGGGGTAGTCACGGACAAAGGACTTGTGGGTAAACGTTTGCCCACAAGTCGATCGTCCGTGACTACCCCGACAGGGCGGCGTCCACGACCGCCTTGGCCTCCTCCTGCACCTCGGCCAGGTGCTCGCGGCCGCGGAAGGACTCGGCGTAGATCTTGTAGACGTCCTCGGTGCCGGAGGGGCGGGCGGCGAACCAGGCGGACTCGGTGGTCACCTTGAGCCCGCCGATCTTCGCGTGGTTGCCGGGTGCCTCGGTGAGCTTCGCGGTGATCGCCTCACCGGCCAGCTCGGTGGCGGTGACGTCGTCGGGGGAGAGCGCGGCGAGCTTGGCCTTCTGCTCGCGGGTGGCCGGCGCGTCGATGCGGGCGTACGCCGGGTCACCGTGCTCGGCCACCAGGTCGGCGTAGTGCTGGCTGGGCGTCCTGCCGGTCTTCGCGAGGATCTCGGAGGCAAGCAGCGCCAGGATGATCCCGTCCTTGTCGGTGGTCCAGGTGGTGCCGTCCATGCGGAGGTAGGACGCCCCCGCCGACTCCTCGCCCCCGAAGCCGAACGAGCCGTCGATCAGCCCGGGCACGAACCACTTGAACCCCACCGGGACCTCGACCATCGGCTTGTCGAGTGCGGCCGCGACCCGGTCGATCATCGAGCTGGAGACCAGGGTCTTGCCGATCTTGGCGGACGTCGGCCAGCCGGGCCGCCCACCGCCGAAGAGGTACTGGATGGAGACCGCCAGGAAGTGGTTGGGGTTCATCAACCCGGCGTCGGGGGTGACGATGCCGTGCCGGTCGGAGTCGGCGTCGTTGCCGGTGGCGATGTCGTACTTCTCCTTCTGGGCCACGAGCGACGCCATGGCTGAGGGCGAGGAGCAGTCCATCCGGATCTTGCCGTCCCAGTCGAGGGTCATGAACCGCCACGTCGCGTCGACCAGCGGGTTGACCACGGTCAGGGCGAGGTCGTGCCGGGTGGCGATCTCGGCCCAGTAGTCGACCGACGCACCACCCAGCGGGTCCGCCCCGATCCGTACGCCCGCCTGCCTGATCCCGTCGAGGTCGACGACCGCGGGCAGGTCGTCGACGTAGGTGCCGAGGAAGTCGTAGGAGCTCGCGGCCGAGCGGGCCCGAGCGAACGGGATGCGCCGTACCTCGCCCAGCCCGGCGCGGATCAGCTCGTTGGCCCGGGCCGCGATCACCGAGGTCGCATCGCTGTCGGCCGGGCCACCGTGCGGCGGGTTGTACTTGAACCCGCCGTCCCGGGGCGGGTTGTGGGACGGGGTGACCACGATGCCGTCGGCCAGCCCCGGACCGTCCGACGGCTTGCCCCGGTTGGCGCGCAGGATCGCGTGCGAGACCGCGGGCGTCGGCGTGAACGCGTCCCTGCTGTCCACGAGCACGGTCACGTCGTTGGCCACGAGCACCTCGAGGGCGCTCGCCCAGGCCGGCTCGGAGAGCCCGTGGGTGTCGCGGCCGACGAACAGCGGTCCGTCGTAACCCTGCTGCTTCCGGTAGTCGCAGATCGCCTGCGTGGTGGCGAGGATGTGGGTCTCGTTGAACGCCGTGTCCAGCGACGAGCCCCGGTGCCCGCTGGTGCCGAACGCCACCTGCTGCTCGACGGCGTCCGGGTCCGGGACGCCGGTGTAGTACGCCGTCACCAGGTGCGGCAGGTCCACCAGGTCCTGGGGTTGAGCGGGCTGTCCTGCGCGCGGGTCGGCCATGGCCCCATCATGCCGAGGGGTCGAGCCAGTCGCGCAGCGCGGTCGCCAGCGCGACCGGGGCGTCGTACTGCATCAGGTGGCCGGCGCCCGGCACCTCGGTCAGCGACGCCTCCGGCACCAGTCCCGCGAACCGACGGCCGGTCTCGATCGGGATCCAGGCGTCCTCGGTGCCCCACAGGACCCGCACCGGGAGGTCCAGATCGCCAAGTCGCTTCTCGTTCTCCTCGAGGAGGGCCAGGTCGTAGTCCGCGATCTGCCGGTAGAACGCCGGCTGCCCTTGCGCGCCGGTCCAGGGCTCGACCAGGGCGTCGAGCTCGTCGTCGTCCAGCCCGCGGTGGGCGGCGTTGCCGACGTAGGCACGC
Source organism: uncultured Actinomycetota bacterium (assembly GCA_963817125.1). Classification (GTDB taxonomy): domain Bacteria; phylum Actinomycetota; class Actinomycetes; order Propionibacteriales; family Nocardioidaceae; genus Nocardioides. The sequence goes on from CAWFNB010000007.1 coordinate 310,140, forward strand.
ACGATCGCCTCGTGGACGTAGTCCGGCAGCCCGGCCAGCAGCGCCGGGTTGTCCTGGACGAAGCGGAAGAACGGCGATCCGCTGGGCGGGATCGCGACCACGTCGACCAGGAACAGCGACGCGTACGTCGCCCCCTCGACCAGGTGCGCGCGAAGAGAGACCAGGCCGCCGAGGTCGTGTGCCACCACGTGCGGGCGATCGAGCCCCCAGTGGTCGAGGAGGGCGCGGAGGACCCGCGCGTGGATGCCGGCGTGGACCGGGTGCCGGGGGTGCTTCGACGACCGGCCGTAGCCGGGCAGGTCCCACAGGTGGACCGTGAACCTGTCGACCAGCGCATCGGCGAACGGCGCCCAGACCCTCGAGGAGAACGGCATCCCGTGGCAGAACACCACCGGCGGCCCGGACCCGGCCCGCGTCCAGGCGATCTGCCTGCTCTCCCACTCGAAGACCTCGGACAGCTCCATAGGCGCCAGCATGCCGGGTCGTCGCGCTCTCGGAACAGCGATACTGCGGCATGCCCCTCTCCGACTTCCCCCGCCATCCGCTGACGTTCGGGCCCAGCCCGGTCCACCCGCTGCCGCGGCTGAGCGCACATCTGGGCGGTGCCCAGATCTGGGCCAAGCGCGAGGACTGCAACTCCGGCCTGGCCTATGGCGGCAACAAGACCCGCAAGCTCGAGTACCTCGTCCCGGACGCGCTCGCCCAGGGCGCAGACACCCTGGTGTCGATCGGCGGCTACCAGTCCAACCACACCCGGCAGGTCGCCGCGGTCGCCGCGCACCTGGGCCTGGACTGCGTGCTCGTCCAGGAGAACTGGGTGCCGGAGTGGACGGACCCGCTCAGCACCTCGGTCGGCAACATCATGCTCAGCCGGATCATGGGCGCCGAGGTCCGGCTCGACCCCGCCGGCTTCGACATCGGCTTCCGGGACTCGTGGCGACAGGCACTCGAGGACGTCGAGAGCCGCGGCGGGAGGCCGTACGCCATCCCGGCCGGCGCCTCCGACCACCGGCTCGGCGGTCTCGGCTTCGCGCACTGGGCCGAGGAGGTCGTGCAGCAGGAGCGCGAGCTGGGCGTCTTCTTCGACACGATCGTGGTCTGCACGGTCACCGGCTCGACCCACGCCGGCATGATCGCCGGGTTCGCTGCGCTCGAGAAGGACCGACCGCGCCGCGTGCTCGGCATCGACGCGAGCGCGACCCTCGACAAGACCCGCGATCAGGTCGCCAGGATCGCCCGCAACACCGCCGAGCTGATCGGCCTGGGCCGCGACCTCCGCGACGACGAGATCACCGTGCTCGAGGGGTGGGCCGGGGACGTGTACGGCGTCCCGGTCCAGTCGACGCTGGACGCGATCCGGCTGACCGGCCAGCTGGAGGGCGTCATCCTCGACACCGTCTACGAGGGCAAGTCGATGGCCGGCCTGATCGACCTGGTCCGCAACGGTGAGATCGCCAGGGACTCGACCGTCCTCTACGCACACCTCGGCGGTCAGCCCGCCTTGAACGCCTACGCCAGCCTGTTCCCAGCCACCGAGCGCGTCTAGGCAGTCGGCGGCTGACCGGACCGCTGGTTGAGCTGGTCGGCCATCGCCTGCGCGGCGCCCGCAGCAATGTCGATCGGCCGCGGCGCGTGCTCCCAGTCGATGTCGACGTGTGCCGGGTTGGCCGCGTCGAAGATCACCGGCAGGGACACCCCCGCCTGTGGCCACCGGGCGCTCTGGGCGAAGAAGGTGCCCTGCCCCGAGAACGCCGGGATTCCGGGCGCCTCGATCGCATAGGCGATCGTGCAGGGCGCGATCATCGCGTGCCGGTCGATCACGCTGCACGCGACCACGTGCATGGTCCCGCGGGTCGGCTGCGCCATGCCGCCCCCGGCTGCGGACCCCATGGCCTGGGGCAGCCCGGTCCCGGCCCGCTTCATCAGCAGCCGGACCAGGACGAGCACCAGCACCGCCACCAGAACGGGTACGACCAAGGAGGCGATGACGATGGCCGTGACGGGGCCGCTGAAGTCGCTGGTGTCGAGGAAGTTGTCAGCTGCACTCACGGGAGCAGCGTGCCGCAGGTGCGGCATGCTGCGCTACGTGGGCTTCGTGGTCGCGCTGGTGCTGGTGGCCGCCGGATGGCTGGCGCTCGGGCCGTGGGTCTTCGCGGCGCTGCTCGTGGCGGTGCTGGTCCCAGCGGTACGCCGCAGGATGCGGCCGGGCCGGTGGGTGCTGCTCGGCGTCGTCGGCGTGGTGGCCGTCGCGGTCGCTGTGGTGGTGGTCGTTCCGGACGGACGGCTGCCGATCCCGCCCGGTGGAGGGCTGCTCGTCACCCCGTCGTACGACGGGGAGGCGGTCGATGCCCAGCCGATCGAGCTGTCGGTGCCGCAGCACCCGGGGCTGGCGCCGAACGGCCGCAGCTCGATGCACGACGACGCGTGGGCGACCGACTCCTACGCCGGGCCGGGGCCGCTGGGGCGTGATCCGTCGGTGGACTCGTCGTGGTACGGCCTGGAGGAGTGCGCCACCCTGGCGTTCGACGCGAAGGGCCGGCTGGTCGCCCTGTGCGGCAACCGCAGCGGTCCGGTGATGCACGTGCTCGACCCGACGTCGATGCGCCCGGTCGACACCTTCGACCTGCCCGACCGCGAGGAGTCGGACACGCGGCCGTGGGAGGACCTCTGCGGCGGCGCGTACTTCTACCTGGACAGCAAGGACCGGGCGGTGGTCGCCACCACGGACCGACGCGTGCTCACCATCGACAGCGACGGCCTTCGCCAGGTCCGCGAGGTGGACCTGGGCGACGTCGTACCGGACGACGACTGCCTGGTCGCGCTGCTGCCGGACTGGGACGGCAACGTCTGGTACGTCACCCAGGACGGCCGGGTCGGCGTTGCGGCCGGTACCGGTGACTCCACGCCCCTGGACCTCGATGGCGAGATCGCCAACTCGATCGCCGCGGACCGCACCGGCGTCTACGTGGTGACCACTGAGGCGCTTTACAAGGTCTCGCTCCGCAACCGTCAGCCCGCGGTCCGCTGGCAGGTGACCTACGACAACGGCTCTGGCAAGAAGCCCGGCCAGCTGAGTGCGGGCAGCGGGACGACGCCGACCGTTCTCCCCAGCGGGCTGGTCGCCATCACCGACAACGCGGAGCCGCGGATGCACGTGGGTTTCTACGACGTCACCGACGGCCGGCTGGTCTGCGAGGCCGCGGTCTTCGACGACGGGGAGAGCGCATCGGACAACTCCCTGGTCGCGGTCGGCGACGCGAGCGTGGTGGTGGAGAACAACTACGGCTACTCCGCACCATGGAGCACCATGGCTGGCCGAGCCACCGTCGGCGGCCTTGCCCGTGTCGACGCCGACCCGGCCAGTGGCAAGTGCACGGTCGCCTGGCGCTCCGACGAGGTCGCGCCGACGTCGGTCGCCAAGGTGTCACTCGCGACCGGGCTGGTCTACGCGTACACGACGCGGTCCTCCTGGTGGGGCGTGAACGCCTGGTACCTCACCGCCATCGACGCGCGCACCGGGGAGACCGCGTTCTCGGTCCGCACCGGCACCGGCACCCTGTTCAACAACCACTACGCCGCGGTCACCCTCGGGCCGGACGGGTCGGCGTACGTCGCCACCCTGGGCGGGATGGTGCGGGTCCGCGACGGCAACAGCTAGGGCTCGAGCGAGCTCGGATCGGCCGGTACGTCGACGGCGCACTCCCGCAGCAGCTCCACCGGCACGATGGTCAGCACCTCGGCATTGGTCGACGCCAGGACCACGGGTGCAGCGGCGCCGTCCCGGTAGGCGCGTGCCCAGTTCAGCGCCGTCACGCACCACCGGTCGCCCGGGACCAGCCCGGGGAAGCCGTACTCCGGCATCGGCGTGCTGAGGTCGTTGCCGATCTGTTGCTGGTGCTCCAGGAACTCTGCGGTGACCACCGCACAGATGGTGTGGCTGCCCCGGTCCTCCGGACCGGTGTGGCAGCAGCCGTCCCGGAAGAAGCCGGTCATCGGGTCGGTGCCGCAGGGCTCCAGCTCGCCACCCAGGACGTTGCGCTCGGTCACCGGCCCAGCATGGCACCGGGCCGTCAGCCCCCCTCGGGTCCCCGGGCGACCTGCTCCGCGCGCTTGCGATCCTGCTCGCGGCGCCGCCGGATCTCGGCCCGGGCGATGACGTAGGCGAGCACGACCGGCCAGACGTACTTGGCCTTGTCCAGCAGCCACCTCAGCCAGTCGGGCAGCCTGGGCAGGTCCGGGAGGGGGATCGACGGCCAGGGCACCGAGGGCAGGTCGGGCAGGTTGGGGGTCGGGATGTCCGGGAACGGCAGCTTGACCGCGAACCGGATCGTGATGAGCGTGAGCAGGATCGGGACCACCACCTTCGCGACCCCGACGACCGTGGCGAGCGCGGCATACCGGGTCGGGTGCTCGCGGACCCGGTTCTCGTACGCCGCCGACCTGCTCCCCGGCTCGGGGACCAGGTCGACGCCGCCGAGGCCGGCCATCGCGGCGACGTCCTCGTCCTTGGCGAACAGCGTCGCGCGCCGCGGCGTGCCGAGGCCCGAGTAGCGGACGCGCACCTTCTCGGTGCCGTCGCCCGGGGCCTCGACGGTCACCTTGTCGCTCATCGTCTTCTTCTCCGCCAGCAGCTGGCCGTCGACGTACCACCGGACGAGGTGGGCCGTGCCACCGCTGGCCACGACGCGGTGCTGCCGGCCCTCGTGCTGGAGCGTCCAGATCTGGTCGGTGGCCACGCCACGACGCTAGGTACCGCGCCCGGGTCAGCGCATCGGCCACCAGTCGGCGGCGCCGCGACTTTGGTCGCTCAAGAGTCGTCCGCAGGTCGGCCGATCTCAGGGGTAGCGGATCCTCGTCGTCTGCTCGCTGATCTCCCACAGCCGGCGCTGCGCGTCCTCGTCGCGGGAGAGCCCGCTGGACGTCACCACCTGCGGATGACCGCGAGCCTCGCCGAGCCCACCGGGCCCGACGTACGTGCCGCCGGGCAGGTCGGCCGTAGCGGCCATCAGCAGCGGCCAGGCACCGTGCGCGGCCGGCTGGGATACCGCCTTGACGGTGGCGTCGAGGATCGAGGCGATGCCGCCGCTCGAGCGGCCGTACTGGCCGTTTGCCGCGAGGTGGGTCCCGGCGAAGCCGGGGTGCGCGGCGAGTGCCCGGACCGGGAGCTCGTGCTCGCGGGCCCGGCGGTCGAGCTCGTAGGTGAACAGCAGGTTGGCCAGCTTGGACTGGCCGTACACCAGCCATCTGGCGTACCGCCCGCCGTGCTGGTGCGGGTCACCGAGCGGTGCCTTGCGCGCCACCCGGTGCATGTTCGAGGAGACGGTCACGACCGTGGCCGCACCGCTGGCGACGAGCTGCGGCAGCAGCAGCCCGGTGAGCAGGAACGGCCCGAAGTGGTTCGTCGCCAGCTGCAGGTCGAGGCCGTCGGCGGTGACCTCGCGCGAGGTGCCCATCACTCCGGCGTTGTTGACCAGCACGTCGATCGGGCCGTACGCCGCGGCCGCTTCGCCGGCGTGACGCACCGACGCCAGGTCCGCGAGGTCCACCTCGAGTCGCTCGAGTGCGGCGGCCGCGACCTCCCTGCGGATGGCGTCGCGGGTCTCGCGCAGCTTGGCCGGGTTGCGCCCGGCGAGGACGACACGGCCGCCCCGGCGGGCCAGCTCGAGTGCGGTGTGGTGGCCGAGCCCGCCGAGCGACGTACCAGTGACGATGATGGTGCGGCCGGCCTGGTCGGGGATGTCGGCGAGCTGCCAGGCGACCGTCGCCGTGCTCAAGTTGTGCTCAAGTTGTGCTCAAGTTGTGCTCACGGGGTGGTGGCGAGGTTGTCGAGCACCCGTTGGCCCAGCTCGCGGTCGCCCTCGATCGTCACCCTGCCGGGCTCGGCCGCGCACCGGCCGCCGGCCAGCCGGATGAAGGACTCGCGGTCCATCCGCAGTGTCACCGTCGCAGGGGTCGGGGGTGCGGGGAGCCGCTGGCCGCGGCCGTTCTCGTCGATCTCGAAGGCGAACGGCGCGCTGCCCTCCATGTCGAGGACCAGGCTGGTGCCGGTGGGTGCCCCGACGTTCTTGCCAAGGATCTTGCCGAGGCTCTCAGCGAGGTACTCCGCGGTGTGCCGTGCCGGCGCGGTGTCCATCCCGCCGGGTCGGCCGACCGCGCGCCGGATGTCCTGCTCGTGCATCCAGACGTCGAGCGGTCGGTTGCGAAGGAGCCGCCGCCAGGTCCAGGGGGCCCCGGCGAAGATCTGCTCCGGGAGCGCGTTGCCGTCGGTCGGCGGGTCGGCCAGCAGTGCGGTGTGCCGCCGGGTGGTCGCCTCCCGGATCTCGTTGATGATCGCGTCGGCACTGGCCTCGCGGCGGTTGACGACCCCGATCTCGGTGTAGAGCCCCATCAGCCCGGTGACGTGCGGCGGCTCGCCGACGTCGGCGGTCTCCTCCGGGCCGCCGGCCAGGATCCCCTCCAGGTGCGCGGTGTGGGCCGCGCAGGCCCTGACGTCCCACCCGGCCAGGTCGGTCGGGGTCGTCCACTCCTCCTCCGGGACCTCCTCGAGCAGGTGGAGGAAGTCGTTGACCGCCTGCCACCAGACGTCGACGTATCCCGCCAGCTCCTCGCGGTCGTCGGTGCGCTCACCCGTGGTCGTGCTCACCCAACGAAGCCTAGTCATGGGTCAGAGCCGGGCCCCGACCCGAACGCCGTTACGCCTCTTCGCAGCCGAATGTCAAGGAGCCCCGGGCTTGTCTAGTCCACCGAGTTCAGGATACGGCTTTACTAGCCGCCTTGCGCGCCGCCTGACAGGGGTCACCCTGACACGCACCCCATCGGGGGGGTGCTCAGGACCGGGCCTGGGCGGCGGTGGATGTGCATCGGGTGCATCCACCGAAGGGAGAATCGTGTTTAGTCGCTTCCATCCCAAGGCCCTGCTCGCCGCCACCGCGGCGCTCGGCACGGCCCTCACCCTCGTCGGGACACCGACGAGCTCCGCCTCCGCTCCGGACCCCACCAGTGGTGCGAAGCAGAGCGCGACCGAGACTGCTCGAGCCAACAAGGCCGTCCGCGAGGCCGACCGCGCCCTGGCAGTCGCCCGGGACGTCGGCACCAAGCGGACAGCGGGTGTCTGGTACGACGCCCAGCGCGAGCGGATGGTCGTCAACGTGACCACCGCCGCGGCCGCCCGGGAGGTTCGCCGCGACGGGCTGACCGCCCACCGGGTGGACCACAGCACCGCTGAGCTGCGCGCGGTCACCCGGACGCTCGACGAGCGGGTCGACACCGCCGGCACCGCATGGGCGATCGACCCGGCCTCCAACGAGGTCGTGGTCAGCGTCTACTCGACCGTCGGCGACCGGGCCGACGCACGGATCACTCGGTTGAGCCACTCCTTCGGGGACAAGGCCCGGGTTGAGCGGGTCGAGGGCCAGCTCAGCACCACCGTCTCCGGCGGCCAGGCGATCTATGGCGGCGGCTACCGCTGCTCCCTCGGCTTCAACGTGGTCAGCGGCGGCACCTACTACTTCCTGACCGCCGGTCACTGCACCAACCTGACTGGCACCTGGTACGCCGACTCCGGCCAGAGCTCGGTGCTCGGAAGCACCGCAGGTTCAAGCTTCCCGGGCGACGACTACGGCATCGTGCAGTACACGACCAGCCCGGGCAGCGGCGACGTCTACCTGTACGGCGGCGGCTACCAGGACATCACCGCGGCCGGCAACGCCTACGTGGGTCAGTCCGTCACCCGCAGCGGAAGCACCACTGGGGTCCACGGCGGGACCGTGCAGGCGCTGAACGCGACGGTGAACTACGCAGAGGGCACGGTCTACGGCCTGATCCAGACCAACGTCTGTGCCGAGGGCGGGGACAGCGGCGGCTCGCTGTTCGCCGGCTCCACTGCGCTCGGGCTCACCTCGGGAGGCAGCGGCAACTGCACGTTCGGCGGCACGACCTACTTCCAGCCCGTCACCGAGGCGCTGAGCGTCTACGGGGTGAGCGTGTACTGACCCTCACTGCACCATCGCGACGGCGTCGTACGGAACTCCCGTGCGGCGCCGTCGCCGTTGAACCGCACCAGCCGAGGCGTACCTTCTGGGGCTGTGAGCGAGCTCCGCACGGTTCCGGGCGACCGGGCGCCGTGGCCCGACGTCGCCGCGGTGTTCGGCACCCGCGGCTACCCCGCGCACTGCTGGTGTCAGCGGTTCAAGCTCGACTGGTACGGCCTCAACGACAGCCCGGACGAGGTCAAGGAGGACATGCTCCGCGACCAGTGCGCAGCCGGCCCCGACGTACCGCCGCCCGGACTGCTCGGCTACCGCGACGACGAACCAGTCGGCTGGGTCGCGGTCGAACCCCGCGCCGCCGCCCACCGCCTGCCGGCGCAGCGACTGGACCTCCAGCGCCGCGGCGAGGACCGGGCGGACCCTGAGATCTGGGCGGTCACCTGCTTCGTGGTCAGGGTGGGCCACCGCGGCACCCGGCTCTGCTACGACCTGCTCGGCGCAGCGGTGGACCATGCCCGCTCTTCCGGCGCCCGTGCCCTCGAGGGGTACCCGATGATCACCAAGCCGGGCGAGGACATCACCTGGGGCGAGACCCATGTCGGCACCCGCAGCATGTTCACCGCCCTCGGCTTCGACGAGGTCGGCCACCCGACCAAGCGCCGCGTGGTCATGCGGATGGACTTCTGATGCGGCGATCAGCCCGTCGCGGCCAGGTCGCGGAACTCGGTCGTGAGCTGCGCGGCGACGTCCGGCTCGAGTGAGCGGTCGTCCCAGCGCATGAAGACGGTGCGCTCGTTGCCGATCCACATGCAGGCGAACCACTCCGAGCCCTTCGCTGCCGCATTGCCGCAGCCGAGTACGCCGCCGGCGGCACCCGGGTTGTAGGTGTCATAGTCGTCGACGTAGGCGCCGGCCAGTCCGGCCCGCGTCGACTCGTGCGTGTAATAGCCTGCGACCGCTGAGTCGATGTCGGGGCCGAACTGGGCGATACCCTGCTCGATCCTGTCCACCTCATCGCGTACGGCGGGGTTGTCGACCTTGGTCCACTTGCCCTGGGTCGCCGGCGCAGTGAGTTCGTGGATGACCGGGCCTGAGTCCTCCGGCGCGGCGCCGCGATCGGCGAACCGGCCGGATCCGTCCCGGTCGATCAGGGCTTTGGCGCTGAGCGCCAGCGCGATCGCGGCGACGATGGCGGGGACCACCAGCGGGTAAACCCACCAGCGCCAGTGCCTGTTTGAATTGTGTGCGATGAGCCAGGTCAGCCCCCAGGCTGCGCCGGCCGGCACCATCATCCGTCCCGCCATGTAGGCGCCGGTGTGGTCCTCGGTCCGCGGGATCACGACGACGAGCAGGACGACGTAGGCGACCATCGCCCAGACGAACGACACCATGCCCGCGTGTTGGTTGGGCTCGTCCGACACCGCCAACTCCGCCCACTCCTGCTCCATGCCGCGACAACGAGCCCATGACTCCACCGGTTATGGACGACGGGTCGCGTCTGCGATTCGTCTGCGACCTGACCCGAAGCTCGCCGCGTGGCGGTGTCAGACGAATCGGATCTAGCCGAGCACGAGCATGACCGCGATGCCCAGCATCGTGAGCCCGATCAGCACGTCGAGGACCTGCCAGGCCCGCGGGCGTGCCAGCAGGGGAGACGCGAACCGGGCGCCAAAGCCGAGGCTGGAGAACCACAGCACCGACGCCAGGGACGCTCCAGCCGCGAACCACCAGCGCCCGGAGCCGGTGTGGGTGTTCGCGATCGACCCGACCAGCAGCACGGTGTCGAGGTAGACGTGCGGGTTGAGCCAGGTCAGCGCGGTGGCCGTGAGCACCGCCGCGCGCCGGGAGACTCCGTCCGGTGCACCCGCCAACAGGCCGCCACTGTGCCGCGCCTTCACGAATGACCGCACGCCGTACGCGACGAGGAACGCCACCCCGAACCACCGGATGGCCTCGATCAGCCAACCGGCCTGCTCGATGATCGTGCCGATCCCCGCGACACCGGCCACGATGAGCAGCAGGTCGGAGAGCGCGCACATCGCCACCACCGGGCCGACGTGCTCGCGGGCCAGGCCCTGTCGGAGCACGAACGCGTTCTGTGCGCCGATCGCGATGATCAGTGACAGACCGGTCAGCAGGCCGGCGGCGGCGGAGTCGAGCACCCGGCCACGCTAGGGCGTCGAGCGGATGAAGCCCAGCGCATGTTTTGAACCAGTCATTAGGATTGCTTCATGTCCTACAACCCCGCGGGGGTGGACGCGCTGGTGGCGATCGCCGATCACGGCACGTTCGACGCCGCAGCGCGAGCGCTGCACCTGACGCCGAGCGCGGTGAGCCAGCGGATCCGGGCCCTCGAGCGCGAGGTGGGACAGGTCGTCGTACGCCGCGGCACGCCCTGCCAGCCGACGGAGGCCGGGGCGGCCCTCGTCCGGCTCGGCCGCCAGGTCCGGCTGCTCGACGACGAGGCGCGAGTGGCGATGAAGGATCGTGTCGGCCAGGTCGAGGTCACCGTGGCCGTGAACGCCGACTCGCTCGCCACCTGGTTCCGGGGCGTGCTCGCCGAGGTCGCCCAGCGGGACGACCTGGTCGTGAAGCTGGTCGTCGAGGATCAGGCCTACTCGGCCGAGCTGCTCCGCAGCGGTGAGGCGCTCGCCGCGGTCACGAGCGACCCGCACCCGGTCCAGGGCTGCCGCTCCGAGCACCTGGGCTTGCTCCGCTACCGGCCGGCCGCCACCCCCGAGCTCGCGGACCGCTGGCGCGCCGGCCGCGGCCACGACTGGCAGCGGATGCCCGTCGTGGTCCTCAACAGCAAGGACGCGCTCCAGCACGACGTGCTGGGCGAGCGCGGGGTGACCGTGCCCGACTCCATGCACACGGTGCCGACCAGCGCCGACTTCCACGAGGCGGTCCGGCTCGGCCTGGGCTGGGGGATGCTCCCCGAGCCCCAGCTGCTCCCCGACCTCGACGCCGGGAGGCTGGTCACTCTCGGCGGGCGCACCCGCCACGACGTGCACCTGCACTGGCAACGCTGGCGGATCGACTCGACCGCGCTGGCGACGCTGACCGACGCCGTACGCCGGGCTGCCCGCAACCGCCTGCGCGGATAGCGAAACGCCCCGCCGGCGAACCGGCGGGGCGTCCCCTCGCAGAGGGCTGGAGTACTGGAGCTCTTAGAAGGCGTCCTCGGACAGGTCCATCACCGACAGGTCTGTGGCCTTGGCGATGGCGAGCTCGGCGCTGATCCGCGGCAGGTTGGTGTGCGCGAAGAACTGCGCAGCCGCGACCTTGCCCTCGTAGAACGACTCGTCCTTGTCCGACACCGAGCCGCCGAGCTTCTCGAGGGCGATCTCGGCCTGGCGCAGCAAGAGCCACGCGCAGACGACGTCGCCGAGCACCATCAGCAGCCGGGTGGTGTTGAGCCCGACCTTGTAGATGTTGCGCAGCTCGCCGTTCTCCGAGGACGGGTCGGCCGACATCAGGTCGCTGATCATGTGGCCGACCAGCGTGTTGGCGTCCTCGAGAGCAGTGGCGAGCAGCGCGCGCTCCACCTTGAGCCGACCGTTGCCGGCCTCGCTCTCGATGAACGCCGTGATCTGCTCGGCCAGGTGGCCGAGCGCGGCGCCCTGGTCCTTGACGATCTTGCGGAAGAAGAAGTCCTGGCCCTGGATCGCGGTGGTGCCCTCGTAGAGGGTGTCGATCTTGGCGTCGCGGACGTACTGCTCCATCGGGTACTCCTGCAGGAACCCGGAGCCGCCGAAGGTCTGCAGCGACTCGGTGCCGAGCAGCACCCACGAGCGCTCCGAGCCGTAGCCCTTCACGATCGGCAGCAGCAGATCGTTGACCGCGCTGGCCAGCCTGGCCTCGGGCGTGTCCATCTGCTCCTCGTGCTCGAAGACCTGGAGCCGGTCCTGCCACGACGCGGTGTAGAGCACCAGCGAGCGCATCGCCTCGGCGAAGGACTTCTGCACCATCAGCGAGCGACGTACGTCGGGGTGGTGGGTGATCGTGACCCGCGGCGCGGTCTTGTCGCCGGACTGGGTCAGGTCGGCGCCCTGCACGCGGGTCTTGGCGTAGTCGAGGGCGTTCAGGTAGCCGGTCGACAGCGTCGCGATGGCCTTGGTGCCCACCATCATCCGCGCGTTCTCGATGACCTGGAACATCTGGGCGATGCCGTCGTGCACCTCGCCGAGCAGCCAGCCGCGGCACGGTTCGCCACCGCCGATGGACGGGTCGCCCAGAGTGAGCTCACAGGTGTTGGACACCTTGATGCCCATCTTGTGCTCGACGTTGGTGACGTAGACGCCGTTGCGCTCGCCGGTCAGCTCGCCGGTCTCGACGTCGAAGTGGTGCTTCGGCACGATGAACAGGGAGAGTCCCTTGGTCCCCGGGCCGCCGACACCCTCGACGCCGACCGGGCGGGCCAGCACGAGATGGATGATGTTGTCCTGCAGGTCGGACTCGCCGGACGTGATGAAGCGCTTGACGCCCTCGATGTTCCAGCTGCCGTCGTCGTTCGCGGTGGCCTTGGCGCGGCCGGCGCCCACGTCGGAGCCGGCGTCCGGCTCGGTCAGCACCATCGTGGTGCCCCACTCGCGGTCGACGATGTGCTGGGCGATGGCGTGGTCGCGCTCGTTGCCGTTGCGGTCCATGACGGCGGCGAAGGCCGGGCCGCAGCCATACATCCAGACGGGGGCGTTGGAGCCCAGCACCATCTCGGCGATCGCCCAGTTCAGCGACGAGGGAGCCGGCGTGCCGCCGAGGTCCTCCGGGACCTGGAGCCGCCAGTACTCGGCGTCCATCCAGGCGCGGTAGCTCTTCCGGAACGACTCCGGCACCGGTGCGGTGTGCGCCTCAGGGTCGAAGACCGGCGGGTTGCGGTCGCTGTCCTCGTAGGACGCCGCGAGGTCCTCGCGCGCCAGCCGGTCGACCTCGGAGAGGATCGCGCGGGCGGTCTCGCCGTCGATCTCGGCGAACGGGCCGGTGCCGAGCACCTCGTCGCGACCGAGCACCTCGAACAGGTTGAACTCGATGTCGCGGAGATTGGTCTTGTAGTGGCTCACGGGGACGCACCTCTTCGTGGTCGTGTTCGTGGTCTTTGAGTTCGTGGTCATTGCGGCAGTGGCCGGTTACTACTCGGTTCTACCAGTCAGTAACTTCATCGTAGGCATCAGGTCACGGCCCTCGCAAGGAAACGCACCGCTGGGTGTGAGCAGGATCTCCTCCGATGGCTTGTCCACAAAGTAGGTATAGTTACTGCCATAACTGGATCCCACACGACATCGAGGTGACCGACCGTGCGACGACTGGTGCTGCTGGCCCTCGTCGCTGGCCTCGCTGGTGTTCACGCTCTGGGTGCTGTGGACCGCCTGGGCGGTCAAGCTCGAGCAGCCCTTCGACCCCGCCGACCCGCGGAGCGCGACGCCCGCGGGCGCCTGAGGGCGAGCTGCCCTACCGTTCGCAGTTCTTGCGCACCTCGGCCCGGCAGGTGTCGACGCCGCCTGCGCCGTCGGCGACGTCGGGGCCCGGGCCGCCAATGAGCACGTCGTCGCCGAGCCGGCCGTACATCCGGTCGGGGCCGCCTTGGCCGCGGAACACCGACTTGTAGCGCCCGCACTTGGGCAGGTCGAGGTCGAAGCCGTTGCCGACCCGGCGCAGCAGGTCCCGGCCGGCTCCGCCCGAGACCACGATGTTGTGCCCGAAGGCGTCGAGCACGTTGTTCTTGTCGTTGCCCTTCATCCGCACCTTGCAGCCGGTCGCGGTCGCGTAGCGCAGTCCGGACGTCGTGACGGTGAGGAGGCCATCGACGCTCGCCGTCTGGGCGGCGAGATCCACCCGGGCCTGCTTCTCCCCGAACGCGTAGAGGTGGCTGGAGACGGTGCCGAACTCGATGGTGCCCGTGCCCGGAGTCGAGGTCGGGTTCAGCAGGACCGTTCCGCCGCCATCGAGAACCGCGTGGAAGGAGCTGATCGCGTCAACGGTCACGTCGCTCCTGCCACCGGCCCGGCTGACGTAGGTGTCGTTGCCGCCGACGAGGGAAACCGAGGTGAAGGCGCCGGACGGCGCATTGGAGACGACGGAGTCGTCCCCAAGCCCGGTGGACACGTCGTTGCCGTCGACGCAGATGAGGTCGTTGCCGCCCAGGGCGTTGACGCCGACGGCCGTGCCGTGCGCGACGATCACGTCGTCGCCCTCGGTCCCGGTGAGGATCCCGGTGGAGCCCTCGATGGTCGCGGGCTTCCCCTGGCACATCGTGGCGGCGTACGACGGGGCGGCCGGCCCGGTCAGCGTCACCGCCGACGGTAGGACGAGTGCGGCGGTGAGCGCGGCTGTGCGTACGGCGCGGATGTTCATGAATCCTCCTGGGTCGGCCTGATCTCTACGACGCTCGTCGTTGCCGGTCAGTTCGCGGCTCACCGCTCACAGTTGCGCTCGACTTCGGCGCGGCAGGTGTCGACGCCGTCCGAGCCCTGCGCGACGTCGCGTCCCGACCCGCCGATGAGGACGTCGTCACCGTAGCGACCCAACAGGCGGTCCGGGCCGCCATCGCCGCGGAGCACCGACTTGAAGTGGCCGCAGCGGGAAAGGTCCACGCCCCAGGTGTCTTGTACATGGGACAGCTTGTCCCGGCCGCCACCGCCGGTGACCACCATGTTGCGCGCGAAGGCGTTGAGGACGTTCCTCTCGTCGTCGCCCTTCATCCGCACCTTGCAGCCGGTCGCGGTGGCGTCGTGCAGGCCGACCGTCGTCACGGTCAGCATGCCGTCCACGCCGGCCGTCTGGGCGTCGAGGTCGACCCGAGCGCTCTTCTTCCCGAACACCTCCAGGTCGCTGATGGAGGTGCCGAAATCGACCGTGCCGGTGCCGGGGGTCGAGGTCGACAGCAGCGTCATGGTCCCGAAGCCGGCGCCCATGGTGACGTGGAACGAGCTGATCTCGTCGACGATCACGTCGCTGTCCCCTGCCCCGCCGACGTAGGTGTCGTTGCCGCCGACCAGGTGGGCCACGGTGAATCCGTCGGCCTGCTCAGTGGACACGACCGAGTCGTCGCCGGCGCCCGTGAAGACGCCCCCACCGACCACGCAGATGAGGTCGTTGCCGCCCCGGGCGTGAACAATCATCTCCGGCCCGGTCGCGACGATGACGTCATCGCCCTCGGAGCCCATGATGTCCCCGTGAGCACCCTCGATCGTCGCGGGCTGGCCCTGGCACATCGTGGCGGCGTAGGACGTGGCGGCCGGCCCGGTCAGGGCGAGGGCGAACGGTGCGGCGAGCGTGGTGGCGGCGACGACAGCGCGAAGCTTCATGGTTCCTCCCGGGGTCAGCGTGACTGGTCTGACGCCGAAGTTCACTGGTCAGTTCGAGCCATGGACAGATCGAATCCGGCGCCGTCGTGTAAGACGACCGAACTGATCAACACATCTGACACACTGGCCCCGTGCGAGTTTCCGCGAAGTCCGACTACGCACTGCGCGCGCTGATCGAAATGGCCTCCCGCACCGACGGAAAGGCCGTGAGCGCCGAGGAGCTGGGCAAGCAGCAGGAGATCCCGCACGGCTTCCTGCAGGCGATCCTGGCCGACCTGCGGCGCTCGGGCATCGTGATGTCGCAGCGCGGCCAGTCCGGGGGCTGGCGGATGGGCCGGCCGGCCGACGGGGTGTCGGTCGCGGACGTCATCCGCGCCGTCGACGGACCCCTGGTCTCGGTCTACGGCCTGCGCCCCGAAGCGGTCTCCTACAACGAGACGGCGACGGTGCTCCAACACGTCTGGATCGCGGCTCGACGCTCACTGCGCGACGTCTTCGAGCAGGTGTCCATCCAGCAGCTGGCCGACGGCAAGCTGCCCAAGGCGGTCACGTCGCGAACTGCTGACGAGGACGCCTGGCAGCCCCACTAGCCACAGGATTCACCGGGTACCCGGTGAATCTGGAGCTTCCCCGCTGAAACTTGAGCGGGGAAGCGTGAGTTTCACCGGGTACCCGGTGAAACTCACGGCCCCGCAAGCTCAGCTCGCTGCGGCCAGCTTCCGGCCCAGCTTGCGCCGCTTGCGGTCCAGCTTCGCGTGCCGCTGCTGCAGCAGGGAGAGCTGTTCGCGGAGCCGGCCCACCTCGGCCACCGCCTCGGCAAGTGCCCCGGTGAGGATGTCGACCCGGTCGTCGTACGCCGCCCGCGCGGGGTCCGTCGACGCTGCGGACCGGACCGGGACCAGGTCGCGCAGGTCACCGATCACGTCGTACCCGTGGTCGGCCACGACCTTGCCCCACTCCTCGGCCAGCTCGACGAGGTCCTCGTGCTCGACGTGGACGCCCGAGCTCTCCGCGATCAGCCGAAGGCTGGCGGTGTCCGCGGGCGGACCGACGGTGGCCGGGTCTGGCAGGGCAAGTCCGTCGGCGTCGAAGCCGACGAGCGAGCCGAGGGCCCGCCACGCGCTGCCGGGGTTGGCGGGGTCGACCACCACCACGTGCAGCCGGTCGGGAGTGGCCACGGCGGTCTCCCACCTGTCCAGGACGCCAGCCAGGTCGAGCTCGTCGGGGAAGAGGCCCACCCTGCCGTCCGGGGCGGAGGCCAGCACCACCACGTGCACCTGGGTCCCGGCCAGCCCGTCGACCAGCAGCGCGATCTCGTCCGGTGCGGCGCCCGCGAGCAGCTCGTGGCCGACGACCGCGGTGTCGCGGTGCTTGAGCCCACGGCGGCAGATCTCGCTCCACGTGCCCTCGACGTCGCGGCGCCGCAGGCCCCAGGCCCGGTGCTCACGCCGTACTTCCACGGAGGCACGGAAAGCCTCGTCCACAGAGCGGGCCGGCACCCGGGTCCCAGCCTCCGCGAGCTCGTCCCGGTGCTGCGCGAGAGCTGCGGTGAGCAACGGGATGCCGGCGTGCGCGAGCCCGACGAGCAGGAAGGTCTTCTGCTTGGCCATGCCGCCACGATGTCCGGGCTCTCGCACGGGACGGTGAACCCGACATGAAGCGCAGGCGTCCCGAGCACGAGACCTCCGACGCAGGTCGACGGGTCGAGACACTAGAACGTGTTTCAGTTTCGCCCTACGATGCCGCTCATGAGCACCGCGGCCATCACGTCCGACGCCATCACGTGGAACGCCCCGGACGACGACCACCCCGCCAGGGCCGCCTCGCAGCGGTCCTACTCGGCGGTGGCCAAGGGCGACCTCGCCGAGTGGCTGACCGTCTATGCCGAGGACTGCGTGCTGGAGGACCCGGTCGGCCGGTCGATGTTCGACCCCGACGGCGCCGGCCACCGCGGCCACGCGGGCATCTCGGCGTTCTGGGAGAAGGCGATCGCGCCGATCCACAAGTTCGAGTTCGAGATCACCGACTCGTTCGCGAACCCCGACAGCAACACCTGCGCCAACGTCGGCCGGATTCGGACGTCGTTCCCGGACGGCAGCCACACCACGACCGACCTGATCATGGTCTACGTCGTCAACGACGACGGACGCGTGGCCTCCATGCGCGCGTACTGGGAGCCGGAGCGGACGATGGCGAGCTTCCGGCCGGGCTGAGCCTCGGGTCAGTGCGTGCCGTGCTCGGCGCTCCACTCGACGAGCGGCCGGGTCGCCCGCCAGTCCTTGCGGACCAGGTCGAGGAGCTCGGGGGTGTGGATCACCGGCTCGAATCCGAGCTGGCGGCCGGCGATGATCGACTTGTGCCGCAGCAGCTCAATTCGCGGGTGCTCCTTGGCGTATCCGCGCGGGGTCGTCTTCAGCACGTCGCCGCCGATCGTGAACCCGGCCCGCTCGAGCTTTCGTAGCAGCTTCTCGAGCTCGGCACCGGAGCGCTCGTGGGCGATCGCCTCCCTGATCGCGCCCAGCCTCGGCGCCTCGGCGTGGTAGAAACCGCCGCCGGTGCGGACGCCGCTCGGTGACAGCTCGACGTACCACCCGGTCGCGTCGGCGACCCGCACGAACGCACCCTGGTGGGTCTTGTACGGCGTCTTGTCCTTGGCGAACCGCACGTCCCGATAGGGCCGGAAGATCTTCGCGTCGCCAAACTCCCGGGCCAGGGCATCGCACAGCGCCACCATCGGCGCCTTCACCGACTCCTCGTAGACGTGCTTGTGCTTCTCCCAGAAGCTCTTGGTGTTGTCCATCTCGAGGTCGTCGTAGAAGTCGAGCGCCGCGACGGGGAAGCCGGTGAACTCCACGGGTCGAGCCTAGGTCGGACCCTGGTCAGCGCGGCGCATGAGTGGCTCTGGGGGCAGGTTCCGTCGGTGACTTGTGTTGGTGCACCGACAACCGGTGGTTGAGCCGCGAGCGCCAGCGAGCGTGTCGAAACCCTCGCAGGCCGGGGCTGGGACGCAACCACCGTTCAATGAGGTGTCGAGATGACCGGTAGTCGGCTCCAGCCTTCTTGGCGGATGATCTCGACAAGCTCGATCTGCCGTGGTCGAGTTCGAGCCCTCCTTGAGCTGGTTTCGACACGCTCGGTCGCAGAGCGACACTCGCGGCTCAACCACCGGCGGCTTGGGTCGGCCGGTGCGTGCGTATCGGAGCGGATGACGAGATTCGAACTCGCGACATCGACCTTGGGAAGGTCGCGCTCTACCAACTGAGCTACATCCGCAGGCCGGCGTGGCCGGCGCGCAGATGCTACCCCAGCAGCTCGATGGACCGAAGGTCATCCGCCCCTTCACTATTGACAGAATGCTGTCAAATATGACAGTATTCTGTCATGACCGGCTACCTCGACCTCGCCCTTCTCGACACCATGGCCGACTGGGAGGTCGGCTACCTGACTGCCTACACCAGCCGCACCGAACACCAGCGCGAGCCGGGCTCGGTGGTACTGCGGACCGTCGGCCTCAGCGCGGACCCGGTCCGCACCGTCGGCGGGCTGACCGTCCTGCCGGACGTGACGATCGACGCGCTCGACGTGGCGGACAGCGCCATGCTGGTCCTGCCCGGGGCGGACACCTGGGCGGAGCCGCGCCAGCAGGTCTGGCTCGAGCAGGCCCGCCGGTTCCTCGAGGCCGGCCGTCCGGTTGCCGCGATCTGCGGCGCGACCTACGCGCTCGCGGCCGCCGGGCTGCTCGACGACCGCCCGCACACCGGCCCGGACCGCGGCTTCCTCGCCTCGACGGGGTACGCCGGCACCGAGCACTACGTCGACGAGCTCGTCGTGACCGACGGCGACCTGATCACCGCCAACCCGGTCGCGCCGGTGGAGTTCGCGAGGGCGATCTTTGCCCGGCTCGGTCTCTACGAGCCCGGGGTGCTGAGCTCCTGGTACAAGCTCTACGGTGACCAGGACGCCGAGGGGTTCTTCGAGCTGATGGCCGCATCGGCGTGAACCCCGAGCAGGAGCTGCTCGCGGACGCCGCGCTGACCAGCTTCCGGCTCAACGGCCAGCTGCTCGCCGTGGCCGAGGAGCTGGCCCGGCCGGTGGGGCTGACCGCGGCCTGGTGGCAGGTGCTCGGCGCCGCCCTGGGTGCCCCGCAGAGCGTCTCGGCGATCGCCCGCACCATGGGGCTGACCCGACAGAGCGTGCAGCGGATCGCGGATCTACTGGTCGAGCGCGGGCTGGCGGCGTACGAGGAGAACCCGGCGCACCGTCGCGCCAAGCTGGTCACGCCCACCGACGCCGGACGCGCCTCGATCGCGGCGATCGACCCAGGGCACCGCGTGACCGCGGCCGCATTGGCCCGCGAGATGGGCGCGCCGCGGTTGCGCGAGGTGCTGGCCGGCATGCATGAGCTCTCGGCGGCACTCGACCGGCTCGCGGAGTAGGTCAGCCTCCGAAGAGCCGGCGCCACCAGCTCTTCCTGGCCGGCTGCCCGTCGCCCACCGTGGTCGGGACACCGTTGAGCAGGACCTGTCCGGGCTCGAGCCGCGCAGCCGGCCCGGGTGGGGTCGCCGTCGTGTCGGGCGTGGTTGCCGCCGGGGTGGTCGGTGCACCGAACATCGGCGTCGCCCAGCCAAAGGCCTGGTGCAGCTGCTCGCGCGCCTCGGGTGGCAGGTCGCCCACGGAGCTGACGGCCTGGCCGTTCACCATGATCGAGGTGCTGGCGAAGGTCTGGGCGCCGGGAGGCAGAGCGCCGGTCTCGAAGAGGTCCGGTACGCCGTTCTTGTCGGCGTCCGGGAGCGTTGCGGCGAGCTGCTGGCGGACCTCGGCGGGCACGCTCTCCCAGCTGTCGTAGTTCTGGCCGTTGACGTTGATCTGCATGTCGACCTCGCAGCGCGGGACCCGATCGGGTCCGAACGGACGCCAGACTAGTCGGCCGCGACAGTCGGTAGGTTGTGCGAGTGCTGCTGTCAGACCGCGACGTCCTGGCTGAGATCGACGCGGGCCGGATCAGCATGGACCCCTTCGATCCGACGATGATGCAGCCGTCCTCGATCGACGTCCGGCTGGACCGGTTCTTCCGGGTCTTCGAGAACCACCGCTACCCGCACATCGACCCGGCCGCCGACCAGTCCGACCTGACGCGCTTGATCGAGCCGGAGGGGGAGGAGCCGTTCATCCTGCACCCGGGCGAGTTCGTGCTCGGCTCGACGTTCGAGGTGGTGAGCCTGCCCGACGACGTGGCCGCCCGGGTCGAGGGGAAGTCGTCCCTGGGCCGGCTCGGGCTGCTGACCCACGCGACGGCCGGGTTCGTGGACCCCGGGTTCTCCGGCCACGTCACCCTGGAGCTGGCCAACGTCGCGACGCTCCCGATCAAGCTCTACCCGGGGATGAAGATCGGGCAGTTCTGCTTCTTCCGGCTCTCGTCGCCCTCCGAGCATCCCTACGGTTCGGAGAAGTACGGCTCGCGCTACCAGGGCCAGCGTGGGCCGACACCGTCGAGGTCCTACCAGAACTTCCACCGCACGATCATCTGAGCCCCCCGCCTCCTCCGCCGGTCGCAGACCCCGGTCGACACGCCGCGCAGTCGAAGTTAGGGTTACCTAAATAAGGTAACCCTAACCAAGGAGCTTCGATGTTGCGACCGGCGCCTGTTCGCCGCCTCCGCAGGCTGGTTGTCCCCCTCGCTGTCGCCACGTTCACGGCGCTGGGTGCTGGATGCAGCACCGGCTCGACCAGTGCGGCCGAGGACAGCTCTGCTCCGCGTCCGTCCGCCGGTTCGTCGGTGGACGCCGGCGCCTTCCCGGTGACGATCGAGCACGCGTACGGCGAGACGACGATCGAGGCGGAGCCGACGCGCATCGCCACGCTGGGCTGGTCCGACCATGACGTTGCCGCCGCGCTGGGCGTTGCCCCAGTCGGTGCCGTCGCGATCACCTGGGGCGGCAACGCCCAGGACTCGACGCCGTGGTTCGACGAGAAGCTCGCCGAGCTGGGCGCTGCGCAGCCCACGCGCTACAGCGACGACGACGGCGCTCCCATCGAGGAGATCGCCAAGCTGACGCCCGACCTGATCCTGGCCACGAACTCCGGGATCACCCAGCAGGAGTACGACCAGCTGTCCAGGCTGGCTCCGGTCGTGGCCTTCCCGGGCGAGCCCTGGGTCACCAGCTGGGAGGACTCCCTCGAGATGGTGGGCGAGGCACTCGGGCGGTCCGAGCTCGCCCACGAGGTGGAGCACGACACTCGTCAGGCGATCGAGCAGGCGGCCGAGAAGCACCCTCAGGTGGTTGGCAAGAGCTTCATCTTCGCCGCACTGGCGACCACCGACATGTCCAAGATCGACTACTACACCCCGATCGACAACCGGCCGCGGTTGCTGGCGGACGTCGGCATGGTGAATGCGCCGATCATCGAGGAGATCAGCAAGCCGGGGGACTTCTACGGCACTGTCTCGTCCGAGCGCAGCCGCGAGCTGGAGTCGGACGTCTTCATCACCTACGCCGAGACCGGCGACGATCTCGCCGCCTTCCAGAAGGATCCGCTGCTCGGCCAGATCCCCGGCATGGCGAACGGCCACGTTCTGGCCTCGACCGACCAGACCGACGCGCTCGGCCTGTCGGCACCGTCGCCGCTGGCCATCCCCTATGCCATGGAGCACTTCCTTCCCCTCGTCGCTCAGGCGGTCGACGGAGCCTGATGGCGGTCCTGGACGCCGCCTCGCCGGACTCGGTCGTCACCCGTCGGCGAGGCAGCATGGTGACCGCCGCGGCCACACTCGTCGTGGCGGTGGTCGCCGTGTCGGCGCTCTCCATGCTGGTCGGCGCCACGACGATCTCTCCGCGAGCGGTCCTCGATGCGGGGAACCCAGATCACGCCATCGCGCTGGCCCGCTTCCCGCGGACCTGCTTGGCGCTCGTGGTCGGTGCCGCCCTCGGCCTGGCCGGGGCCTGCATGCAGGGGCTGACCCGCAACCCGCTGGCCGACCCCGGGATCCTCGGCGTCAACGCGGGCGCCTCGTTCGCCATGGTGCTCGCGATCTCGGTGTTCGGGGTCTCCGCCCTGTCGACGTACCTGTGGTTCTCCTTCGCAGGGGCGGCCATCACCATGGTCGCGGTCCACGCGGTTGCCTCGACCGGCCGCGACGGCGCCACACCGGTCAAGCTGGCGATCACCGGCGCCGCCGTCACCGCGGGGCTGACCAGCTGGACCTCAGGTGTGCTCCTCACCGACCAGCGGACCATGGACGTCTTCCGGTTCTGGCAGGTCGGCACGGTCGGCGGCCGCGACCTCGACGTGCTGATGACCGGGCTGCCGTTCCTGGCCATCGGCACTCTCGTGGCGCTGGGGAGTGCGCGGCTGCTGAACGCGATGGCGCTGGGCGACGACGTAGCGCGGGGCCTGGGGCGACGGGTCGTCCGCGACCGGTTGTTGCTGGGGCTGGCCTGCGTCCTGCTCGCCGGGGCGGCCACAGCGCTCGCGGGCCCGATCGCGTTCGTCGGGCTGATCGTGCCGCACGGCGTCCGCGCCGTGGTCGGCTCCGACCACGCGCTGGTGTTGCCCTTCTCGCTGGGGTACGGCGCGGTGCTGGTCGCCCTCGCCGACACCCTCGGCCGGGTGGTGCTGCCACCCACCGAGGTCCAGGTCGGGATCATGACAGCGGTGGTCGGGGTCCCGGTCTTCCTGGTGCTGGTGCGCCGCGGCCGGATGGGCAGCCAGCGGATGGGCAGCCTGTGACCGCGGTCCTGGCCATGGGGGGCAGTGCGGAGCTGGTCCGGCTGGCGCGACGTCGCCCAGCGCGTCGGTCGGCACTGGTGGTCGGTGGGCTCTCGCTGGTCCTGGTCGCGGCCTTCGGGGCCCGGGTGCTGTTGGGCGACTTCACGATCACGGTCGCCGACTTCGTGCGGATCCTGCGCGGCGAGCAGATCCCGGGAGCGTCGTACATCCTGCTGGAGAGCAAGCTGCCCCGCGCCGTGCTGGGCACGATCGTGGGCCTGGCCTTCGGAGTGAGCGGCGCGATCTTCCAGACCACACTGCGCAACCCGCTGGCCAGCCCCGACGTCATCGGGGTGAGCCTCGGCGCCAGCGCGGCCGCGGTGTTCGCGATCGTCAGCCTCGACCAGACCGGCGGATGGGTGTCGGCCGCGGCGGTCGTCGGGGCGGTCTGCGTCGCGGTGCTGGTCCGCATCGTCGCCGGCCACGGCTCTGGCTACCGGCTGGTGCTCGTCGGCGTCGGCCTGGCCGCTGCGCTCAGCTCGATGGTGCAGTACCTGTTCACCCGGGCCGATGTCTACGACGCCCAGCTGGCGCTGCGTTGGCTGACGGGGAGCGTCAACCGGGCGGACTGGCCGACGATCCGGCTGCTCGGCCTGCTCATGATCGTGATGGTGCCGCTCGTCGGGTGGCTGGCCGGCTCGGTGCGGATCACCGAGCTCGGCGACGACGCCGCCGCCGGGCTGGGCGTCACCCCGCGACGTACGAGCGCGCTCCTCCTGGTCGCCGTCGTACTCACCGCGGTCGCTGTCGCCGCCGCCGGACCGATCGCATTCGTGTCGTTCCTGGCCGGACCGATCGCCCGCGCCCTCAACGGCGGCCGGACTGCGCTGCTCGCCAGCGGTCTGGTCGGGGCGATCGTGGTAGTTGCCGGCGACTACGTGGGCGCCTACCTCGTCGGGGACGTCAACGTCCCGGTCGGCGTCGTCACTGGTGCGTTCGGCGCGCCGTTCCTGCTCTGGCTGCTCACCCGGGGACGGTCCCGATGAGCGCCCGGTTGGCGACCAGCGAGCTCTCGCTGGGCTACGGGGAGCGGACCGTCGTCGCCGACCTCACCGTCTCGGTGCCCGACGGCGGTGTGACGGTGATCGTCGGGCCCAACGCCTGCGGCAAGTCGACGCTGCTGCGGGGCATGGCCCGACTGCTGCGGCCCGCCTCGGGAGCGGTGCTGCTCGACGGCGAGGCGATCCACCGGCTTCCGACTCGCCTGGTGGCGCGGACCCTCGGGCTGCTGCCGCAGACCCCGGCGGCGCCGGAGGGCGTCACCGTGGTCGACCTCGTCGGTCGGGGCCGGCACCCGCACCAGGGTGCGTTCCGCCGCTGGTCGCCCGAGGACAGACGGGCCGTCACCGAGGCACTCGAGCTCACCGGCACGCTGGACCTGGCCGACCGCGTCGTCGACGAGCTGTCGGGCGGCCAGCGGCAACGGGTGTGGATCGCGATGGTGCTGGCGCAGGGCACCGACCTGCTGCTCCTCGACGAACCGACGACCTATCTCGACGTCGCACACCAGATCGAGATGCTCGACCTGGTCGCCGACCTCAACCGCAGCCGCGGCACCACCGTCGTGATGGTGCTCCACGACCTCAACCTGTCGGCCCGGTATGCCGATCACCTCCTCGCCCTGCAGGCCGGGCGCGTCGTGGCCTTTGGGCCCCCGGCCCGCGTGGTCACCGAGGAGACCGTCCGCACCGTCTTCGGCCTCGAGAGCCGCGTCATCACAGACCCCGTCTCAGGCACCCCGCTCGTCGTCCCGCTGGGGCGGCACCATCGACCGCCCCATCCATCGCCCCATCGGCCGCCCAGCCAAGGAGAGCCACGATGACCACGACCCGGCCCGCCCTCCCGCTGATCGTCGACGAGGTGGAGGTGGTGAGCGTGGAACGGCTGTCGCCGACATACGTCCGGGTCGAGCTCGGCGGTCCCGCGCTCGTCGACTTCGGTGTGGACGGCCCGCTGCTTGACCTGCGAATCAAGCTTCTCTTCCCGAACGACGCGGGCCGGCTCCCGTCCCTGGAGGGCATCGACGAGTCGTGGTTCAGCACCTGGCTGACGATCCCGGAGGCGGAGCGGGGACACCTGCGCACCTACACCGTCCGAGCGGTGCGCAGTGCCGGGCCGGACACCAGGCTGGTGGTCGACTTCGTGCTCCACCTCGAGGACGGCGCGACGGGTCCCGGGTCCGCCTGGGCGGCGCGGGCGACTCGGGGCGACCGTCTGGTCACGGTGGCCCCGAGGAAGGGCATGGACTACGGCGGGATCGAGTTCGACCCGGGCACCGCGCGGGAGCTGCTGCTCGTGGCCGACGAGACGGCGGTCCCGGCCGTGTGCAGCATCCTCGAGGACCTGCCGCAGCGGGCGTGCGGGGCCGCGCTCCTGGAGGTGCCGGTGTCGGGCGACGTGCGTGAGCAGCCGGGTCCACCCGGCGTCGAGGTCGTCTGGCTGCCCCGGGACGGCGAGCCGCTCGGGTCGTTGCTGGACGCGGAGGTACGCCGGCGGCTCGGGGCCACCGTGGAGGCAGTGCGGGTCAACGAGGTGGAGGTGGACCCGGACTTGTGGGAGACCTCCACCTATTCCTCCTCCGGCCAGGATGTCGACGCTCCGGTGGCCACCGTCGGCCACGACCTCGACGGGATGTATGCCTGGATCGCGGGGGAGTCTGCCGTGGTCACGTCGATGCGTCGGCTCCTGGTGACCGAGCTGGGCATGGACCGCCGCCAGGTGGCCTTCATGGGCTACTGGCGGCGGGGGGTCGCGATGCGGTCGTGAAGCTCCAGCGGATCAACTGTCGACGCGGTCGGCGACCCGTCGCAGCTGCTCGGCGACCCGGTGCCGGCGGCTGGTGGCCGGCATCCTCGGGGCCGAGGCACGAGCGAGACGCTCGTTGATCTGGTGCCGTGCCTGCATCTCGATCAGCGTGTGGGTCATGGCCATGCTCCTTGTCTGTGGTGCTTTCAGTCTTGCCGTGACCACCGACAGTCCGCCTGACCGCGATTGCGGTGGTGAGGCCAGCTCGGTGGGGTGATTCCCGGGTGGTGCGGGACGGGGTCAGGCCTCGGTCAGCACGATGTCGCCGCTGACCGTCTTGGCCCGTACCTCGACGTGGTCCTGGCCCTCCTCGGGCTGTCCTGCGCCCTGCAGGTCCGAGCGGATCTGTCCGGAGACGGTGGTGATGTCGGTCCAGACCGGGACGCCGGCGACGACGCCGATCGCGATGTCGCCGGAGGCACCCTTGGCGGTGATCCGGCCGCGGTGCACCCGGTCGACCGCCAGGTCGCCGCTGCCTGTGCTGTAGGCCGTGTCGCCGTGCGTGGCACCCAGGTGCAGGTCGCCGCTGCCGGTCTTGACGACCGTCGCGCCGCGCGCCGTCTCGACGTTCACGTCTCCGGAGCCGGTCGAGACGGCGACCGCTCCACCCGCCTGCCCGATCTCGATGTCGCCGGAGCCGCTCTTGACCTTGAGGTCACCGCGCACGTCCTCGACGCGGATCTCGCCGGAGCCGGTCTCCACGAGCAGGTGCCCCTCGAGAGTGTCGACGGCGACGTCTCCGGAGCCGGTGCGGAACTGGGCGTGTCCGGCCCGGCCCTCGAGCCGGATGTCGGCGCTGCCTGTCTTGACTGCGGGGTTGCTCCCCTCGGGGACCACGACGTCGACGTGCAGGCTGTTGTCGCCGAACACCCGGCCGCGGCCGGGCTCGATCACGGTGACCGTGTCGCCGTGCTGCTCGACCACGACGTCGTCGGCATGCTTGCCTCCGACCACGACCACGGTCTCGGTGGTCTCCGCGCAGCGGATGTCGACGTGACCCTTGTTGATCTCGACGACGAGGTCGACGGGCGTGTGGGTCTCGAAGCGGTACTCGGGCATGACTGTCTCCTGGTTGATGGATGGGTGTGCTCGACCACCGGGCCGGCGCTGGGCCCGGTCCGTGGCTGTCGACTGGTGTGCGGCGGGGTCAGACCCAGCCGGTCATCCGGCGGTTGCCTCGGCGGTTGCTGTTCCCTCCGAACGGGTCGTTGCCGCCGACGAACGGGAGGCTGGACAGGTCGATGTCGACGTTGATCGCGTTGTCACGGGTGGCGGCGCGAACGACGTTGACCAGCCAGGTGTTGAGTGAGTGCCCGGACCGGGCCGCGAACTCCTCCGCCCTGGCCTTGACCGACTCGGGGAGCCGGAGGGTGATCCGGGCGATGCTGCTGTCCTCCTCGTCCTCCACGCCAGGGGGGGCGGGCGGCTTGGGCGGGGAAGGGGCAGCGGGCGGGCCGGCCGGGGCGGTGTCGACGACGAAGGCGAGCTCGCGGCCGTCGAGGCGTACGTCGACGCTGCCGGTCCGCATCTCCGCGGTGATCTCGGTGGCGGCCTGGGAGA
Source organism: uncultured Actinomycetota bacterium (assembly GCA_963817125.1). GTDB lineage: Bacteria > Actinomycetota > Actinomycetes > Propionibacteriales > Nocardioidaceae > Nocardioides. The sequence continues at coordinate 337,564 of CAWFNB010000007.1, forward strand.
TGGCCTCCATCAGCGCGAGACGCGCAGCCGGGTCGAGGGCGAAGGTGAGTCGCTCGGCGGCGGCGTGTGCCTCCGGGCCGGCGGCCTCCGCGGCCGCGAGCAGGTCGCGGCGGAGGCTGTCGACGTACGGCGTGATGTCCATGTGCACCACTCTGACATCAATGTGACGTCAAGTCAACACCCGAGTGACGTCAATTCGCGTCAAGTGACGTCAGGCCCCGCCCGAAGGGGTGGGCCACACACGTTTGTGGGGGCACCGCGGGGGGCACCGCCCGCCCAGTGGCCTCGGGGCCACACAGCACCAGAAAGGCGTCCCCATGACCGCACCCGTGCCCGCAATCACCGTCACGGCCGACACGATCATCTCGGCGGAGCCGGTCGACTACCTGATCATCTTCCTGTACTTCGCGGTCGTTCTGGGCATCGGGCTGATGGCCCGCCGCCAGGTCTCCGACTCGGTGGACTTCTTCCTCTCCGGCAGGTCGCTGCCGGCCTGGGTGACCGGGCTGGCGTTCATCTCGGCCAACCTCGGTGCGGTCGAGATCATGGGCATGTCGGCCAACGGTGCCGAGATCGGCATCCCGACCGTGCACTACTTCTGGGTCGGCGCCATCCCGGCGATGCTCTTCCTCGGCGTCGTGATGATGCCCTTCTACTACGGCTCAGGGGTCCGGTCCGTGCCGGAGTTCATGCGGCGGCGGTTCGGCACAGGCGCGCATCTGGTGAACGCAGTCTCGTTCGCGGTGGCACAGCTGCTGATCGCCGGCATCAACCTCTACCTGCTCGGCTCGATCATCCAGGCGCTCCTGGGCTGGTCGCTCTGGGTCGCGCTGATCGTGGCCGCGGCGATCGTGCTCACCTACATCACGCTCGGCGGGTTGAGCGCGGCCATCTACAACGAGGTGCTGCAGTTCTTCGTGATCGTCGCGTCACTGGCGCCGCTCACCCTGATCGGCCTGCACCGGGTGGGTGGCTGGGACGGGCTCACCGACAAGATCAACGGGGCCGCTGCGGACAACCCCGCCGGACCCAGCGCCGCGGAGCAGCTGAACTCGTGGCCCGGCAACGCGCTGTCCGGGTTCAGCTCCGACCTGTGGTCGGTGGTCGGCATCGTCTTCGGCCTCGGGTTCGTGCTCTCGTTCGGCTACTGGACGACGAACTTCGTCGAGGTGCAGCGGGCGATGGCGTCAAACTCGATCTCCTCGGCGCGCAAGACGCCGATCATCGGTGCCTTCCCGAAGATGTTCGTCCCCTTCATCACCATCGTCCCAGGCATGATCGCGGCGGTCCTGGTCACGGAGATGATCCAGACCAAGGCCGGGGAGACGGTCCCGGGCGGCGCCTCGGGAGACGTGAAGTTCAACGACGCGCTGCTGCTCCTGATGCGAGATGTGTTGCCCAACGGGCTGCTCGGCCTCGCGATCACCGGCTTGCTGGCGGCCTTCATGGCCGGCATGGCGGCCAACATCTCGGCGTTCAACACCGTGTTCAGCTATGACCTGTGGCAGACCTACGTCGTCAAGGAGCGCGACGACGACTACTACCTGCGGATCGGTCGGCTCGCGACGGTGGCGGCGACGGCCATCGCGATCTTCACCGCGGCGCTGGCCTCGAACTTCTCGAACATCATGGACTACCTCCAGGTCCTCTTCGGGTTCTTCAACGCTCCCCTGTTCGCCACCTTCATCCTCGGGATGTTCTGGAAACGGATGACTGCCACCGCCGGCTGGGTCGGCCTGGTGGCCGGCACCCTGTCGGCGGTGCTGACCGGGATCCTGACCGAGGGCACGCTCGGGTCACTCAGCCAAGGTGTGATCCCCCTGTCCGGGCAAGGGGCAGCGTTCCTGGCCGCATCGGTGGCGTTCGTCGTCGACATCGTGCTCAGCGTGGTCGTCTCCTTCGCCACCGAGCCGAAACCGCTCTCCGAGCTGAGGGGCCTGGTCTACTCCGAGACGCCGAAGGAGGACCTCGTCGACGCGGACGAGGCGTCCTATCCCTGGTATCGCCGGACCATCCCGCTCGCCGTGATCGCCCTGGTCATGGTCATCGCTCTCAACCTGGCGTTCTGAGGAGGAAGGCATGAGTGAGAACACCTCCGAGAAGCACACCGCCGGAGCCCTCGACATCCGCAACATCATCGGCGGGCTGCTCGCTGTGTACGGAGTGATCCTGCTGTTGATGGGCCTCTTCGGGGACAAGGCGTTCGAGAAGACCGGCAACGTGAACGCCAACCTTTGGGCCGGCCTCGCGATGCTGGTCGTCGGTGCCGGGTTCATGCTCTGGGCCTGGCTCCGGCCGATCGTGGTGCCCGACGACATTCCCCAGCGCGACGATGGGCCGCCGCCCGGGCACTGATTCATTGCTTGGGCGTGTAGACGACGACCGAGTCGATGACCCTGCTGGTGCTGCGGTAGAGGTCGATCGTGAGCGGGCAGCCGCCCTCGCGCGGATCCGCGCGGGGGTCGATCTCGATGCGCAACGCCGAGCGCTGGCCGGCCTGGATCGGGCGCGGGACCCCGCACCAGTCCTCGGGCGGGATCCCGGAGGTGACGGTCAGTCGCGGCATGCCGGTGCGCGTCGGCGCGGTCTGGCGGGCGATGTCCGCGATCTGCGCGAAGGTGCCGCCCCACCGGCCGGCCTCCGTCGCCTCGTCGTGGTTGAACATCGCCGGCCCGCTGCGGTCCACGATCACGTGCACGGTCTCGGCGAACTCCGGCGCCGGCCCGCCGAGTGTGAACGCGATGAACTCCCACGCGTCCGAGCGCGCGACGTACTGCGCCTCACAGAAGACGTCGGACGGTACGGCGGTGCGCACCGTCACCGTCGCGCCTTCCTGCACCGGCCGGCCGGCCGGCGGGTCGGAGCCGAGCACCAGCCCGTGCGGCTCGCAGGCGCGCGCGGGGCGCAGCACCACGTCGAAGCCCTGGTCCTCGAGCAGCTCCTCGGCCTGGCTGCCGCTGAGTGCGAACAGGGACGGCATCGGCTCCGGGGGCGCTCGATAGGTCAGCGCGACCCCGACCGCGACGGCCACCGCGACCAGCCCCGCCGCCACGAACGGCCCGGTCCGGCTCCGCCGGTCCGGGGTGCCCGAGAGCGCCCTCTCCAGCGCCTCCAGGACCAGCGGGTCGGGGTCCTCGGCCCTGCGGATCCGCTTGCGCTGGTCGAGCAGCACCTGGTCCACGTAGGCCCCGGCCTCGCCCTCCGCGCAGCCCAGTAGCACGGCGTGCTCGATCAGCCGGCCGTACCGCGCCACGACGTACTGGTCGAAGTCCATGAGACCTCCGTGCCGAGAGTACGTCCGGCAGCGCGGATCATGGCTCGGCCCAGACGACGTTCGCGGCGACGATCTGGCCGACGTCGTTGACGAAGAGCTCGACACCGACGTAGCTGGTGCAGTCCGCCTTCGGGTCCGGGACCAAAGTGACCACGCGACTCCCGCCCACCTCGGCCGGGGTCACCGGCGTCGGGTGTGCGCAGGGGTGCTGGGCCGGCTCCATGGAGATGGTGACCGGCGAGATGGCTTCCGCGATCGGCTCGATGAAGGAGAAGGGACACGTCCGTCCCGCATAGCCCCCCGGATGAGGGCAGAGCCCCTCCCACGACGAGCGCTCCATGGCGTCGCGTGCAGAGATGGTCTTCACCGGCTGCCCGCCCAGCAAGAGCAGGACGGGTGTGTCGACCGGGGGTCCCGCCAGCTGGTCGTCGCCGCGCGCGAACCGTTCGAACAGACGACCCACCCGGACCATCTCCTCGTCTGTGGGCGGGGCGAGCAACTTCCGGTTCGTGGGGGAGGGCTTGGCCTCGGATGCCACCGGGCTCGTGGTCGGGGAGACGTTGGGCGCTGAGTCGGATGCCCGGCCCTGCTCGCTTCCGCACGACGACGTCGCCCCGGTAGTGAGCAGGACGGCACCGACGACGGCCAGGAAGAGGGTGCGCACGCCAGTGCGACGCGCTCGCCACGCTTGTGGTTGTGGTTGACCTGGGGCGCTCATCCACAGCCTCACTTCGCCTGGTGTCGGCCCGATCCGGGGCGGCAAGGCTGCGGTCATGAAGGAGGTCGAGGTGCACGACCTGCTTGCCTGCCAGAGGGGCGTCATCTCACGGCGGCAGGTCCTAGACCTCGAGGGAAAGGACAACGACATCCGGCGCCTGCTTCGCCAGCGCCGATGGGCTCGGGTGCATGAAGGGGTCTTCGTCAACCACACCGGCCCGCTGTCTTGGGAGCAACGCGCCTGGGCTGCAGTCCTGTACTGCGCTCCCGCTGCGCTGGCTGGCCGGTCGGCGATTCATGCTCACGGACTGCGCGGCCACGACCGGCCGGACCGTCCCGTCATGGTGTGCGTCGACGAGACGCGCTTTGTGCAGGCACCAACGGGAATCCAGGTCTCCCGCGTGAAGCACTTTGACGAGCGATGCCAGCTGCACCTGTCCCCACCGAGGATGCGTATCGAGCACGCACTGGTGACCGAGGCTGCTCGTCGGCACCGGGCCGATTCGGCGCTGGCCGTCCTGGGAGACGCAGTGCAACAGGGACGGACCACCGCTGGGCGCCTGGACGATGCCTTGGGCGAGCACCCCCGGCTCCGGCACCGCCGGCTCCTGACCGAGATCCTGAGCGATGTCAGCGCGGGCACCTATTCGGCTCTCGAGCACCACTACCTCGTTGATGTTGAACGGCCGCACGGGCTGCCCGTTGCCTCGCGCCAGAGACGTGTACGGATGGGCAAGACCATCGCCTTTCGTGATGTGGACTACGTGGACGTGGACGCGACGGTCGAGCTCGACGGCCGAGTCGGCCACGAAGAGTCCTTGGACAGATGGGCAGATCTCGACCGCGATCTGGCGACTGTGGTGGGCGGCGGCGTGACCCTACGGGTGGGGTGGAAGCAGGTGCTCGAACCGTGCCGGCTGGCATCGATCGTGGGTGGCGTCCTGCTGGCGAGGGGCTGGGACGCGAAAACTCGCCCCTGCGGCGCGGCCTGCAACACACTGCTGCATTGAGACGGCCGCCGTCACCGCAGGTATCCAGTCACACAGTGACTGAGAACCTGCGATGTCTCCTCACAGGTCGAAGAGCGAGCCCGACTCGTTGATGTCGACGTCGGTCTTCGGGGCGTGGGCGTCACCGGAGCTGGCGGGCTTCGGCTTCTGCTCCGGCTCGTCCTCCGTCTCGTCCTCCTCGGTGCTGCCTTCGGGCTCTGGCTCTGGCTCTGGCTCTGGCTCCGGCTCGGGCTCCGGCTCGTGCTCGGGCTGGGGCTCCGGCTCCGCTTCGGCTTTCGGCTCGGGGCTCGGCTCTGCCTCAGGCGCGGCGATGTCGAACAGCGAGCCACCTGACCCAACGTCGGCGCTTTGCGTGGCAGGCGAGTCGGTCGCGGGGGTCTCGACAGGCTCGACCGGCGCGTCCTCGGTCTCGTCGTCGCCGCCGCCGACGTCGAAGAGCGATCCACCCGAGCCCAGCTCTTCCGCAGGCTCAGCAGGCTTCTCGGGTTCGCGTTCGGGCTCGGCCTTCGCCTCAGGTTCCGGCTCTTCCTCGTCGCCACCGAGGTCGAAGAGCGACCCGCCCGACGACTCCGGCTTGGCGGCCTTGGCCTCCTCCTGAGGTGTCTCGTCCTCGGCGGCGGTCTCGGGCTTGTCCGACTCGTCGGCATCGTCGTCGGAGTCGCCAGGTGTGTCGAACAGCGAGGACCCACCGCCCGAAGCCTTGGCCGCAGGGCCGACCTCGGAGGTCTCGGTGACGGTGTTGTCGGACTGGCCCTCCTTCTGGGTGGCGTCGCCCTCGTCGGTCTCCGCCTTCGTCTCCTCGGTCCGCTCCTTGAGCGCGGTGGCCGTGCCACCACCGGACGACGGGGCTGCGGCCGCGGCGGAGCCGGGCGCCCGCCGGGTGGCCATCTCACCCTTGACCGAGGCGAGCAGCATCTGGGCCACGTCGAGGACCTCGACCTCCTCGCGGGCGTCGCCCTTGTCGATCGCCGCGGTCAGCCCGTCGGACAGCATCACCCGGCAGAACGGGCAGCCGACCGCGATCTGGTCCGCGCCGGTGCCGACCGCCTCGTTGGTGCGGTTGACGTTGATCCGCTCCCCGATGTTCTCCTCCATCCACATGCGGGCGCCTCCGGCGCCGCAGCAGAAGGAGCGCTCGGAGTTCCGCTCCATCTCGACGTACTCGGCGCCGGGCAGCACCTGGAGCAGCTCGCGTGGCGGGGAGTACACGCCGTTGTGCCGGCCGATGTAGCAGGGGTCGTGGTAGGTGATCTTGCGCTGGTGGGCGCCGTCGCCGGCCTTGACCGGAGTCAGCTTGCCCTCGCGGACGAGCCGGTTGAGGAGCTGGGTGTGGTGGACCACCTCGAGCTCGACCCCGAACTCCTTGTACTCGTTCTTGAGCGTGTTGAAGCAGTGCGCGCAGGTGGTGACGACCTGCTTGACCTTGTACTCCTTGAACGTCTCGACGTTCTGCTGCGCCAGGCCCTGGAAGACGAACTCGTTGCCGGCCCGCCGGGCCTGGTCGCCGTTGCAGGTCTCGCCGTTGCCGAGTACGCCGAACGAGACGTCGGCCATGTGCAGGAGCTCGGCCACCGCGCGGGTGGTCTTCTTCTGCCGGTCCTCGTAGGCGCCGGCGCAGCCGACCCAGAACAGCCAGTCGACCTCGTCCAGCGACTCGATGTCCTCACCGACCACCTTGACCTCGAAGTCGAGGTCCTTGGCCCACTCCAGCCGCGCGGTGGGCGACATGTTCCAGGGGTTGCCCTTGTTTTCCATGCCCTTGAACAGCTGGTTGAGCTCGGCGGGGAAGTTCGACTCGACCAGCACCTGGTAGCGGCGCATGTCGATGACGTGGTCGACGTGCTCGATGTCGACCGGGCACTGCTCGACGCAGGCACCGCACGTCACACATGACCACAGCACGTCGGTGTCGATGACCGCGCCGCCAGTGGGCTCCCAGGCCGGGCCCTCGGTCTCGCCGACCAGCGGCCGATCCGCCTCGGCCCGCACCGCTTCGGGCAGGTCGTTCCGGGCTGCCTCGTCGGTCAGGAGATAAGGCGCCTTCGCGAACGCGTGGTCGCGCAGGTTCATGATCAGCATCTTGGGAGAGAGCGGCTTCTCGGTGTTCCACGCCGGACACTGCGACTGGCACCGGCCGCACTCGGTGCAGCTCGCGAAGTCGAGCATCCCCTTCCAGGTGAACTCCTCGACGGCCCCGATGCCGAGGGTGGTGCTCTCGTCCATGTCCTCGATGTCGTCGAGGGTGACCGGCTTGCCCGCAGAGGTCAGCGGCTTGACCGCACCGAGGGCCTTGGGGCGCCTGCCGAAGAGGACGTTCAACGGCGCCACGAAGATGTGCAGGTGCTTGCTGTTGAGGACAATCACCAAGAAGGCGAGCATGACTCCGATGTGCAGGAGCAGGCCGATCCCCTCGAGGGTCTCGGTGGCCCCCTCTGGGAGCCCGCCCAGCAGTGCGCCGACCCCGTGTGAGGCGAAGGCGCCGTTGCCGTAGGGGAAGTTGTGGCCCGCCTCGGACGCGCCGCGGAACAGGAACATCGTCCAGATGACGTTGAAGATCATCCCGAGGATCACCCAGGCGCCGCCGAGGTGGGAGCCGGCGAACCGCGACTTGCGGCCGAGCTTCTCCGGGTTCTCCCGGAGCCGGATCGCTGCGAACGTCCCGATGCCGACCAACGCCATCACCGCGATGAAGTCCTGGGCGAAACCGAGCAGGTCCCAGTGCCCGATCAGGGGGATCGCCCACTGGGGGTTGCGCGAGAAGAGGATCCCGAAGGCCTCGAGGTAGACCGAGCCGAGGATCAGGAACGCCCAGAACACGAAGAAGTGCGCGGCGCCCGGGATCGACCACTTGAGCAGCTTCTTCTGTGCGAAGACCTCGACGACCTGGGTCTTGATCGCCTCGCCGAGCCGTTTGGTGACGTTCTCCACCCGGTCGGGTGCCGGCTGCCCACTGGTGATGAGCCGGTACAGGAACAACACCCGTCGACCGGCGAGCGGGAGCGCGAAGATCAGCATCGCCAGCCCGACGATCAGCACCCACAGATCCACTGCGCAGCCCTCTTCCCAAGCGTTCGGTACGTCGACCCGGCCGGACCGGTCCGCGGAGCGCAGCCTACGGCCACGGGGACGGACAGGCATCCAACTGAGACGCATCCTACTTTTCGGTAACTTGGCCTGCCCTCGGCCCTGCCCGCCCGCCTCGCGTGGTCTGCGCGGAACCGGAGAATCCCGCGTGTCGTCCGAGATCTCGCCATCGGTTCTTTACGTTGGCCCGGCACGAATGCAGACTGAGCGCGGCCGGGCTCGGCACCTGCCACACACATGGGGATCTCGGCCCCCCTGATGGGGAGGCGTTCTGTGAGGGGATCGAGCGAGGCTGGCCGCGTGCGTCGCGGCCGATCGGCGCCCGGGCTGGCGGTGGTGCTGGCGGCGGTGCTGGCACTGCTCACGACGCTTCTCGCGGTGAACACCGCGGAGGCCACCAGCCCGCCGAGGGCATCGAACGCCGTCGGCCCGGTCGCTGCGGCGGCCGCCGAGGACGAGCGGGCCGAGTGGACGATGATGGTCTACGCCGTCGCGGACACCGAGAACATCGGGTCACTGATGACCACCGACCTCGCCGAGCTCGCCGCGCTGCCGGACGACCCGGACGTCAACATCGTCGTACTCGTGGACATGCCGGGTCCGGGTGAGCCGGGCGGCGGCGACGGGACGCTTCCCGGCACGGGGCCGTTCACGACCGCCAAGCTGCTCAAGCTGGAGGGCGGCAAGTACGAGGAGGTCCGCGACCTCGGGGAGCTCGCCATGGGGCGCCCGGACACGTTGGCCAACTTCATCGAGGAGGCCGCCGACCGCTTCCCGGCCGACCACTACGGCCTCACCCTCATGGACCACGGAGGCGCCTACACGGGCGGCTACCTGGACGTCGCGCCCTCGACGCAGATGATGTCGGTCTCCGACATCCGCGCCGGGATGATCATGGGGTTGCAGCAGGCCGGCATCGACCGTTTCGACGTCCTCTTCCACTCTTCCTGCCTGATGTCGAACTACGAGGCCGCCTCCGCCCTCGGCCCGCTGGCCACGGTGATGGCCGGGTCCGAGGAGGTCATGTACGTGTTCGCGATGCTGCCGCCCGGCGGCTTCGCCGCGGCGCAGGCCGGCGGGGACGGGGACGCCATCGCCCAGAGCTTCATGGACGGCTACGTGCGCCGGATCGAGGAGGAGGCACTGGTCAACGCCGAGTTCGGCGAGGAGCTGGCCTCGATCCGCGACCTGATCGCGGTGTCGGTCATCAACGGCGACCAGATGTCGACGCTCGACCAGGCGCTGAAGTCGTTCAGCGACGTCGCGGTCGCGCACATGGACGAGATCGTGACCCAGGTGGCCCGCGCCCGGGCCGAGACCCTCCAGTTCATGATCAACGCGCCGAACGCCGGCGACGCCACCGGCTACGACCTGTTCGACCTCGGAGACTTCCTCATCCACCTGCGCGACGTCCCCGACGCCGTGGCGGTGGCCAGGGACGCGGCGTACACCGCGCTGACCAACGCCGTCACTCACCAGGTGACCGGCCGTGGCACCTCGCAGGCCACGGGTCTGAGCGTCTACCTGCCGATCTCCGCGGAGTTCGTCGGTGGCTACCTCGAGCAACGCGCCGGCCCACCCGGCTGGAGCGCCTTCGTCGACTCCTTCGTCAAGGCCGCGGCCTCGTCCGGCCCCGACACCCCCCAGGGTGGTGGGGCCAGGTTCGTGAGCCAGGAGGCGCAGGTCCTCCAGGCGGACGGCAGCGGGATCAAGATCGCCGGCCAGCTCGTGTCGGGCGGATCGGCCTCAGTGGTGGACCAGGAGACCCAGGTCTACACCCGGATCGGCGACCAGCCCGATGCTCTCGCCCTGGCGCTCCCCGCGTACCTCGACGCCGGCGGTGAAGGCCAGGTCCAGGGCATCTGGGACTACTCGCTGACCGTCCTGACCGACGGGCAGAAGTCGCTGCCGGCCACGACGATCTACCAGGCCCAGGAAGGCGGCCTGATCGGTACGTTCCTCGCCCAGTACGTCTCCCCCGAGGGCGACAGCTCCGACATCGGCGTGCGCGTCCTGCTCAGCAGCCAGGGCGCGATCGAGAGCGTCTCGACGTTCTCCCTCAACGACGAGGACGGCAACAGCACGGCCGGCGTGACGCTCGAGGTCGGCGGCACGTTGGGGCCCTACCTCTACATCCCGTCCTCCAGCGGGTTCAAGCTGCAGCTCTCGTCCGAGTCGATCGCCGTCTCCGAGCAGCTTGCTGTCGCCTTCACCCGGCTCCCGGTCGGCACCGACTTCGACATGGGCGTGGTCGTCTCCGACGCGTCCGGCGGCTTCGACAGTGCCTTCACATCCCAGAAAGTGCGGTGAGCAAGGCCATGACCGACAGCACCCCAGCACCTGTCACCAGCGGCCTGCCCGCGGGCGCACGGTTCGACCCCGTCAGCGGGGCCGAGCTCGGCGCCGCCGGCGGTGAGCGCCGGCAGAGCTTCGCGTTGCAGCCCGGCGAGCCGGTGGCGTCGTTCAACGTCGTCAGCTCGCTGATGCCGCTCGCGTCCGGCACGGCCCCGCAGACCTACCGCTGGGCTCTCGGCCTGGGGATCTTGATCCCGGTCGTCGCCGGCGCGCTGGGCTTCCTGGCCTTCGCGTTCGTGGCCGCTGCGCTCGTGGTGCCCGCCGTCTACGTCGTCTACATGTATGACGTCAACCAGTGGGAGGACCAGCCGCTCGGGGTGGTGCTCGGCGCCATCGGGGCCGCAGCCGCACTGGGAGTCGGGTTCACGTTCCTGTGGCACGCCGGGCTGCTCGGCAACGACCTCTCGCCGGTCGACTTCGACGGCAACGGCGCGGGAGGCATCCGCTGGTCCAGCCTGCTCGTGCTGGTCCTGCTGGTGCCGATCGTCGGCGAGGTCTGCAAGCAGGTCGGCCCGATCCTGCTCGCCCGGCGCCCCGCCTTCGACGACATGATCGACGGTCTCACCTTCGGAGTCGCCGCCGGCGCGGCCTTCGCCGCGGCCGAGACCATCGTGGTCAACCGCGGCCTGTTCTCCACGTTCGGCCAGGTCGACTCGCCGAACGCCGGCTTCTGGGTCTCGCTCATCCTCTCCGCGGCGATCGTGAAGCCGATCGTCTACGGCGCGGCCACCGGCATCGCGGTGGCCAGCTTCTCCGGGCTCGGCTCGGGCTACGACGGGTTCAAGTCGGGCTACCTCCGCGGCCTCGCGGAGGCGCTGGTCGCCAACATCCTCTTCCAGGGCGGGCTGTTCTTCGCCTCCCGGCTCGAGGGCACCACCGGTGCGGTGGTCGGCCTGGTCTGGGGTGGGCTGATCGCCGCCGTGCTGGTCGTCCGGCTCCGCTACCTGCTCCACTTCGCGGTCCTCGAGGCAGCGCTGGAGGCCTCGTCCACCGGTACGCCGTTGAAGGACTCCGTGCGCGGTACGGCGTACTGCCCCTCGTGCGAGATGCCGCTGATGGCGGGCGCGAACTTCTGCGTCGCCTGCGGTACGTCGGTCCGAGCCGGCAACAAGGTGACCCGGATCCGGAACCGGTCCGACGACGTGGCCCCCGACAAGCCAAGTCTCGCGCCGACCCCGGCCGGCGTGGCCCCGCAGGACAACAAGAAGACCGCCCTGGTGGTGGGTGTCGTGGTGTCGGCGATCCTGCTCGGCGGGGTGATCGGCCAGGTTGTCGCCGCGGGAGCCGCCGACACCGGCGACGACCTGGCGCCCCCCTCGGACTCCCCGATCGAGCTCGACCCGGGCGCCGGGACCGACGAGCTCGGCCGGTCGTCGGCCGTTCGACTCGGCGACGACAGCGGCTTCGATGGCAGGAGCCTCCAGGCGGCCGGCAGCGACAAGGTCGTCAGCCTCGGCGACGGCGTCCTGGTCCTGGTGCCCAAGGGTTTCCACATCGACGACCCCGGCCCGGGGTTCATGCAGGTCTTCGGCTTCAAGGGCTACTTCATCGCCTACCTGACCAAGAAGACCACGCTGAACAAGCTGATCACCAACAACCTCACGGGCATCCAGAACATGGGGGTCCAGAGCCTCGAGATCACCCAGCCCGAGGCGGTGCAGGTCAGCGGCGTGCTGGGGGCCGCGACGCTCAACTACCGAGGCCTGCTCGCCACCCAGCAGGGCGGCTCGGTGCCGGTCGAGGGATTCGCCTACTACTTCATCCGTGAGAACGGCACCGGCGCGGTCGCGTTCGGCCTCTACGGCAAGGGCGCGCTCAAGCCCAACTCCAAGCTGCTCAACGGCTACAACACCATGCTCAACACGATGGTCAGCACCCTTTAGGAGGACTCGTGACCACCACACCCGAGACACCCGCCGGCCCGGCCGGCGTGCCCCCCGTCGCGCCGGCCGGCGCCCGCTTCGACCCGGTCACCGGCGCCGAGCTCAGCGCCGGCGCGGCCGCCGGTGGTGAACGTCGGCAGAGCTACGCGCTGCAGCCGGGCGAGCCGGTGGCGTCGTTCAACCTGGTCACGTCGTTGATGCCGCTGGCCTCGGGCAGCTCGCCGCAGACCTACCGGTGGGCGCTCGGCCTGGGGATCCTGATCCCGGTCGTCGCCGGCGCGCTGGGCTTCCTGGCCTTCGCGTTCGTCGCGGCCGCCGTGGTCGTGCCGGCGATCTATGTCGTCTACATGTACGACGTCAACCAGTGGGAGGACCAGCCCCTCGGCGTGGTGCTTGGCGCCGTCGGGGCCGCTGCCGCGCTCGGGGTCGGCTTCACGTTCCTGTGGCATGCCGGTCTGCTCGGCAACGACATGTCGCCGGTCGACTTCGACGGCAACGGGACCGGCGGCGTGCGCTGGTCCAGCCTCCTGGTCCTGGTGCTGCTGGTGCCGATCGTCAGCGAGCTGCTCAAGCAGGTCGGGCCGATCCTGCTGGCCCGGCGCCCCGCCTTCGACGACATGATCGACGGGCTGACGTTCGGCGTCGCCGCGGGCGCGGCCTTCGCCGCGGCCGAGACCATCGTGGTCAACCGCGGGCTTTTCGGCAGCTTCGGTCAGATCGACTCGCCGAACGCCGGCTTCTGGGTCTCGCTCATCCTGTCGGCTGCGATCGTCAAGCCGATCGTCTACGGTGCCGCCACCGGCATCGCGGTGGCCAGCTTCTCCGGGCTCGGCTCGGGCTATGACGGGTTCAAGCCCGCCTACTACCGCGGCCTTGCAGAGGCGCTGCTCGCCAACATCGCCTTCCAGGGCGGGCTGTTCTTCGCCTCCCGGATGGAGGGCACCAAGGGTGCCGTCGTCGGCCTGGTGTGGGGTGCGCTGATCGCCGCCGTGCTGGTCGTCCGGCTCCGCTACCTGCTGCACTTCGCGGTCCTGGAGGCAGCGCTGGAGGCGGCGTCGACCGGTACGGCGCTGAAGGACACGGCGCGCGGGACGGCGTACTGCCCCTCGTGCGAGATGCCGCTGCTGGCGGGCGCGAACTTCTGCGTCGCCTGCGGTACGTCGGTCCGCGCGGGCAGCAAGGTCACCCGGGCCCGCAACCGGCTCGACGACACCGCTCCGCCGGTGCTGGACGAGACCGGAGCGCCGGTGGGTGCGGCCTCGACCAAGCCGACGCTCGCGCCGACACCGGCCGGTGTGGCGCCGCGCGACAACAAGAAGTCCGCACTCGTGGTCGGTGCGGTGGCCGCCACCATCCTGCTGGCCGGGGTGATCGGCCAGGCCGCAGCCGCGGCGGCGTCCGAGGAGAGCAACCCGCCGCAGAGCCCGGTCGACCTGGAGACCCAGGTCGGCTCCGGCCCGACGACCGACCCGGCTCCGGACCCGGTGCAGGCCCCGGGCCCGACGCCTGACCCGTCCGAGAGCGCACAGTCGGAGTCGTCGCAGTCGATGGCCAACGCTCTCGGCAACGTGGCCACGGCCCTGGACACGACCGAGACGGAGAGCCCGAGTGAGAGCCCGGGCGAGAGCCCGAGCGACGACGGTGGCGGGACGTCCGACGGCGAGACCACGTCGGGCAGCGTCGTCGACCTCGGCGGTGGCTACGGCTTCGAGCTGCCCGACGGCTACGAGGTCGTGCAGCAGGGCGAGGGCTTCGCGATGGTCCTCGGCGACGGCGGCTACTTCATCGCCCTCGTCACCCCGTCGCCGACCGATCTCTCGACGATGATCACCGACCATCTCACCGGGTTGCAGGCGATGGGCATCCAGGACCTGCAGATCAGCGAGCCCGAGGCGGTCCAGATCCCGAGCTCGTCGGTTGTGGCGTGCGTGACCCTGGGCTACGCGGGCGTGCTCGCCAGCCAGCAGGGCGGCAGCGTTCCGGTGGAGGGCTTCGCCTACTACTTCCAGCTCCAGGACGCCACGGGCGTCACGGCGTTCGGCCTCTACGAGCAGGGGTCGGTCACCGAGGACAGCCCGCTCGTCGAGGGCTACAACATCATGCTCAACTCGCTGGTGAGCACCTTCTGACCAGCACCCTCTGAGGACACGGGAGACACCGGTGCGGACCTACATTCCCCCGGCCGGCCGACGTTTGGCCGTGCTGGTCGCCACGCTCGTGGCGGCCGGCACGGTCTTGGTGTCCACCGGCATCGGGGCGATGGGCCAGGCCGCGGCTCCGGCTGCCGCCGACGACGAGCTCGCGGACTGGACGATGATGGTCTACGCCGTCGGCGACACCATGAACGTGGCGCAGGCGATGGTGGAGAACCTGACGCAGATCGCCCAGCTCCCCGAACAGCCGAACGTCAACGTCGTGGTGCTGCTCGACCTCCCCGAGCCCACCGACACCGGCGCTCCGACGTCGACGGTGCCCGGCCTCGAACCGTTCAGCACCGCCAAGCTCCTCGTGCTCGAGGGTGGTCGGTACGTCGAGGTCCGCGATCTCGGTGAGGTCTCGATGGGCCGGCCGGACGTGCTGGCGACGTTCGTGGAGGAGGCGGCCGACGAGTTCCCGGCGGAGAAGTACGGCTTCACCTTCTTCGACCACGGCGGCGGCAACACCGGCGGGTACGTGGACACCGGACCGCCCGGCACCCAGGACCTCTCTGTGCCCGAGATGCGCGAGGGGCTGCTGATGGGCATGGCGGCCGCCGGGATCGATCGGTTCGACGTGATCAACCAGGCCGCCTGCCTCATGGCCAACTACGAGTCCGCCTCAGCCCTGGCTCCCCTGGGGAAGTGGATGGCGGCGTCGGAAGAAGTCATGATCGGCTACCCGCTCTCGCCCAACTCCTTCCCGCCGATGGGGCTGGACGGCAGCGGCGAGGACGTCGCCAACGGGTTCGTCGACGGGTACGTCGACCTGCTCGAGGTCATCGCCGAGGAGCCCGGGGGCCAGGCCTACCGCGACCTGGCGGCGTTGTCGGTCGTCGACGGTGACCAGATGTCGACGCTGGACCGCGCCATCGAGTCGTTCAGCGCCGCCGCGGTGGCGCACATGCCCGAGATCACCACCCAGGTGGCCCGGGCGCGCGCCGATGCGCTCGAGTTCGTGGCCGGCTTCCCGGGCTCGGAGGGGGAGTCCTACGACCTGGTCGATCTCGGCGACTTCATGCGCCACCTCACCGACGTCCCCGAGGACGTGGCCGTCGCCAGGGATGCGGTGTTCGCGGCCCTGGACCAGGCCGTGACCATGCAGGCGACCGGCCAGGGCACCCAGCAGGCGACCGGGATGAACGTCTACCTGCCGCGCGACCCGCGCAGGGTGAACCCGAGCGTGCTCTCCGACGGCACCGAGCCGCCCGGCTGGGCAGCGTTCGTCTCCGCCTTCGTCGAGTCGGCCGGATCGACACCGCCCGGCGAGTCCGGTGAGGTCGAGTTCGTCTCCAGCGAGGCGCAGGTGCTGCAGGCCGACGCGTCCGGCATCAAGATCGCCGGCACCCTGGCCGACGGCGCGAGGGAGCACGTGACCAGTGCCGACACCTACGTGTTCACCAGGCTCGGTGACCGCGAAGGGCTCGGGCTCATCCTCCCGGCGTACCTCGACGCCGGCGGCCCCGGCCAGGTGCAGGGCATCTGGGACTACTCACTGACCACGCTGTCCGACGGACAGAAGTCGGTGCCCGCCACCACCCAGTACCAGGCGCAGTCCGGTGGGCTGCTCGGCACCTTCCTGGCGCAGTACACCTCGCCCGAGGGCGATCTCGCTGACGTCGCGGTTCGGCTGCTGCTCAGCAGCGAGGGCGAGATCCAGAGCGTGAGCACGATCGACGTCAACAGTGGCTCGAGTGCGGGAGTTCGGCTCGAGATCGGCGGCAAGCTGACGCCGTACGTCTTCGTGGCGAGCTCGAACAGCTTTGAACCCGTGCTCTCCTCGCAGTCGATCGCGGTCAGTGAGGCGCTGGAGATCTCCTTCGAGCGACTGCCGCAGGCCACGGCGTTCACCATGGCAGTCGTCGTCGGCGACGCCGGCGGCAACTTCGACAGCGCGTTCGCCTCGGGGCTCGTGCAGTGACGGCCAGATGACCCGAGCTCGAACGGTGGCCGCTGTGCTTGCGGCCGCGGCCTGCCTCACCGCCGTCGGCGTCGTCGGGGTGGCCGCCACTGCGTCGTCGGCACCGAGGACGATGGCTGTCTCGGCATCGGTACCGGCCGACGACATCGCCGACTGGACGCTGATGATCTACGACGTCGCGGACACCACGAACATCGCCGACGACATGATCCGCAACCTGGCGGCGTTCGCCGCGCTGCCGGAAATGCCCAACGTCAACGTGGTGGCGCTGGTCGACCTGCCCGAGCAGAGCGAGTCCGACTACCCGAGCGCAACATTGCCGGGCATCGCGCCGTTCACCACGGCAAAGCTGTTGGTGCTCGACCAGAACAAGTGGAACGAGGTCCGCGACCTCGGTGAGGTGTCCATGGGCCGGCCCGACGTGCTGGCCGGGTTCATCGAGGAGGCGGCCGACGAGTTTCCCGCCACCAAGTACGGCCTGGTCCTCTCCGACCACGGCAGCGGTTTCGGGGGCGGCTACTTCGACGCCACCGAGCCCAAGTCCCACCTCAGCATCGCGGGGATGCGCGACGGGATCCTGACGGGCATGCAGTCCGCCGGCATCGACAAGTTCGAGCTGATCGGCCACGACGCCTGCCTGATGGCCAACTACGAGGCCTCCTCCGCGCTCGGCCCGCTCACCGAGTACCTCTCCGCGTCCGAGGAGGTCACCTTCGGGGCGGCGACGCTCAGCAACGAGGCGTTCCAGAGCCTGGGCCAGGACGTCGACGGCGACGAGTGGGGGCGGATCAACAACGAGTCCTACGCTGCGTATGCCGACCGGAACAGTCAGGGCTGGGGCAACTTCACCGCCACGGCGGTCATCGACGGCGACCAGATGGCCACCCTCGACGCGGCACTGCAGTCCTTCGCCGACGCCGCGTCGGCGCACATGTCGGAGATCGCGCCGGAGGTGGGCCGCGCCCGGGCGGCGGCGCTGGAGTTCGTGAAGGGCGTCGA
Source organism: uncultured Actinomycetota bacterium (assembly GCA_963817125.1). Taxonomy (GTDB): domain Bacteria; phylum Actinomycetota; class Actinomycetes; order Propionibacteriales; family Nocardioidaceae; genus Nocardioides. The sequence goes on from CAWFNB010000007.1 coordinate 355,002, forward strand.
TCCCGGTGCCGGCGCCTACGACCTGGTCGACCTCGGCGACTTCCTGCGGCACCTGCAGGACGTGCCCGACGACGTCGCGGTCGCGCGGGACGCCGTGTTCGCCGCGCTGGACCGGGCAGTGGTGTCCCAGGTGACCCGCCAGGCGACCCAGCAGGCGACCGGGCTGAACGTGTACTTCCCGAAGGACACGACGTTCGCGGACCGCTACGTCGAGAGTCACCTCGCACCGCCGGCGTGGGAGGAGTTCGTCGCGTCCTACGTGCGGGCGTCGAGCGGGGCCACCGGTGACGAGGACCAGAGCGCGCACTTCGTCAACCCGACCGCGACCATCCTCGAGCAGGGCCCCGACGGGATCCTGATCGCGGGCCAGCTCGGTGCCGGTGAGGCCGACAATGTCACCTCGACCGACACCCAGGTGTTCACCTCGCTGGGCGGCGGCGAAGCGCTGGCGATCGACCTGCCGGCGTACCTCAACGCCGGCGCCGAGGGCCAGGTGCAGGGCACCTGGAGCTACCAGGTGACCGCTATCGGCAACGGTCGCGGGCCTGACGCGGTGCCGGTGTCGTCGATCTACCAGGGCCAGTCCGGCGGGCTGATCGGCACGTTCTACGCGGCCTACCTTCCACCGACCGGGGACCCCGTCGACGTGCAGTTCCGCTTGCTGCTCGGCTCGGACGGCAAGATCCAGGGCGTCACGATCTCCGAGGCCGGCTCCGGCGGCAGTGCGCCGGTCGAGCTTGATGTCGGCGGCACTCTCACGCCGTACTACATCGTGCCGGGCAACGACGGCTTCACGCTGCAGCCGGCTGACCAGGCCGTGCCGGTCACCGACGCCTTCCGGATCTCCTTCCCGCGGCTGCCCGCCGAGACGCCGTTCGACATGGCGGTCGTCGTCGGCGACCTGGCCGGGAACTACGACGGAGCAGGCGTCAGCTCCCAGGTGCAGGGCGGCGGCGGTCAGGGTCGAGGCTCGCTGCGACTGCGCTGAGCGACGACTCGGGCAGGTCCCTGGTCATCGACCGCTGTCTAGTCCCAGAGCCGTCATGACCAATAGCAGCGCTCCGAATGTGGTCAGTGCTCCGAGGGCCAGACCCAGTCCGAACAGCGAACTGCGTTCGCCGGAACGGACTTCCAGAAGAATGCCGGCCGCCACAGCCGAAGCTCCGAGAAACACCCACAACTTCCAGGCGTGATTCGCCAAATCGGTTGCGGCGATGACCGCGAGGCTCAACAGGCCGGCGACCACGCTTGTCAGGACACCTCCCCTGAAGGTGTCTAGGTGACGCATCGCTGTCGCCCACACAACTCAGCCCAGCGTCGTCTCACCGGTCGGAGCAGCCATTCCGGCGGCGAACTGGTCGAGGACCTCGCCCACGATGTCGAGGAACGGTCGGTCTGCTTCCCGGCGGTACCAGATTGAGCCCGCAAGCATCAGAGCCGTCATGCCCGCCGACGCCAGCACTCGCGGATAGACGTCGCGTCTCGGGTCGGTGTCGCTCCGCTGAGCCATCTCCTCCGCGATGGCCTCTGCAATGGCAGCATGCTGCTCAAGACTGCGAGCCATGAGCGAAGGCGCTTCCTCGACCAATCGCGCTCGCAGCAGCATCTCGTCCTCGTCCATCGCAATGAGCTCTACAACCTGGACGAGTGCGGCCCGGAGGGCCTCGAACGGCGACTCACTTGACGGGCGTGACTGCAGGATCTCCATGAAGTGGCGGGCCTGGTCGGCCGTGTCGCCAATCAGCACCTCTTCCTTCGAGGAGAAGTGCAAGAAGAACGTTCGTTGCGCCATGTCGGCGGCATCGGCGATGTCTTGGACAGTCGTTTGCTCAAACCCCTTCTCCGCGAAGAGGCGTAGCGCGCACATGCGGAGCGTGTCGTGAGTCTGCTGCTTCTTACGGTGTCTGCGGTCGGGGAGGGATGGGGCTCGATCGGGTACGTCCCTTCGACGGCCCTCGGGTGCGCCCACAGCCAACCTCCTCCAGCGACGGTGCAGTGCGCGCATCATTGCAGTCTCTGCACTCAGATGCCACCAGTCCCGTGCCGAGCACCGACGAATTCCGGATCTCCTTCCCGCCGGGTGCCGTTCGAGATGGGTCTTCGCCTCGCGTGAAACGTCCCGCCCGATGCCGCCGAGGCCGCACAGCGTGCACGTCGGCCGCACGGATCTAGGGCTGACGGTCGCGCACTACCAGCATTCCTAGGCGCCCCACGTGCGCAGGGTGGGCCGGTAGATCAGCTCGGTGATGTCGGAGTCCAGGATCCGGCTGTCGAGCAGCTCCAGGTCGAAGTCGGCCGCGCCGGCGAAGATCGGCTCGTCCCCGGTCTGGCCGGAGATCACCGGGTACAGCGTCAGCTGGACGCGGTCGACCAGCCCGGCCGCCATCAGCGCCCGGTTGAGGATCAGGCTGCCGTGCGATCGCAACGGGATGTCGGACTCCTCCTTGAGCCGGGCCACGGTGTCGACGGGGTCCCCGCTGACGACGGTCGCGTCCGGCCAGTCGAGGGGCTCTTCCAGCGTCGAGGAGACGACGTACGTCGGCAGGCTGCGCATCCGGTCCACCCACGGGTCGCGGACGTCGTCGCCCTCGCTGCTGGCGGCCAGCATCTCCACGAACGCCCGGTAGGTGTTGGCTCCGAAGACCATCCGCTGCTCGCCGTCGTACGCCGCGAGCCGGTGCTCGAGCAGCTCCGGACCCTGCTTGCCCCAGTAGCCGCCCCAGTCGCCCGGCGGGCCGTAGGAGCCGCAGCCGTCGATGCTGGAGAAGATGTCGAACGTGTAGGTCGCGGTCATGCCACTACCGACAAGATCCGCCGTGCGGACTCATCGTTACGCCGCTGTGGCGGGGGGCGGCGGTCAGGGTCGAGGCTCGCTCCGAGGCGGCTCGCCGGCTCGGACTCACGGCGTCGAGGTGTCGGTAATCATCCAGTCAGGCTCGGGATCTGTTGCGAGTCGTTGTGACCGCAGACAGTGGGACGTCCGAGCAGCAGCGCCTTCGCGATCCGATGCATGCCATCCAGAACCCGTCCGCCAGTGGTCGGATGCGCCGGGCTCGTCCACGCCAGGATCCTAGATCGGCCGTATCGGTACGAAGCGCACCCGCATGGCGCGAGGCGGGTCCAACGGTCCGGGGCTCCCGTCGTTCATCCATCGTCTGATGCGTTGGAGGTCAGCCGATCGTGGCTCGCAGTGCAGCGGTCGCGGTGTGCTTGGGACGCCATCCGAGCTGGGTCTTCGCCTTGGTCGTGTCCATGATCGACGGGTGGCTCATGGCCTCGACCCACTGAGCCCCCGAGGGCAGCCAGGGCAGCTTCGACACGGCCCGGGCCCCGGCGGCAACCGGGCCGGCGGGGATCCGCACGGCCCGCAGGCCGAGCTCGCGGGCGACATCGACGCCGGTGATCACGTCGTCGGCAGCGATGTTGTAGGCGCCGGGCGGGCCGGCGGCGATGACGCACAGGCGCAGCGCCTCCGCCACGTCGTCCTGGTGGATGAGCTGCATGGGGAGGTCGGGGACCAAGCGCAGGCATGCCCGGCAGGCGCCGCAGGCCAGCGCCCACGCCTCGCACCACCGGTTCGAGCACCGCCGGGATGCTGACCTTGGCGCCGACCGCGTCGGGGCCCAGGACGATCGGCGGCCGCAGCAGGTAGAGCGCGGTCTCCGGGTGGTCGGCGGCTTCCTGCTGCAGCAGGGACTCGAGCTCCGCCTTCTCCTGGGCGTAGAACAAGCGGTCCGCAGGCCTGATCGGCCAGTCCTCGTCCATGCCGATCGGGTTGTCTCGGTGGAACCCGTACGCCGCGATCGACGACGCGTAGACGAACCTCTTCACGCCTGCCTCGGCGGCCGCGCGGAAGGCGTTCAGGGTGCCCTCGATGTTGATCGCCCGCGTCGTCTCCTTGCTGCCGCTCAGGATCAGGAAGGCCAGGTGCACGACCACGTCCGCGCCCTCGAACGACGCCCGCAGGGCGTCGGCGTCGCGGACGTCACCGGGGCGGTAGTCCATCTTGGTCCACCCGCGCTCAGCCGGGTCGAACGGCCGCCGCGCGATGCCGATGATCTGGTCGACCTGCTCCTCGTCCTGGAGCAGGGGCATCAGTGCGAGTCCGAAGGTGCCGGTGGGCCCGGTCACCGCCACGGTCAGTCCAGCTCCTCCGTCATCGGCTCACCGTATCCGGGGAGGCTCGGGCTCGCTCACGTCCGCCTGGTGAAGGTGTATTTGCCGGTGGGGAGTCTGGTCATGTCGTAGCGGTGGTCGTGGGCTCGGGTGTGGTGGCGGGGGCAGATCATGATGCCGTCGCGGTTGGTTTGGCCGCCGTCGACCCAGCGGGTGGGGTGGTGCATGTGGGTCATGCCCGGTGGGGTAGTCGCAGCCGTCGACGTTCGCAGCCGCCGGCCTCGATCGTCTTCGACGATCCGCTGGCCTTCGTTGTGGAACCGCTTCTTGCGGCCCAGGTCGAGGACCTGGGACCTGCCGTCGAGGACGGCGGGGATGATCCCGGCCTCACAAGCCAGCCGACGGGCGAGTGAGGCGGAGATGCGGCTCGCCGGTGTCGAGCTGGGCTGCCTTCAGGCCGCCCATCAGGGAGTCGAGGGTCAAGGTGGACCACGACGGTGGCGTTCAGCCCGCCGGCCTTGGGCAGCCTCTTGGTGGGGTAGCGCTGGATCAGCTCGACGAAGGCCAGGCCGAGCCGCTCCGGGGTGGGTTTGCGGTCACCGAGGGGTCCGGAGGCGGCGCGGTGTCTGGGTGCGGCGAGGGCGAAGAGTGCCTTCTTGAGCATCGCGCCGGTGCAACCCGGAGTCAAGGCTGAACCTGCCGTGGAGTCTTGCCGTGGCCGTCCTCCCAGACGGTCAGCCGGTGCGGCCGCCGCTGCCTGGTGTTCCTCGCGTTCGAGCAGCTTGGCTTGGTGGGCGTCGGCGGCGTCGGGGTCGATGACCTCCAGGAGCCGACGGCCCAGGATGCGCAGGGTCTTGGCGTCGTGGTGGGCGGCCTCGCCGATCAGGTGCGCCTCGGCCCTGGCGACCAGGTCGGGGTCGAGGTCGTCGGGGAGGTCGTCCAGGGCCCGGGTGATGATCTCGGCCTGCTCCACGTGGAGCCGTCCCTCGGCGAGCGCGGCCCGGGTCTGCTCGTGGGCTTCGAGTGCTGTGGCGAGCCGGGTCTGGCGGTGGGCTTCGCGGCGGGTGAGCTTGGTGTGGTGGGCGTACCAGTTCGGGGTGGAGGTGGCGCCGGACTCGTCGCCGACCTTGGTCTGGTCGGCGTGGGCCAGGACCCGGGCCTGGAGCTCGACGACCCGGTTGGTGAGTCGCTGCAGCTCGGTCAGGGTGGTGGTGGTCGCGAGGGCGTCCATGGACCACAGGCTGGCGTCGGTGACCTGATCCAGGACAGCGTGCATGTCGGCCACCGCACCGGTGACCCGGTGCGCGGGTGGTGTGGCGATCGCTGTCATGGCACAAATTCAAGCACCGACCACCGACAGTCAGAGGCCCCGAAAGCCCTTGTCCACAAGGGATTCCGAGATTTCCTCAAAGAATTTTGAGTTGCCCCCCGGGCGGCTCCCGGCCCTCGTTGCATTGGTTTCGACACGCTCGGTCGCAGAGCGACACTCGCGGCTCAACCACCAAGCCTCAGCGGCCCTGACGCAGCGCGAGCACCTTTCCGCCCTGGCTGAACAGCACCTGCATCCGCACCCGCGGGTGACCCTTGGACTTGGCGCAGAAACCGAAGGTGCGAGCCAACCGGGTGTAGGGCTGGCCGACTGCGCGCATCACGGCGCGGGTGCTCATCCCGGGACGGATCAGCTTCTGCACCGCCGAGACCGACCGCCGCAGCGAGGGGTTGCGGCAGGAGTCGGGCGCGATGCCCTCGGCCCGCTCCCACATCTGCAGGTAGGCCTCGGGGCCGCGGGTCATGTCCTCGGTGATGGCCTTGCCGGCCTTGGCGCCGGCCACCTTGGCGAGGTCGGCGACCCAGTCGGGGTAGAGGCCGTACTGCGCGACGCCGTCGACGTTGATGTCCCAGGTGCGAAGGCCCGCGGTCTGCTTGTGCACCCTGATCCCGTTGAGGCCCTTGAACGGGTAGGTGACGGGGTTGGACACCCCGGCGCCGCGCGGGTCGCCCTGGGCGCCGAGGCCGTTCATGTCGGCGCCGAACCCGAGGCCGAAGTAGTAGCGCGGGTCCGCCCAGCCGACGTGGCGCCGCCACTTGTCGACGAAGCCGGTCGAGTCGCCGGCGTACGGCGCGATGAACCCGCCCTCCTGGTAGATCCGCGGGTATGCGTCAGGCGTGGCCCACGAGTGCGAGGAGAGGACGCCGTGGTAGCCGAGCCTGTCGATGGTGTCGAGCGCCGAGTTCCGCGCCTTCACGCTCATGTGGTCGGGGTCGAAGAGCATGTGTCGCTTGGCGAGCCCCTTGATCGTGTGCTCGCCGAGCGTGGTCAGGCCACGGCTGTTGCAGTGGTCCGGCGGCGGGTAGACCGGCGGCGCCAGGTTGGGCAGGCCGAGCTGGGCGATCGCGCCGAAGAGCGCGTCCTGCTGACCGGCGGAGATGTCTGGCACCGCGATCTGGTTCTTGTCGTGGCTCTCGCCGTCGGGGGGCTCGCAGTGCTTCATGTCCCAGTACGACCCGGTCTCCGCGAAGTTCGCGGTGTTGACCGCCACGCCGACCTCGCCGCTGTCGCCGGCCACGCCCGACAGGGCGTTGTCGAACTTGTTGACCAGCTCCATCTGGCGTACGCCGAGCCGGTGCACCTCGTCCAGCTGCCGGTCGATGTCGGCGATGCTGCAGGCCGGGACGTCGAGCTTCATCGTGCAGCCGAACGGCACGCTGGTCTCGATGCCCATGACCACCGCCATCTTCCCGGCGTTGATCACCTTCCGGGCCTGGAAGGGGTTCCTCACGATCCGGTAGAAGCCCTTGCCCGGCCCGCCGAACTGGGCGTCGATGTAGTCCTGCATCGCGTACATGTCACGGGCCTGCAACCGGATCGAGTCCATGTCGTCGCAGGAGTTGCGCTTGGTCGGGTAGAGCTCGCAGAGCTTGTTGTTCTCGACCAGCAGGTTGACGAAGATCCGCTGCCCACCGCGCCAGGCCCGCTCCAGCCACCGGTAGTAGGTGCCCTCGTGGGTCAGCGAGTCGGGTGCCGGCCAGTCCTTGAACGTCGGCCAGCCGACCGGGTCGTGGTGGGGCCTGCCGGAGAGGAACGACTCGAGGAGGCCGCCGTACCCGCCCGTGGTCGTGTGGTCGGGGCAGTCGACGAGGGCGTACGGCGCGCCGAACCGGTGCCAGGGCCGGCCGCAGTGCGCGTCGCCGCCGAGGAACTCGAAGGCCATCCCATGGGTGTGCGCGTCGACGTACCCGCGCACCTCCTGGTACGCCGTCACGCCGCCGTGTGGCCGGCCGGCGATGTCGATGCCCGCCTCGGGGTAGGCGGTGCAGCCCGTGCTTCGCTTGAGCCGGAAGGTGCGCTTGCCCTTGAGCACCAACGGCTTGCCGGCGTTCGTGAGCGTGAACCCGTGCTTGCGCGGCCGCGCGGTCCAGATCGTCGCGTCGCTCGGCGTCGCCGCCTTCCCACCGTTGACGAGGAACTGGCGGTCGCGGGTGTAGAGCAGGTACTGGCCCAGGTCGGTCGGCTTGAAGTAGATCTTCAGCCCGCCGAGCCCGTAGCAGCCGTTGGCCATCGCGTAGCGGTCGGCGGGGAACCTGGTCCGCTTCTGCATCACCCGGACCTTCCTCAGCCGCGGGTCGGCCATCCTCCGCTGCGCGGCGACCGCCGACTGGGCACGCGCGCGGGTGAGGAAGGTGCTCGGGTCGCGGACGTCCTTGCCGGTCTCACCGGCCCTGGAGATCAGGTTCTTCGTCTTGGAGTCGTTGTGGTTGTGCGGTGCCGTGCCGGGCGGGTCCACGTGCGGCCGCGCCTCCAGCTGCTGCTGTCTGGGCGTCCAGCCGCGAGCGGAGCGTGCCGTGCCGATCACCGGCGTATGAAGGCAGCGTGACCGCCCCGACCACGAGGGCCGCTGCCAGCACCACCGCCCAGACCAGCCGTCGTCCCGCGTGCCCCGTCTCCTCGCGCATCCCCGAAAGGTCGCACGGTCAGGGGCCGGTGTCGAGGAATCAGCGCTGCGAGGGACGCGAAGGTGAGACGTCCTCCGGCGTGTAGTCGTCGCTGCGGTGGTCGACCGACGGGTCGAGCCGGTCGGCCTCGCGGATGGCGTCCTCCTGCTGGGCCTCGGTCTGCGCGAGCTTCTGCCGAGCCTCGGCGGCCTGCGCCTCGGCCACCTCGGCCTGGGCCCGGGCCTGCTCGACGTGTGCCGACTTGGCGGCCGCCTCGCTGCGGAGCGATTCCGCCTCACGGGACGCGGCGCTCGTGGCCACGGGTGCGCATCAGCAGCAGTGCCACGACGGCGACGACGAGGACGACGGCGACGACGACGAGAATCATGGCGATGGTGTCCGACATGGTTTTCCCTCCCAAAGTGTCGGCACAACCGGTACCCGCTAGTGCCGGGAACACTCACATCGGCAGCAGCGCGGCCACCCGGCCGCCACCCGGCCCCGGGCCAGCCTCGAGCGTGCCGCCCAGCTCGGCGGCCCGCTCCCGCATGGACGCCAGGCCGACGCCGGGGCGCCACGGTCCGCTCCGACCGCGGTCGGTGACCTCGAGGTGCAGCCCGTCCGCGGCCGGGGCGAGCCGCACCGAGGCGGAGCCGCTGGTGCTGTGCCGGGCCACGTTGGTGAGCGCCTCGGTGACGATGCGGTACGCCGCCACCTCGACCGCGGCCGGGAGGTCCGGGAACTCCTCCGGAGCGCTGACGTCGACCGCCACCGGGTCGCCGTCCCGGTTGCGCAGTCCGACCGCCTGCTGCCGCAGCGCCGGCACCAGGCCGAGCTCGTCCAGCGCCGGCGGCCGCATCGCGTAGACCATCCGCCGGATCTCCTCGATCGCGGTCACCGTGTCCGCTCGCAGCTGGGCGACCATCTCCTCGGCCGCGGCGGGGTCGCTGCGGATCAGGTTCCGCGCGGCGTCGGAGGTGAAGGCCACGCCAGAGAGCCGAGGGCCGAGGCCGTCGTGCAGCTCGCGGCGGAGCCGGCGCCGTTCCTCCTCGACGGCGGCGATGGTCTGGCCGCGCGACTCGATCAGGTCCTCGGCCAGCGCCCTGGCGCGCAGTGTCTGGGCCAGCAGCGGAACCGTCAGCCGGAGCACCTGCTCATCACCGTCCGAGAACGACAGGTCGCCCGGCCGCAGCCCGACCACCAGCTCGCCGGCCCCGTCGAGGTCGAGGGTCCGGGTGTGCGTGGTCTCGGTGCCCGACGTCACGAGCGGTACGCCGTCGAGCAGCAGGGCGGCGTACGGGATGACCAGTGCCTCCCGGATCGCACGCAGCGCCACGACGGGGTCAGCACCGATCCGGCCCGCCACCTCCGACGCAGCGCCCAGCGGGTCCGGCCGCTCGCCGAACAGCAGCTGGTCGACGACGCCCCGGAGGACGACGCAGGTGGGGTGGTAGGCCGTGGCGCACAGCGCCGCGACGAATGCCTGCGCACCCACGTTGAGCTCGCGGGCACCCACGGCGTCGAGGAGGCCGAGGGCCAGCACGAACAGGGACATCACCATGACCAGCGCGACCGAGTGCACCACGGTGCGTACGACGAGGCCTCGGACGTCGACGAGGTCCGGCAGCGTGACCCCGACGTAGAGGGCCGGCGCGATGATCGCGAAGGCGCCGATCCCGATCGTAGGAAGGGTGCCGCTCGCGAAGCCCTCGGACGAGAACGAGGCAACGAAGTAGACGAGGCCGGCCAGGACCACGGACAGGGACATCCATACCAGCGCCCGGCGCTCGCGGTCGGCCGAGACCTCGATCCGCCACCACGTGTGCACCAGCAACGCACAACCCTGGATCAGCCCCATCAGACCGGTCACGCCCGTGTCCGAGCCGACGTACGCCGTCGCGACGGCGCCACCGCCGACGATGACCACCAGGCTGACGAAGTCGATCGGGTGCCGCCACCGCAGCCGCGGGTAGGTGACCAGAGCCGACGGCCCGAGCAATGACGTTGCCGCCACCAGGCACAGGTCACCGGCACGGTCGTGGTCGGCGGCCAGCAGGACCGCGGCGACGGTCCCGACGGTGCCCGCGCACACCAGCAGGGCCGCGGACACGAGGGCTCGGCGCCGCAGCAGCAGCGCGAGGCCCGACACCGCGGCCGACACTGCGACGACCGCGATGACGACCGGGTAGGCGTCCACGTCGCCTAGCCGCCCAGGCCGCGCTCGCGGGCCCGGATCACCGCGGCGGTACGGTCGGCGACCTCGAGCTTGGCGAAGATCGTGGTCAGGTTGTTGCTCACGGTCTTGGGCGACAGGTGCAGGGTGCTCGCGATCTGCGCGGTCCGGGCACCGCGGGCCAACAGCTCGAGGATGTCGCGCTCGCGTGGGGTGAGCTCGGGGAACGGCTCGTCCGCCGCCACCTGAGCGGGCGGGTTGGAGAAGTGCTCGAGCAGCCGGGAGGCGATGCCGGGTCCGAAGATGGCCTGCCCACGGGCCACCGCGCGGATCGCGTCGGCGATCTCGTCCTGCTCGGCGCCCTTGAGCAGGTAGCCCTGGGCGCCGGCCCGCATGGCGGTGAAGACGGTGGCGTCCTCGTCGTACATGGTGAGCACGAGCACGGCGGTGTCCGGCACCGCCTTGCGGATCCGCCGGGTCGCCTCGACGCCGTCGATGCCGGGCATCCGGATGTCCATGAGCACGACGTCCGGCTTGGTCAGCTGCGCCTCACGGACCGCCGCTTCGCCGTCCACCGCCTCGCCGACGACCTCGAAGTCGTCGAGGGTTCCGAGCAGCGCGGCCAGCCCTCGACGTACGACGGGGTGGTCGTCGGCGAGCAGCACACGGATCGGCTCGGTGATGACCACTAACCCATCATCGCGGTCAGGCACCCAGTCGCGCCCGGGAAGAAGTTCCCGTCTCGCCGGGGGTGGCCGGGATCCGACGGGGAGGCGATGCTCTGGGGGAGGGAGTGGACGACGCCTGACGGTGGAGCCATCCAGTCCACTCAGCCTTGGAGGAAAGCATGTCCACCACCACCAGCACCACCAGCAGCGCGGCTCGCACTCGCCCGACCACCAAGCAGAAGGTCGGGCTGGTCCTGGCCGCGATCTACTCCCTCGGCAACATCCCGAGCTTCCTGGGCGCCCCGGACCCGGGCCAGGAGGGGCCGCCGATGGCGATCCTCGTCATCGGCAGCGTGCTCGGCGTGATCGGCCTCGTCGCCGCGATCATGGCCTGGCGCGGCAACCGGGTCGCCCTGCGCGTCGCCGCAGGGGCGATCATCATCGCCACCCTGACCGGTCTGCCGGCGTTCTTCGTCGACGTCCCGATGTTCGTCAAGGCACTGGTCGGCTTCTCGGTGCTCTGGACCGTGGTGGCCGTCGTGCTCATGTTCTCGAGCGAGCGACGCACCGCGTCGGTCACCGACTGAGCCCGCGATCATGATCGCTGTCGTCACCATCCTGGCCGCGTTTCCGCTCGGCTACTTCATGCGCAGCCGGCTGGCCGCGAACACGGCGTACGCGGTGGCCTACCTCTGGGCGTTCGTGTTCCAGACGCTCTACTTGGTGCTGGACGCCGTCAACGAGAGCAAGAACCCGGCCTTCGAGCCGTCCGAGTTCCCGTTGTCCTACGGTCTGGTCACGCTGGCGATCTTCGTCGTCGGCTTCGGCCTGGTGAGCCTCGGCCACTGGGTCCGCGCGCGGCGGCCTCCAGGTCAGACCAGCTCGCGCTCCTCGCGCACGGGCACCATCGCCAGCGCGACCAGTGGGAACACCGCCGCGAGCGCGAACGTCGCCGGGTAGCCGGCCCAGATCACCGTCAGCCCCGCCAGGGGTGGCACGAGGGCGGCCGCGAGGAACTGGGCGGTGTTCTGAAGGGCCAGGGCGCGGCCGGACCAGAACGGTCCGGCCCGCTCGGCCACGGCGGTGAAGGCCAGGCCGTTGTCGGCCACGGTGACCATGGTGGCCACGACGACCAGAGGCACCGCGACGGCCGCGTCGAGCCCGGCCGCCGCCCCCAGCGCCAGCATCGTTCCGGCGGCGGCCAGCGTCACCCAGCGCAGCGGCCGCATCCGGCTCGCGACCACGTCGGAGAGCTGACCGGCCGCGATCCGGCCGAGCGCGCCTGCCACCTGGGCGCCGGCCACCAGCGCACCGGCAGCGGCCGGCGACCAGTGCCGGTCCTGGACGAGCCAGACCAGGGCGAAGGTCCACACCACGAACTGCGGGACGACCAGCAGCACCGAGACCGTGTGGATGCGAGGCAGATAGCGGTCTGCCCGGTAGGGGTTCGGTGCCGCGGCCGGCCCGGTGGCCGGGCGCGGCGGATCGACGACGACGATCGCGACCAGTGCCGCAGCGAGGGTGCAGGCGACCACCGGCACCCAGACCGCGACGTAGGGGCCGGACCGGTCGGCGACCACCGCCATGGTGGCCGCGGCGACACCGACCCCGGCCGGCTGCGCCATCTGCCGGATCCCCATCGCCAGGCCCCGGCGGCCGGCAGGGAACCAGCCGACCACGACGCGTCCGCTCGCGACGTTGCTGCTCGCCGCCGCGGTCCCGGCCAGACCGAGAGCCAGCGCCAGCGCCAGCGGCGAGCCGGAGAGCGCAGCCACGGAACCGAAGAGCGCGGCCCCGACCAATCCGGCGAGCAGCACGAGCCGCTCGCCGCGGCGGTCGGTCACGAAGCCCCATGGCACCAGTGCCAGCGTCACCCCGGCCATCGGCGCGGCGGCCACCAGCCCGGCCTCGGCCAGGCTGAGCCCCCGGGCGTGCAGGCTGGGGATCAGGAACGCCGGCCCGTGCACCATCACGGCGGTCGAGGCCTGGGCCACGGTGCTGGCGCCGAGCATCGCCCAGCGCCGGCGTACGCCGACCTCGGCGGCCCTGTCGACGGCAGCGGTCACGCCACAGATTGAAACCCCGATTCGTCTGAGCGCTGCCGCGCGGTTCTCCCCGTGAGACCGCAGACGAATCGGGGGGGCAGGATGAGGCCATGTCCACAGCGACCAGACCTGCGCCCGTGTCCGTCGACGTGGGCGCACTCGCGCCCGAGGACGTGGTCGCCGTCGCGCGCGAGGGCGCCCCGGTCGTGCTCACGGACGCGGCGCTGGCCGCGATCGACCGTGCCCGGGCCGTGGTCGAGGAGCTCGCGGCGGCGCCGACGCCGGCGTACGGCATCTCGACGGGCTTCGGTGCCCTGGCCACCCGGCACATCCCCACTGAGATGCGCGCCCAGCTGCAGCGATCGCTGGTCCGCTCGCACGCGGCCGGCTCCGGGCCGGAGGTGGAGCGCGAGGTGGTGCGGGCACTGATGCTGCTCCGGCTCTCGACCCTGGCGACCGGGCACACCGGTATCCGGCGCGAGACCGCCGAGCTGCTCGCCGCGCTCATCTCTCACGACATCACGCCTGTCGTGCACGAGTACGGGTCGCTGGGCTGCTCCGGTGACCTGGCGCCGCTCGCGCACTGCGCGCTGGCGCTGATGGGCGAGGGCAGCGTGCGCGACGGGACCGGCGCGCTGGTGCCGGCTGCCGAGGCGCTGGCCGCCGCCGGGCTGACCCCCGTCGAGCTCGCCGCCAAGGAGGGGCTCGCGCTGATCAACGGCACCGACGGCATGCTCGGCATGCTCCTGCTCGCGATCGCCGACCTGCGCCGGCTGCTCCGCACCGCGGACGTCGCCGCCGCGATGTCGGTCGAGGCACAGCTCGCCACCGACCGGGTGTTCGCACCCGAGCTTCAGGCGATCCGGCCCCATCCCGGGCAGGCTCTGTCGGCGGCGAACCTCGTGGCCCTGCTCGCCGACTCCGGCGTGGTCGCCTCCCACCGCGGGCCGGACTGCAACCGGGTCCAGGACGCCTACTCGCTGCGCTGCTCGCCGCAGGTGCACGGCGCGGCTCGCGACACCGTCGAGCACGCCGCCACGGTGGCCGCGCGCGAGCTCGCCTCGGCGGTGGACAACCCCGTGGTGCTGGCAGAGGAGGGACGGGTCGAGTCCAACGGCAACTTCCACGGCGCCCCGGTCGGCTACGTCCTGGACTTCCTGGCGATCGTGGCCGCCGACGTGGCGTCGATCAGCGAACGGCGTACGGACCGGTTCCTGGACAAGGCCCGCAACCACGGCCTGCCGCCGTTCCTCGCCGGCGACCCGGGCGTGGACAGCGGCCACATGATCGCCCAGTACACCCAGGCCGCGATCGTCTCCGAGATGAAGCGGCTCGCTGTGCCGGCCTCGGTCGACTCGATCCCGTCCAGCGCCATGCAGGAGGACCACGTCTCGATGGGCTGGTCGGCGGCGCGCAAGCTGCGCCGTTCGGTCGACGGGCTGACCCGGGTGGTCGCCGTCGAGGTGCTCACCGCCGCCCGCGCCCTCGACCTCCGTGCACCGCTCGAACCGTCGCCCGCCACGGCAGCCGTGGTCCAGCTGCTCCGCTCGAGCGGGATCGAGGGGCCCGGCCCCGACCGCCATCTCTCGCCCGAGATCGAGACCACGGTGCAGCTGGTCGCGTCGGGCGCCGTCCTCACCGCCGTCGAAGAAGTGATTGGAGCCCTCGCATGACGAACCCACGCCTCCCCATCCACGCTTCGCACGGCACCGAGCTGACCGCCCGCTCGTGGCAAACCGAGGCCCCCCTGCGGATGCTGATGAACAACCTCGACCCCGAGAACGCCGAACGGCCCGAGGACCTCGTGGTCTATGGCGGCACCGGCAAGGCGGCCCGCAACTGGGAGTCGTACGACGCCCTCGTGCGGACCCTGACCACGCTGGCCGACGACGAGACGATGCTCGTGCAGTCCGGCAAGCCGGTCGGCGTGATGAAGACCCACGAGTGGGCGCCGCGGGTGCTGATCGCCAACTCCAACCTGGTCGGTGACTGGGCGAACTGGGAGGAGTTCCGTCGTCTCGAGGAGCTCGGCCTGACCATGTACGGCCAGATGACCGCCGGCTCGTGGATCTACATCGGCACCCAGGGCATCCTGCAGGGCACCTTCGAGACGTTCGCAGCGGTGGCGGACAAGCGGTACGGCGGCACCCTGGCCGGCACCATCACGCTGACTGCGGGCCTCGGCGGCATGGGCGGTGCCCAGCCACTCGCTGTCACGATGAACGACGGCGTGGCCATCTGCGTCGACGTCGACCAGTCCCGGATCACCCGGCGGATCGAGCACCGCTACCTCGACGTCCAGGCCGACGACCTCGACGACGCCGTACGCCGAGCGGTCGCCGCCCGCGACGCGCGGCAGCCGCTGTCCATCGGCCTGCTCGGCAATGCCGCCGAGGTGTTCCCGAGGCTGCTCGAGCTCGACGCCCCGATCGACATCGTGACCGACCAGACCTCTGCGCACGACCCGCTGTCCTACCTGCCCATTGGCGTCTCGGTCGAGGACTGGCACGACGACGCGGCCCGCGACCCGGGCGGCTTCACCAAGGACGCCCAGGCGTCGATGGCCGCGCACGTGCGGGCGATGGTCGAGTTCCAGGACAAGGGCGCCGAGGTCTTCGACTACGGCAACTCGATCCGCGACGAGGCGCGCAAGGGTGGCTACGACCGGGCCTTCGAGTTCCCGGGCTTCGTGCCGGCTTACATCCGGCCGCTGTTCTGCGAGGGCAAGGGGCCGTTCCGCTGGGCCGCGCTCTCCGGCGACCCGACCGACATCGCCGCCACCGACCGGGCGATCCTTGAGCTGTTCCCGGGCAACGAGCGTCTGCGCAAGTGGATCACCATGGCCGGCGAGCGGGTGGCGTTCCAGGGGCTGCCCGCCCGCATCTGCTGGCTGGGGTACGGCGAGCGGCACCGCGCCGGGCTCAAGTTCAACGAGATGGTCGCCTCGGGTGAGCTCAAGGCGCCGATCGTGATCGGGCGCGACCACCTCGACTGCGGGTCGGTGGCCTCGCCCTACCGCGAGACCGAGGCGATGCTCGACGGCTCCGACGCGATCGCGGACTGGGCACTGCTCAACGCCCTGGTCAACACCGCGTCCGGCGCCACCTGGGTCTCGATCCACCACGGCGGCGGGGTCGGCATGGGCCGTTCCATCCACGCCGGCCAGGTCACGGTCGCCGACGGGACCGAGCTCGCCGCGCAGAAGATCGAGCGGGTCCTGACCAACGACCCGGGCATGGGCGTCATCCGGCACGTCGACGCCGGCTATGACCGCGCTGGTGAGGTGGCCGAGGAGCGCCGCGTGCGGGTCCCGATGTCCGAGGGCTAGGCAAGGAGGCTGAAGAGGGTCGGCTGAGACCCGCAGTGAGGGGACTCAGCGACCGATGTAAGCGAGGAGAGTGTCCGCAATTACTCGAATTTGCTTTGTGGCTTTTCATGATTGGTGCGGTGGGCGCTGCCATCTTCGGGAGTCTGTCCTTGGTGACCAAGGGTACGACTCGTAGCGCATCTCGATGGCTCTTGTTGGTGTCTGCGCTTGCTGTCGGGATCGCCGTGTCATTTGTGCTGATCGTTTCGGCCATGGTGTCGGAGTAGGGCCTGCCGCAACCCCCCGAACAGGCCAGTGCGCGGCGGTGCTGTTGGTGGCTAGCGTCGGCGTCACCACGGGGAGGCAGTCCCCCATCCGACGGAGCCCCCATGGACATCTCGACCTTCTATGCGCTGTTCTCGGCGACCTGCTTCACGCTCGTCGGGTTCTGGTGGACCCTGCTGCAGGCGAACCCGGTCTGGCTGCGTGACCCCGCGACCCGCCGGGCGGTCGGCGGCGTCTACCTCGCCTTCCTGCTGCCTGCCCTCATGGGGCTGTTCGCGCAGGTGGGCGGCGTCGGGGCGCCGATGGTGTGGCGGATCAGTTTCGTCGGGGTCGCCGTGGTGGGCGTGGTCTCGACGCTGCGCGCACTGCAGATGAGCCGGACCGACCACGAGCACGACGACCGGCTGAACCGGCTGGTCGCGGTGGCGGTGTACGTCGCGATCGCGGTGATCGGCGTGTTCCCGGAGCTCGCCGAGGTCGTCGACCTCCGCCCCGTCCAGGCCGAGGCGATCCTGCTCATCCTGCTGGTGGTCCTGGCCCACGGGCTGGTGTGGCGGTTCATGACGACCGCGACGCCCGCGGGACGACACGAAGCGATGAGTCTGCGGGACTGACCCGGTCGAATACGCATGACCGAGTCCACGCCAGCCCAGGAGTTCAGCGAGATCGGCGGCCACTTCGGCGACGTGGTCGCCGGCGTACCGCCCGACCGCTGGGACGACCCCGCACCCGTCGAGGGCTGGACCGCGCGGGACGTGGTGCGGCACCTGGTCGAGTGGTTCCCGGCGTTCCTCGCCTCCGGATCCGACGTCCGTCTGTCCGCCGGCCCGTCGGTGGACGACGACCCGGTCGGCGCGTGGCGGCACCTCCAGGGCGAGGTGCAGGCGCTCCTCGACGACCCGGCCTCGGCCGAGCGGGTGCTCAGCAACCGGCACATCGGCGACGTCGCGCTGCCGGATGCGGTCTCGCGGTTCTTCACCGGCGACGTCTTCCTGCACACCTGGGACCTGGCCCGCGCCACCGGCCAGGACGACACCCTCGACCCGGGGCGCTGCGCGGAGATGCTGGCCGGCATGGAGCCGATGGAGGAGCTCATGCGCAGCAGCGGCCAGTACGGCGCGCGGGTCGACGTACCCGCGGACTCGGACGTGCAGGACCAGCTGCTCGGGTTCATCGGGCGCGACCCACAGTGGGTGGCGCCCTGAGCGGTGGGTACCTCTCCGCCATGTTCCGGACGCGCTGGGTGGTTGCCGCCTTCATCGTCATCGGAATTCTGCTCGCACTGTTCCTGATCGTGCGCGACCTCGGTGACAGCGGTGAAGAGGGAGCTGAGGAGACCGGCACCGTGACACGATTGGCCGCGTGACGACCACACCCGCCCGTTCCCGGGCCACCCTCAGCGGCATCAGCTCACGAGCGTGGGAGCACCCCGCCGACCGCGGCGCGCTGGTGGCGCTGCGCAAGCTCAAGGGTTTCGACACCGTCCTCAAGGTGATCTCGGGACTGATCAACGAACGGGCCGCCCGGCTGCTCTACCTCGGCTCGATGGTGCGGGTGGACGAGCACCAGTTCACGGGGTTGCACCGGCTGCTCGGAGAGGTGGGCCGCACTCTCGACGTCGCCGAGCTGCCCGAGATGTTCGTGACCAACAGCCCGATCACCAACGCGATGACCGTCGGCATGGGCAAGCCCATCATCGTGCTCAACTCATCCCTGCTCGACCTCCTCGACGAGGAGGAGATGCGCTTCGTCGTCGCGCACGAGCTCGGCCACGCGCAAAGCGGCCACGCCGTCTACCGGACCCTGCTCGATCGGCTGCTCAACCTCGGCGGCGTGTTCGCCTCGATCCCGGCGGGCAGCCTCGGCTACCGCGCCATCGTGGCCGCTCTGTTCGAGTGGCAGCGCAAGTCCGAGCTGTCGGCCGACCGGGCTGGGCTGCTCGCCACCCAGGACCCGGCCACCGCCTTCCGGGTGCACATGAAGTTCGCCAGCGGCTCGGGCAACCTGTCCGAGCTCGACCAGACCTCGTTCTTCGCGCAGGGGCAGGAGTACCTCGACGCCGGCGACCTGCGCGACTCGGTGCTCAAGCTGCTGCTGGTCGAGAGGACCACCCACCCCTTCGCCGTCGTCCGCGCGGCCGAGCTGCGCCGCTGGGTCGACTCCGGTGACTACAACCGGATCCTCGCCGGTGACTACCCGCGCCGTGACGAGGACGACGCCGCGAAGGTCACCGAGGCGGCGCGGGAGGCTGCGGACAGCTACAGCGAGACGTTCCGGCAGAGCCAGGACGCCGTCGGCAAGCTCGTCCACGAGGTGGCCGGGTTCTTCGGCAGCGCCAAGCTCTGGATCGACGAACAGCTGCGCCGCAACCGCGACTGACGCGACGCGCCCCCGGTGGACCGGGGGCGCGTCGAAGGTTTCAGTGGTGGCTGCGCGTCAATAGACGCGTCGTGTGGTGCCGCCCATCGGGATCAGGTTCATCACGAGCCCGACCACGATCAGGACCAGCCCGATGGTGATCAGGATCGACATGCTGAAGACCAGTCCGAGCACGAGCAGGATCAGTCCGAGGATGACCATGACCTACCTCCTAGGTTCGTCAGGTCATCCAGTGCCCGATCCCCGGCCCGCGGCATCCCACCCTTTGGGGTGAAGCCCGGCTGTCTGGGCCAGCCGACTACTCGGTGAGGCCGCCGATCGCGTCGTGGATGGCCAGCGTGCGGCGAGCGGACTCGACGTGCAGGTTCTCGATCATCCGGCCGTCGTAGGTCACCACGCCAGAGCCGGCGCCGGCCTCCCAGGCCTCCAGGATGCCGCGGGCGTCCTCGACGGCCTGCTTGCTCGGCGCGAACACCTCGTTGGCGCCCTCGACCTGGCCCGGGTGGATCAGCGTCTTGCCGTCGAAGCCCATCTCCCGGCCCTGGCGGCACTCGTCCAGGAACCCCTCGGTGTTCTTCACGTCGTTGTAGACGCCGTCGAGGATCACCTTGCCGCTGGCGCGCGCCGCCAGCAGGGCGAGGCCCAGGCCGGGCAGCAGCGGGTGCCTGCCGGGCACGTGCTCGGCGTACAGCTCCTTGGCCAGGTCGTTGGTGCCCATCACCAGCACGCTCAGCCGCTCGGATGCGGACGCGATCTCCTCGGCGTGCAGCATGGCGTACGGCGTCTCGACCATCGCCCACAACGTCGTGTGGTCGGGGGCTCCGTGCTTCTCGAGTGCGTCGACCAGGGCGCGGACGGCGTCGGCGCTGTTGACCTTCGGGACCACGATCGCGTCCGGCCCCGCCGCGCACGCGGCGGCCAGGTCGTCGCCGTGCCACTCGGTGTCTGCGCCGTTGACCCGGATGGTGATCTCGCGGCGCCCGTAGTCGCCGCTGGACGCGGCGGCGCACGCCGCCTCCCTGGCGGCCGGTTTGGCGTCCGGCGCCACGGCGTCCTCGAGGTCGAGGATCAGCCCGTCGCAGGCGATGGTCTTGGCCTTCTCCAGGGCGCGCTCGTTGGAGCTCGGCATGTAGAGGACCGAGCGGCGGGGGCGGAACCCGGTGTCCATCAGCCGTCGATCTCGATGGCGGCGTACTGCTTCTCGAGCTCCGGGTCGATCGCGGCCAGCTGCTTGGCGAGCTCGACCATCACCAGGCACTGCTTGAGCGAGGCGTCGTCCTCCATCTTGCCGTCCAGCATCACCGCGCCGGTGCCGTCGCCCCCCAGAGCTGACATGGCGGCCACGACGCGCCGGGCATGACGGACGTCCTCGACGCTGGGGCTGAAGACCTTGTTCGCGATCGCGATCTGCTTGGGGTGCAGGGACCAGGCACCGACGCAGCCGAGCAGGAACGCGTTGCGGAACTGGTCCTCGCACGCCAGCTCGTCGGCGATGTCGCCGAACGGTCCGTAGTAGGGGTAGATGCCGTGCATCGCGCAGGCATCGACCATGCGGGCGATCGTGTAGTGCCACAGGTCCTGCTGGTACGTCGCCCGCGTGGCTCCGAGGTTGGCCACGCCGTCGCTGCGCGGCGGGTCCTCGCGAACCAGGTAGCCGGGGTGCCCGCCGCCGACCCGGGTGGTCTTCATGCGCCGGTCCGCGGCCAGGTCGGCCGGTCCGAGGCTGAGGCCCTGCATGCGCGGGCTGGCGCCGCAGATCTCCTCGACGTTCGCGACGCCGCGGGCGGTCTCGAGGATCGCGTGCAGCAGGATCGGCCGCTCCAGCCCGGCCTTGGCCTCGAGCTGGGCGAGCAGCTGGTCGACATAGTGGATGTCCGCGGCGGACTGGACCTTCGGCACCATGATCACGTCGAGCCGGTCGCCGATCTCGGTCACCAGGGTGATGAGGTCGTCGAGCACCCAGGGGCTGTCGAGTGCGTTGACCCGGGTCCAGAGCTGGGTGACCCCGCTGGGGCCTCCGAGATCCGCGGTGTCGCGTGCGATCTTGACCAGCCCCTCGCGGGCCGCGACCTTGTTGTCGGCCTTGATCGCGTCCTCGAGGTTGCCGAGCAGCACGTCGACCTTGCCGACCATGTCGGGGATCTTCGACGCCATCTTCTCGTTGCTGGGGTCGAAGAAGTGGATGGCCCGGCTCGGCCGGGCGGGGATCTCCCGGAGCGGCTCCGGGGCACCGACGGCCAGTGGTCGGAAGAAGTCCTTGGCGCTGCGTGACGACCCGCTCATGAGCCGGAAGGTAACAGCGTGGGTCGTTCGGGTATGAAATCACCGGGTACCGGTGACTGAAGCTCCCGCAGAAACTTCAGCGGGGAAGCATGAGTTCACCGGGTACCCGGTGAATCTTGGGAACGCCGGCGCCACCACCGCCGCTTCGGAGCCGGCTCGGCGGCCGCTGCCGCGGCGCTCGCTCGCTGCGCGGCGCGGCGGGCCGCCAGGCGCGCCGTACGCCGCTGGTCCCAGGCCGCCACCGTGTCGTCGACGTCGCGGGGCATGGTGACCAGCGGCGGCCCCTCGGGCAGGCGGTACCTGGCGGCGATCACCCGCTGGTTGAAGTCCTCGACGTGCCGGCGTACCTCCGCCCGCGTGGTGAGGGCGTCCAGGGTGTCGTCGAGCTCGGCGTCCTCCTTGCGCAGCGCCAGGCTCGGTGGCAGGAGCGCCACGTGCTCGCGCTCGACCAGCTTCTTCAGCCACCAGTCCGGGTCGTGGGTGTCGCCGAGGTCGGCGATCGGCTTTCCGGCGCCGGGCAGGTGGTCGAAGTCGCCGCGATCCATGGCCTTGCGGATCTGCAGGTCGACCCAGGTCTGCTGCTGCGCGATCCGGGCCCGCGCGGCCGCCCGCCCGTCCGGCCGCGGTCGCGTGGGGTCGGGCCGCTGCTCGCTCTCCGACATGACCCCAAAATACGTGACGCCGCGAAGTCAGACGGTCGTGAGCACGACTCCCACGGCGATCAGCGCCAGGGCGACGGCGTACCAGAGCAGCTCGACGTTCAGCGACGGCGCAGGCGGCGGGGGTCGGCCCGCCTTCGCGCGAGGACCGTCGGCCAGCACCAGCGCGACCGGGACCGCGAGCACGCACAACCCGCCGACCGTCCCCGACACGTCCTTCGCGGACAGCGCACCGAGGGTCATGAACAGACCGAAGAGGCCGAGGATGACGGAGAGGTAGGCGTTCCACGGTCGTCGCCAGCGCCGGCGCTTGCCCTCGTCGAGGTCGCCGATCGGTTCGTCGTCCCATCGCGAGCGGTCCCAACCCTCACTCATCGAGACCCACCGGCTGCGACGTCGCTTGTCGAGGCATGAGCAACAGTGCCACGGCGGCGGCCAGCGCGGCCACAGCGCAGATCGCCCACACCGTCAGGTAGCCGGACAGCGGCGCGTGGCCCTTGACCGGGTCCTGGATCGAGCCGGTCGAGGCCAGGCAGATCGCAAAGACCGAGGAGGCGATCGCACCGCCGACGGTCTTGGTCGCGTTGGTCATCCCGGTGGCGAACCCGGTCCGGTCCGCGGGCGCCGCCGCCGCGGCAGTGGCCGGGAGAGCGGCGACGAGGGCACCGGAGCCGACCCCGGCGATCGCCATGTTGACCAGGGCCTGCCCGGTCGAGTCGTGCAGCGGCAGCCAGAGCCCGTAGCCGATGGCGACCAGCACGGCACCGAGGACGAGGGCGCCGCGCGGGCCGAGCAGTCGCGACGTGAGCGGCAGCGTGAACGCGCCGACGGCGAGGAACACGACGTACACCCCGATCAGCGTGGAGACGAACGACGCGTCGGCGCCGAGCCCGTAGCCGGCCACGTCCGGGTCGGTGCGGGCGAAGGTGGAGAGCGGGATCTGCGCTCCGAGCACCGACATCCCGAACAGGAAGGCGGTCAGCTGGACCGGCCACTGCCCCGCGGTGGCCAGCAGCCGGACGTCGACCATCGGCTCGGGGTGCGCGGCTTCGTAGCGGGCGAACGGCACCAGGGCCGCCAGGCCGAGCAGCACCAGCGCCCACGGCAGGACCGAGCCGGGCCCCTGCACCCGAATCGCGATCAGGCCACCCATCACCAGGCCCAGGGCGACGGTGATCAGCGCCAGCCCGCCCCAGTCGTAGCCGCCGGTCGCCTCCCCCGGAGCGTCCTCGATGCCGAGCCAGATCACGAAGAAGACCGCGGTGACGACGATCGCGGGCAGCGCCAGCAGGAAGCTCATCGACGTGGCCTCGACGATCGCACCACTCGTGAGGGCGCCGATGATGACCGCCAGCTCCAGCGCGCCGACCAGGATCGCCGCGCCCCGGCGGGTGAGGAGTGCCTGCCGGCCGCTGCCAGCCGTGCGGCGGTGGATGATCGCGATCTCGAGCGGGAGCCACACGACGTACGCCCCCTGGACGGCCCACCCGATGAGGAAGGTCGTGAAGTTCGGCGCGAACGCGAGCACCCATGAGCCGAGCGCGGTGACCGCGGTCGAGAGCAGCAGCACCTTCTTGTGACCGACCAGGTCGCCGAGCCGGGCCAGCGGCGGCACCACGAGTGCGGAGACGATGAGCTGGGCCGCCTCGAACCAGTTGACGTCGGCGTCGCTGATGGAGAGGTGGTCGGCGATGTCGCTGTAGATCGGCGTGTAGTAGCCCTGCAGCACCCCGCTGGCCAGCTCGACGCAGACCAGGAAGCCGACGATCGCGACGAGGCCGTGCACCGGCTTGATCGGCTGGGTGGCCCTGGCCGCCGTCGTCATGAGGGGAGCCGCTCGATCAGCCGCTGGTACCACCGGACCCCGTCGAGGAAGTCGTCCACGCCAAGGTGCTCGTCGTAGGAGTGGATGGCCTCCCGCTGCGCTTTCGTCATCCGGAACGGCGCGAACCGGTAGACCCGGTCGGAGATGTCGGTGAAGTGGCGGGAGTCGGTGGCGGCCATCATCACGTACGGCGCCGGCACGGCATCCGGGAAGACCTCCCTGATCGTGTCCTCGAGCAGGGCGAACGCGGGGTCGGCGGCGTCGGCCGTGGAGTACGGCGAGAGCGGGCTCGGCTCGTGTGCCTCGACGACGTCGACGTGGACCCGGTCGTCGCGGATCACCTTGCGCACATGGGCGAGCACGTCCTGCGAGGTGTCTCCGAGCATGATGCGGATGTTCACGCCGGCGGTGGCGGTCTGGGCGATCACGTTGAGGGCCGGACTGCCGGAAAGGGTGGTGACCGCGACCGTGGTGCGGACCATGGCGGCGGTCTCGGGGCCCAGCGCGGTCAGGGCCCTGGCCAGGGCTGGGCCGAGCCGGCCGGCGTTCGCCATCAGCGGTCGCAGTGGCAGCGGCGCGTGCGGGGCGAGCCGGCGGAACAGCTCGACCGTCGGCGGGGGCAGGCTGGTCGGCATCGGGGACCGGTCGAGGCGGGTGATCGCGCGGGCCAGCCGGGCGGTCGGACCCATCCGGGCCGGGGTGGACGCGTGGCCACCGCGCCCCTCGACCCGCAGCTCGAGCGACATGACGCCCTTCTCGGTGACGCCGATGACTCCGATCGGCCGGTCGACCCCGGCGAACGCGTCGTGCGCGATGGCGCCGCCCTCGTCGAGCACGAACCACGGCCGGACCCCACGGCGTTCGAGCTCCGCAACCGCCTCGGTGGCCGCCGTGCCGAAGACCTCCTCGTCGCAGCCGAAGGACAGCCACACGTCGCGGGCGGGGGTGACGCCGCGCTCGAGCAAGGCCTCGACCGCCTCGCAGATCCCGACCAGGCAGCCCTTGTCGTCGAGGGTGCCGCGTCCCCAGATCTGGCCGTCCACGACGTCGCCGGCGAACGCGTCGTACTGCCAGGTGCCCTCGACGGGAACCACGTCGAGGTGGGCCATCAGCACCACCGGCTGCGCCTGGTCCGCGCCGCGCCAGTGGAAGAGCAGTCCGTGGGTGTGCACCCGGGTCAGCTCGAGTCGCTCGTGCAGGAGCGGGAACTGCCGGGCCAGCTCGGCCACGAACGCGTCGAACGCGTCGGTGTCCAGGCGCTCGGGCTCGCGGTAGGAGACCGTCGGGATGCGGATCAGCGCCTGCAGCTTCTCGACGGCGCGCGGGAGGTCGTGGTCGCCCTCCCGCTCCCTCATGTCGGGAGGCTAGTACGAACCAGTGTGTTCCAGCGCCGCGTTGCCGCGGTGCCCAACCACGAGGCGGCGATGCCGACCGTTAGAGAGGCGATGATCCCCCAGACCTGGTGTCCGCTGTCCTCGAACGGCGGATAGACCTGCCAGTGCGTCAGGTAGATCCAGAGCGACGCCGACGCGAGCACACCGAGCCCGGACGCGGCCCACGGAGGCAGCCGCAGCGGCAGCCGGACCAGCAGCAGCAGCACACCGACGACGACGATCGCCTCGCGCTCGCTGCCGCCGAAGAACCCGGTCGTGGCCACGACCGCGAGCCCCGCGACGAGCAGCTTCTGCGGCCGGGTCCACGCGTACTGCGCGCACAGGCCGAGCGCCACGCACCAGGCGACGACACCGAGCGTGTACCGCTCGGTGGCCTCCGCCTCGACGCCGACCCACCAGTACCGCACCGCGAGCGCGACGCCCAGCACCACCAGCGCCGAGGCGAACGGCGCGGTCCGGAGCGCCCGCGACAGCAGCGGGACTGCGAGCAGCAGGGCCAGCCCGAGGTAGCACCAGACCAGCGACTCCAGGAACCAGAACTGCCACTGCGCGTCCCACCGGTCGCCGCCGAGGACGCCGTTGACCAGCAGTGCGGTGGGCCAGCGGTAGTCGTGCCCGACCGCAGCCAGCGCACCGATGAACAACACGGCGGGCAGCGCGACCGCCCGCGCGCTGCGCAGCAGCCCCAGCACCCGCAGCCGCCGGTCGGGCACGGCGAGCTGGAACCGGGCCAGGTTGTAGCCGGCCACCGCGAGCAGCACGTGCGCGCCGCCCTGCAGCTGGAACAGGTCGACGTGGGTGACCACGATCAGCGTGATCGCGACCGCGCGGAGGACCACCGAGATGTCGACGGGAACGGTACGTCGACGCCGGGCCGTTGAACGCGGCGCCGAGGTGCGGCCACGGGGCGCCGCCAGCTCGGCCGCGGACAGCGAGGGCCACGACGACGGCAGCTCGTCCAGCCGGTCCTCCAGCCGGGTGGACACCTCGACGTAGGACAGGGAGTCGCCGCCCAGCCCGACGAAGGTGTCGTCGACGGTGGCGTGGGGGCGCCCGAGCACGACGGCGTAGAGGTCGCGGACCTCCTCCGCGGTGACCGGCCCGGCGGCCGGGTTGGCCCGCAGCGACTCCTCGCGCTCGACGTGGGCGCGCAGCGCCGCGTCGTCCGGCTTCCCGGACGGGGTGACCGGAAGCCGGTCGAGTGCCTCCACCCGGATCGCGGCGCCGTGCAGCCCGGTTGCCGCCGCGACCTGGTCACGCAGCCGGCCGCGGGTCCGCGCGCCCGCCACGAAGGCCCACAGGCAGTCCGGCCTGGCCACCAACCGGACGCCGAGCCCGGCGGCCTCGAGCCGCGACTCGACGCGGTCGAGGTCGACCCGGTGTCCGAGCACCTTGGCCTGCCGGTCCAGCCTGCCGACCACCTGGACCAGCCCGGCCCCGGTGACCCGGGCGAGGTCACCGGTGTGCAACTCGCTCACCTCGGGACCGCGGGCCAGGTCGCCGAGGGACTCGGCGTAGCCCATCATCACGTTCGGTCCTGAGTAGACGAGCTCGCCGCAGCCGGCCGGCGCGTCCGGCACCGGCGCGATCCGGAACGCCCCGCCCGGGACGGGTATCCCGATCGTGTCCGCATGGTCGAGGGCGAGCTCCGGCGGCAGGTACGCCATCCGGGCGGTCGCCTCGGTCTGCCCGTACATCACGAACAGGTCCACGCCGCGCTCGCGGGCCAGCCCGGCGTACTCGCGCACCCGGTCCGGCGCCATCCGGCCGCCGGCCTGGGTCAGGTATCGGAGCGCCGGCAGCTCGGGAAGCACCCGGATACCGAAGTGGACCGCGTCGAGCAGTGCATAGGTGTGCGGGACGCCCGCCAGCCCGGTGACCCCGGTGTGCCCGGCGAGCTCCCAGAAGCAGGCGTCGGCCACCGAGAGGTCGGTGAGCACGACCGAGGCACCGACCAGCAAGTGGCTGTGCAGCACCGAGAGGCCGTAGCAGTAGTGCAGCGGCAGCGAGGTGATCGCCACATCACTCGCGCGCAGGTCGAGGTAGTCGGCGATGCTGCGCGCGTTGGCGAGCACGTTGCCTCGCGCGAGCCGGACCAGCTTGGGCGACCCGGTCGAACCGGACGTCGACAGCAGCAGCGCGAGGTCGGGGTGCAGACCTTCGGAGGTGCCGGGCCGGTAGGTCGCGACCAGATGGGCATGCCGGTCGAGGTCGCCCTCGGCGAGCAGCAGCACCGGGTGCTCGGCCGCGAGTGCCGCGAGGTAGGAGACCACGAACCCGACGGTCGGAACCGCCTCGAGCGCGACCAGGCGACGGGTGTGGCCGAGCCGTTCCCGCTCGGCGGACACCAGGTCGAGCAGCTCGCCGTAGGTCACGACCCGGTCGCCCTCGACCAGCGCCGGGTCGCCGGCAGCACCGCCGAGCAGCCAGTGCGACGGGCGCGCCAGGGGGAGCGTGCTCACGAAAGGTCCCCCGGGAACGCCAGCACCTCACCGAGCACCCGGACGCCGATCTCGGCACCGGGCTGCGGCACCTCGCCCGACGAGACCCGTGCGGTCACCTCGACCAGGCGGTCCGGCCCGGCGACCCGGGCTCGCACCGTCGCGTCGTGGCCGAAGAACGACACCTCGAGCACCTCGGCGGCGAGGCTGCCGACCTCGTCCTTGGGAGTCACCGCGACCTGCTCGGGCCGGATCGCAAGCAGCACCGGCCCCTCGAGCGCGCCGCGGACCGGAACCTCGCCGAGTGCGCACTGGGCGATCCCGTGCGTGGCGGACGCCGCGACCAGCGCCGCCGACCCGACGAACGACGCCACCTCCGGCGTGACCGGGTCGAGGTAGACCACGTTCGGGGTCGCGACCTGGATGAACCGGCCGTCGGCCATCACCGCGACCTGGTCGGCCAGCGACAGCGCCTCGCCCTGGTCGTGGGTGACGAGCACCGCGGTCGACTCGCTGGCCCGCAGGGCTCGCGCCACCGCCCGGCCCGTCTCCTCGCGGAGCCCGGCGTCGAGTGAGGAGAAGGGCTCGTCGAGCAGCACGACGTCGGGCTCGGGTGCGAGCGCCCGCGCGAGAGCGACCCGCTGCTGTTGCCCGCCGGACAGCTCGTGCGGCTGCCGGGACGCCGCCGCGCGCGGTAGCTCGACCAGGTCCAGCATCTCCTCGACGCGCGCGCGGGCGGCCGCCGATCTGCGGACCGACCCCAGCCCGAAGGCGACGTTGGCGGCCACGTCGAGGTGCGGGAAGAGCGCCCCCTCCTGCGGGACGTAGCCGGTACGGCGACCGCGCGGCGGCACCGGCCGACCTTCTCCCGCGACGACACGCTCGCCCAGACGGATGGTTCCGGCGTCGGGTTGCAGGAACCCCGCGACCAGCCGGAGCAGCGTGGTCTTGCCGCAGCCGGAGGCGCCCAGGACGGCGGTGATCCCGCTGGGGACGTCGAGGTCGATGCCGTCGAGCACCCGGACCGGGCCGAACGACTTGGTCAGCCCGGTGACCCGCAGCCCGGTCACGCGAGCCTCCGTGGGTCATGCGCCACCGCGGCCCGGCCGAGCAGCCAGGTCGCCGGCAGGGACAGCGCGATCAGAGCGAGCGCGAAGGGGGCGGCGGCGCCGTACTCGACGGCCGATGCGCGGGACCAGAACTCCGTGGCCAGCGTCGAGGTGCCGATGGGTGAGAGCAACAGGGTCGCGGTGAGCTCGGTGGCGACCGCGAGCGAGACGAGCGCCATGCTGGCCGCAAGTCCGGGGAGCACCAGCGGGAGGGTCACCCGCCGGGCCGCGCCCGCGCGCGAGCAGCCGAGCGAGGTGGCCACCTCTTCGAGCGCCGGCGGCGCCAGCTCGAGGGTGGAGCGAACCCCCACCACGGCCCGCGGCAGGAACAGGATCACGTAGCCGACCACCAGCACCGGCAGGGTCTGGTAGAGCCACGGCACGGCCCGGATCGAGATCGTGACCAGCGCCAGCGCGACGACGATGCCGGGCAACGCGTTGGCCGGGTAGACCGCCCGCTCGACCAGCGTCGGCAGCATCCCGCGGTGGCGTACGGCCAGCCAGGCCACCGGCAGCGCGGCCGCCGTGGCGAGCAGGCCTCCCGCCACCGCGAGCCCGAGGGTGGTGCCGAGCGCGCCGGCGAGGTCGCCGCCGGGCAGCGACGACGAGTTCCCGCGCACGAGCCAGCGGACCAGGCTCAGGAGCGGTACGCCCAGCGTCAGCACTGCGAACCCGACCAGGGCGACCACCCAGGCCGGGGTGCCGCGACCGAGCGGGTGCCGGGTCGCGGTCCGGGCCACGCCCGACCCCAGCCGCGAACGCCGGCGGCGGCCGCGGGCCAGCAGCTCGAGACCGAGCAGGACCAGGCAGAACGCGACGAGCACCAGGGCCAGCAGAGTGGCGGCCGGCCCGTTGAAGGAGAGGCGGTACTGGTCGAAGATCCCGGTGGTCAGGGTCGGGTAGTTGAGCAGCTGCAGGGCGCCGTACTCACCCAGCAGGTGCAGCCCGACCAGCAGCGCGCCACCGAGCACCGCCGGGCTGATCGCGGGCAGGACCACGCGGAGGAACGACGACCACGCGCTGGTGCCGAGGCTCGCGGCCACGTCCTCGACCGACGAGTCCAGGCGCCGCAGTGCGGCCACGGTCGGCAGGTAGACCAGGGGGTAGTAGGACAGGCTCACGACGAGCACCGCGCCCCAGTAGCCCTGGACGGCGTGGGTGGTCGAGACCCAGCCGTAGCCGTTGACGAACGCCGGCACGGCGAGCGGCGCGCACAGGACGCCGTGCCAGAGCCCGGCCATCGGCAGGTCGGTGCGCACGACCAGCCACGCACAGCCGACGCCGAGCCCGACGCTCAGTGCGACGCCGCCCACGAGCAGCCGCGTGGTGTTCCACAGCAGGTCGTCGAAGCGCGGGCGGGACAGCACGTCGTAGGCCTCTGCCGGGCCCAGCTCCGCGGTCGAGACGACCACGAAGCCGAGCGGGAGCAGGCTGGTCGCCGCGACCAGCAGCCCGAGCAGCACCAGCACCGCGGGCGGTCGGGGCGCCTCGGTCCTCCGGCGCCGGACGTCCGGTGTCGGGTCGGCGAGCGGGAGGACGCTCAGAGCACGAACCCCGCGTCGGAGAGCAGCTCCACCACCAACTCAGCGTCGAGGTCGCTGATGGCGACGGTGGGTGGCTGCAGCTCGGTGAACGGCTTGACCGGCGCCGGCAGGGTGACCGCTGGGTCGAGCGGGTACTCCAGCGCGTAGCTGTCGGCGAGCGCCTGCTGGCCAGCCTCGCCGGTCAGGTAGGAGACGAACTCCTGCGCCTCATCCGGGTGGTCGGCGTTCTTCAGCACCCCGGCGCCGGAGATGCTGATGAAGGCCCCCGGGTCCTGGTTGCCCCAGAAGTACAGCTGGCTGTTGTCGCTGTTCTCGCCGGACTCGGCCTGGTCGCGGTACCAGTAGTAGTGGTACTCGATGCCGGTCGCGATCTCTCCCGAGTTCACCGCCTCGAGCACGACGTTGTTGCCGTCGTACACGGTGCCGTTGGCCTTGAGCCCGGCCAGCCACGCCCGGGTTGCGTCCTCACCCTCGAGGTCGAGGACGGCGGCGACGATCGCCTGGAAGTCCGCGCCCGTCGGCGAGAACGACACCTTGCCGGCCCACTCGGGGTCGGCGAGGTCCAGGATCGAGGCCGGCAGCTCCTCCTCGCTGATCAGGCTCGGGTTGTAGACGAGCACCGTCGACCGGGCCACGAACCCGGTCCACAGGCCGCTGGTGGGGCGGTACTGCTCCGGGATCGGGTCGGTGGCCTTCGCGTCGAGCGGCGCGAACAGCCCGGCCTGCTCGACGGCGGCCATCGCCGGGGTGTTCTCGGTGAGGAACACGTCGGCCGGCGACGCGTCGCCCTCCTGCATCAGCTGTGCCGCGAGCTCGGAGTCGGAGCCGTTGCGGAGCTCGACCTCGATGCCGGTCTCCTTCTCGAACAGCGGCGCGATCTCCTCCAGCAGTTGCTCGTGCTGGGCGTTGTAGACGACCACCTTCGGGCCGTCGTCGTCCTCGGAGCAGCCGGCACCCGCGACCACCGTCACCAGGGCCAGGCAGGACAGGACAAGCGTGCGCTTCATCTGTGACTCTCCGTGCAGTGGCTCTGGGACCCCTATAAGGGAAGGCTCACCTTACTCGATCTGCTGCGCACCCTTCGAGTCGGCCGTCTCGAGCTCGCCTCGCGTGGTTGGCTGACCCCGTGAGCTCAGTGACCCCAACGGCCGCGGTGCACGACCTCTGCGAGGTCGCGGCGCGTGCGGGTGCGAGGCGATCCGGAGGGCCGCTCGCCGTCCGCGCGGTGGCCGAGCGTGATGACGCCGACCGGGTCGTGGTCCTCGGGGATGCCGAAGTTCTCGCGGACCGCGTCGTCCCGGTCCGGCGGGACGCCGATGAAGCAGCTGCCCAGCCCTTCGTCGGTCGCGGTCTGGAGGATCAGCAGGCTCGCCATCGCGGCGTCCATGTGCCAGAACGGCATCGGCCAGCGGGCCTCGTCGAGGTCGGTCCAGCCCTTGTCGTCCTCGGCGTAGCGCCGCAGGTATGCCGCCTTGCTGGAGCAAGGCAGGATCACCACCGGCGCGTGCATCATCCCCGCCAACCAGCTGTCGGGCTCGTCGAGGTCGTCGGCGGTCGCTGCCCAGAACCGCCGGACGTCCTCGCGAGTGTCGAGGACCAGGAACGCCCAGCCCTGGCTGAACCCGGCGCTCGGCGCCCGCACCGCGTTGGCCAGGGCGCGCTCGACGACCGCCGGGTCGACGGGTTCGTCGCGGTAGTCGCGGACCATGCGCCGCCGGCGTACGACCTCCTGGAACTCCATGCCGATCAGTATCGGGGGAGTCACGATGCCCGATGACTTCGAGCGGATGTGGTCCGACCTCGTACCGATCGGGCGGTCCGCCTCGAGCGGCGGCTACTTCCGGCAGCCGTTCACCCAGCCCGAGCGCGAGCTCGCCGACTGGTTCCGCGGCCAGGCCGAGGCGCGCGGGCTGGCCCTCGAGTCCGACGACACCGGCAACCTGGTCGCGTGGTGGCAGACCGGCTCGGGGCCGGGAGTCCTCACCGGGTCGCACCTCGACTCCGTGCTCGACGGTGGCGCGTACGACGGCCCGCTCGGCGTGGTGTCCGCTCTGGCCGCGATGGACGAGCTGCGCTCGCGGGGCGTCGTACCGGCGCGGCCGGTCGGGGTGTCGGTGTTCGTCGAGGAGGAAGGGTCGCGGTTCGGGCTGGCCTGCCTGGGCTCGAGGCTCGCGGCCGGCGCGATCTCCTGGGAGCAGGCACGGACGCTGCGGGACCGGGACGGGGTCGCGCTGGAGGAGGTCGTCGAGGGCGGCGGTCCCGGGCTGCTCGCCGGCGTCGGGACCTTCGTGGAGCTCCACGTCGAGCAGGGCCGCGACCTGGTCGACCGGGGCGCCGCGATCGGCGTGGCCAGCGGGATCTGGCCGCACGGCCGCTACCGCTTCGACTTCGGCGGGGAGGCCAACCATGCCGGGTCCACCCGGATGGAGGACCGCGTCGACCCGATGCTCACCTACGCGATGACCGCGCTGGCCGCGAACAAGCAGGCCCGGCTGGCGGGTGCGGCGCGGGCGACGTTCGGACGGGTCGAGGTGACCCCCAACGGCACCAACGCGGTGCCCTCGCGGGTGCTGGCGTGGATGGATGCGCGGTGCCCGTCGGAGGCTTCGCTGGCCGACCTGGTCGGGACCATCCAGCGGCAGGCCTCCGAGCGGGCTGACCGTGACGGCACGTCACTGGAGGTGACCGCCGAGTCCGTGTCGGGAGCGGTCACCTTCGATGCCGACCTGACCGCCCGGCTCGCCGCCGACCACGAGGAGGGCGACTGGCCGATCCTTCCGACGGCGGCCGGCCACGACGCCGGAATCCTCTCAACGGCAGGGATTCCGACCGCCATGCTGTTCGTCCGCAACCCGACCGGCGTCTCCCACTCGCCCGCCGAGACCGCCTCGGTGCCGGACTGCCTGGCAGGCGTGCACGCGCTCGCCGGAACGCTCGAACGGCTGGCCACGTGACCGCGTCGTACCTGCTCGAACGGGCCTGGGTCGACGGCGCCGTGCACACCAACGTGCTGGTCGAGATCGACGGCGGCCGGTTCACGAGGGTCGAGTCAGGTCGCGAGGCCGAGCTGCCGGCCGAGGCCGAGCTGCTCCCCGGGCTGACCATCCCCGGCCTGGCCAACTGCCACAGCCACGCCTTCCACCGAGCGCTGCGCGGGCGCACCCAGCGCGAGCGCGGGACGTTCTGGACCTGGCGGGACCAGATGTACGACGTCGCGGGCCGGCTCGACCCCGATTCCTACTTCACGCTGGCCCGGGCGACATACCGCGAGATGGTCGCGGCCGGGATCACGACGGTGGGGGAGTTCCACTACCTGCACCACCAGCCCGACGGGACGCCGTACGACGACCCCAACGCGATGGGCCACGCGCTGATCGCGGCGGCACGCGAGGCGGGGCTGCGGATCGCGCTGCTCGACGCCTGCTACCTGTCCAGCGGGTTCGGGAAGCCGGTGGAGGGGGTGCAGCGCCGCTTCAGCGACGGAACGGTCGACGACTGGGTGGAGCGCATGGCGCAGATCGAGCCCTCAGAGGGGATGACCGTCGGCGGGGCGTTCCACTCGGTGCGCGCGGTGCCGCGCGACGACATCCGCCGCTACACCGCAGCGATCCTGCACGTGCACCTGTCCGAGCAGCCCGCCGAGAACGAGCAGTGTCTGGCTGACGTACGGCGTCACGCCCGCCCGTCTGCTCCACGAGGCGGGCAACCACCTCGGCCCGGGAGTGACGGTCGTGCACGCGACCCACCTCACCGACGACGACATCGAGCTGCTCGGGACCACCGGCACCAACGTCTGCATCACACCGACGACCGAGCGCGACCTCGCCGACGGGATCGGCCCCGCCGGACGGTTGCAGCGCGCCGGCTGCCGGATCACCCTCGGCAGCGACAGCCACGCCGTGATCGACCCGTTCGAGGAGATGCGTGGGCTGGAGATGGACGAGCGGCTGGCCAGCCAGGAGCGCGGCCACTGGACCGGCGGCCCAGCTGCTGGCAGCGGCGACCGGCCACGCCAGCCTGGGGTTCGCGGACGCCGGGGCGATCGCGGTCGGGCAGCGGGCCGACCTGGTCACCCTCGACACGTCCAGCCCGCGGACCGCGGGCACCGGCGCCGACGAGCACACCGCGGCGTTCGCGGCCACAGCTGCCGACGTCGTGCAGGTGGTCGCCGACGGCCGGGTGGTCTTCACCCGCGGCGACGAGGCCGAGATCGGCCGCGAGCTCGACCGCGCGATCGGAGCACTGTGGCCAGCACCCTGATCACCCACATCGGCGAGCTGGTCACCAACGACCCCGAACGATCAACTGGGCCCGAGGACCTGCTCGGCGTGATCGAGGACGCCGCGCTGGTCATCGAGGGGAACGCCGTCGCCTGGGTCGGCCGAGCCGGCGACGTACCGGTCGCCGACGAGTTCGTCGACGCGGGCGGACGCGCAGTGCTCCCCGGATTCGTCGACAGCCACAGCCACCTGGTCTTTGCGGGCGACCGCGCGCAGGAGTTCGCGGCGCGGATGGCCGGCGAGGCATACGCCGCCGGCGGGATCCGCACCACCGTCGCCGCCACCCGCGCCGCGACCGACGAGCAGCTCACCGCGCACGTCGCGCGGCTGGTCCAGGAGATGGGCCGGCAGGGCACCACGACCGTCGAGATCAAGTCGGGCTACGGGCTGACCGTCCGCGACGAGGCCCGAAGCCTGGCCGTGGCCCGCCAGTTCACCGACGAGACCACGTTCCTCGGCGCGCACGTCGTCCCGGCCGAGTACGCCGACGACCCGGGCGGCTACGTCGACCTGGTCACCGGGCCGATGCTCGAGGCGGCGGCGCCGTACGCGCGCTGGGTGGACGCGTTCTGCGAGAAGGGGCGCCTTCGACGCCGACCAGGCCCGGGCGGTCCTCGAGGCTGGCGCCGCGCTCGGGCTCAAGGGCCGGCTGCACGCCAGCCAGCTCGGCCCGGGGCCGGGCATCCTGCTCGCCGCAGAGCTCGGCCTGGCCGCGGTCGACCACTGCACCTACCTCACCGACGCCGACGTCGACGCCCTTCGCGACTCGGGCACCATGGCCACTCTGCTGCCCGGCGTCGAGTTCTCGACCCGGCAGCCTTATCCCGACGCCCGCCGGCTGCTCGACGCCGGCGTCGCAGTGGCGCTGGCCAGCGACTGCAACCCGGGCTCCTGCTACACGAGCTCGATGCCCCTGTGCGTGGCGCTCGCGGTGCGCGAGATGGGGATGACTCCCGCCGAGGCGGTGCACGCCGCGACGTACGGCGGCGCCCGGGCCCTGCTCCGCGACGACGTGGGGCGGCTCACCGTCGGCGCCCGGGCCGACCTGGTGCTCCTCGACGCCCCGAGCCACGTGCACCTCGCCTACCGGCCGGGGGTCCCCCTGGTCGCCGGGACCTGGGTCGGCGGCCGCCCGCGCGTGCTTCGCGACGCCTGAGCTCAGCCTGCGCGCGGTAGTCACGGACGTTCGACTGGAGCGCAAACGTTTGTCCACAAGTCCTTTGTCCGTGACTATCCCGCGGCCTCGGATCTATTCCCAGATCTGCCCTGAGGTGCCGGATCTGAGGTAGCTGGCCCGTCGTCAGGTGTCAGAGATAAGGCACCTTCCCGATGTGGGTGCCTACCTCAGACGGCGACAGTCGTACTCACACGGCGAGCAGACCGCAGAGCCGGACCACCTGAGGAGCAGTCATGTCCAGCACCTTCAACACCTTCGAGACCTACCAGGCCGAGATCGAGTACCGGAGCAACAAGATCCGCAAGGACATCAGCGGGCACCGCCGCCGCCACGTCCGGGTCCCGTTCGTACGCCGGCCCTCGGAGTCCCGCACCGACAGCTGACGCGTCGACAGGGCTCGCAACATGAGCGTCGACGCGGCACTGGGAAAACCAGTGCGACTAGACACAACTGAACAAGGGATCATGGACGGTGTGGCCGCTCACAGCACCAGCCGGGCCCTGATCGGCCGAGACGCCGAGCTGACGGAGATCGCTTCGTTGCTCGGCGTCTCGTCGTCCGCGGACGCGTCGGCGGACGAGCGTCGGCCCGAAGAAGGCGCACGCGTGCTCCTGTCCGGCGATGCCGGGGTCGGCAAGACCCGCCTGCTGGTCGAGCTTCGCGACCTGGCCGTCGAGGAGGGGTGGCGCGTGATGGCCGGCCACTGCCTCGACTTCGGCGACAGCGCCCTGCCGTACCTGCCCTTCTCCGAGGTCCTCGGCCGCCTCGAGGTCGAGCTGCCCGAGGTGGTCGCACGCGTCGCCGCCGCACACCCCACACTCACCCGGCTGCAGCCCGGACGCCGGGTCCTGGTCTCCCCCGAGGGCTCGTCGGCCGCCGGTCACGCCGAAGGCGAGAGCCTGGACCGCTCCGACCTGTTCACCGCGGTGCACTCGCTGCTCGAGGAGGCGGCGACCGAGGCGCCCCTGCTCCTGGTCATCGAGGACTGCCACTGGGCCGACCAGTCGACCCGCGACCTGCTGAGCTTCCTCTTCTCCCGGCCCTTCGCGGGGCCGGTGGCGATCGTGGCGTCCTACCGCTCCGACGACCTGCATCGCCGTCACCCGCTACGCCGCCAGGTAGCCGAGTGGTCCCGGCTGCGTGGCGTCGAGCGGATGCAGCTGGGCAAGCTGCCCGACGAGGACGTCCGGTTGCTGATCGCGAGCCTGTCGTCCGAGGAGATGAGCGAGGCCGAGCTCAGCGAGATCGTGCGCCGGGCCGAGGGCAACGCGTTCTTCGTCGAGGAGCTGGTCGGTGCCGCGACCCAGCCCGGCAACTGGGTGCCCGACGACCTCGCCGACGTGCTGCTCGTCAGGCTCGACCGGCTCAACGACGCCGCCCGGAAGGTGGTCCGGGTGGCGAGCGTGGCCGGCCGCAAGGTCGCCCACGACCTGCTCGTCGCGGCTTCCGGCCTCGGCGCCTCCGAGCTCGAGGAGGGGCTCCGCCAGGCCGTCGAGATGAACCTCCTGGTCCCCGGCGACGGCACCTACTCGTTCCGCCACGCCCTGCTCGGCGAGGCGGTCTACGACGACCTGCTCCCCGGCGAGCGGGTGCGGCTGCACGCGCAGTACGCCGAGGCGCTGAGCGAGGGCCGCGGCCGCGGCACCGCAGCCGAGCTGGCCCGGCACGCCCGGCTGGCCCACGACCTCGACACCGCCCTCGACGCCAGCATCCGCGCCGGCGACGAGGCGATGGCAGTCGCCGGGCCGGACGAGGCCGCGCAGCACTACGAGCAGGCGCTGGAGCTGCTCGCCGACCCGGTCCGCTGCGCGTCGGTGGCGGTGGACCTCTCGAAGCTCGCCTTCCGCGCCGCCGAGGCCCTCACCAGCTCCGGCCAGCCGACCCGCGCTGCCGCGCTGCTCGCCGAGCAGCTGGCCCAGCTGCCACCCGACGCACCCCCGGCCTGGCGGGCCCGGATGCTGGCCGCACGCGCCGACGCGCTGTTCCTCACCGAGAGCCCCGAGGAACGGCCGATCGACCTCGCCCAGCAGGCGGTGGACCTGCTGCCCGAGGACGCCGGCGGGCTCCGCGCCAAGGTGCTTTCCATCTACGCGCGGGTGCTGTCCGGCTACGGGCGGTACGACGAGGCGCAGGCCGCCGGACTCGACGCCCTGGCGCTCGCCGAGCGGCTCGACATGCACGAGCTCGCCTCCGACGTCATCACCACGCTGAGCCACCTCAAGAAGACCGGGCCCAAGGAGGGACTGCGCGCCGCGCTGCTCGAGGCGGTCGACCGGGCAGTGGAGACCGGCGCCATCCACGCCGAGCTGCGGGCCCGGTTCCTTCTCGGCCGGTCCTACCAGGACTGGGCGGAGTGGCCGCAGGCCGAGAAGTGGTTCCGCAGCGCGATGAAGGCCGCCTCCGACGCTGGGCTGCCCTACGCGCCGTACGGCTTCGAGGCCCGCTGGCAGCTGTCGTGGATCAAGACCGTTGACGGCGACTGGGACGAGGCGCTGCGGCTCACCGACACCAGTGGCGAGCAGGTGCCGCCGATCCCGGCCGCAATGGTCGAGGCGGTCGCCCTCCTGGTCGAGAGCGGGCGCGGGGAGCCGGTGGCCGAGCGGGCCCGGGCGCTGCGCCGCTTCTGGGAGCTCGAGGGCGGGGTGGCGATCAACTCCGTCGTCGCGGAGCTGATGGATGCCGCGCGCGACGACGACCCGGGCCGGGTGATCGCGGTCTACCAGGACGCCGTGGACGTCCTGGGCCGGATCTGGAACGAGTGGTTCAGCGCCCGGATCCGGCTGGCCGCGATCACCATCGGCGCGATCGCGGACGCCCTGCCGCGCATCAGCGCCGCCGACCGCCCGGCGTACATCGACGAGGTCGAGCGGCTGCACGGCGAGGGCCACACGGTGCTCGACAAGTACACCGACCCCTCCGGCTTCTGGGGCCCGGAGGGGCGCGCCTGGGTGAAGCGGCTCGACGCCGAGACGCTGCGCGCCCGCTGGCTCGCCGGCGTCGACGCTCCGCCGCAGGAGGCCCTGGTCGAGGTCTGGCGGGAGGCCGAGCAGCTGTACGCCGACTTCGGCCACGTCCACGAGCTCGCGGTCGTCCGCGCCGTCCTGGCGGGCATCCTGCGCGCCACCGGGGACACCGTCGCCGCTCGCGAGCTCGGCGACCAGGCGCGCGAGGTCGCGCACCGGCTGGGCGCACAGCCGCTCCTCGACCGGCTCCGCGCCCAGGGCAGCTCCTCGACCACCCGCGGCGACGCCGGCTCGGACACCCTGACCGCCCGCGAGTCCGAGATCCTGGCGCTGGTGGCCGAGGGCCGCTCCAACGGCGAGATCGGCAAGCAGCTGTTCATCAGTGCCAAGACCGTCTCGGTGCACGTCTCCAACATCCTCGGCAAGCTCGACGCGTCCGGCCGGACCGAGGCCGCCGCGATCGCCCGCCGCCGAGGACTGCTCGGCTGAAGCCCTCGGTGGTTGAGCCCGGAGGAGCGCCAGCGACGACGGTGGGCTCGCTTCGCTCGAACGTGGTTGCGTGCCGGTGGTTGAGCCCGGAGGAGCGCCAGCGACGACGGTGGGCTCGCTTCGCTCGAACGTGGTTGCGTCCGGTGGTTGAGCCCGGAGGAGCGCCAGCGACGACGGAGTCGAAACCTCCGCAGGGAAGGCTGGGAGGCGACCCTGCGGGTCATCTCGACAGGCTCGATGAGCGGTGGTTGCGTCCCAGCCTCGGCTTGCTCAGGAGGGGCGGTGTGGGCGCAGTTGGGCGTGGGTACTTCACTGGGCGTCAGCCGACGACTCACGCCGACTGAGCACCCAACGATGGAGGCACCATGACCACCACCCCAGAAGAGCCCCTCGGCGACGACGACATGAGCACCACCCCCGCTGGTGACGGCGGTCTCGGCGGCGGAGACGCCGACGGCACCGACGGCGGCGACGCAGACGGGACCGACGGCGGGGACGCCGACGGCACGGACGGTGACTCGACCGACACCACCGACGGCGACGCGTCCTGAGCAGACTGCATGGCGCGCTCGATCAGCTGACCGGTGACGCCCAGACCTTCCGGGAGAAGGTCTGGGCGTCGCGGGTCCACCACCACCGGGTCGACCCGGACGAGCTGGCGGCGTACTTCTCGCTCGAGGACGCGGACCGGCTGCTCACCGCGACCGCGATCCGGACACCGAGCGTCCGGCTGGTCCGCGACGGGACGGTGCTGCCCGAGAAGGACTACACCCGCGGGGCCACCCTCGCCGGCCGTCAGCTCACCGGGCTGGTGGACGGGCGCACGGCGGTGCGGGAGTTCCGCAACGGCGCGACCGTGGTGTTCCAGGGGCTGCACCGCTCGTTCCCGCCGCTGGTCGACCTGATCGCCGAGCTCGAGGTGGAGCTCGGGCACCCCTGCCAGGCCAACGCCTACCTGACTCCTCCGGGCGCCCAGGGGTTCGCCGTGCACTCCGACACCCATGACGTCTTCGTGCTGCAGATCGCCGGCACCAAGCAGTGGGAGCTGCACCCTGCCCCAGGCAACCCGGACCAGCGTGACGAGGAGCCGCTGCTCGAGCCGGGGCACGTCATGTACCTGCCCACCGGCACCCCGCACGCCGCCCGCGCGCAGCACACCGTCTCGCTGCACATCACCATCGGCATCAACCAGCTCACCTGGCAGGGCCTGGTCGAGCGCTCGCTGAGCTCCCTGGCCGCCGAGGTCCCGTCCGACCACCTGCCCGCCGGCTATCTCGACGACCCCCAGGCGCTGGCCCACCAGCTGGGTCGGCACCTCTCCGACATCGCCGACCGGCTGCGCTCCGTCGACCCCGCCGAGGTCATGGAGGACGAAGTACGCCGGTTCCTCACCTCGCGACCGCCCCGCCTCGAGGGCGCCCTCGTCGACGGGCTGGTCCTGGACGCGATCGACGACGACACCCTGCTCCGTCGCCGGCCCGGCCACCCGTGCGTCCTGATCGAGCACGGCGACCGGATCGAGGTGCTGCTCGGCGACCGGAGCGTCGACGTACCGGCCTGGATCGGCCCGGCCCTCGACGAGGTCCGGCACCGTACCGAGCTGCGCCCGCGCGACCTCCCTCTCGACGAGCAGAGCCGCCTCGTGCTGTCCCGACGCCTGGTCCGGGAAGGACTGCTCAGGGTCGTCCCTGAATGATGAGGTCGTGAAGTTCCGGTGCTCCGTCGCGAGCGCGGCGCGTGCCGAGTCGATGGCCGGGACCGCGTCGACGGTGCGCTCCTTCCTGCTCGTCGAGCACTCCGGGCCGTGGGGCGAAGAGGCGCTCCGTGACGCCCGGATGCCCCCGGGCATCGGCCCCGAGCTGCGTGAGCGCGCGGCGGCCACCCGCACCAAGGTGCTGCTGATCCGTCGACCCGACAAGGCGGCCCGCACCCATGCGGGCGTCCGGGTCTTCGCCGCCTACGCCCACCACGCCGAGCCCTGGCTCGAGACCACCGTCCTCGACGACCTGCACGGCGTCCACGACCTCGACCTCGAGGCGCTCGCCGCCGGCCGGTCGCCCGGGCTGACCCCGCACCTCGGACCCGTGCTCGCCGTCTGCACCCACGGCCGGCACGACAAGTGCTGTGCCGAGCGCGGCCGCCCGGTCGCGGCGGGGCTGGCCGAGGCGTTCCCCGAACAGACCTGGGAGGCGAGCCATGTCGGGGGCGACCGGTTCGCCGCCAACCTGGTGGTGCTGCCGCACGGCCTCTACTTCGGCCGCCTCGACGCGGCCTCAGCGCGTGGTGCGGCCCGGCTGCACGCCGCCGGCGAGCTGGACCTCGACCACCTGCGCGGCCGGTCCGGGCTGGCGATGCCGCTGCAGGCGGCGGAGGCGGCGCTGCGCAGGTACGTCGACGAACGCGGGCTCGACGCGGTGCGCTTCGTCTCCCGCCAGGTCGACGGCGGCCGTACCGACGCCGTCTTCGACGTCTCCGGTCGCCGGTACGCCGTCCGCGTCATGAGCAGCCCCGGCAGCGACCTGCAGCAGCTCACCTGCGGGGCG
The DNA here is from genome assembly GCA_963817125.1 of uncultured Actinomycetota bacterium. Taxonomy (GTDB): domain Bacteria; phylum Actinomycetota; class Actinomycetes; order Propionibacteriales; family Nocardioidaceae; genus Nocardioides. The sequence continues at coordinate 396,615 of CAWFNB010000007.1, forward strand.
CTGCGCAAGAATCCGGTCATGCACCACCTGGTCGACGACATCCGGGCGGTGTGACGTGACCGCGGTGCTGCGTCGGGCCACCGCACTGCTCGGGGCCGCCCACCCGGGTCCGGCGTTCGCCGTCACCCTGCTGGCCGGGTTGCTGGCCGGCGCGGTCGGCCTCGGCCCCGGCGGCATCGCGCTGGTGGTGCTCGCGGTGCTCACCGGCCAGCTCTCCATCGGCTGGTCCAACGACCTGATCGACCTGGCCCGCGACCGCGCGGTCGGACGGACGGACAAGCCACTGGTCGACGGCCGGGTCTCCGAGCAGACCGTCCGCGTCGCCTGCGCGGTCGTCGTGCTCGCGACCATCCCGTTGTCGCTCGCCTGCGGCTGGCTCGCGGGCGCGGTCCACCTGGTCTGCGTCGTGTCGGGCTGGGCCTACAACCTCGGACTCAAGTCGACCGCGTGGTCCTGGCTGCCCTACGCCGTCGCCTTCGGTGGCCTGCCCGCCTTCGTCTCGCTGACTGAGAACGCCGACTCCATGCCGCCGCTCTGGCTGCCGCTGGCCGGCGCGCTGCTCGGCGTCGGCGCCCACTTCGTCAACGTGCTGCCCGACCTCGCGGACGACGCGGCCACCGGCGTGCGCGGCCTGCCGCACCGGCTCGGCGGGCGCTGGAGCCAGACCGTCGCCGCTGCGGTCCTGGTCGCTGCGGCCGTGGTGATCGTGGTCGGCGCTCCGGTCGAGTCCGACGTGGTCGCGGTCGTCGCGCTGACCGGGACCGCCGTACTGGCGGCCGTGGCGCTGCTCGCGCACGGGCGGACGCCGTTCCGGGCCGCGATAGCGATGGCGCTGGTGGACGTCGCGATGCTGGTGTGGGCGCGATGAGCACTGAGTCCTGGGACCTCGTCGTGGTCGGTGCCGGGCCGGCCGGCGCCACGACCGCGCTCGCGGCGCTGGACGCCGACCCCGCACTCCGCGTGCTGCTGCTGGACCGTTCCGACTTCCCGCGCGACAAGTCCTGCGGTGACGGCATTGCGCCGCACTGCTTCTCGGCGCTCGCCTCGATCGGTGTCACCGGCGTCGAGGACGGCTGGACGCCGCTCACCAAGCTCGAGCTGGCCCGCGGTGACCAGTCGGTCGCGCGGCCGATGGCCCGGCCGGTCTACGTGATCCCGCGCGAGGTCTTCGACGCCCGGCTGGTCGAGCGGGCCGTGGGCCGCGGTGCGACGTTCCGGAGGCAGCGGGTCAGCTCCGTGGACGACCTCCCCGACGCCGGCGTCGTGATCGGCGCCGACGGCGCGCACTCGGTGCTGCGCGCCCACCTCGGGCTGCCGGCCGGTCGGCGGGCACTGGCCATCCGCGGCTACGCACCGACGCCGGCGGGCCGGCGCGGCACCCAGGTGATCCGGTACGGCGACCGCCGCCAGCCGGCGTACGCCTGGGCCTTCGACCGGGGCGACGGACTCTCCAACGTCGGGTACGGCGAGCTGCTCCCCGACGACGGCGCCGGCGACCCGCCCTCGCGGGCGTTGCTGCTCGAGCAGCTCGAGCAGTTGCTGCCGGGCTCGGTCGCCGACGGCGAACACTGGAGGGGCCACCACCTGCCGCTGTCGGGGTGGCGCTGGGACCAGCCCGACGGACGGGTGCTGCTGACCGGTGACGCCGCCGGCCTGATCAACCCGATGACCGGCGAAGGGATCTACTACGCGATCGCCACCGGGATCGCGGCCGGGCAGTCCGCGGTGCGCGCCCTGCGCGACGGCAGCGACCCCGGTGCGTTGCATCGGCGGGCGGTGCGGGCCCGGCTGGGCCGGCACCTCAAGCACACCTGGGCGGCCTCGCGGCTCGCCGAGCACCCCGTCATCGTCGACGGAGGCATCCGAGTGGCCCGTCGGGACCGCAGGGTCTTCGACGAGCTGGTCGAGATCGGGCTGGGTGACGGCCGGATCTCGGGCCGGCTGGTGCGCGGACTGGTGGCCGGCTTGGCGCGCAAAGGCGTCTCGGGACTGAGGGGGAACAACTGATGCAGCTGATGTCCGTCCGTGGTGCACTGCCGCCGCACCGCCACTCCCAGGCCGAGATCACCGACGCATTCGCCGGGGTGATCGCGCGGGGCGGCGGGCTGGACGAGCGGCTGCTGCGGCGGTTCCACGAGAACGCCGGTGTGGAGTTCCGGCACACCGTGCTGCCCCTCCACCAGTACGGCGAGCTCGACGACTTCACCGCCTCCAACGACCTCTTCATCGAGAACGCCGTCGAGCTGGGCGCCCGGGCGCTGCAGGACGCGCTCAAGGCGGCCGACCTGACGCCCACCGACGTCGACCTGATCATCTCCGCCACGGTGACCGGAGTCGCCGTACCGTCCCTGGACGCGCGGATCGCCTCGCTCGTCGGGCTGCGGCCGGACGTGAAGCGGGTGCCGCTGGTCGGGCTCGGCTGTGTCGCCGGGGCCGCGGGCGTCGCCCGGCTCGCCGACTACCTGGCCGGCCACCCCGAGGAGGTCGCCGTCCTCGTCGCGGTCGAGCTCTGCTCGCTGACGGTGCAGCGCGACGACGTCTCGGTGCCCAACCTCGTGGCCAGCGGCCTGTTCGGCGACGGTGCGTCGTGCGTGGTCGCGGCCGGCGCCGCCCGGCACGGCAGCCACCCGGCGCCGGTGCACGTCCTGGCCAGCCGGAGCCGGCTCTATCCGGACTCCGAGCGGGTCATGGGGTTCGACGTGGGCAGCAGCGGGCTGCGGATCGTGCTCGACTCCCAGGTGCCCGCGGTGATCGGTCGCTACGTCGGCGAGGACGTCGACAACTTCCTCGCCGACCACGGGCTCACCCGCGCCGACATCGGGTGGTGGGTCTGCCATCCGGGCGGACCCAAGGTCATCGACGCGCTCCAGGAGACGCTGGGGTTGTCGTCCGGAGGCGGTCGCGCTGACCCGCAGCTCGCTGGCCGCGATCGGCAACCTCTCGTCGGCGTCGGTGCTGCACGTGCTCGAGGACACCCTGCGCGAACGGCCGCCCGCGCCGGGCAGCCACGGCATCCTGATGGCGATGGGGCCGGGCTTCTGCTCCGAGCTGGTCCTGCTGCGGGCGGCGCCGTGACCTCCCTGACCGCCTTCACGGTGCTCGTGGTCCTCGTCGGCCTCGAGCGGCTGGCCGAGCTCGTCGTCTCGAAGCGGAACGCCGCGTGGAGCAAGGAGCGGGGCGGGGTCGAGACGGGCTTCTCGCACTACCCGGTGATGGTGGTGCTGCACACCGGTCTGCTCGTGGGTGCGCTGGTCGAGGCCCACGTGCGCGAGCCGTCGGTCCCCTCCGCGCTGGCCTGGTCGATGCTGCTCGTGGTGGTGCTCGCCCAGGCGTTGCGCTGGTGGTGCATCGCGACCCTGGGACGCCGGTGGAACACCCGGGTGATCATCGTGCCCGGCCTGGCCCCGGTGACCGCGGGCCCCTACCGCTTCCTCTCCCACCCCAACTACGTCGCCGTCGTCGTCGAGGGGGTGGCGCTGCCGCTGGTGCACGCGGCGTGGATCACCGCCGCGATCTTCACCGTGCTCAACGCCGTCCTGCTGACCGTGCGGATCCGGGTCGAGAACGCCGCCCTGGCCACCCTGGAGCCGGCCCGTGGCTGACGTCCTGATCGCCGGCGGTGGTCCGGTCGGCATGGCCACCGCGCTGTACGCCGCCCGGGCCGGCCTCGACGTGGTCGTTCGCGAGCCACGACCCGGCCCGGTGGACAAGGCCTGCGGCGAGGGGCTGATGCCCGGCGCCGTCGCGGACCTCGCCGAGCTGGGCATCGACCCGCCGGGCCACCGGCTGGCCGGGATCCGCTACCTGGGCGGCGGCCGGACCGCCGACGCGCCCTTCCGCCACGGTGACGGCCGCGGGGTCCGGCGGACGACGCTGCACCGCGCGCTGTCGGACGCGGTGGCCGAGGCCGGCATCAAGGTCGTCCAGCGGGCGGTCGGCGAGGTGGAGAACCGTCGCGGTCACGTGCTGGTGGACGGAGAGCCGGTCGACTACCTGGTCGCCGCCGACGGGTTGCACTCGCCGGTGCGCCGGATGCTCGGGGCCGACCGTCCGGCGACCGGGCGCCGCCGGTTCGGGCTGCGCGTCCACGCCGAGCTCGCGCCGTGGACGCCGTACGTCGAGGTGCACTGGGCGCCGGACTCGGAGGCCTACGTGACGCCCGTGGCCGACGACCTGGTCGGCATGGCCATGCTGACCGGCAGGCAGTCGCCCTTCGCCGAGCTGATCGAGGAGCACCCGCTGCTGATCGAGCGGCTGGCGGGCGCATCGTGGTCGCGGACCAAGGGTGCGGGGCCACTGCGCCAGCGCTCGACCACCCGCGTCGTTGGCCGGGTGCTGCTGGTGGGTGACGCGGCCGGCTACGTCGACGCGCTGACCGGCGAGGGGATCGCGCTGGGACTGGCCCACGCCCGCGCGGCGGTGGACGCTGTGGTCGCGGGACGACCCGAGCACTACGAGGCGGCGTACCGCAGGCTCGGTCGCCGCCACGAGCTGCTGACCCACGCGCTGCTGGCCTCGTCACGGGTGCCCGCGGTCCGCAGCCGGATCGTGCCGCTGGCCTCCCGGCTGCCGTGGGTGTTCGGCGCGGCCGTCGACCAGCTCGCGAGGCCGGCATGACCGAAGAGGTCGTCCTCCTCGACGAGGACGGGAACAACATCGGCACCGCCGACAAGGTGGCGGTGCACGGGACCGACACCCCGCTGCACCTGGCGTTCTCCTGCTATGTCTTCGACGCCGCTGGGCGGCTGCTGCTCACCCAGCGTGCTCAGCACAAGCCCACGTGGGGTGGCGTCTGGACCAACACCTGCTGCGGCCACCCGGCGCCGGGCGAGCCCATCGAGGACGCCGTACGCCGCCGGGTCCGCCAGGAGCTCGGCCTCGACCTCGACTCGCTGACCCTCTTGCTGCCGCGGTTCCGCTATCGCGCGGTCGTGGACGCCGGGCCATTCTCCGGGACCGTCGAGAACGAGATGTGCCCGGTCTTCGCAGCCACCACCAGCCAGCGCCCAGACCCGGACCGAGCCGAGGTGGCCGCCGAGGAGTGGGTGGACTGGCTCGACTTCCGCATCGACGTGCTCGCCGGCACCCGCGACGTCAGCCCGTGGTGCGTCGAGCAGGTCGAGGCGCTCCCGGAGGACCCGCGCTCCGCGCCGGCTGCCGATCCGAGCGAGCTGCCGCCTGCCGCCTGAGCGATGAGTCCCGGATCCACGAGAGGTCGAGATCAACATGCCCAAGGTCACCGCACACCTGTCCATCTCCCTCGACGGCTTCGTGGCCGGCCCCAACCAGACCCGGGAGGAGCCGCTCGGCGTCGGCGGCGAGGAGCTGCACCGGTGGCACATGGGCGCGCCCGACAACGACGTGGACCGGGCCATGACCGAGCGCGTCCTCGCTCCGCGCGGCGCCTACGTGATGGGCCGCAACATGTACGCCCCCGATCGCGGCGAGTGGGGCGCGGAGATGTGGCGCGGCTGGTGGGGCGAGGACCCGCCGTACCACGCGCCGGTCTTCGTGCTGACCCACTTCCCGGCCGACCCGGTGGAGATGGAGGGCGGCACGACGTTCCACTTCGTGACCAGCTTCGAGGAGGCGATGGCGCGCGCGCTCGAGGCCGCGGGTGACGACACCGTCACCATCGCCGGCGGAGCGAGCGCGGTCCGGCAGGGGTTCGAGGCGGGCGTGATCGACGAGATCCTGCTCAACCACGCGCCAGTCGTCCTCGGCAGCGGCGAGTCGCCGTTCGCCGGCCTCGACGACCTCCGGCTGCGCCCGATCGAGGTGCACGCGTCACCCCACGCGACCCACGTCGTCTACTCCACCAGGAGCTAGCCGAACGCCCGGCTCACATGCCCGAGCAGGTCGGGGTAGCGCATCAGGTGCGCACCTCCGTTGAGGTCCATCACCTCGCCGGTCAGCCAGCCAGCACGTGTGCAGAAGACCACAGATTCGGCGACCTCCTCGGGGGTGCCCGAGCGCCCGAGCGGAGTGTTGGCGAGGTAGTCCTCCTCGATGCCGGCGATGTCGAGCGCCGGCGCGGTCAGGGGAGTGATCACCAGCCCCGGCGAGACGGCATTCACGCGGATCCCGCGCCCGCCCAGCTCGAGTGCCGCGACCTCGGTGAGCATCGCGAGCCCCGCCTTGGCCGAGCAGTACGCCGCCATCCCGGCGCCCGGCTGGCGCGCGTTGAGCGACGTCAGCGAGGTGACCGACCCGCCGGTGTCGAGCACCCGGGCGGCGTGCTTGATCACCAGGAACGCGCCGGTCAGGCAGACATCGAGCACGCGGCGGAACTCGGCCGCGTCATGGTCGACGACCGCTGCCAGGGTCGACGTACCGGCGCTGTTGACCACCACGTCCACCCGGCCGTGCGAGGCAACCACGCCGTCGAACAGGGCGGCCACCGACTCCTCGGAGGTGACGTCGCACGCGACGTCCGCGGGCGTCCCGGGCAGGTCCGCGACCACCACCTCGCAGCCGTCCGCGGCGAGCGCCGTCGCACATGCCGCCCCGATCCCCGACGCGCCTCCGATGACCACCGCGACTCGACCCGACACGACTTCTCCCAGCCCTAGATGGAGTTGACGCGTGTCAAGTTAGTGCCTACCGTCCCGCATGTGCCACCTCTCCAGCGCCCCACGACCGCCGTGATCGGCGCGGGGATCAGCGGCCTGACCAGCGGCAAGATGCTCGGCGACTACGGCGTGCCCTACACCTGCTTCGAGACCTCGGACCGGATCGGCGGCAACTGGGCGTTCGGCAACCCCAACGGCCACAGCAGCGCCTACCGCTCCCTGCACATCGACACCAGCAAGCACCGGCTGTCCTTCAAGGACTTCCCGATGCCCGAGGACTACCCCGACTTCCCGCACCACACCCAGATCAAGGCCTACCTCGACGAGTACGCCGACGCGTTCGGCCTGCTGGACCGGATCGAGTTCGAGAACGGCGTGGCGCACGCCGAGCACCTGTCCGACGGGGGCTGGGAGCTCACCACCCAGCGCGGCGAGACTCGGCGCTTCGACCTGCTCGTGGTCGCCAACGGCCATCACTGGGACCCACGCTTCGCCGACTTCCCGGGCGAGTTCACCGGCGAGTCCCTGCACAGCCACCACTACATCGACCCGACCGACCCGCTGGACCTCCGGAACAAGCGGATCCTGGTGGTCGGCCTCGGCAACAGCGCCGCCGACATCTCCGTCGAGCTGTCCAGCAAGTCGCTGCAGAACCAGGTCACCCTCTCGACCCGCTCCAGTGCCTGGATCGTGCCGAAGTACTCCTTCGGCCTGCCGGCCGACAAGTACTTCGTGACCTCGCCGCACATCCCGCTGAAGTGGCAGCGGTGGGTCGTCCAGAAGATGCAGTTCATGACCGGCTCCAACCCGGAGCTCTACGGGCTGCCGAAGCCCGACCACAAGTTCTTCGAGGCGCACCCGACCCAGTCGGTCGAGCTGCCGCTGCGGCTCGGCTCCGGCGACATCACTCCGAAGGGGAACGTCAGCCGGCTCGACGGCCGGCTGGTGCACTTCGAGGACGGCACCTCCTCGGAGTTCGACGCCATCGTCTATGCGACCGGCTACAACATCACCTTCCCGTTCTTCGACCCCGACTTCCTCAGCGCCCCGGGCAACCAGATCCGGCTCTTCAAGCGGATGTTCAAGCCCGGGCTCGAGGACCTGGTCCTGATGGGCTTCGCGCAGTCGGTCCCGACGCTGTTCCCGTTCGTGGAGGCGCAGGCCCGGCTGCTGGCGGCGTACGCCGTGGGTCGCTACGCGCTGCCCTCGGTCGAGGAGATGGAGCGGATCATCGACGAGGACCACGCGAAGTTCCTCGGCCACGTGACCGACAAGCCGCGGCACACCCAGCAGGTCGACTACTTCATCTACGAGCACGACCTGCGGGCCAGGGAGATCCCGGCCGGACTGGCCCGCGCGGCTGCCCGGCAGGGCGCGGCGTGAACGACGAGCCCGGGCAGGTCGCCAGGGGCGACCGCCGACGGAGCGCCCTGCTCGAGTCGCTGGACCACCACCTCCGCGACAGCAGCCTCGACTCCATCAACATCGTCGACATCTCGCGGCGAGCGGGGGTCACCCGGTCCGCGTTCTACTTCTACTTCGAGAACAAGGCGAGCGCGGTCGCGGCCCTCATGGAGGAGATGTACGACGAGTCTTCCGCGGCCGCCGACCTGCTCCGCGGTGACGGCTCGCCGGCCGCGAACATCGAGGCGATGGTCCGCGCCCTTTTCACCACCTGGGACAAGCACGAGCACCTTTTCCGCGCCTCGCTCGACGCCCGCGCGACCAGCGCCACGGTCCGCGAGCTGTGGGACAGCGACCGCGAGTCGTTCGTCCCTGTGGTCGCCGCGATGATCGAGGCGGAGCGCGCCGCGGGCAACGCACCGCCCGGGGTCGACGCGGTCGCGCTCGCCGGCGTACTGCTCGAGCTCAATGACCGGATGCTCGAACGGCTCGCTCTCGGCGGCCCGCTCGGTCGCGAGCAGCTGGTGGAGGCCGTGGTCGCGGTCTGGCTGCACACGATCTACGGCGTCGTCCCGGAAGCCACGTGATGAAGCACGACCAGCTGAGGTTCGCCGGTCAGGATGCCGAGCTCGACGGGTGGCACTTCACCGGCGAGGGCGACGCCTTCGCCGGCCCCGCCGGAAGGCCCGTCGTGGTGATGGCGCACGGCATCGGCGGCACCAAGGACTCCGGGCTCGGACACTTCGCGACCTGCCTGGCCGAGGCCGGCCTGGACGTGCTGGCCTTCGACTACCGGGGCTTCGGCGCCAGCGGCGGTACGCCGCGCCAGCGCGCCAGCATGGCCGGCCAGGTCGACGACTACCGCTCCGCGATGGCTGCCGCCGTCCGGCTGCCCGGTGTGGACGCGCAGCGGCTGGTGCTGTGGGGCGTCTCGCTGTCCGGTGGCCACGTGCTCGCCGCCGCGGTAGGCCGCGACGACGTCGCCGCCGTCGTCGCGCTGACCCCGCTGGTCGACGGGATGGCCGCCGGCCGGCTGGCGCTGAAGCACCATGCGCCGTCGGCGATCCTGCGGTCGACCGTGGCCGGCGTCCGCGGCCGCGTCTCGGGGTTCCGCGGCGGGGACCCGGTGATGATGCCGCTCGTGGCCCGACCCGGCGAGGCGGGCGCGCTCACCCTGTCCGGCCACTACGAGGCCTACACCGCACTGGCCGGCCCGACCTGGCGCAACGAGATCGACGCGACCGTGGGTCTCGAGCTCGGCCGGCACCGGCCCGGGAAGCACGCCAAGGACCTGCGCTGCCCGCTCCTGGTCCAGATCGCCGACTTCGACCGCAGCGCCCCGCCGCGCGCCTCGGCGAAGGCCGCCGAGGCGGGTCGCGCCGAGGTCCGGCACTACCCCTGCGACCACTTCGACGTCTGGCCCGGCAGCGACTGGTTCGAACCCGCCGTGGCCCACCAGCTCCAGTTCCTCCGCCGGCACCTCGGCGGCCGGCCGACGTCCACGTGAACGTGGCGCCAGCCGCAGGCTCAACGATGCTGCGATGGGCCAGTCGGAACAAGGTCGTCGTGGCCGTGTCCTCGACCGTGGGCCTCGCGTGGACGGTGCTCCTCGCCTACGGCTTCGACCGGTGGTGGCCCGCCGGCTGCACCAACTTCAACACCAAGCTGCAGCGATCACTCACCGTCGAGCGCGCGCAGGCCGCTGCGGACTCGTGCCCGCACGTCACCGCCAGCGACGTCCAGGAGGCACTGGCGGTCGACACGATCTTCCCCTTCGCGTACGCGACGTTCCTGGCCGGCACGCTGCTGCTGTTGCCCTGCTGCCCTTTGTCTCGCCGTGGGTGAGCCGGTCCGCGGTCTGGCTCGCTCGTGCCGCGATCGTCGGCGGCGTCCTCGACCTCACCGTCGAGAACGGCTCACTCGTGCTGGTCACGCTGGAGGGCTGGCCCCCGAGCTCCACCGGGTCGACCCCAGCCCTCTTGCTCGTCGCCGGCCTGGCCGCATGGGCCAAGGCGGGACTCCTGCTCGTCACCCTGCTGGGGATCATCGGGCTGGTAGTCATCGCAGCCGCGCAGGGTGCCATGAGCGCGATGGGGGGACGGCCACCAGCGGAGTAGCATCCCGATTCGTCTGCGGTCTCGCTGGTGTTCTCTGGCTGGCCGGTGCCAGACGAATCGGTGTTCGGGGACCGGCCCGATCTCCGACCGCAGTCGGATGCCACCCCAGTGACCGGTCAGTAGCCTCGACCTCGTGGCGCTTCTCGAGCACGACTCCTCCGACACGCGGGCGCTGACCCAGCAGCGCCTGGAGCGGATGACGCTTGCGGGGGGCGACGGGCTTCCTGACGTCGACACCGCCGGGCTCCCCGCCGGGCCGACCTGGCCGGCGTTCGTGCAGACGGTGGCGCTGCTGCGGTTCCGGCACTGGTTCCACCCGTGGCTGCACAAGAAGTACGGCGACATCTACACCGTGCGGCTGATCCCGAAGGGCCGCCCGCTGGTCTTCTTCACCAGGCCGGAGCACGCCAAGGAGATCTTCGCCGGCGACCCCGAGGTCTTCCATGCGGGCAAGGGCAACGCGATCCTCGGACCGGTCATGGGCGAGCACTCGTTGCTGCTCCAGGACAGCGTGCAGCACAAGCGAGCCCGCAAGCTGCTGATGCCGGCCTTCAACGGCCACGCGCTGCGCACCTACCAGGACATGATCACCGCGATCGCGCGCGACGAGGTCGCGCACTGGCCGCACGAGCAGCAGTTCCGGTCCCATGACCGGATGAACGTCCTCACCCTCGAGGTGATCCTCCGAGTCGTCTTCGGGGTCACCGACGAGCAGCGGCTGGCCGCACTGCGGCCGCGGGTCAGCGCCACCGTCAACGTGAGCCCGGCGGTGCTGCTGGTCTGGGGGATCCCTGCCCTGCACCGGGTCGGTCCCTGGGCCAAGGCGCTTCAGAACCAGATCGAGCTCGACGAGCTGATGTACGCCGAGATCCGCGAGCGCCGTACCGCCGCGGACCTGGCCGAGCGCACCGACGTGCTGTCCCGGCTGATCCGGGAGGGCGAGGAGACCGGCGACCCGCTCGGCGACATCGAGCTGCGCGACCAGCTCGTCACCCTCCTCCTCGCCGGCCACGAGACCACGGCGACCGCGCTGGCCTGGGCGCTCTACGAGCTCGGCGGGCACCCCGAGCTGATGCGGCGCACCCAGGCGGCGGCCGACGCCGGCGGCACGGACGGCGACGCCTGGCTGGACGCGGTCATGAAGGAGTCCCTGCGGCTGCACCCGGTGATCCCGATGGTGGTGCGCACGCTGATGAAGCCCCAGACGATCGCCGGTATCGACATTCCGCGGGGCGCCACCGTCGGCCCCTCGATCCTGATCGCGCACCGCCGCCCCGACAACTACGAAGACCCCGCGACGTTCGACCCCGAGCGGTTCCTCGGCCACAACCCGCCCACCAACACCTGGATCCCGTTCGGTGGCGGCGTGCGCCGCTGCATCGGCGCCGGCTTCGCGATGATGGAGGGCGTGGCCGTGCTCCGCGAGGTGTTCCGGGCCGTCGACGTGACGACCGTCGGGACCGACGAGCCGCAGGTCCGCAACATCACCTCGGTCCCGCGTCTGGGCGCGCGGATCAAGGTCAGCCCGCGCTGACGCCGCGACGTTGCCGGACGAATGAGCGAAGTCGGTTCGGACACCCCCTCTCCCGCCTGAGCAGGGTCACCGGACGCGACTTCACTCATTCCGTCGGCAGCACACTCAGCTGGCCAGCGCCGCCCACGCGAACCCGGCCGTCGCGAGTGTCGACGTCACCGCCCGGATCGCGTTGAGCCGGACCCACCCCGGCTCGAACGCGCGGCGCACGGAGCCGAGGTCGGCGATCTCGTCGGGCTCGCCGGCCCGGTCGATCGCGTTGTTGAGCGGGATGTTGCCGCCGAAGGTGAGGACGATCGTCGCCAGGGCCAGCACCGCCGAGCCCACCGCCCACCACCGGGCGTCGCCGTCCACCACGATCGCGGCGACGACCGAGACCGCCGGCGCGCCGAGGAAGCTGAGCATGAAGACCGGGTTGACGATGGCCCGGTTGATCTGCTGGATCGCGTCGACGAACGTCCGGTCACCGGTCCGCGCCAGCCCGGGCATCACCCCGGACGCCCAGGTGTAGTAGGTCCCCGCCTGGAGGGCGTTGAGCACGATCGCGATGAGGACGACGGCGTCGGTCACCCGGTCAGTCAAGCAGGGACCGGGGACGGCTGGTCACGCGTCGGTGGGCTGCCTCTCCAGCCAGGTCTGCCAGTCGATGCCGCGGTGCAATACGCCGTCGTGGTCGGGCAGCATCGCTCCGGCGGCCACGCTCGCGGGGCCGTCGATCGGCTCGACAGTCACGTCGGAGCCGATGTGCGCGGCGTACCGCGAAACGAGGTCGACCAACCGCTCGGGCTTGGGGCCCGCGAGCTCGACGTGGTGGTCAACCTTCCCGGTGGCCAGGTCGAGGAGCAGCCGGACGATCTCCGTGGTGTCGACGGGCTGGGTCGGCACGTCCATGACCCGGGTGACGTCACCGTCACGGTTCCACTCGAACATCTGCCGGGCGAAGTCGTGGAACTGCGTCGCGCGGAGCACCAGCGCACCCGGCGCGGTCTCCAGCGTGACCCGCTCCTGGGCGAGCTTTGCGACGTAGTAGCCGTAGTCGGGACTCTTGTCGATGCCCACGATCGACAGCGTGACGGTGCGCTGGACGCCGGCCGCAGTAGCGGCGCGGCCCAGGCTGGCCGCCACACCGGTGAAGAAGTCGAGGGTCCGCTGGTCGTCGAGCACGCCGCCGGTCGACGTCACGTCGACGACGGCGTCGACGCCAGCCAGTGCGGACTCGAGCCTGCCCGGCTCGGGCGCGAGCAGGTCGAAGCCCGTCTCGCGAGCGATCTCGACCACCTCGTGGCCCTCCTTGCGGGCCAGGGCGGTGAGCTGGGAACCGATGAGGCCGGTGGCGCCGGCGATGGCGATGAGCATGTCTCCTCCATTTACGCGGATACTTATTGTCCGGGTTCAGTGAACCACACAACGCGGACAGTTGTCATCCGGGTATGCTGCCGGCATGAAGCTGTCCGGCGGGGTCGAGTGGGCGATTCACTGCTGCGTCGTGCTGTCTCAGGCCGAGGAGCCGGTCCCGGCGCAGAGGCTGGCCGAGTTCCACGGGGTGTCGCGGACCTACCTGGCCAAGCACCTCCAGCAGCTCTCCCGGGCGGGGCTCGTGACTGCCATCGAGGGCCGGGTCGGCGGCTACGCGTTGACCCGCGCCGCCGACGAGATCAGCGTGCTCGACGTCGTTCAGGCGATCGAGGGGACCGAGTCCTCGTTCCGGTGCACCGAGATCCGTCAGAACGGGCCGCTGCCGGCCTCGCCTGAAGCGTGCCGGCGGCCCTGTGGCGTGGCCCGGGTCATGTACGCCGCCGAGGACGCCTGGCGCGCATCGCTGGGCGGGGTGACGATCGCCGACATCGCGGCCACCGTCGAGAAGGAAACCGGCAAGCAGACCTTCGCCCGGGTGCGTGGCTGGCTGGCGACCGGCTGAGGGTCACCGGTCGAACGCGTCGAGCACGCGGTGCTCGGTGAGCCCGTAGTCCTCGAGCGAGTACTCGTGCCGCGGTGCGGCCGCTCCGGACTTGGACTCACGGTCGATCTCCTCGATCGCAGCCTGCACCTCAGGAGTCCAGTCGAGGTCCCACTGCTCGTACAGCCCACGGGTCACGCCGAGCGGGTCGGCGCGCAGGTCGGAGAAGGCGACGTCGGCGAACTGCGCGGAGTCGTAGCGCGGCCGCGCGTCGTGGAACGCATGGAACGACCGCGACCACAGGTCCAGCTGGGTCTGGCCGATCACGCCGCCGACGTACGTCTCGGAGTGGCCGGCAGTCGTCTCTGCAGACAGCGAGCAGGACGATGCGATGCAGACCACCGGGTCGCGATGGGTGTAGACGACCAGCGCATCGGGATAGACCGCCATCAGCGCGTCGAGCGCGGTCATGTGCGAGGGGTTCTTGAGCACCCACCGCATGTCCTGGTCGTTGAGACCGATCAGCTGCAGGTTCTGCTTGTGCCGCGCGTAGGCGTCGGTCCAGTCCTGGCCGTGCAGCCACCGGGAGTAGCGCGGCAGGTTGGCCAGCGACTCATACGAATTGGACTTGCCGGTCTGCCGCAGCAGTCGCCAGCACTCCTCGACCGAGGTGGCGTCCATGTAGTGGATCCCCATGTACTCCGGCGACTCGACGTGGTGCGCGGCGAAAGCCTTCTGCATCATCGCGAAGACCGGGTCGTCCTCCCAGGTCTCGCGCGGCGGTCGTGGTTGCGGGAACTGGGTGATCCACATCTCCAGCCCCTGGGCCATCGGGTCGGCGTGCAGCAGCCGGTGCAGTGCGGTGGTGCCGGTGCGCGGCAGCCCCATCACGAAGATCGGCCGCTCGATCGGGACGCCCGCGTGCTCGGGGTGCTTGGTGAACGCCGCCTGGGTCAGCAGTCGGCCGACCAGCGCGCTCTTCACCTCCGAGCGCTGGAAGTAGTTGCCGCGCGGCGTCAGCCCGGCCTCGGGTGAGGCGAGGTCCTCGACCAGGACCCGCAGTCCTTCCTCGTGCGCAGTGCCACCCAGGTCGGACAGCCCGGTGGTGCGCTCGGCCGCGGCGACGATGTCCTCATACGAGCCGACGTCCGCGCGCTCGCGGGTCATCACGTTGTCACTCACGGTCGCAGCCGCCCATCAGCTGTGGAACTCGCCGCAGTCGACGGTGAGGATCTGGCCCGTCACCGCCGACGCAAGGTCGGAGGCGAGGAACAGGGCAGCGCGGGCGACCTCCTCGGGCGACGCGAGCCGTTTGAGGTCGGTGGGTGCGGCCTTCTCGGCATAGATGTCGTCGTGGGTCACTCCGGCCTCGGAGGCGAGCCAGTCGAAGTACCCCTTGTTGACGTCCTCGTAGATGTAGGACGGCGCCACGCTGTTGACCCGGATCGCCGCGTGGGCCGAGCTCGGTCGCCAGCGACGAGGCGAGGTGCTCGAGTGCGCCCTTGGACAGCTTGTAGCCGGCGTACTCCGGCTGCGAGCTGTACATGACGCAGGAGTTGAGCATGATCACCGAGCCGTGCGAGGCCGCCAGCGCGTCGGCGAACAGGGCCGAGAGGCGCAGCGGCGCGAAGACGTTGGTCTCGTTCGCCGCGCGCAGGTCCTCGACCTTGATCTGGGTGATCGGGTCCATCGGCGGGATGCCGAAGGCGTTGTTGATCAGGCAGTCGACCTTGCCGAACTCCCCGACCGCCCGTTCGACCAGCGCCACCCGCGAGTCCTCGTCGGTGATGTCGGTCGGTACGACGAGCGCCCGGCGGCCGTGCGAGCGGACCACCTCGGCCATCTTCTCCAGCCGCCGCTCGGTGCGGCTGACCAGCACCAGGTCGGCGCCCATCCTTGCCGCCTCCTCGCCGAGCGACCGGCCGAGGCCGGGGCCGACCCCCGAGAGGACGACGACCTTGTCCTTGAGGAGGGGCACGGGCTCGTAGGCGTCGGCGACAGCCGTCGCGTGGTGCGCGGAGGTGGTGGTCACAGCGGCCAAGACTAGAACGTGTTCCAGTTCTAGTCGAGGGCGGACTACCGGACGGCGATCGTCCGGAACCGGTCCTAGGCTGCCGCCATGTCTGATCCGACGATCAAGGCGCTGGACGCCTCGACCTGGGACGACTTCGAGGCACTGGTCGAGCGGACCGGAGGCCTGTTCAGCGGCTGCTGGTGCGTCCACTTCCACCACGGCGTGCCGGACGGGCGTGGCGAGGATGAGAGCAACCGCGACTTCAAGAAGCGGATGGTCGAGACCGGTGTCGCGCACGCCGCGCTCGTCTATGACGGCCCGGACGCCGTGGCTTGGGCGGAGTTCGGCCGGCCCGACGAGCTGCCCAACATCCACCACCGCAAGCAGTACGACGCCGAGACGGCCGCGTCCGACTCTGGCCAGCCCGACTACCGGATCACCTGCATCAACGTGACGAAGAGCCACCGCAAGCAGGGGTACGGGCGGGCTGCGCTCCGCGGCGCGGTGCGGCTGATCGCGGAAGCCGGCGGCGGTGTCGTCGAGGGCTACCCGCACGACATGGCCACGCGCGACCCGGCCAAGAAGATGAGCGACTCGTTCCTCTACAACCTCACCCGGAAGTCCTACGAGGAGGCCGGCTTCACCTACGTCCGCCCCAAGGGCCAGCAGAACTGCGTGATGGCGTTGACGGTCGAGCCGGTCAGCTGATCATCCGCCGCGCGACCGAGCGCTGACGCGCGGCGATCCGCCCGGCGTACTCCTCGGGCGTGATCGGCGCGTAGTGGGGGAGCACGTCGCGGACCGAGTCGAAGCGGACCACCTCGACGGTCGGGCCGTCCGCTTCCTGGGTCAGGTCGCGCTCGAGCCGCTGCCAGCGCAGCATGATCGGGCCAGTGCGGTGGCCGGTGGTCTCGAGCCAGTTGGCGATCCCCGGGTTCTGCTCCGACACGACGAACCGCATGCGACCGTCGGGGTCGGTGACCGCCTGCGCCTTGGTGAGCGAGGTCTGGTGGGTCTCGTAGTCCGTGGACGCGTACCAGTCCGAGCCGACCTGGGCGCCCTGGTAGGAGCAGTCGTCGCAGCGCGGCACCGTGATGACCAGGGCCTCGTCGTCGTCCAGCTCGTAGTGCCCGATCGACGACCGCTGCGACGCTAGGCCGCCGGGCGTCGACTGCGGGGCGGTCAGGGTGTTGACCGGCTCCTTGTACTGGAAGAACTGGGGGAAGGCGAACCACGTCTGGATCGAGCCGACCAGCGAGCGCGCGGCCACGTCGTACTTCTTCGCAAGGCGCTCCCGGGTCAGGGCCCCGGCCGGCCGGCCGACGGTGTCGGGGCGCTCGATCGTGAGGCTGCCTCGCTCCTCGGTGTCCCAGTCGTTGTAGACCTCGCGGACGATCATCGTCTTGGCGCCCGGCTCGGCGACGTAGGTGAGCTCGAAGGTGCCGTCGGGGCGTACGTCGAGCTCGCGGTCGTCGAAGGCCATCAGCGAGGTGGCCGCGGAGTCGGCGGTGTACGCACCGCCCATCACCTGGAAGGACAGGTCGGCGGTGGTCCCGCGGCGCCCGCGGACGACGTACTCGACGCCCTCGCGGAGGAACGCGTTGAAGTAGACGGCGTCCGGGTTGTCGAGGCCCTGGCGGGAGAACTGGTGGGTCGGGTTCACGAACAGCGGCCGGTCCAGGTCGTAGTCGAAGGCCATCTGCATCGCCATCCGGATCCGTCCGGACAGGTAGTCGTAGCCCTCGAGCCGGTCCTGCTCGGTCTTGATGAACGGGGCGTTGAAGATGAGGCCTTCGGCCTCTTCGATCGCCTGTCTCAGCGGTGCGGTGAGGTCCCATGCTTCAGTCATGCTTTGGGCTTTGCTGTGCTTGCGTTGCGCCCCGGCCTTGCGTTCCGCTCCAAGTGCCCTGACCCGTCAGTTTTGGCCCTCCCCCGCTGCGCTCCTCCGGGCCAAAACTGACGGGTCAGCGCGGGTGCCACTCGAGTTGGGTGCGCTTCTGCTTTCACGCATTCGCCTTCGAGATGATTGCTTCGGCGTACTTGTTCAGGTGCTCGATCTTGGTCTCGAGCGGCTCGGGGTCCGGGCCCTTGATGTAGGGGACCCGGAAGCCGACGATGCAGTCGGTGACGCCCTTGTCCTCGAGCCGCTTGATGCCGTCGAGGTCGTAGGCGTCGTAGGAGATGACGTGCACCTCGAAGTCGTCGCGGGTGTCGCCCTCCGCCTTGCGGATCTCGGCCAGGCGGGTGAGCAGCCGGTCGAGCTCGGCGCCGTCGCCGCCGGCGTGCATCCAGCCGTCGCCCTTGAGCACCGCCCGGCGCAGGGCGTTGTCCACGTGGCCGCCCACCAGGAGCGGGATCTTCTCGCTGGCGCCGGGGCACTGCTTGAGCTCGTCGACCTGGTAGAACTCGCCGTCGTACTTGAAGAACTCGCCGGTCGTGAGGCCGCGCAGGATGTCCATGCACTCGTCCATCCGCTTGCCGCGCTTCGCCCAGTCGACGCCGAGGTTGGCGAAGTCCTCGGGCCAGGGTGAGATGCCGACCCCGAGCCCCAGCCGGTTGTCGGAAAGGAACGCGAGCGACGAGGCCTGCTTGGCCACCAGCACCGGTGGCCGGACCGGCAGCTTCAGCACGAACGGCGTGAGCCGGAGCGTCGTGGTCACCGCGAACAGATGGGCGCAGAGCACCATCGTCTCGATGAACTCCTTGCCGTCGAGGAACTCCCGGTCGCCGGTGTCGGTGTAGGGGTACTTGGAGTCCGACTCCTTGGGATAGATCAGGCTGTCGGCCACCGTCATGCTGGTGTAGCCCGCCGCCTCAGCCGCCTGCGCCAGAGGTGCGTAGAACTTCGCCTGGGTCATCGCCTCGGCGTAGGTGAACCGCATGGCGCCAGACTAGAACGTGTTTCAGTTTTGTGCCACAGGCCACGCGCCCTGCGCGGGCACCGGTGGACCGAAGACCGCGTCCACCCCGGGCGAGAACAGCACGCTGTCGGGTGGTCGGTCCGCGAGCCCCGGGAAGCCGGCGGCGGCCAGCAGGCCGTCCTCGATCCGTTCGAGGGTGGCCGCGTGCAGCGGCCACCTCCCGTGGGAGTTGGGCCAGTAGCGGCTGCCGCGCAGACCAGGCCGGTGCAACCCCCAGCGGGCGGTGAGGTGGTGCTCGAGCTCGCTGGCCTCGAGGGGCTCGCCGATCCGGGTCTGGACGAGCGAGGTCGCCTGCTTCCCGAACGGCGGTCGGCGTCGGCAGCGGTAGGTGATCCGGTCTCCGTCGCGCTCGACCGACATGGCCGACCAGATGTAGGGCACCCGGAACATCCGGGCCACGAGCACCGGGACCAGCCGATCGGCGTCGAGGGTGCAGAACACCACGCCGCGACGACCGCGGGAGTCCACCGAGTAGAGGCGGACGTTGGTCTCCGCGAAGGTGCCGAGGTAGGGCACGGCCGGGCCTCGACCCAGCGCGACGTCGCGCATCGAGAACGGCACCAGGCCGACGTGGCTGACCCCGTCGTGTACGTCGGGTCGCACGCCCGGCGGGAGGTGCGGAGCCACCAGGTCGGGATCCACCGCCCAGTGCAGGAAGGTGAGGTCGGCCCAGGTCTGCCGGAACATCGGCCGGCCGGGATCCCGAGGCGGGAGCGCGGTGATCGGCTCGGCATCCATGGGCCGAGGCTACGACTGGGCACTTCACGCCCGACTAGAACACGTTTCAGTCTTGTGCCAGAGTGCCGCCGTGGACCTGCAGCAGATCAGCGACCGGCTCGAGATCACCGACGTCCTCATCCGCTACACCCGGGCCATCGACACCGGCGACTGGGACCGGCTCGACACCGTCTTCACTCCCGACGCGCAGATCGACTACACCGAGTCCGGCGGGATCGCGGCGGCCTACGCCGAGGTGAAGCCGTGGCTGGCCGAGATGCTGCCGGCGTTCTTCCCGAAGCGGATGCACACGCTCGGCCAGGTCGAGATCGCGCTGGACGGCGACACCGCGGAGGTCTCGGCGTACTTCCACAACCCGATGCCGATGGACGACGGCGACGGCGGCACCAAGCTCGTCGAATTCGGGGGCATCTACCACCACCAGATGACGCGGACCACGGACGGCTGGCGCAGTCGGCAGCTGCACGAAGAAGTGGTCTGGAAGCAGAACATCTGATGCCCGGCCTTCCCGACGAACGGCCAGAGGGGCTCGACTCCCCGTGGGCGGTGCGGCTCATCAAGCTGATGTCGCGCACCCAGGTCCGGGTCTTCAAGCTGACCAACGGCCGGGTCGGCAACAAGTGGCGGGTCGGGGCGGGCTGGCGGAAGCCGGTGCCGACGTTGCTGCTGAAGCATGTCGGCCGCAAGTCCGGGCAGGCGTTCGAGACGCCGCTGCTCTACCTCGAGGACGGTCGCGACCTGGTCGTGGTCGCCTCGCAGGGCGGGCTGCCGAAGAACCCGCAGTGGTACGCCAACCTGCTCGCCCACCCCGAGACCACGGTCAGCCTCAAGGGTGAGCGAGGCCGGCCGGTGCGGGCCAGGGTCACCACGCCCGACGAGCGGGCCGCACTCTGGCCGCGGCTGGTTGACCTCTACGCCGACTTCGCGAAGTACGAGCGGTGGACCGACCGGGAGATCCCGGTCGTCGTGCTGGAACCGCGATAGACGCTGACCCAGGAGAAAGTGTCGCTCCGGTTTGGGGCGACACAAAGTCCCGGGTCAGCGTTCAGGCCGGCTTGACCGGCAGGTCCCCGACCTGGGAGAACAGCTGGCCATACATCGTCGCCACCACGACATCGTCGGTGATCCGCTCGGTCCAGCCGTCCATCGCGGCCTGCCAGCTCTCTGCCGGTAGCCCCAGCGCGGCCATCACGCGGGCGGTCAGAGCGGGGTCCTCCGCCCAGCCGATCGCGCGCGCGGCGACGGCGTACGCCGGGAACGACAGGCCCGCCACCGGCGCCAGCCCGGGGTCCCCCTCGCGCAGCCCCTCGAGCGGATAGCTCTGCAGGGCCGCCTTGAGGCCGACCCAGACCATCGAGAGCTTGGTGCCGAACCCCGGCTTCTGGGACGGCAGCGGGAGTGCGGCCGCCGACGCCTCGACCGCGGCCATGTCCTCCGCGGTGAACCCGAGACCGCGGGCCACCAGGTCCGCCTTGTACGCCGTGACCCACCGCGCCGCCTGGTCCCGCATGGCCAGCAGGGCGCGCTGCTTGGCGAGCGGGTTCTGCACGACGCCCATCAGACCACGCCGACACGGGGCGATTGGATCGCCCGGGGATCCTGACCGAGAATGGGCACGTCGTACCCCGGCACCCCCTGCACGGAAGGACCCGACTTGAACGAGAGCGAAGGCCACCCGGTCATCTCCGGCCTGGCCGCGCTCGCTGGCGTGGGAGTCGTCGTCGGCCTGCTGATCAGCGGTGGTGCATTGGCGGCGAGCTCCATGTTCGGGCTCAACGGCGATGACGACGACGGCACCGCGTCGAGCCAGCAGTCGATGTACCTGCCCAAGCCGTCCGCGACGGCCACTGCCAGTGGTCCCCTGGTCACCCTCCAGCCGGGTCAAGAGACGCCAACCGCGACGGACCCGGCCGCGCCGGCGACTCCGGAATTCACGATCTCGCTGTCGGCTGCCCAGACCGAGGTCACCCAGATGGAGGAGATCTACCTGACCGGTGTCTACCCGGGTGGTGAGGGTGCTGTCGTCCAGGTGCAACGTCTGGAGAACGGCAGCTGGGAGGACTTCCCGGTCGACGCGGTCGTCAGCGGTGAGACGTTCCAGACCTACGTGCAGACCGCCCAGACCGGGGTGAACCGCTTCCGGGTGCGCGACACCGACAGCGACCAGGTCTCCAATGAAGTCCGGGTAAAGATCCGCTGATCGGGGACTGACTCAGCGCGGCACGTAGTCGAAGGTGTCCGGGTTGGGTCCTCGGCGGCCGCTCTCGCCTCGGTCGAGCGCGGTGATCGCGGCGACCTCGTCCTCGGAGAGCTCGAAGTCGAAGATCGCGAAGTTCTCCTCCATCCGGTCTCGGTGCATGGACTTCGGGAAGACGATGTCGCCGCGCTGGACGTGCCAGCGAAGCGTGACCTGGGCGGGGCTCCGCCCGTGCGCGGCAGCGATCTTGCCGATCACCTCGTCGTCGAGGACTGCCCCCTGGGCGATGGGCGACCAGGCCTCGACCAGGGAGCCGTGGCGCAGTGAGGCCTCACGGGCGGCCTCGTTGGCGAAGTAGGGATGCACCTCGATCTGGTTGACCGCCGGCACCACGCCGGTCTCGGCCACGATCCGGTCGAGATGGGCCGGCTGGAAGTTCGAGACGCCGATCGAGCGGGCCCGGCCGTCGCCCACGAACTCGGTGAGTGTCCGCCAGGTCGAGACGTAGTCGCCGTCGTACAGCGTCGGGAGCGGCCAGTGGATGAGGAACAGGTCGATCTGCTCGAGTCCCAGCTTGGTCAGCGTCTCGTCGAACATCCGGCGGGCGTCGTCGGGCCGGTGGAAGCCGTTGTTGAGCTTGCTGGTGATCCAGAGCTCCTCGCGAGGAAGGTCCGACGCCTGCAGCGCGACCCCGACCTCCTGCTCGTTCTGGTACATCTGCGCCGTGTCGAAGTGTCGGTAGCCGACCTGCAGCGCCTCGGTGACCACGTCGGCGGTCTGCGCGGGCGGCACCTTGAAGACCCCGAAGCCGAGCTGCGGGATCTGGGTCTGGTTGTTGAGGGTCAGGGAAGGAACGGTCATACCTGTCCACAACCGGGACGGCTGCCATTCATTCCGGATGTCGAGTGCCGGGTGGCAGCGCACGATTTGCGCGATCATGGAACCGAACCGTGGCGCCGTCCCTCTACATGGGCAGGGGACCCGTCCGGGAACCGGTGAGGAGCGGCCATGGCCGACAGGCGGCGCGATGCCGAGTTCACCGAGTTCGCGGCCGGTACCCAGCAGCGGCTCTTCCGTCATGCCTACCTGCTCACCCAGGACCGGCACGAGGCCCAGGACCTCGTCCAGACCACGCTGGTGAGCCTGTACGTCGCGTGGCCGCGGGTCCGCGAGCCGGTCGCCTACGCGCACCGCACCTTGGTCCACGCCTTCCTGGACGGCCGGCGTCGGGCCGGCCGCGAGCGCGAGCTGCACCGGCTGCCCGACCCGCCGCGGGAACCGGCCGACACGGACGCCGCGCTGACCGTGCTCGAAGCACTGGCCCGGCTCTCCCCGCGACATCGTGCGGTCGTCGTGCTCCGCTACTGGGAGGACCTCAGCGTCGAGCAGACCGCCGCGCTCCTGGACTGCAGTCCCGGCACCGTGAAGTCGGCCTCGAGCCGCGCCCTTGACCAGCTCCGTCACCACCTCGGCGCCGACCTCGGCGTCCCACTCACCACGGCCCCTGGAGGACCTCAATGACCACTGACGACCTGCGCGACCGCCTCGCCCGGGAGCTCGACATCCTGCAGCCACCGCCCGACCTCGTCCCCGGGGCACTGCGCGCCGGCAGTCGCGTCGTACGCCGGCGCCGGCTGGCCGCCGGGTCGCTGCTCGGCGCGCTCGGGGTGGGTGCCGCCATCGCCGTACCCATGGCGCTCGACGCCCGCCCGCAGGGGGTCACCCCGGCCCCGGCCGGAGACCCCGACCCCAGCCCCGAGCCGGAGCTCGCGCCGACCCCGACCCTGCTCGGCGGGTTCCCCGACTCCGAGGTCCCCCCGGCCCCGGACCCCGCCCCCGACGAGGCCGGTCAGCACGGTCCGCTGCTGGGCTTCCTCACCGCGCCGCCGACCCCTGGCGCGGACCAGGAGAAGCCCCCGGCCGACGCGGACAGCTCGGACCTCCCACTCCTCGGGTTCGCGCCCACGCCGTCCGGGCGCTGAGCCCGCCGGTCGCCCTGCCTTGACCGAGGGGCGACCATCGAGGCATGCGCGCGCGGCAGGCACTCCTCGTTGCGCAGGTTGGTGCGCTGGCCGCCGCGCTGCTGCTGAGCGGATGCGATGAGGCGACACCCACGGCTGAGCCGTCGCCCCCGAGCCGGACCGCGTCCACCCCCGCGCCGGAGTCCCCGTCCGTGTCTCCACCCGAGCCGGACCCGGCACCGCGGCGACCGCTGACGATCGCCTTCGCGGGTGACGTGCACTTCGAGGGGGCCCTGCAGGCCCGGCTCGACGACCCGGCCACGGCGCTGGTCTCGACGACCGGGACCCTGGCCGCCGCGGATCTGGCCATGGTCAACCTGGAGACGTCGGTGGGTCGCGGTGGCCGCCCCGAGCCCGGCAAGCGGTTCACCTTCCAGGCGCCCGCCACCGCACTGACCGCCCTGGCCGCGGCAGGTGTCGACGTGGTCACGATGGCCAACAACCACGCTCTTGACTTCGGTAGGGCGGTGCTGCCCAGCACGTTCGACGCCATCGACGCGGTCGCGGGGGCGGATCCGCCGCTCGCGGTCGTGGGCATCGGCCGCGACGCACGTGACGCGTTCCGGCCCGCCGTCGCCGACGTCGACGGCACGGTGGTGGCCACCCTCGGGGCCACCATCGCCGGCACCGACCCGACCGCCGACCCGACCGGCCAGTGGGCGGCCACTCGGAGCTCCGCGGGGACCGCCGACGCCATCGACCCGGCTCGCCTCCTCCGGGCTGTGGAGAAGGCTGATGCCGTCGCCGATGTGGTTGTCGTCTACATGCACTGGGGGATCCAGGGCGACTCGTGCCCGGCCGTCAGTCAGCGCTCGCTGGCCCGGGCCCTGGTCAGGCGCGGCGCCGACATCGTCGTCGGCAGCCATGCCCACCGTCTTCAGGGAGACGGGCCGCTCGGCGCCGGCTACGCGGCATACGGCCTGGGCAACTACGTCTGGTACACCGCGTCTTCCGGACCGACTGCGGACGCGGGCGTGCTCACCCTGACGGTGCAACCCGCGTCGTCCCCGGACCTGCGCGCCACCGTGACCAACGCGGCGTGGGAGCCGGCGCGGATCGGGGCCGACGGGCTGCCGGTCGCACTGTCGGGCCAGCCCGCCGAGAGCTTCCGGGCCGACCTCGCCGCGCTCCGGGAGTGCGCGGGACTGCCCCGGTGATCACCACCCCCGGCTAGCGCAGCCAGGCGATGACGATGCGCGCGGTCCGCTCGAGCTGGGCCGGGTCGACGACCGAGGGGACGTCCTCGGCGGAGTGGTACGCGTCGTACGGCGTGCTGCCGAGGCGTACGCCGGGCAGGCCGGCCCGGACGAACGACCAGTGGTCGCTGGACCGCTGGCCGGCCTCGACCACGACCGGGACGCCCGCGCGCTCCGCTGCGCTGACCAGCTCGTCGCGGAGCGGGTCGCCGGCCTCGGCGCTGCCCACGGGAACGTCCGACCCCACCCCGACCCGGTCCAGCGAGACCATCCCGAGCAAAGACCTTCGCTCGGCAGGCGAGAGCGAGGAGACGTAGGCCCGCGAGCCGTAGTGATGGTCGTCGTCGGTCGGGCCGCGCGGCTCCTCGGAGCCGAACGCCACCAGCACCACGGGCAGCCGGGTGCGGTGCCCGGCCACCGCCTCCGCGACGGCCAGCAGGACACCGACCCCGGACGCGTTGTCCTCCGCGCCGGGCGCCTGCGGGACCGTGTCGAGGTGGGCGCCGACCAGCAGCCAGGGCTGCCCGGCCACCACGTCGCCGCGGGTCGCCACCAGGTTGACCGACGGGCCGGCCGGCACCGGCACCCCCCACGAGACCCCGGCCGGAGTCGGGAACCGCTGGCGGGTGACGCTCCAGCCGAGTGCCGTGAGGTGCGAGTCGACCCACCTCGCCGCCCGGCGATACGCCGGCGACGTGCCCGGCCGCGGGCCGACCGTCCCGGCCAGGTGGCGCACCGCGGCCATGGCGGTCGCAGGGCGTGCGTCGTCGGGGTCGGCGCGGGGGCTCTCCGCAGGCGATGCCGGTGGCGAGGACGAGGGGACGGGCGAGGTGGTGGACTCCGAGCCGGGTGCCGACGCGGGTGTTGAGGCGGGCGGCGAGGTCGAGGTCGGCGCCACCGGGCGGATCGGCTCCGGCTCGACGTCGCTGCAGCCGGCGAGCAGCGCGGCGGCCGCGACCGTGGTCGCCACGGTGGATACGACCGAGCCCCTCACCCCGCGAACCTACCTTCGAAATTTCTGCCCCGGTTCGGGAACATCTGGCGGACCGAGTAGCGTTGAGCCCAGTGAGCAAAGTTGAGTCGACATGACTCAACCCACGAATCCGCCGGACTCGAGAGCCCAGACTCGGGAGCAGAGTCCTCAAGCACAAGGAGCAACCACCATGGCACGAGCGGTCGGCATCGACCTCGGCACGACCAACAGCGTCGTCGCCGTCCTCGAAGGCGGCGAGCCCACCGTCATCGCGAACGCCGAGGGCGCCCGGACCACTCCGTCGGTCGTCGCGTTCGCCAAGAACGGCGAGGTGCTCGTCGGCGAGGTCGCCAAGCGCCAGGCGGTCACGAACATCGACCGGACCATCCGGTCGGTCAAGCGGCACATGGGCACGGACTGGAAGGTCAGCATCGACGACAAGACCTTCACGCCCCAGCAGATCAGCGCCTTCGTCCTGCAGAAGCTCAAGCGCGATGCGGAGGCCTACCTCGGCGAGACCGTCACCGACGCGGTGATCACCGTGCCGGCGTACTTCTCCGACGCGCAGCGCCAGGCCACCAAGGAGGCCGGCGAGATCGCGGGCCTGACCGTGCAGCGGATCGTCAACGAGCCGACCGCCGCCGCGCTGGCCTACGGCCTCGACAAGGGCGACGGCGACCAGACGATCCTGGTCTTCGACCTCGGTGGCGGCACCTTCGACGTCTCGCTGCTCGAGGTGGGCAAGGACGACGACGGCTTCTCCACGATCGAGGTGAAGGCGACGTCCGGTGACAACCTCCTCGGTGGTGACGACTGGGACGCGCGGATCGTCGACTGGATGGTCAAGAAGTTCAAGGACAACAACGGCGTCGACCTGTCGCAGGACAAGATCGCCAAGCAGCGGCTCCAGGAGTCTGCGGAGAAGGCCAAGATCGAGCTGTCGGCCTCCAGCGAGACCACGGTGCACCTGCCCTACATCACCCACGGTGAGTCCGGGCCGCTGCACTTCGAGGAGAAGCTGACGCGCGCGGAGTTCCAGAAGATGACCTCCGACCTGGTCGACCGCACCCGCGAGCCGTTCAAGGCGGTCCTCAAGGACGGCGGTGTCGCGATCCCCGACATCGACCACGTGGTTCTCGTCGGTGGCTCGACCCGCATGCCCGCGGTGCACGACCTGGTCAAGGAGCTGCTCAACGGCAAGGAGCCCAACAAGGGCGTCAACCCCGACGAGGTCGTCGCGGTCGGTGCCGCGCTCCAGGCCGGTGTGCTCAAGGGCGAGGTGAAGGACGTTCTCCTGCTCGACGTGACGCCGCTGTCGCTGGGCATCGAGACCAAGGGCGGTGTGATGACCACGCTGATCGAGCGCAACACCACGATCCCCGCGAAGCGGTCGGAGATCTTCACCACCGCAGACGACAACCAGCCGTCGGTGGAGATCAAGGTGGCCCAGGGCGAGCGCCCGATGTGGGCGCAGAACCAGCCGCTCGGCAACTTCGAGCTGACCGGCCTCCCTCCGGCCCCCCGCGGGGTGCCGAAGATCGAGGTCACGTTCGACATCGACGCCAACGGCATCGTCCAGGTCCACGCCAAGGACCAGGCCTCCGGCAAGGAGCAGTCGATGACGATCACCGGCGGCTCGGCGCTCGGCAAGGACGAGATCGACCGGATGGTGCGCGAGGCGGAGGAGTACGCCGCCGAGGACGCCGCCCGTCGCGAGTCGGTCGAGACCCGCAACCAGGCCGACCAGCTCGTCTACACGACCGAGAAGTTCCTCGCCGACAACTCCGACAAGATCCCCGAGGACGTGAAGACCGAGGTCCAGGCCGACCTCGACGCGCTCAAGGCGATCCTCGAGAACGCCGAGGCCACTGCCGAGGAGATCAACTCGGGTGTGGCCAAGCTGAGCGAGTCGAGCCAGAAGATGGGGGCCGCGATGTACGCCGCCGCCGAGGCCGACTCCGCCGCGGCCGGCGGCAGCACCGGCGCCACCGGTGAGGCCGACGACGACGTCGTGGACGCCGAGATCGTCGACGAGCCCGTCGACGACACCCAGGCTGCGGACGACTCCGCCGAGGGCGAGAACAAGTGACCGAAGAACGTCGGGGCGAGGACTCCCCGGTGGTTGAGGAGGTTGCGCAGCAACCGTCTCGAAACCCCGGGGAGCCCTCGGGCTCCTTCCCGGAGTCGGCTGCCCCAGAAAATGGCGGAGCGGCGAATGAGACTGAGGTCGAGGAGCCCGAGGCCAACGATGACGACCTGCAGCGCCAGCTCGACGAGCGGACCCTGGACCTCCAGCGGGTCCAGGCCGAGTTCCTCAACTACAAGAGGCGGGTCGACCGCGACCGCGAGCTGGTGAAGCAGAACGCGACGTACCTCGCCCTGGCCCCGATCACCGAGGTCATGGACACCGTCGACCGGGCCCGCGAACACGGCGAGCTGGAGGGTGGCTTCAAGGCAGTCGCTGAGCAGCTCGAGCGGATCCTGGCCGGCGTGGGCCTGGTGAAGTTCGGCGCGGTCGGCGACGCGTTCGACCCGACCATCCACGAGGCGCTCAGCCACATCGGCGAGGACCCCGACGTCGAGGTGACCACCTGCAAGGTGATTGCCAAGGCCGGCTACCGGATCGGGGATCGCGTGGTCCGCGCCGCGCAGGTGCTGGTGGTCGACCCGGTCTCCGAGCCCGCGGCACCTGAGGAGCCGGTCGAGCCTGTCGACGTCACCGCAGCCGACGACGTACGCGACGAGTAGCAGAGGGGAGGTGCGCGCATGGCCACGACAGAAGGGTTCCGGGCCGACTGGGCCCAGAAGGACTTCTACGCCGTCCTCGGTGTGAAGAAGGACGCGACGGCCGCCGACATCAAGAAGGCCTATCGCAAGCTCGCGCGCCTCAACCACCCCGACTCCAACCCGGGCGACGACGCGAAGCACGAGAAGTTCAAGGCGGTGGCCGAGGCCTACGACGTCGTCGGCGATCCCGAGAAGCGCAAGAAGTACGACGAGATGCGCGAGCTCTACGGCTCGGGCGCCCAAGGTTGGCAGGGTCGCGGCGGCTTCGGCGGTGGGGGTGGTGGGTTCAACCTCGACGACCTGCTCCGCGATCGGGGTGGCGCCGGGGGTGGTGGCGGGATCGGCGACATGTTCGGCGACCTGTTCGGCAGCCGCGGCCGGGGCCGTTCGCAGACAGCGGCGCGTCCCCAGAAGGGCTCGGACGTCGAGACCACCGCGACGATCGGTTTCAACGATGCGACCGACGGCGTGACGATCTCGCTCAGGCTCACCTCCGACGCGCCCTGCCCCGACTGCTCTGGCACCGGCGGCAAGCCCGGCACGCGGCCCCGGATCTGCCCGGAGTGCGAGGGCGCCGGCTTCATCGTCAACACCGTCGGTGGGGCCTTCTCGCTCAACGAGACCTGTCCCAAGTGCGGCGGCCGGCAGCTGATCTACGACGAGCCGTGCCCGACCTGCCACGGCAGTGGCCACGGACTCTCGGCGCGGTCCATCCAGGCCCGCATCCCGGCCGGCGTGAAGGACGGCCAGCGCATCCGGCTCCGCGGCAAGGGCTCCGCCGGCGTCAACGGCGGACCGCCCGGCGACCTGTTCGTCGCGGTGAAGGTGACACCGCACCGGCTGTTCGGGCGCAAGGGCGACAACCTCACCCTCGACGTGCCGATCTCCTTCGACGAGGCGTCGCTCGGCGCAGAGATCAAGATCCCGACCCTCGGCGGCGCGCCGGTCACCGTCAAGGTGCCCGCCGGCACCCCCAACGGCCGGACCTTCCGCGTCCGCGGCAAGGGCGGTCGCAAGAAGGACGGCACCAACGGCGACCTGCTCGTCACCGTCCAGGTCCAGGTGCCGTCGCACCTCGACCCACCGGCCCGGGAGGCGGTCGAGGCCTACCGCGCCGCCACGGCCGGCAAGCCGCTGCGCGCCAACCTGTTCGACGAGGCGGCAGGGTGATGACCGGCAAGCCGCCGTTCTTCGGCGCGCCCAGCCCCGACGCCGCGGTCTTCGTGATCAGCGTCGCCGCGGAGCTGACCGGGCTGCACCCGCAGACGCTGCGCACCTACGAGCGGATGGGCCTGATCACCCCCGGCCGGACCGGCGGCGGTGGGCGCCGCTACTCCGCGCGCGACATCGACCTGCTCCGCGAGATCTCCGACCTCACCGCGTCCGGCATCGGCATCGAGGGCGTACGCCGCATCCTCGAGCTGGAGAACCGGCTCGCCGCCCTGTCGGCGCGCCACGAGGAGCTGATGGCCGAGCTCGAGGCCACCCGAGAGGCGCTGCGCCAGGCCGCGAGCGGGCGACCGCCGACGTCCCCCGGCCCCCGGGTCCCCGCCGTCCGGCCTCCGCAGCAGCCGGGATCGCTAGTGGTGTGGCGCCGAGGTCGTTGATCCCCGCCGATTCGTCTGCGGTTTGACTGCGGTTTCCACGCTCCGCGGCGCAGACGAATCGTTCAGTACGCCGGCAGCGACAGGGTGAAGCAGGCGCCGCCGGAGGCCGACGGCGAGTAGGACACCGAGCCGCCCTGGGCCTCGGCCAGCGAGCGGACGACGTACAGCCCGAGGCCGGTGCCGGTCGCGACCGAACCGCCGGCGCGGGTGAACTCCCGGAACAGCTGGTCCTGGAACTCGGCCGGGACACCGTCACCGGCGTCGGTCACGTCGATGATCACCATCTGGCCGTCGTCGGGGTGCGCCCGGACGCCGACCACGAACGGGGCGCGACCGTACTTGAGCGCGTTGCCGACCATGTTGCCCAGCATCTGCTCGAGCCGCGTCGGGTCGGCGAGCACCGTGCGATCGTCCTGGACGACGACGTTCACGGTCACCAGTGAGCGGTCGTTGATCACGGAGTCGATCACCTCGATCGGCTCGACCTCCACCGGGTCCAGCCGCAGGGAGCCGCGCTGCACCTCGGCCGCAGTGAGCAGATCCGCGGTGATGCTGTCGAGCACCCGGGCCTGGCGGGTCACCGACGACATGAGGCGCGAGCGCTCGGCGTCGCTCATCTCGTCACCGTCGCTGCTGATGGACTCGGCGACCCCGCAGAGCACCGCGACCGGGCCACGGATCTCGTGCGCCGTCGTCGCGATCGCCCGGCGCAGCTCACCGATGTCCTCGGCAGTCGAGTCGAGGTAGATGAGCAGCGAGCTGCCGGCGCGGCGCAGCGTCGCGTGCACGCCAACCCCGGCGACGTCGGCCACGAACGACGCCTCGTCGTCGAGCCGGTTGAACGCGACCAGGTTCGTGAGCAGCGGCGCGATGGTCCCGAGGGGTACGCCGAACCGAGCCCGGTTCTCCAGCAGCCGCTGGGCGGTGGGGTTCGCGTGCACGATCCGGAACAGTGGCTCGTCGGCCACCTCCAGCACGCCGTACGGCGCCATCGAGAGCGCATCCCACGCGGAGACGTCCGGCTGGGTGGACGCCTCGGGGCCCGCCGGGCCCGGTTGGGCGTGCAGGGCCGTCACCACGGCCGGCCCGGCGGCCGGCTCGCTGGCCTCGGTGTGCGGTGGGACCAGGGTGAGCGGGCGCGTCGACGAGTCGTTCGTGCCCGCCACGATCCCGCGGACGTACTCGAGGATCCGCTTGAGAGACATCCCCTTCTGCAGGTAGCCGTCTGCTCCCGTGGCCAGCGCTCGCTCGGACATCTGGGTGGCGCCGAAGCCGGAGAGCACGATGATCTTGGCCCCGGGCACCAGGCGGCGGATGCTCGGCAGTGCCTCGAGGCCGTCCATGACGGGCATCGAGAGGTCGAGCAGTACGACGTCGGGGCGCTCCGAGCGGACCGCCTCGATGCCGGCCAGGCCGTCCCCGGCCTCCCCGACCACCTCCATGCCGCCACGGGTCAGCGCCAGGCGGAGCAGCTCGCGCAGGTCGTAGGTGTCGTCGACGATGACCACGCGCACCGGTCTGGTGCGGGCCGCGACCGCGCTCATCGGGGGTTCCTGTCCGTGCTCCCCGGGCCCACGCGGGCCTGCTCAGCCGCAGGCACCGGATCAGGTGCCACGACCGCAGCCGGCACGCTGCGCAGCAGGTCGAGGGAGTGGTGCTTGCTGCCGAGGAGCTGGGTGATGATCCGGCTGGCCGAGGCGATCGAGGAGGTGAGCGCTTCGTTGGCCTTGGTCGGCTGGTCGAGGTCCAGCGCCAGCTTGGCGACCACCAGCCCCTGCAGGACGGTGTCGTTGAGCTCGAGAGCCTGTTGCTCGCGCTGCCGGAGGTCCTCGAACAGCTGGGCGCCCTGCATCAGGGAGCCGTAGTTGCGGCGCAGGGTCCAGTAGTAGACGCCGACCACGGCGCCGATCACGTCCCAGGCGGCCAACGGCCAGCCCCACGCCGTACGCATCGCCAGCCCTTGGGGGTCGGAGAAGCCCAGCGAGGGCAGCAGCATGTGCACCGAGTGTGCGCCGTGGTGGACGGCGCACGTGAAGAAGATGGCTGCGGTCGCCCCTCCGAGGGGGTTGCTGCGCAGCTGGCGGCTCCTCGCAAGCGGAACCACGATCGCCAGGGAGATGCCCATGTAGGCGGCCATGATCACCGTGTTGCCGACCAGGCCGACCTGCCAGGACTCCATGCTCATGCAGTCGCGCCGCTGAGGGACAGCGCGACCAGAGCCAGCACCGAGGCAGCGAGGAACCAGTGCACGGCCGGGTGCCAGCGGCGCCATGGCACGACGCGGGTGGGAAGCGGTCCCACTGACTGGAGGAGAGCGATGCAGCTGCCCGCCACGATCAGCTCCCAGCCACCACAGGCGACGTCCCAGGGGCCGAGCGCCTCCGGCTCGGGCAGCAGTCCGAACGGGAGCCCGAGCGTGCGGCTGACTCCCCAGACGGCGAGCACCGCCATGTTGCCGACCGCGCCGGCCACCAGCAGCGCTCGCGAGCAGCTGACCATGGCCGCACCCGCCCAGACCAGCTGGATCAGTGCGGCGCCCACGAAGAAGAGACCGAACAGCGTGGCCTCCCGGAAATGCGCCGGACCGACCGCGGCATGCACGCCGGCCGCCGCCGCCGAGCTGACGACCGCGAGCGGCAACAACACCTGCTGCGCGGCCGTCAGCACCGGCTCACGGGTCTCCCATCCCTCCGAGACGGCCACCGGGGTGGGGTCGAGGGTGGTGGCCTGGGAGCCCATGGCGATGGCGCTCCGGAGTGCGAGCACGCGGGCCTCGTGTGCGTCTCGCGGAGCGGTGGGCGCGGCCAGGAACCGGGGAACCAGGATCGCGACGAGGCCCACGGCCCCGACGCCGATGATGGCGTAGTGGATGCCGTGTGCCGCGATGCTGCTGAGCACGGTGATTCCCTCCTCCTGCCCCTCGGGTGGACCCGACCCGAGGGGATGGCCCGCACCGACAGTAGGTTCGGCGACCGGGTCGCCACTGGCGCACGGCTGAAATGTCAACAAACTGTGGAGATGTCCAAAGTTGAGTGGAATGGACTCAACTCTGGAGGCGTTGTGACAATGGCGTTCCACAGCGGGCGCTCCACCCACGTAGACCGACGCACGCAGGAGAAGACCGATGAGCCAGTTCGGGGCCGAGAAGTTCACCACTCGCAGCCGCGCGGCGATCGAGGCCGCCCAGGTGGCGGCCACCACCGCGGGCAACACCGCGACCGAGCCGATCCACCTGCTCGTCGCGCTGCTCCGCGACGCCGAGGGCACCGCGGGGATGCTGGTCGCCAAGGCCGGCGTCGACCCGCGCACCCTGCTCGACCAGGCCGAGGCGGTCATGAACGCACTGCCGCGGGCCAGCGGCACCACGGTCCAGCAGCCCGGGGCATCGGCCGCGCTGACGCGGGTGCTGGCGGCCGCGCTCGACCTCGCGCAGTCGATGAAGGACGACTACGTCGCCTCCGAGCACCTGCTGGTCGCCCTGGCGGGGGCTGAGAGCTCGGCCCAGAAGGTGCTCGCCGACGCCGGGCTCACCGAGCCCGCCATGCGCGAGGGGCTGACCGCGGTGCGCGGCAGCCGCCGGGTCACCAGCCAGGACGCCGAGTCGACGTACGAGGCGCTGGAGAAGTACAGCGTCGACCTGACCCGGTCCGCCGAGGAGGGCAAGCTCGACCCGGTCATCGGCCGCGACGCCGAGATTCGCCGGGTGATCCAGGTGCTCAGCCGTCGTACCAAGAACAACCCCGTCCTCATCGGGGAGCCTGGGGTCGGGAAGACGGCGGTCGTGGAGGGACTCGCGCAGCGCGTGGTCGCCGGTGACGTGCCCGACTCCCTCAAGGGCCGCCGGGTGCTGGCGCTGGACCTGGCGGCGATGGTCGCCGGGGCGAAGTACCGCGGTGAGTTCGAGGAGCGGCTCAAGGCGGTGCTGGAGGAGATCAAGGACGCCGGCGGCCAGGTCATCACCTTCATCGACGAGCTGCACACGGTGGTCGGTGCCGGCGCGGGCGGGGACTCCGCGATGGACGCCGGCAACATGCTGAAGCCGATGCTGGCCCGGGGCGAGCTGCACATGATCGGTGCGACCACGCTGGACGAGTACCGCGAGCGGGTCGAGAAGGACCCGGCGCTGGAGCGGCGCTTCCAGCAGGTCTTCGTCGGCGAGCCCAGCGTCGAGGACACCATCCAGATCCTGCGTGGCATCCAGGAGAAGTACGAGGCGCACCACGGCGTCCGGATCACCGACGCCGCGCTGGTGGCGGCCGCGACGCTGTCCGACCGCTACATCACCGGTCGACAGCTGCCCGACAAGGCCATCGACCTCATCGACGAGGCGGCCTCCCGGTTGCGCATGGAGATCGAGTCGTCTCCCGAGGAGATCGACCAGCTGCGCCGGCAGGTCGACCGGCTCAAGATGGAGGAGTTCGCGCTCGAGAAGGAGACCGACGACGCGTCCGCGGAGCGGCTCGCCGCCCTGCGCGCAGACCTCGCCGACAAGGAGGAGGAGCTGCGCGGCCTCGACGCCCGGTGGGAGCAGGAGAAGACCTCGCTGGAGGGTGAGGGCGAGCTGCGGCGCCAGCTCGACCAGCTGCGCATCGAGGCCGACAAGCTGACCCGTGAGGGCAACCTGGCGGCAGCCAGCGAGATCCTCTACGGCCGGATCCCCGAGCTGGAGAAGCAGATCAAGGCGGTCGAGGACTCCGACAAGTCCGACCTCGAGCCGCTGGTCGGCGAGGAGGTCGGGGCCGAACAGGTCGCCGACGTCGTCGAGGCCTGGACCGGGATCCCGACCGGCCGGCTGCTCGAGGGCGAGACCGCCAAGCTGTTGAAGATGGAGGACGTCATCGGCGAGCGGCTGGTCGGCCAGAAGGACGCCGTGCGCGCGGTCAGCGATGCCGTCCGCCGGTCGCGGGCCGGCATCGCCGACCCGAACCGGCCCACCGGCTCGTTCCTCCTCCTCGGCCCGACCGGCACCGGCAAGACCGAGCTGGCCAAGTCGCTGGCCGACTTCCTCTTCGACGACGAGCGGGCCATCGTCCGCGTCGACATGAGCGAGTACTCCGAGAAGCACTCCGTGTCGCGGCTCGTGGGCGCCCCGCCCGGCTACGTCGGGTACGACGAGGGCGGACAGCTGACCGAGGCGGTCCGGCGCCGCCCCTACTCCGTCGTACTCCTCGACGAGGTCGAGAAGGCGCACCCGGAGGTTTTCGACATCCTGCTCCAGGTGCTCGACGACGGCCGGCTGACCGACGGCCAGGGTCGCACCGTCGACTTCCGGAACACCCTGCTGATCCTGACCAGCAACCTGGGTTCGGCCTACCTGGTCGACCCCACGCTGGACACCGAGAAGAAGCGCGAGTCCGTGCTGGCCACCGTGCGGGCGTCGTTCAAGCCCGAGTTCCTCAACCGGCTCGACGAGATCGTGGTCTTCGACGCGCTCAGCCGCGACGAGCTGGCCCGGATCGTCGACCTCCAGCTCGCCCTGCTCGAGCACCGGCTGGCGGCCCGCCGGGTCACGATCTCGGTGACCGACGCTGCCCGGGCCTGGCTCGCCGAGACCGGCTACGACCCGGCGTACGGCGCCCGGCCGCTGCGCCGGCTGATCCAGTCGAGCATCGGCGACCCTTTGTCGCGGATGCTGATCGGCGGCGAGGTCACCGACGGCGGCTCGGTCGTGGTCGACAAGGGTGAGGACGGGCTGGTGCTCCGGCCCGGTGGTTGAGGAGGTCGCGCAGCGACCGTCTCGAAACCCCGGGCCACCGGCGCTCGCCCCCGAGCAGGACAATGGACGTCATGAGCGAGGGCAAGCTGGTGCGGCCGCCGCAGGTCACCCTGGCCGGGTGGCTGGTGGTGGCCGGGTCGGTCGTCGTGGTGCTCATGGCCTTCGACCAGGTCTCCACGCTGCGTTCGCTCGAGAACCGCGAGGCGGTCGAGGAGTACCTCTCCAAGCCGCCCGGCAACTCGCTCGGCCTCGGCGTCCAGGGCGCCCTGACCCTGATGCGGATCACCGCCATGGTGGCCGCCGCCTGTGCCGCGGCGAGCGCCATCCTCGGCTGGCAGGTGCTGCAGCGGTCGAAGGGCGCTCGGGTCGCCCTGTCCTTGCTGGCCGTCCCCCTCTTCGTGAGCGGGCTGATCGGCGGCGGCGTGGTCTCGGCGATCGTGGTCGCCGCGATCGTGATGCTGTGGTTCCAGCCGGCCCGGGACTGGTTCGACGGGATCGCCCGCGCGCCGATCCCGCGGCCCGAGCCGACCCGTGACCTGCCGACCCATGACCTGCCGACCCATGACCCGCCGCTGACCCGGGACCCGCTGCTCGACCTGCCGCCGCCCACCTCGCCGCCGCTGCACCCGACCCCGTACGCAGCCGCGCCTGTGGCCATGGCCCTCGTCCCGTCCGTCGCACGGCGGCCGCTGCCCGTGGTGTGGGCGTGCGTGCTGACCTGGCTGTTCTCGGCGGCGGCGTTCGTGCTGCTCGCGATCACTCTGGCCGTGATGCTGGGCGCTCCCCAGACCCTGATCGACGAGGTGTACCGCCAGAACCCGGACATCGCGGACCAGGGTGTCTCCGACGCGGTGCTGCGCACGACGGTCTACGTCACCTGCGCCGTCGGCATGACCTGGTCGGCAGGGGCGGTCGCGCTGGCGGTGCTTGCGTGGCGCCGGGTCCGCTGGGCCGCTACCGGGCTGCTGGTCTCGGCCGGTGCCGCCGGCTGCCTCTGCCTGCTGGTGGTCGTCGGCTCGTTCGTGCTCCTGCTCCCGTTGATCGCCTGCGGGGCGACCGTTGCCTTCTTGCTCCGCCCGGAGGCGCGGCTCTGGTTCAGGCCGTGAGGTCGGCTGCGGCCAGCCGGACCAGGCCGTCCTGGATCACCTCACGGGTCTTGCAGAACGCGAACCGCACCAGGTGCCGCCCGCCGTCCGCGTCCGCCGGGTCGTCGTAGAAGACCTGGGTGGGGATCGCGACCACACCGGCGCGCTCGGGGAGCGCGAGGCAGAAGGTCATGCCGTCTGCCCAGCCGAGCTCGCGGACGGATGCGGTGGCGAAGTAGGTGCCCTGCGGTGCGAACGCGGTGATCCCGGCCTCGGTCAGCCCGGCGAGCAGAAGGTCGCGCCGTCCCTGGAGGTCGAGGGCGAGCTCGCTCGGGAAGTCCGCCTGGTCATCGAGCGCCAGGGCGACCGCGGGCTGCAGCGGAGAGCCGGAGGTGAAGGTGAGCCACTGCTTCGCAGCCAGTACGGCGCCGACCAGCTCGGCCGGCCCCGTGGCCCAGCCGACCTTCCATCCGGTGAACGAGTAGGACTTGCCGGCGCTGGACAGGGTGAGGGTGCGCTCGAACATCCCCGGCAGCGTCGCTATCGGTACGTGCTCGACGCCGTCGAAGGTCAGGTGCTCGTAGACCTCGTCGGTGATC
The DNA here is from genome assembly GCA_963817125.1 of uncultured Actinomycetota bacterium. GTDB lineage: Bacteria > Actinomycetota > Actinomycetes > Propionibacteriales > Nocardioidaceae > Nocardioides. The sequence goes on from CAWFNB010000007.1 coordinate 433,993, forward strand.
ACGACGAGGTCGTGCTCGATGGCCAGCTCGGCGACGGCCTGGAGCTCGGCGCGTGTGAGCACGGTGCCGGTCGGGTTGTGCGGCGAGTTGAGCAGCACGAACCGGGTGGCCGGGGTGACGGCCTGCTGGAGCGCCTCGACATCCAGCCGGAAGTCCGGGGCCCGCAGGGTGACCGGGCGGCGTACGCCGCCGGCCATCTGGATCATCGCGACGTAGGAGTCGTAGTAGGGCTCGAGCACCACGACCTCGTCGCCCGGGTCGACCAGCCCCAGCAGCGCGGCCGCGACCGCCTCGGTGCATCCGGTGGTCACCACCACCTGGCGGTCCGGGTCGAGCTCGAGGCCGTAGTGCCGTTGCTGGTGCCGGACGATCGCCTGCCGCAGCTCGGGTACGCCGGGGCCGGGTGCGTACTGGTTGTGTCCGTGCTCGAGCGCCCGCATCGCCTCCGCGATCACCTCCGGAGGCCCGTCCCGGTCAGGGAACCCCTGGCCCAGGTTCACCGAGCCGGTGCGCATCGCCAGCGCCGACATCTCGGTGAAGATCGTCGGGGCGATTCCCTGGAGCCGGGTGGCCAGCCGAGCAGTCACGCCGGCCACGCTAGCGTGAGCGCCGTGACCGCCGACCCAGCGCTGGCCGCCGAGATCGACGCCGCGTGCCGGCTCTCCGGCACCTTCACGCTCCGGTCGGGACAGGTGTCGAACGAGTACTTCGACAAGTACCTGTTCGAGACCGATCCCGCGCTGCTGGCCCGGGTCGCCGGCGAGATGGTGGCGTTGGTCCCGGAGGGCACCGAGCTGCTCGGCGGGCTGGAGATGGGCGGCATCCCGATCGCTACCGTGCTGAGCAGCGTAACCGGGCTGCCGGCCCTCTTCGTGCGCAAGAAGGCCAAGGAGTACGGCACCTGCAAGCTCGCGGAGGGTCCCGACGTCGACGGCCGGCGCGTGACGCTGGTCGAGGACGTGATCACCACGGGCGGAGCGGTGCGCGACGCGACGAGGGCGCTGCGCGACGCCGGCGCGGTCGTGGAGGTCGTGGTCTGCGCGATCGACCGCAGCCCGGAGGGCGAGAACCCGCTCGCCGACGTCGGCCTCGAGGTGCGCCCGGTGCTCACCAAGGCCGAGCTCGACGCCGCCCGCGCGGCTACCTAGCTGGCTACCGGCTCTCGGTCGGCTCAGTGGCCGGCTCGGAGGCCGGCTCGGAGGCCGGCTGGGCGGCCGGCTGGGTGGCGGCTGCCCGGGCCCGCTTGCGGCCGTTGCGGCGGTGCTTCCAGTACTCGTAGGCGATCGGGATGACCGAGAACGCCAGGATCACCAGCACCGCGTAGTCGATGTTCTTCCCCAGCGCGGGGAAGGTCTCGCCGAGGAAGTAGCCCAGCAGCACGATGCTCAGCACCCACCCCAGCGCTCCGACCCCGCTCCAGAGGAAGAAGCGGCGGCGATCCATCTTGGTGACCCCGGCGACCACGGTGATGTAGGTGCGCACGAACGGCACGAAGCGCCCGATCACCAAGGCCTTGTTGCCGTGCTTGTCGAAGAACGCCGATGTCTGGTCGAGGTGCTTGCGCTTGATGATCCGGCCATCGCGCTCGTACAGGGGCTCGCCGATCTTGCGGCCGATCTCGTAGCCCACGACGTTGCCGAGGAAGGCCGCGACGCACAGCAGGGACATGGCGAGCGTCAGGGCCAGCGCCTTGTTCTCCAGTCCGAACACCTGGTAGTCGCCACCGGCGATGAACAGCCCGAGCGCGAACAGCAGGGTGTCACCGGGCAGGAACGGGAAGAACAGCCCGCACTCGACGAAGACGATCGCGAGGCTGACCCACAGGAACGCGCCGCCGAACTCGCCCAGCAGCCAGTCGGGGTCGAGCCACTTGATCCCGAGCAGCAGGGGCTCCACCAGCACCTGCAGGTCCGGGAGCGCAGTCACGGCGCAAACGGTACCTGCCGGACCAGTCCGCCACCTGTTGGTTTCATCTCTACATAGGGTCGCGTCGTGGCTGTGCACAAGGCGGGGGATCGGGACGGTGACGAGCGGGCGCCGTACGACCCGATGCCCCACGGCCCCGAGGAGGTGGGTGTCGGCCCGTGGGAGGGGCCGTGGCCCAGCGGCGAGCAGTACGACCAGCGGCTGCTGGCCGAGGGCGACCGGCGCAATGTCGTGGACCGGTACCGCTACTGGTCGCTCGACGCGATCGTGGCTGACCTCGACGGCCGGCGCCACGACTTCCACATCGCGATCGAGAACTGGAGGCACGACTTCAACATCGGGACCATCGTTCGCTCGGCGAACGCGTTCCTGGCTCGCGAGGTGCACATCGTCGGGAACCGGCGGTGGAACCGGCGCGGCGCCATGGTCACCGACCGCTACCAGCACGTCGTCCACCACGAGGACGTGGCCGCGCTGGCGACGTACCTGCGCGAGCAGCCGGGCGGACCGGTCGCGCTGTGGGGCATCGACAACCTGCCGGATTCTCTGCACCTCGAGACCACCGAGGTGCCACGTCGGGTCTGCTTCCTGTTCGGCCAGGAGGGCCCCGGCCTCTCGGCCTCGGCGCGGGATGCCTGCGCTGCGACGTTCTCGATCGCCCAGTTCGGCTCGACCCGGTCCATCAACGCATCGGCGGCGGCCGCGATCGCCATGCACGCCTGGATCCGCACCCACGCCGACCTGTCCGGCGAAGACGCCTGGCGGGGCTAGGGCCACTAAGGTTTTGGTCATGCCCATCGCCACCCACGAGAAGTACGCCGAGATGCTCGACGCGGCCCAGAAGGGGAACTACGCGTTCCCGGCCATCAACGTCTCGTCGTCCCAGACCCTCAATGCCGCCCTGCAGGGGTTCGCCGAGGCAGGTTCGGACGGGATCATCCAGGTCTCGACGGGCGGCGCGGAGTACCTGTCCGGGCCGAACGTGAAGAACATGGTGACCGGCTCGGCCGCGTTCGCCGCCTTCGCGCGCGAGGTCGCCAAGAACTACCCGGTGCAGATCGCGCTGCACACCGACCACTGCCCCAAGGACAAGCTGGACGGCTTCGTCCGGCCTCTCCTCGAGCTCTCAGCGGAACGAGTGGCCCGTGGCGAGGAGCCGCTGTTCCAGTCGCACATGTGGGACGGCTCGGCGGTGCCGCTGGACGAGAACCTCCAGATCGCCCAGGAGCTCCTGGCCACCTGCCAGAAGGCCAACGTCGTCCTCGAGATCGAGGTCGGCGTGGTCGGCGGCGAGGAGGACGGTGTGGAGGGTGCGATCGACGAGAAGCTGTACTCCACACCTGAGGATGCCCTCGCCACCGTGGCCGCCCTCGGCACCGGCGAGAACGGGCGCTACCTCACCGCGCTGACCTTCGGCAACGTGCACGGTGTCTACAAGCCCGGCAACGTGAAGCTGCGCCCGGAGATCCTCAAGGAGGCCCAGGCCGCGGTGATCGAGAAGCTCGGGTTGGCCGAGGGGTCCCGGCCCCTGGACCTCGTCTTCCACGGCGGCTCCGGCTCCACGGCCGAGGAGATCAGTGCTGCCGTCGACTTCGGCGTGGTCAAGATGAACGTCGACACCGACACCCAGTACGCCTTCACGCGGCCGGTCGCCGCGCACATGTTCACCAACTACGACGGCGTGCTCAAGGTCGACAGCGAGGTCGGCAACAAGAAGGTCTACGACCCACGCGCGTGGGGCAAGGCAGCCGAGGGCGGCATGGCCGCGCGCGTCGTTGAGGCATGCCAGAACCTGCGCTCGGCCGGACAGTCTCTCGGCAATTGACCAGTTCTTTGGCGCGATACCCCCTGGGGTGTCATGATCTGGCTGTGGTGACTCCATGCCGCCACGCTTTCTCGGGGCTGTCCGTCGTTGCGCTGCTGGCTGCGACGGTCGCCATCGGGGGGTTTCCAGGCGCATCAGCACGGGCAGAGCCGCACTCGACGTTCGCGGCCAGTGACGCCTGCCCTCCCGGCTGGCCGCCGCTGCACCTCGGCCCCCCTGTCGACACCTTCGACGGCAACGTGTCGGTGCTGGCCGGGGGCAACCTGCGGGTCTCCGGAGACGCCACCGAGGCCGAGGGGCTCGTGGTCGCGCTCGGCGACGCAACGTTCGCGCGGGAGGTGCCCGGCACCTACGAGGTCGGCGTGGTCAGCTTCGGGTCGCAGGTGTCGCCGCACGCCAACAGCGACATGCTCGTCGTCGGAGGCACCCTCAGCGGCGACCCCGCGACCCACGTCGACGTCGGCAAGGGTCTGGGCGGCGACGTCGTGGTCCAGGGCCCCGTGGCCGAGGGCACCGACATCGACGCGCACGGGGGCGACGTGGACGCCGACGTGCCGGACGCCATCAAGTCGTACAAGGACCTGCCCGACGCGATCGCCGCGAAGTCGGCGGCGTACGCCGAGCTCTTGCCCACAGGCACGGTCGAGGTCAGCGACACGGCTCTGACGCTGACGGGTGACGGCGTGTCGGACCCGCAGGTCTTCAGCATGGACGGTGCGTCGATGGGCGGGGTCGCCCGATCGCTGCAGCTGCTCGGCGTGCCCGACGGCGCTGCGGTGATCGTGAACCTGACCGGTCCGGTCGTGGACTTCGACCTTGACGTGCTCCTCTCACCCGAGGGCGCCGTCGTCGACCCGTTCGCCGACCCCTACTTCCCGGCGCTCTCCACGCACCTGCTGTGGAACGCCGTCGCCGCCACCACCGTGGACATCGGGGGGCTGGTGCAGCTGCCCGGCTCACTGCTCGTGCCGACCCGGCCCAGCACCACGACGCTGTCGGTCGCGGGTACCAACGGCCGGGTCCTGGTGGCCGGTGACCTCGTGCACACCGGTGTCAGCTCCCAGATGCACAGCTACCCGTTCCTGCCCGACCACGACCTTGGTTGCGCACCGGTGGCGGCCCGGGTGAGCACCCTCACGGTGAGCACCGAGCTCGTCGACCCCCGCGGTGTGGTGCCGGCCGATCGGGTCTTCGAAGGCCGGTTCGAGTGCCGGCTCGAGGGTGACGACGTCACGCCGGCCGACAACACCTGGCGGGCTCGCGCGGATGGGTCGGCTGTGGTCCTCTCCGATCAGCTGCCAGTCGGTGCCGTGTGCACGCTGACCGAGGACCTCGATGCTCCGCCGGGCCTGGGTCACTTCTGGGCAGACCCCGAGATCGAGCCCGGTCGGCTGGTCGTCACCAAGCGCGAGGCCCGGGGGTTCACGGTCACCAACCGGGTGCGCGCGCCGCCGCCCGACCGGCCCGAGGTCGACCCCACGCCGACCTCCACCCCGTCCGCCACTCCGACGTCGTCCCCGACGCAGCTCCCGACACCGACACCGACCACGACGCCGGTGCCGACCTCGACACCGATCACGGAGCCGACGAACGTCCCGGAGCTCCCCGCGCCGACGACGGCGCCCGGCACTGAGCCCGACGAGCCCAGCAGTACGCCGAACGCGGGACCCGGCAGCGACCCCCCGGGGACCGGGCCAGGACCGGTGACCACGACTGCTCCGTTCACGCTGCGCGGTGCCTTCGTGTGGGGGCCGCTCCTGATGCTCAGCCTGCTGACGCTGTTGCTGCGGGTCCGGCGTCGGCCGGCGCGGCCCGCGCGGCCGCAGTAGGGAGGGTCCTCGACAGGTCCCCCACACTGCGCGGGGACAATGCCTTCGTGACCCCTCCTGAGCTGCACCCCGACCTGATGGCCGGACCTCCGCCCACCCACCTCCCTCGCGACCCCGCCCAGGACGACCTGGACGCCGGGCTGGCGCCCGCGGACGTCGTACGCCGGCACCCGGCCTCGCCCGTCGCGTGGCTGGCCGTGGGTTCCCTCGCCGCTGCCGAGGAGGCGGACCCGCTGACCGTCTACGCCTACGCCCGGGTCGGCTACCACCGCAGCCTGGACCTGCTGCGCCGCAACGGCTGGAAGGGCCACGGCCCGGTGCCGTGGGAGCACGAACCCAACCGCGGCTTCCTCGGCTGCCTGGCCCTGCTCGCCCAGTCCGCGAAGGTGATCGGCGAGACCGACGAGTGGGACCGCTGTTCAGCGTTCCTGCGCGACTCGAGCCCGACGGCGTACGAGGTGCTGCTCGCCGGCGGCCAGTGAATGGGGTAACTCACCGTTCGGTCAGCTTCTGCAGTGTTCGAACGCCATAGAAGCTGACCGAACGGTGAGTTACCCCCAAGAGGGGCGGGCCGGCTCACGCCCCGCGACGACCACCGGAGGCGTGCTGGCGCCGAAGCTCGACGGCGTTGCGGGCGAGGTGCTCGGGAAGGCGTGCGCCGAAGCGCTGGACCGTGTCGTCGTACTCCTCGCGCATCCGCCTCAGCACCTGGTCCCGGTCGGGGTTCCAGTAGTCAGCGAACACGATCGGCGAGGTGCCGAGCCCCTGCCGATGCATCAGGCGCTCGCGCTTCTTCTCGGCCCACACCACCTCGGTGGCCTCGCGGTCCGCGAGGCCACCCTGCGCCACGGACAGGTACTTCACCTTGCCGTGGCACTCGAAGATGTGGCAGCCGACGCGGATGTCACCCCAGACCACCCGTCCGTCCTCGAGGGTGACCGGGAACTGGGTGTCGACCACGCCCACGCCGAGCGCCTCGACGAGAAGCCGACCGAGCGTCTCGAGCACGCTGTCCGCTCCCGGGTCGGCGAACCCGACGGCCGCCCGGGCCCGCCGCGAGTACGGCCAGAAGGTCATGGGCTCGACCGCGGCTTCCAGTGCTGAGCGGCTCACCCCTCGCCGCATCGCGGAGTCGCAGGCGATCTCGCCGTACGGCGTGCCGTGCTCGCGCGCGATGTCGACGGCGGTCCTGGCCATGTCGAGCGCCTTGAGCCCGTTCAGCTCGACCACCTGGTGGTCGCCGTACCTGGCCAGGTGGTGTTTCACGCCGAACTTGGTCCATGCGCCAGTCGTACCCGGACGTGTGATGTGCACGTGAGGATCGGGTGGGTTGAGGATCTCCATCGCGTGCTCGTGGGCTGAGGAGTCGTGGCTCGCCACCCAGCCTCTGCGCATCGTCGCAAGTGCGGCCCGCGTGCGCAGGCGGGGACGTCCGACGTGGTCGTCCAAGCTGTTCCAGACGTTCGCATCGGCGTAGACACCTCGTCGCACCAGAACCAGGCCGCCCGTGCGGAGCAGGTGTCGGATGTCGGCGCTCGAGAGGCCGCAGTCGAGCGCCTGCGGCCGGGTGATGAGTCCATGCGAAGCTGCCATGAGGGCCTGAGCCTTGACGTTCATGCGCAGGCTTCTGCCCGATCAGCTCGCTGCCCACCGCCGTCGGCGCAATCTGTGGAGAACGGCGCGTCCGCCCGCCGGCCGCCGAGGGGTAACTCACCGTTCGGTCAGCTTCTGCAGCGTTCGAACGCCATGGAAGCTGACCGAACGGTGAGTTACCCCAATTGCCAAGCCGACGCGTCAGGCAACCGGCGGCGTGAGCAGCTCGCGCACCCGATCACTGCCGAGCGCGAGGAACAACGTCGGCAGCCGCGGGCCACGCTCGGCGTCGACGAGCAGCTGGTAGAGCAGCCTGAAGAACGCCTTCTGATCGGCCTTGATCTCGTCGGTGGGCGGGTCGTCGAGGCCCAGGCCGCGGGCCAGCTTCGGTACGCCGTAGACCAGCGCCGTCGTGGAGTCGAGGTCCAGCTGGTCGGGCAGCCGGTCGAGCAGCTGGGCCAGCCAGAGCTGCTCGTCCCCGGACAGTGACGACAGGCGCGCGAGGTCGGGCGAGGTGCGGACGGTGGTGCGGTCCGACTCGGGGACGAAGTCGCGGGTCCAGGTCATCGCCTTGGTCAGCCGCGGCTCGAGGTCGGCCACCGACGCGTGCGGGTGCCCGACGTCGGACACGATCCGGCTGATCAGCTCGGCGCTGCCGGCGGTCACGTCCGCGACCGACGACAGCAGCCGGAACGGTACGACGACCGCGGGGGTCGGCAGCCGGCCGGCCCAGGCGGTCTCCGAGGCCCGCTCGAAGGCCAGCACCTGCGCGTCCCGCCGCGACGGGTCGAGAGCCTTGCGGCCGAGCGCGTCCCACTCGTCGTACAGGCGGACCACCTCGGGTCCGAAGTCGATGTTGAAGGTCTGGCGCGGGTTGCGGCGCACGTAGAGCCACCGCAGGATCGGCGCCTCGAGCACCTTGAGCGCGTCCTCCGCGGTGGGCGCGCCGCCGGCCGAGGACGACATCTTCTGGACGCCGGCGAAGCCGACGAAGCCGTAGCCGAACCACGCGGGCCGCGGCATCCCGAAGATGTCCTCGACGAGCGAGTGTCCGACGGTGAACGACGAGCCGGGCGTTGCGTGGTCCATGCCGGCCGGCTCGAAGTCGACATGCTCGAAGGCCCAGCGCATCGGCCAGTCGACCTTCCAGACCAGCTTGCCCTCGAAGTCTGTGGAGAGGTTCGTGGTCCCGGAGTAGCCGTTGAAGTCGCACGCGTAGGAGAGCTCGGTCGTCTCGTCGTCGTACGCCGTGAGGGTGAGGGTGTCCCGGCCGCAGTCGCGGCAGTAGGGCTTGTAGGGGAACCGGGCCAGGTCGCCGGTGCCGACGGGCTCGTCCTCGGTCGCCACGGACTCGGCGAGCGCCTCGGCCTCCTGCTCGTTCTCCGGCTCCGGAGCGGCGACCTTGGTGCGGTGCCGGGCCAGGACGGCCTCGATGGCGTCGCGCTGGGCGACCGCGGTCAGCACGGCGTCCCTGTAGTGGCCGGCCTGGTAGCGCTCGGTCTGCGAGACCTCCTCCATGTCGACGCCCATCGCGTGCAGCGCGTCGCGGAGGGGTGCCTTGAAGTGCTCGGCCCACGAGTCGTGGCAGCCCTCGGGGTCGGGGACCGTCGCCAGCGGCCGGCCGATGTGCTCGCGCCACGAAGGGTCGACGCCGACGGGCACCTTCCGGAACCGGTCGAAGTCGTCCCACACGTGCAGGTGCCGGGTCGGGACTCCGCGGCGGCGCAGCTCTTCGGCGACGAAGTGCACGGTCAGGAACTCGCGCAGGTTGCCGAGGTGCACGTGCCCCGACGGGCTCGCGCCGGAGGAGACGGTGACGAGCTCGGCGCCCTCGCCGGCGTGCCGGACCGCGTCGTCGGCGGCGCGCGTCACCCAGTCGTGCGGCTCCGCATCACCCTTCGACACGGTGGTCAACGCTACTGGGGACCACCAGCGAGTACGCCGCGGGCTCCACCCGCCAAGTGCGGTGCCGCTCCGGCCCGTAGATCTCGCCGTCGGCGCTGCACCAGAACGCGTCGCCCGACAGGGAGACCGTCGAGCCGCGGAGGTAGATGACGTCGTCGCGCTCGGGGTGTCGGCCGGCGACGAGCCTGGCGCCGTAGCCGAAGCGAGCCAGCGGCCCGATCGACCGGGAGATCATCACGTCCACCCGGCCGTCGCCGGGGTCCGCGTGGGGGAGGAGCTCGGTGCCGCCCCCGACCTGCGGCCCGTTGCCGACGGCCACCATCAGGATCGGCTTGTCCACGTCGACGACGACCTCGTGGTCGACCTCGACGCGGACCCGGACGTACGGCGGCTTGAACGCGGCCGAGAGCGCGCCGATCGGGTAGCCGAGCCTGCCGAGGTTGATCTTGCCGACGCCGATGGCGTGCAGGCGGTCCTTCCACTTCGCGCCGCGCCGACTGGCCTGCGCGCCCGCGCCGGCGTGCACGTTGTTGACCACGATCTCGCCGACCTCGTCCACGAGCAGGTCCATCGGGCGGACGTCGCCCTCGAGGATCGTCACGGCGGCTTCCTCGACGTCGAGCGGGATCTCGTTGGCGCGTGCGAAGTCGTTGCCGGTGCCGAGGGGGAGCAGCCCGAGCACCGCGCCCTTGAGGTCGTTGCGGCGGTACAGCGCGGCCACCACCGCGTGCAGGCTCCCGTCGCCCCCGGCGACCACGATCCGTCGGCTGCCAGCCCGGTGCAGCGCGCTGTCCAGCTCGCTCGGGTCGGATGTCGCCTGCACCTCGACCGAGCACTGCGCACGGAGCACCGTCAGCGCCGTGGCCAGCGACTCCGCGTCCGCCGTGCCGGCATCGCTGTTGCTGATCACCAAGATCGGGTCCATCGGTGGGACCATATCCTCTGCCTGATCGCGTCTTCCGTGACGCGGACCCCACCCGAAGGAGCCCCCGGCATGCCCGCGATCGCCATCATCGGCGCCCAGTGGGGCGACGAGGGGAAGGGCAAGGCGACCGACGTCCTGGGCAGCCGGGTCGACTACGTCGTCAAGTTCAACGGCGGCAACAACGCCGGCCACACCGTGGTCATCGGCGACCAGAAGTACGCCCTGCACCTGCTGCCGAGCGGCATCCTCACGCCCGGGTGCACGCCGGTCATCGGCAACGGCGTCGTGGTCGACCTGGGTGTGCTGTTCGAGGAGATCGACGGGCTGGAGGCCCGCGGCGTGGCCACCTCCCTGCTGAAGATCTCAGCCAGCGCACACGTCATCGCCAGCTACAACAGGACTCTCGACAAGGTGACCGAGCGGTTCCTCGGCACGCGGCGGCTCGGCACCACCGGACGCGGCATCGGGCCGACGTACGCCGACAAGATGAACCGCATCGGCATCCGGATCCAGGACCTCTTCGACGAGAAGATCCTGCAGGCCAAGGTCGAGGGCGTCCTCGAGCTGAAGAGCCAGCTGCTCACCAAGATCTACAACAGGCGTGCTCCGTCGGTGGAGGAGATCGTCGAAGAGCTCGCTTCGTTCGCCGACCGGCTGGCGCCGTACGTCGTGGACAGCGGGCTGCTGCTCAACCAGGCGCTCGACCGCGGCGAGACCGTGCTGCTGGAGGCCGGCCAGGCCACGCTGCTCGACGTCGACCACGGCACCTACCCGTTCGTGACGTCGTCGTCGGCGACCGCCGGCGGCGCGTGCACCGGCTCGGGGATCCCGCCGACCCGGCTCGACCGGGTGATCGGGATCGTGAAGGCGTACACGACCCGGGTGGGGGAGGGCCCGTTCCCGACCGAGCTCAACGACGACTTCGGTGAGCACCTGCGCAAGGTCGGCGCCGAGTACGGCACGACGACCGGCCGGCCGCGCCGCTGCGGCTGGTACGACACGGTGATCGCGCGCTACGCAGCGCGGGTCAACGGGGTGACCGACTTCGTGCTCACCAAGCTCGACGTCCTCACCGGGCTCGAGACGGTTCCGGTCTGCGTGGCGTACGACGTCGACGGTGTCCGCCACGACGAGATGCCGGTCAACCAGTCGGACTTCCACCACGCCGTGCCGATCTACGAGGAGCTGCCGGGCTGGTGGGAAGACCTGTCCGAGGTACGCAGCCTCGACGACCTGCCGCCCAACGCGCGGGCCTACGTCGCCCGGGTCGAGGAGCTCTCCGGCGCCCGCATCTCCGCGATCGGAGTCGGGCCGGACCGCGAGGCGACGATCGTCGTGCACGACCTCCTCTAACAGGCTCTAGATTGACCCCGTGCTGAGTCCGGAGCGGGCCATCGACCGACTGCGAGCGGCGTTCGGGGGGCCCGACGGCCACCGCACCCTCCACGCCAAGGGCCGGTTCTACACCGGGACCTTCACCGCCACCCCCGAGGCGACCGAGCTCTGCCGAGCCGGGCACCTGGACGGACAGGCGCACGAGGTGACGGTCCGTTGGTCGAACGCCGCGGGCAAACCACGCTCGGACGCGAGACCGGACGTCCGGGGAATGGCCGTGAAGTTCCGGCTCCCCGACGGCTCGGCCACCGACCTGCTCGGCCAGACGTCCCCGCGGTTCCCGACCAACGACCCGGCGAAGTTCATCGCGCTCACCGAGGCCACCGAGAAGCCGCAGGCCTTGCCGATCTTCCTGGCCCGGCATCCGCGGGTCGCGCGCCGCATCCTCATGACGGCCACGTCCGGCTCGATCGCCGTACCGGTCAGCTTCGCCGAGGTGACGTTCTACCCGATCCACGCCTACGGGTGGCTCGCGGAGGACGGGACCCGCACCTGGGTGCGGTACGTCTTCCGTCCCACCGCGACCGCGGACGACCGGCTGGACACGTCGTTCTCGGGCCGCGACCACCTCACTGAGGAGATGGCGGCCCGGCTCGAGCGCGGCCCGGTCACCCACGAGGTCTGGGTCCAGGTGGCCGGTCCCGACCACGACCCGCACCGCGCGACCTCGGTGTGGAAGGGCTGCCGTGAGCTGCTGGCCGGCCGGATCGAGGTCACCGCCGAGCTGCCGGACCCCGAGGGCGGCCCGGCCTCCGCCGCGCCCACTGTCTTCGACCCGACCCGGGTGGTCGACGGGATCGAGCTCTCCGACGACCCGATCCTGCTCTACCGGCGCGACGCGTACACCGAGTCGGTCGCCCGGCGCACGACGTCGTGAAGACCCTCGTCGTCGGGACCGGCGGACGCGAGCACGCCCTCGCCCGGGCGCTGGCGAGGGACCCCGGCGTCACCGAGGTGCACGCGGCCCCGGGCAACCCGGGCATCGCGGCGGTGGCCACCCTGCACGACGTCGACCCGCTCGACGGCCGCGCCGTAGCTACGCTGGCGGCCTCGCTCGGCGTCGACCTGGTCGTGGTCGGGCCCGAGGCGCCACTGGTCGCCGGCGTGGCCGACGCGGTGCGCGCGGCCGGGATCGCCGCGTTCGGGCCATCCGGCGCAGCCGCACGGCTCGAGGGGTCCAAGGCGTTCGCCAAGGAGGTGATGGCGGCGGCCGGGGTCCCGACCGCCCAAGCCTTCGTGTGCACCACCCCCGAGGAGGCCGAGAAGGCGCTCGACGAGCTCGGCGCGCCGTACGTCGTGAAGGACGACGGGCTGGCCGCCGGCAAGGGCGTGGTCGTCACGGACTCCCGCGAGGAGGCAGTGGCGCACGCGGCCTCGTGCGAGCGAGTCGTGATCGAGGAGTACCTCGACGGCCCGGAGGTCTCGCTGTTCGCGCTCTGCAGCTGGAACGACGCCGACGGCGCGACCGTCCGCCCGTTGCAGCCGGCCCAGGACTTCAAGCGCATCTTCGACGGTGAGGAGGGGCCCAACACCGGTGGCATGGGCGCCTACACGCCGCTGCCGTGGGCGCCGGCCGGCCTGGTCGACGAGGTGCTGGCGACGGTGCTGCAGCCGACGGTCGACGAGCTGGCGCACCGGGGCACGCCGTTCTCCGGGCTGCTCTACGCCGGCCTGGCGCTCACCTCCCGCGGCATGAGGGTGGTGGAGTTCAACGTCCGCTTCGGCGACCCCGAGACCCAGCCGCTGCTCGCTCTGCTCGAGTCACCGCTCGGCGAGCTGCTGATGGCCTCGGCCACCGGCAGCCTGGCGGAGCTGCCCCCGCCGGCGTTCGCCGACGGGGCCGCGGTCGGTGTCGTGCTGGCCAGCCGCGGCTACCCTGCCTCCTCGTCCTCCGGCGACATCATCTCCGGGGTCGCGGCCGCGGGGTCGCTGCCGGGCGTGCACGTGATCCACGCCGGGACCGCGCTGCGCGACGGCGAGCTGGTCACCGCCGGGGGCCGGGTGCTCGCCGTCGTCGGCACCGGCCCGGACCTCGACGCCGCCCGCACCGCGGCGTACGCCGGGGTCGCGCTGATCTCGTTCGACGGCGCCCAGCACCGCACCGACATCGCAGCCGCGGCGGCCTCGGACCCAGCCGGTGCGCGACAATGACCGGGTGACCGTCCCCAACGTCCTCGCCACGAGGTACGCCGGCGCCGAGCTGGCCGCGATCTGGTCGCCCGAGCACAAGATCGTGCTCGAGCGGCGGCTCTGGATCGCGGTGCTCAAGGCGCAGCGCGACCTGGGCGTCGACGTACCGGACGGCGTGGTCGAGGCCTACGAGGACGTCGTCGACAAGGTGGACCTCGACTCGATCGCCGCCCGTGAGCAGGTCACCCGGCACGACGTGAAGGCGCGGATCGAGGAGTTCAGCGCGCTGGCCGGGCACGAGCAGATCCACAAGGGCATGACGTCGCGCGACCTCACCGAGAACGTCGAGCAGCTCCAGGTCCGCCAGTCGCTGGAGCTGCTGCGCGACCGCGCGGTGGCTGCGCTGGCGCGGCTGGGCCGGCTCGCCGCCGAGCACCAGGAGCTGGTGATGGCCGGCCGGTCGCACAACGTCGCCGCGCAGGCGACCACGCTCGGCAAGCGGTTCGCCACGGTGGCCGACGAGCTGCTCGTCGCGCTCCAGCGGGTCGAGGAGCTGCTGGCGCGCTACCCGCTGCGCGGCATCAAGGGGCCGATGGGCACCTCCCAGGACATGCTCGACCTGCTCGACGGCGACGCCGCCAAGCTGGCAGAGCTCGAGCGCCGCGTCGCCGAGCACCTCGGCTTCGACCAGGTCCTCACCAGCGTCGGGCAGGTCTACCCGCGCTCGCTGGACTTCGACGTGGTCGCAGCGCTGGTGCAGCTGGTCTCGGCGCCATCCAGCCTGGCCACCACGATCCGGCTGATGGCCGGGCACGAGCTGGTCACCGAGGGGTTCGCCGAGGGCCAGGTCGGGTCGTCGGCGATGCCGCACAAGATGAACACCCGGTCCTGCGAGCGGGTCAACGGCCTGGCCGTGGTGCTGCGCGGCCACCTGTCGATGGTCAGCGAGCTGGCCGGTGACCAGTGGAACGAGGGCGACGTCTCCTGCTCCGTCGTACGCCGGGTCGCGCTGCCGGACGCCTTCTTCGCCGCCGACGGGCTGTTCGAGACCTTCCTCACCGTGCTCGACGAGTTCGGGGTGTTCCCGGCCGTGGTCCAGCGCGAGCTGGACCGCTACCTGCCGTTCCTGGCCACGACCAAGGTGCTGATGGCCGCGGTCCGCAACGGGGTCGGCCGCGAGGTGGCCCACGAGGCGATCAAGGAGGCCGCCGTCGGCGTCGCGCTCGACATGCGCCGGGGCGCGGCGGACAACGACGTGCTCGCGCGGCTCGCCGCCGACGACCGGCTCGGGCTCACCGCGGAGCAGCTCGACATCCTGGTCGCCGAGCCGATCACGTTCACCGGCGCCTCGGTCGCGCAGGTCCAGGAGGTCGTCCTCCGGGTGGCCGACGTGACGGCGCGCCATCCTCAGGCGGCGGCGTACTCACCCGGAGCGATTCTTTGATCGGCACGGTCCGAGGGACGAGGACCGGGTCGATCGTTGGTGGTTGAGCTGCGACCGCGGCCGAGCTTGCTCGGGCGCGACGGAGCGTGTCGAAACCTCGCAAGCCGAGGCTGGGACGCAAACCCTGCAACGCTGACCCCGCTGCCGGACATGTGAGACACGTGGCCCTCCCCTTCGATGAGCGCGAGCGAGCCTTCCGGCGGGTCTACGCCACCCACTTCGACGCGGTCCTCGGGTACGCACTGCGTCGCGTGGACCGGCCGGAGGACGCGGGCGACGTGACCGCCGAGACGTTCCTCGTCGCGTGGCGGCGGTTGGCGCACGCGCCTCCGGAGCCGGAGCTGCGGCCGTGGCTCTACGGCGTGGCCCGCCGGGTGCTCGCGAACCGCCGTCGGGGCGAGAGGCGCCGGAGCGCCCTGGGGGAGCGGTTGCGCCGCGAGCTGCGGGCACACGTGCCGGACACCAGCGACGAGGTGGTGCAGCGCGCCGACGTGACCGCGGCGATGCGCCGGCTCAGCGCCCGGGACCAGGAGGTGCTCGAGCTGCACCTCTGGGAGGGCCTGGAGTCCCGCGAGATCGCCGAGGTCCTGGGTCTCACCACGGCGGTGGTCCGGCCTCGGCTGAGCCGGGCCCGCGCGCGGCTGCGGGAACTGCTCGGCAACGATCCCGAGCCGCCCGGACATTCCTCCAGCAACGCACCCCAGCTCACCCGGAAGGAGCGGTCATGATCCCGAAGCTGACCGATGACGCAGTCGCGGAGCTGCCGCTCGGAGCCGGGCGCGCCGAGCTCCTGGAGGAGATCATGAGCACCGTCGCCCCAGACCGCCAGACCCCTGAGCCCCCCGCCCCCACCCGCCACCGGTCCCGCTGGCTGGTGCCGCTGGCCGCCGCAGCGGTCGTGGCCGGCATCGCCGGCACCTCGCTGTGGTGGACGGGGCCCGGTGACGACCACGGCCGTGGCGGGACGCCGTCGGTGGCCACCCAGCCCGACGAGTCCGGGTTCCGAGCCGTGCTCGACGCGCCCGGCTGGACAGTCTCGGCGACCGAGTCCGGCGATGACGGGTATGGCGAGGTCAACTACGACAAAGGCGGCGGCTTCACGGAGAAGGGCGGCGCCAGCTTCACGATCACGTGGTACCACGCCGACTCCTACGCCGACTACGTCACGGACCGCGAGCACATCGTGGACCCGCCTGCGCCCGGTGAGCCGGTCGAGGTGCTCGGGCTGGACGGCCAGCTGTGGGCTTACTCCGCCGACGACCACACGGTCATCCGGGAGGTCCAGGACGGCCACTGGATGGAGTTCCGCGGCACCGGCATGGACGAGGCGGCGTACCGCACCTTGCTCGGCCAGCTTCGCATCGTCGGGCTCACGGACTACGAGGCAGCACTACCTGACGACTACGTGTCCAAGGCAGAACGCCGCGACGCCGCGCTCGCGATCGTCTCCGGGATCACCGACGCCGCTGGCGCCGGCTGGCCGGGCGGTCAGGCGCCGAACCTCGCGTCGAGCCAGCAGGACCCGTACCAGCTGGGCGCGGAAGTCTCCGGCCGCTACACCTGCGCCTGGCTCGGCGAGTTCGCCGCAGCCCAGGCCGCCGGCGACGACGTGCGCGCAGCCGAGGCCGCCCACGTCCTCGGCACCTCCCGGCAGTGGCCGGTGCTCCAGCAGATGAACGCGCGGGGCGACTACCCCGAGGTGGTGTGGGAGTACGCCGACGAGGTCGTGGCCGGCCGCGTGCCGGATGGCTACAAGCAGGGGCTGGGCTGTCCCTGACAGATTGGGGCGCTCGCGACGAAAGATCGGGGGAGCTGCCGGACATGCGCTAGCAGGACTGGTCACCGGATACCTGTCCTGCCCCGACCGACGCCCGACGCGGAGGGAAGATGAGCGTGCTCACGGTTCCCGTCACCAGCCCAGCCGAGCACAACTGGGAGCTCCGACTCGAGGAGTTCGAGGAAGGGCAGGTCGTCAGACGGTTCGAGTGCGTGGAGTGCGGCGCCGTCCGGTTCGAGTGACGACTCTCGATTGAGGGTCAGGGCTTTCCGTCCGCCACGCGCAGCTGTTCGACCCGGGCGAGCAGCCGCGCCTCCTCGGCGGGGGTGAGCGGCACTGCGAGCTCGTGGAGGAACCCGCGCAGCTCGGGGAGGTCGATCTCGCGGTGCTCGGTCGGCGTAGCGGGCCGTCGGACGGTGACCGTGCGGTGCGTCAGGGACGTGTGCCGGCCTTCGTCGTGCCTGGTGACCATGAGCAGGTGCCGGAAATGACTGGTCGGGAAGGTGCTCGTGTAGTGGTGGCCCGAGACCAGGTCCGGGGGATGGACCGGCAGCTCGTCGTGGGTGTGCATCAGCTCCCACCGCTCCTCGCGCCACCGGCTCAGCTCCCACGCCCGCACGTCGCCGGCTCGGCCGAGCCGGCGGGTGACGTCGTACCCGAGCCGTTCGAGCGCCGCCGCGAACAACGTGCCGTGCTCGAAGCAGTAGCCGCCCCGGCCGCGGCCGATGAACTTGGCCTGCACCTGCTCCAGTCCGACGCCCGGATGCCGGTCAAGGAGGACGTCGATGTTGTCGAAGGTGAAGGTGCGCACGTGCGCCTCGTGCAGTGCGTCAAGGGCCGCGCGCGACGGTGGCTCCGCGGGTCGGCCGACGCGGGCGAGGTAGCCGTCGAGGTCGAGCCGATCGACCTGCCAGGGGTCCGGGGCCACGGCCTCTTTCGACGCGGAGTCGGCGGGCTCGCTCAGGAAGGTCATGCCTGATCCTCCTGCCGAACTGACACAGCGCGCCACGGCTCGGCCTTCGCCGGGGAGTTAGGTTGAGTGGCATGACGCAAGCGTTCCGGTCCGACGGTGCCGAGGGCTCTGGCGCGCAGATGGTCGACTGGGAGCTCGCCGTCCGGATCGGTTCGCGGCTCGCGGGCGAGGGGCCGACCGTCCCTCGCGACGAGGCTGCTGCCGTCGTCGAGGAGCTGCGCGCGGGCGCGAACCGGTCGACCGGGCTGGTCCGCGAGTTCACCGGCCTGGTCGCCCATGACCACTCCGCTCCGGTGCTCGTCGTGGACCGGGCCGCCTGGGTCCAGGCCAATGCCGATGCCTTCGCCACGCTGCTGACCCCGATCGTCGACAAGCTGACGAAGAAGAAGCCGCCCACCGGCATCACTGCTGCGGTCGGCTCGCGGCTCACCGGAGCCGAGGTGGGCGGCGTACTCGGCTTCCTCGCCTCGAAGGTGCTCGGCCAGTTCGACCCGTTCTTCGAACCCGACGGCCGGTTGCTGCTGGTCGCGCCGAACATCGTGCACGTCGAACGCGAGCTCGGCGTCGACCCGCATGACTTCCGGCTCTGGGTCTGCCTGCACGAGGAGACGCACCGGGTCCAGTTCACCGCCGTGCCGTGGATGCGCGAGCACCTGTTCGCCCAGATCGGCAAGTTCGCAGACACGATGGAGCCCTCCGGGCTGCTCGAGGACGGCCTCCAGCGCATCCTCGAGGGCCTCAAGAACGCCCGCTCCGGCGGAGGCAGCCTCCTCGACGTGGTCGGGACCCCGGAGCAGAAGGAGCTGCTCGACAGCCTGACCGGGGTCATGTCCCTGCTCGAGGGTCACGCCGACGTCGTCATGGACGGCGTCGGCCCCACGGTGATCCCCTCGGTCGCAAAGATCCGCGCCCGGTTCAACGAACGACGCAAGGGCGTCGGCGTCCTCGACCGCTTCCTGCGGCGGGTGCTCGGCCTCGACGCGAAGATGGCGCAGTACCGCGACGGCGCCACGTTCGTCCGCGCGGTCGTGGACAAGGCCGGCATGACCGGTTTCAACGTGGTCTGGGAGCGTGCCGAGCACCTCCCCACCCGCACCGAGATCACCGACCCCGACGCCTGGATGGCGCGGGTGCTGCGGACCTGAGCTCGTGCGCGCCGCCGCGACAGGTAACTCACCGTTCGGTCAGCTTCTGCAGTGTTCGAACACCATGGAAGCTGACCGAACGGTGAGTTACCCCTACCCACGAGCCGGCCGCGGATGAGCCTCCACCCGTCCGTCGCCGCGGTGCGCGTCGCCGTACGCCGCACGCTGGCTGAGCTCGTCTCCGAGCAGCCGGGCGGCGTGCTGGCGCCCGAGGCGGCCGTGCTCGTCGCCTGCTCCGGCGGCCCCGACTCGCTCGCGCTGCTCTCGGCGACCGTCTTCGAGGCACCGCGGCTGGCGCCGGGATCGGGGCTGCGGGTGATCGGGGTGACCATCGACCACGGCCTCCAGGACGGCTCGGCCGAGCACGCCACGCACGTGGTCCGGCAGATGGCCGGGCTCGGCGCCGACGAGACCGCCTCGGCCCGGGTGCAGGTCGAGGGGGGGCGCGGACCCGAGGCCGCTGCCCGCGAGGCTCGCTACGCCGTCCTCGACCAGATGGTCCAGCACTTCGGCGCGGTCGCGGTGCTGCTGGGCCACACGCTCGACGACCAGGCCGAAACGGTCCTGCTCGGCCTCAGCCGCGGCTCCGGCGGCCGCTCGCTGGCCGGCATGCGGCGTCGGTTCGGCCACTACCGCCGGCCGCTGCTCGACGTGACCCGCACCGACACGGTCACCGCGTGCCAGGTCGAGGGGATCGAGTACTGGAACGACCCGCACAACATCGACCCGGCCTTCGCGCGGGTGCGCGTGCGCCGGAAGGTGCTCCCGGTCCTCGAGGACGAGCTCGGCCCGGGGGTCACCCCTGCGCTGGCCCGCACCGCCGACCAGCTCCGCGCCGACATGGACCTGCTCGACCACCTCGCCCGGGCGGCGTACGACGGACTGACGAGCGAGGAGGGACTGGAGACCAAGGCACTCGCGGACCTGCCCCTCGCCACCCGGTCGCGAGTGCTGCGCCTCGCCGCCCTCGACGCAGGCTCGCCCGCCTCGGAGCTGTTCCACGTCCACGTGGTCGCGCTGGGTCAGCTGCTGCACACGACCGACCCCCGACGCGAGGTCCAGCTGCCGGGTCAGGTCACGGCGTACCTGTCCTCGAGAGGCGAGGACGGGCGACTGCTGTTCCGCCGCACCGCTGTGCAAGGCTGACCGCCATGGACTCAGCCCACGTCGACTCCGACCTGGTCAAGGTGCTTTTCACCGAGGCCGAGATCCAGGATCGGATCCGTGAGCTGGCCGAGCAGATCGAGGCGGACTACCCCGCTGACATGGGCGGCAGGGACCTGCTGCTCGTCGGCATCCTGCGCGGTGCGGCCATGGTGATGGCCGACATGGCGCGGTCGTTCTCCCGCCACGTCGAGATGGACTGGATGGCGATCTCGTCGTACGGCTCCGGGACCAAGTCCAGCGGAGTCGTGCGGATCCTCAAGGACCTCGACACCGACATCTCCGGCCGGCACGTGATCATCGTCGACGAGATCATCGACACCGGCCTCACGCTCTCGTGGCTGACGTCCAACCTCGGCTCGCGCAGCCCCGCGAGCGTGGAGATCTGCACCCTGCTCCGCAAGCCGGAGGCGCTCACCATGCCGGTGGACGTCAAGTACGTCGGCTGGGACATCCCCAACGAGTTCGTGGTCGGCTACGGCCTCGACTACCGCGAGCGCTACCGCAACCTGCGCGACATCGGCACCCTCGCGCCGCACGTCTACGGCGGCTGAGGGATCACCGCGGAAAGTCGCCCGATCTCCTGGCACCTGAGACAATCGATTGCTGGACGGTCTGTACCGTCGACAGTTCATCGAGCCCGTAGCTGAGAGAAGTCGTGAAGCGCATCTTCAAGGGTCCACTCATCTGGATCGTCGTCGCGGTCGTCGGCGTGCTCATCGCCATGCAGTTCCTGATCAGCTCGGGCGGTGGCGACGAGATCAGCGCCTCGCAGATGCGGGAGTACATCTCCAGCGGCGAGGTCAAGGAGGTCACCTTCGTCGACGGTGACCAGGTGATCAAGGCCACCCTCGACGACAGCGTGGACCGCAGCGGTGGCCGCGAGGTCACCACCAAGTACCTCATCGGCACCCAGGGCGAGATCTTCCGCTCCGCCCAGCGGCAGGCCAAGGCGGGCGAGATCGAGAAGGTCACCGTCGAGGTGTCCCGGCCCGGGCTCCTGAGCTCCTTCATCTTCTCCTTCCTGCCGATCATCCTGCTGGTGGTGCTGTTCCTCTGGCTGATGAACTCGATGCAGGGCGGCGGTGGCCGCGGGGTCATGCAGTTCGCCAAGTCCAAGGCCAAGCTGATCTCCAAGGACATGCCGAAGACGACGTTCGCGGACGTCGCCGGCTGTGACGAGGCGATCGAGGAGCTCGGCGAGATCAAGGAGTTCCTGCAGGAGCCGGCCAAGTTCCAGGCCGTGGGCGCCAAGATCCCCAAGGGCGTGCTGCTGTACGGCGCGCCGGGCACCGGCAAGACGCTGCTGGCCCGTGCGGTCGCCGGCGAGGCCGCGGTGCCGTTCTACTCGATCTCCGGGTCCGACTTCGTCGAGATGTTCGTGGGCGTCGGTGCCTCCCGGGTGCGCGACCTGTTCGAGCAGGCCAAGGAGAACGCCCCGGCGATCGTCTTCATCGACGAGATCGACGCGGTCGGCCGGCACCGCGGCACCGGCATGGGCGGCGGCCACGACGAGCGGGAGCAGACCCTCAACCAGCTGCTGGTCGAGATGGACGGCTTCGACGTCCGCGGCGGCGTGATCCTCATCGCGGCCACCAACCGCCCCGACGTGCTCGACCCGGCGCTGCTGCGCCCGGGCCGCTTCGACCGGCAGATCCAGGTCGATGCGCCCGACCTCGCCGGCCGTGAGCAGATCCTCCAGGTGCACTCGCGCGGCAAGCCGCTGGCCAAGGACGTCAAGCTGATCTCCGTGGCCCGCCGTACGCCGGGCTTCAGCGGCGCCGACCTGGCCAACGTGCTCAACGAGGCGGCGCTGCTCACGGCGCGCAACAACCTCAAGCAGATCACCAACGAAACGCTGGACGAGGCGATCGACCGGGTGATCGCCGGTCCGCAGCGGCGTACCCGCCTGATGAGCGAGAAGGAGAAGCTCATCACCGCCTACCACGAGGGCGGACACGCGCTGGTGGCCGCGGCGTTGCCCGGCAACGACCCGGTGCACAAGGTGACGATCCTGCCGCGCGGCCGGGCGCTGGGCTACACGATGGTGCTGCCCGACTCCGACAAGTACTCCCAGCCCCGCTCGCAGATGCTCGACCAGCTCGCCTACATGCTGGGCGGGCGGGCTGCCGAGGAGATGGTCTTCCACGACCCCACCACCGGCGCCGGCAACGACATCGAGAAGGCGACCAGCCTGGCCCGCGCGATGGTGACCCAGTTCGGCATGACCGAGCGGCTGGGCGCGATCCGGCTCGGCGACGCCAACTCCGAGCCGTTCCTGGGTCGCGATCTCGGTCACTCGCGCAACTACTCCGAGGAGGTCGCCGGGATCGTCGACGAGGAGACGAAGAAGCTCCTCACGACGGCGCACCAGGAGGCCTTCGACATCCTCGAGGAGAACCGCGACGTCCTGGACGCACTGGTCCTCGAGCTGCTCGACAAGGAGACGCTCGACAAGGAGCAGATCGCGCAGATCTTCGTGCCGCTCCGCCGCCGGTCCGAGCGGCCGGCGTGGACCGGGTCCCCGGACCGGCGCCCCTCCGAGATCGCCCCGGTCGAGATTCCCCAGGAGATCCGCGACCGTGCGGCGGCCAACGGCTTCCCCTACGCGAACGGCGCCAACGGCACCGGCGACCACGAGGAGGGCCCCGGAGCGGTGGTGACCCCGCCCGGTCCCGGTGGCGACGTGCACGGCGATCCCGCGCTGGGTGGCGGGGAGCCGCCCGTGCCCCCCTCGCCCGGCTCCGCAGGGCCGACGTGACCGATGCTCGACCGCCGGCCGAGAAGCCGGCGTTCGACTTCGAGCGCGCCGAGGCAGCGGTCCGCGAGCTGCTGATCGCGATCGGGGAGGACCCCACCCGCGAGGGGCTGCACGACACCCCGGCCCGGGTGGCGCGCGCCTACGCCGAGCTCACCTCGGGGCTGCGCGAAGCGCCCGAGGACGTGCTGACCACCACGTTCGACATCGGGCACGACGAGATGGTGCTGGTCCGCGACATCGAGCTCTGGTCGATGTGCGAGCACCACCTGGTGCCGTTCACCGGCGTCGCCCACGTCGGCTACATCCCCGCGGTGACCGGCAAGATCACCGGGCTGTCCAAGCTGGCCCGCCTCGTCGACGTCTACGCCAAGCGGCCCCAGGTGCAGGAGCGGCTGACCACCCAGATCGCCGACGCGCTCATGGAGATCCTCGAGGCGCGCGGAGTGATCGTGGTGATCGAGGCCGAGCACCTCTGCATGACCATGCGCGGGGTGAAGAAGGCAGGCGCCCGCACCATCACCTCCGCCGTGCGCGGCCAGTTCCTCTCCAACGCCAGCACGCGCGCCGAGGCAATGGCGCTGATCCACCGCAACCGTTGACGCTGGTCCGGTTGTCCGTCGAGTGACCCCCAGTGGTCGTCATCTGCCGGTCCTGACGACCACATGGGGTCACTCGACGACAAACCGGACCCAACCTAGAACCGATAGCCGAGCTCGGCGATCGGGGCGGCGAACAGCTCGGCGACCCGGCCCCGGCTCGCGTCGTCGTAGTAGGAGCGGTACGACGACGCCCGCGGCCGGGTGCCGCCCTTGGCGTGCGGGAGGTCGGGGGAGCCGGGCAGGCCGAGCTGGGACCAGACCTCGCCGAGCTCGTCGGCCAGGGACTCGTAGCGGATCACGCGGTCGACCGCGACCCGACCGTCGAGCCGGTAGATGCGCTGCTGCTTGGTCGCGAAGGTCTCGACCGCCTCCGACCCGACGAAGGCGGCGAAGTCGCCGGGCGTCTCGATGTCCCGGAACCGCCAGTGGTAGAGCGAGACCACGGCGTCCCACGGGTTCCGCTCCACCGCGAAGGAGAAGTAGGACTCGAACCGCTTCCGCCCCAGCATCCGGCGCACCATCGAGACCGGCATGTGGTTGAAGGCCTTGCGGTCCAGGGGCGGCGACGCGAAGTGCTGCGGACCGCGACCACCGGCAGCCCGGCGGAGCGCCTCGTCGTCCGCGGTGACCGGCGTGATCACGTCGTCGGGGCCGCAGACCCGGGACAGGGCGATCTCCACACTGGTGCCGGCCGTCTTGCGGGTCTTCATGAAGACGAAGCCGTGCTCGTGGGAGACGATCACGCATGAACCGTAGGCTGCGATCGCGATGAGTGAGCACACGGTGGTCCTGGTGACCGGCTCGATGCGCAGCGGCACCAGCTCGCTGGCCGGCAGCCTCAAGCACCTCGGCTGGCACGTCCCCCAGCCCGAGGTGCCGGCCTCTCCGCGCAACGCCAAGGGACACTTCGAGCCGCGGTGGGTGATCGAGTTCCACAAGCGGCTGCTGCGTGAGGCGCTGGTGCGGCCGAGCGACGGCAGCCCGCGCGCCGAGGAGCGGGTCGCCGCGCTGCTCGAGGACGGCACGGTCGAGGCCGAGCTGCGCGACTGGCTGGCCGGCCAGCCCGAGCCGCGCGTCGTGGTCAAGGACCCCCACGCGGCCTGGCTGCTGCCGATCTGGCGGAGCGCCGCCGAGGGGGCGGGCCGCGATCTCCGGCTGCTCACCGCGCTGCGGCACCCGGCCGAGGTGGTCGGCTCGCAGGACATCACCTGGGGCCAGGGCCGGCGTACCGACGCCGAGCGCCGCGCCAAGGAGACCTCCAACACCGCCGCGTGGCTCAACGTCGCGCTGGTCACCGAGCGCTCCTCGCGGGGCACCCGGCGAGCGTTCCTGGGGTACGACGACCTGCTGGCCGACTGGCGCTCCACCCTGGCCAGGACCTCCGGCCAGCTCGACCTCGACCTGCCGCTCGACGAGGACCGAGGCCTGGACGCCTTCCTCGACCCCGGGATGCGGCGGTCCCAGCTGACCTGGGACGACATCGTGCTCCCGGACTGGCTGCGCGACCTGTCCGAGGAGGCCTGGCAGCAGCTCGGCTCGCTGGTGGCCGATCCCGAGGACGCAGCCGCCCAGGCCCGGCTCGAGACGATCCGCGAGGCTTACGACGTGCGGTATGCCGAGGCGGTGGCAATCGCCCTCGACGAGGCCCGGCACCGCGAACGGCGGGGCACAGCGGCCGGTGCCGCCAAGATCCGGGGCCGGCTCAAGGCCGAGCGAGCCCGCCGCAAGGCGGCCGAGGCCGAGCTGGAGGCCGAGCTGGAGGCCAAGCTGGAGGCCAAGGCAGGAGACGGTCAGAGCACGAAGCGGGCGCTCGGCCAGATCCTCGGCAGGTCGCGGTCCGGGAACCGGGACGCCACGAACTCGTAGGTCGGCCGGTAGTGCTCGGCCATCGCACGCACCGTCTCCTCCGGCAGCGCGGCAGAGCGCGGTGAGACGTTGAACCGCGCGTCGAGGTCCGGCTCGTGGAAGTCGATCCCGGCCAGCCGGCACGTCGCCCGCAGCTCCCGCTCGGTGGTGGCAGGGTCGAAGAGCTCCTCGTAGAACCCGTAGCCCGCCTGGTCGCCGAACACGGTGTCGAGGTGGCGGACCGTTGCCTCGTAGCGGGTCCGCTCGGCGTACGACGGCTCTGCGTACCGCTGCGCCACCAGCTCCTCGGCGGATCCGGGGTTGTTCTCCGGCCGCCGCCGCTTCTGCATCCGCACCTGCGACCAGATCCGTTCCACCGGGTCGCGCAACAGGAACAGCGCGATCGGCCGCACCGCCCGCCGTTCGAACTCGGCGCGGATCGAGGCCAGCCTGTCGGCCGACAGCAGGGCGTAGCCGGGCGTGATGTCGAGGGTGAGCCGGGTGGCCGGGTCGCGGCTGAACAGGGCCGTGAAGTAGTCGAAGTACAGCTGCTCGTCGGCGATCATCGCCGCCTGGTGGAGGTACGTCGGGTCGGCGGGACCGCCGTTCGCCACCTCGTCGAGCGAGGCGCGGGCCTTGTCGACCACGCGGTGCAGCAGCCACGGCTCCCTGCCCTGCTCGGCGGGGAAGTCGAGGCTGTCGAAGACGTGGTACTCCTTGCGGTGCCCGGGCTGGCACTGCGGGGAGGCGGCGAGGTAGTCGTGCAGCCAGGTGGTCCCGGCCTTCATGGCGCCGACGCCGAGCAGGAAGGTCCGGTCCACGGTCAGGACGGTAGTCGCTAACGTCAGCGCGGTGATCGTCTCGCATCCGGAGCGCGTGCTCTTCGTGCACGTGCAGAAGACCGGCGGCAGCACCGTGCAGTCGGTCCTGCTCGACCGGCTGCCGGGCGCCGAGAAGCTCACCGGGCTGCCGGGCGCCAAGCACGCCCACCTGCGGGCCGCGCTGCGAGCCCATCCGGACCTCGCGACGTACTGGACCTTCGGCTTCGTCCGGAACCCGTGGGCCCGGCTGTGGTCGTGGTGGTCGATGATCGAGCGCCGCCAGGAGATGCGCGACCAGGGGCACGCGTGGGCGACCCGCCGGATCGACAACAACCCGTTCTGGTCGGGCGTGCTCGAGGGGCTGCCTGACTTCGAGACGTTCGTGATGGACGGCCCGGAGCGGTTCACCCGGCTGCGCACACCGCAGCTGCGCTACCTCCGGACCCCGGAGCGCCGGGCCGACTTCATCGGCCGTACCGAGAGCTTCGGCGACGACCTGGCCCAGGTGTGCGACCGGCTCGGCATCGAGCCACCGCCGCAGGCGCCGCGGCGCAACGCCGACCCCGGGACCGTGTCGATTTCGGGGGGCGGCAGCTACCGCGACCACTACACGCCGGCGATGCGGCAGCGAGTGGCCGAGCTGTTCGCACCGGACCTGCGCGAGTTCGGGTACGAGTTCTGATGAGGCTCCCGGTCCTGATGGGCGTCGTCAACGTCACCCCGGACTCGTTCAGCGACGGCGGCCGCTACGCGACGACGGAGCGCGCGGTCGCGCACGGGCAGCAGCTGCTGGCCGACGGCGCCGACATCCTCGACGTGGGCGGTGAGTCCACCCGCCCGGGAGCGACCCGGCCGCTGGTCGAGGAGGAGCTGGATCGGGTGGTGCCGGTGATCACCGCACTGGCCGGTGCCGGGGCCACGGTCTCGGTGGACACCATGCGCCACGAGGTCGCCGAGGCTGCGCTGGCGGCGGGTGCCGGGATCGTCAACGACGTGTCGGGGGGTCTCGCCGACCCGGAGATCCTCCGGGTCGTGGCCGCTGCCGACGCGACGTATGTCGCCATGCACTGGCGGGCCCACGCCGACCACATGACCGACTTCGCGACGTACGACGGACCGGGTGGCGTGGTCGCAGCGGTCCGCGACGAGCTGGCCGAGCGGGTGGAGGCGGCCCTGGCCGCCGGGGTGGCCCCCGAGCGCGTGGTCCTCGACCCCGGGCTGGGCTTCGCCAAGCGCGGGGAGCACAACTGGGAGCTGCTCGCCCACCTCGACGTCATTTCCTCGCTGGGTCACCGGTTGCTGGTCGGCGCCAGCCGCAAGTCCTTCCTCGGCACCCTGCTGGCCGGCCCGGACGGCACGCCGCGCGGCGTCGACGGTCGCGAGGACGCCACCACGGCGCTCAGCGTGCTGCTCGCCCAGGTCGGCGTGTGGGGGCTGCGGGTCCACGACGTAGGCTCCACCCGCGACGCCCTGAAGGTGCTGGAAGCCCTGGAGACCGCTCGGGAGGAGGGGCCGCAATGACAGATCAGCTCGCCCTGACGGGCCTGGAGTGCTGGGGCCACCACGGCGTCTTCGAGCACGAGCGGCGCGAGGGACAGCGGTTCCTCGTGGACCTCGTGCTGGGCATCGACGCCGCCGCCGCGGCGGCCTCGGACGACTTGTCACAGACGGTGGACTACGGAAGTCTCGCGCTGTCGGTGAAAGCCGCCGTGGAGAAGGATCCGGTCGACCTGATCGAGACTCTCGCCCATCGGATCGCGGAGGTCTGCCTCTTGGACAGCCGTGTTGACTGGGTGCGTGTCACGGTCCACAAGCCGGATGCACCCATCGACGCGACGTTCTCGGACGTCGCGCTGACGATCAGCCGGAAGGGCCGCCCGTGACCGAGACGCCGAACCCGAACATCATCGACGCCGACACACTCACGGGCGAGATGCGCCCGATCCGCAGGGCGGTGCTGGCGCTGGGCTCCAACCTCGGTGAGCGGATGGACTACCTCCAGGGCGCCGTGCGCGCGCTGGCCGACACCCCCGAGGTGTGGGTCACCTCCGTCTCTCCGGTCTACGAGAGCGACCCGGTCGACGCGCCGGACGGCTCCGAGAAGTTCCTCAACGCCGTCGTGCTGGCCGACACCACGCTGGCTGCGACCCGGCTGCTGGACCGCGCCCTGGCCATCGAGGACGCGTTCGACCGGGAGCGCAGCCCCGTCCGGAACGCGCCGCGCACCCTCGACGTCGACCTGATCGTGGTCGGGGACCGCCGCAGCGACGACGACCAGCTCCGGCTCCCGCACCCGCGGGCCGTCGAGCGCGCGTTCGTGCTGCGACCCTGGCTCGACGTCGACGCTCAGGCGGAGTTCCCCGACCGGGGTGCGGTCGCCGACCTGCTCTCTGAGATCGGTGAGGGTGGCATCGCGCGCCGCGACGACCTGGTCCTCGAGGTCGAGTGACCCGCGGGACCGACCCGGACCCGGACGACGACGAGGAGCCACCCGAGCCCGAGGGCTCGCTGCGCCCCACGTCGTACGTCGTGGTCACGACGTGGGCGGTCGCCGGCCTTGTCCTGGGCTGGCTCTGGCACCCCGTCGGGGAGCGGCTGAACGGCACCGCGCCCGTCATCTCCTGGGCGCAGCCGGCCGCACTGTGGCTGGTTGCGGTGGTCATCGGGACCACCGCCTGGCATACCCACCGGGTGGTGCAGGTGCGCCGCGACCTGCTGGAGCCGCACCAGGCGGTCAACCGGCTGGTCCTCGGCCGCGCCGGCGCGCTGGTCGGGGCGCTGGTCGCCGGCGGCTACGCCGGGTACGCCGTCAGCTGGATCGGCGATCCGGCCGAGCTGGCCGGCCAGCGCATCCTCCGCTCGGGGGTGGCGGTGGTGGCCAGTATCACGATCGTGGTCGGAGCGCTGCTCCTCGAACGTGCGTGTCGCGTCCAGAAGCGTGATCCAGACCTTTAGCCTCGGGGCATGGCTTCCCCACCTGCAACACAGGCCACGCGGAGACGTCAGCGGTCCATCCGCGTGACGGTCGCCGTGGGCCTGATCGTGCTCGCTGCGCTGGCGGTCGCCGGCGCAGCCCTGAGCGGCTCGTGGCTCTACGTCACGATCGCCGCCGGGCTCGGCGTCCTGCTCGGCGCCGTAGCCACCCGGATCACCCATACCGAGCTGGTCGAGTCGCGGGTGACGGCCGCGCGCGACCGGGCCACCCAGGCCCACGCGTTCAACCAGCTCACCGACCAGCGGTCGATCGAGCACGCGGCGTACCTCGACGAGGTCCGGGAGCGGCTCTCCGACCGGGAGCAGGCGCTCGACGAGCTCGAGGTTGCTCTGTCGGAGGCCCAGCGCCGGGCAGCGACCTCCATCCGGAAGCGGAACGCCGAGGGTCGCCGCGCCGCCGGCCTCGAGGTCCGGCTCACCGAGGCCGAGGAGCGCGCCGCGATCTCCCAGCTGCGCGTCGTGGAGCTCGAGCAGGAAGTGCTCGCGCTGCGCGCGGAGCTCGAGGCGGTCACCGTCGCCTGGCACGCCGCGGAGCACCAGCGCCGACACGCCTGAGCGGCCCCCGCTTGGCCGCCTCCGTCGGGGGTAGTCACGGACGATCGACTTGTGGACAAACGTTTGCGTACCAGTCGATTGTCCGTGACTACCGCGCTGCTGGGGAATGATCAGGACTCGTGATACCCGAGGAGAGCCGCTTCGAGCCCGACCCCGAGGTCGTGGTTCCGCCGGAGGGCCTCCCCGAGGGCTGGCAGGTCGGGACCCCGGATCCCGACGACCTCGATGATGTACGGCGGCTGACCGAGCTGCTGCGCGCCCACGAGCGCGAGGGCCGCGGCTGGGCCGGGGCCGGCAAGGACGACGTACTCGTCGAGGTCTCCGACCACGGACTGCGGACCCGGCAGAACGTCGTGGTCCGCGACGAGAGCGGCCTGATCCGGGCCTGGGGGAGCGTGCACGACCGGGCCACCGGGCGGATGCTGTTCCTCCACGTCGTCGAGCGTGGGATCGACGAGCAGATCGGCCTGGCGTGCTCCGACCTGCTGGTCGCCTGGGCGGTCGGCCAGGCCCGCGAGGTGGGGGCGGCGCGCGGCCTCGACGTGCAGCAGATCGACACCGGGGCGTTCGCCGACGACGAGCGGCAGCACCGGTGGCTGGCCGCGGGTGGGTTCGACAGGGTGCGGACCTGGTGGCAGATGAGCCGGCCGGTGGTGCCCGAGGAGGCCGGGCTGGTCGACGACCCGGCCCGCTGGGAGCGGGACGGGGTCGTGGTCCGCCTCGCCCACGTCGATGACCAGGGCGACGACGACCTGCGGGCCGTGCACGACGTGCTCGAGGAGGCGTTCACGGACCACTTCAACTCCAAGCCGGAGACCTTCGACGAGTTCCTCTTCCGGTTGCGCGAGGATCCCGGCCACCGCTGGGACCACTGGTGGCTGGCCGAGGTGGACGGGTCGCCCGGAGGGGCGCTGGTCGGCACCGAGTCCGGCACCAGCTCCTACGTCGCCTACATCGGTGTCGTCGAGCTGGCCCGCGGCCGCGGGGTGGCCAAGGGCCTGCTGCGGACGGTCATCGCCGACGCGGCGGCCCGCGGTCGCGACAAGGTCGGCCTCGAGGTGGACGCCGACTCGCCGACCGGGGCGGACCGGCTCTACCGCGGCATGGGCTGGGAAACGTCCTACGTCACCGAGTCGTGGCACCGCGACGTGCCGGTCCCGTGAACGATGCACGGAGCATCGCCTGCACCTGGTGGGGCCATTCGACGGCGACCATCGAGCTGGGCGGCACCCGGGTGGCCACCGATCCGCTGCTGGTCGACCGGCTGCTCCACCTGGTGCGGTACGCCGCCACACCCGCCCCGGCCGCCGCCGAGGCCGACCTGGTGCTCGTCTCGCACCTGCACCAGGACCACTGCCACCTGCGCTCCCTGGCTCGCTTCGCTCCCGAGGTGCCGCTGGTGGTGCCCCGGGGTTCCGAGGCCCTGCTGGCTGGGCTCGGCCCCGACCGGCTGGTCCCGGTGGTGCCGGGGGACGTGCTCGAGCGCGCCGGCGTACGCATCGAGGTGCTGGCCGCGACCCACGACGGGCGTCGGCACCCGCTGGCGCGCGAGAGGCCCCCGGCCCTCGGGTTCCGGATCGGCAACGAGGCGGGGACGTGCTGGTACCCCGGCGACACCGAGCTCCGCGACGACCTGGCCGGCGTCGAGCCGGTCGACCTGGCGCTGGTGCCGGTCGGCGGCTGGGGCCCGACCCTGGCCGAGGGGCACCTCGACCCCGACGAGGCCGCGCAAGCGGTGACCCGCGTCGGCGCGCGGTGGGCGGTGCCGGTGCACTGGGGCACGTTCTGGCCGGCCGGGCTGCGACGGGTGCTGCCGGCCAACCACGAGCGGCTGTTCACCTCGCCGGGCCCCCGCTTCGCGGAGGCGCTGGCCGGCTCCGGCATCGAGGCGGTCGTGTTGGCGCCCGGCGAACGGGCCGCGCGCCAGGGGTAACTCACCGTTCGGTCAGCTTCCATGGCGTTCGAACACGGCAGAAGCTGACCGAACGGTGAGTTACCCCAATTGCAGGACCTAGGCGGCCGGCTCGGCCAGCGAGGCCCGCAGCGCCTTGTGGATCCCGTTGGGGGTGAGTACGCCGACGAAGCGGGCGCCGTCCTTGACCCCGACCACGCCCTTGTCGCTCCGCAGCAGTGCCGCCAGCGCCTCCTCGAGGGTGTCGCCCACGTCGACGGTGTCGGCCAGGTCGCCGGTGCGGACGCCGTTCACCGGCTCGAGGTGAGTCGGGTCGATCGCGGTGACGGTGAGCCGGCGCAGCCCCTTGGTGGCGCCGACGAAGTCGGCCACGAAGTCGTCGGCCGGGTGGCCGAGCAGGTCGGCCGGGGTGCCGTACTGGGCGAGTCGGCCGCCGGTCGCGAACACCGCCACCCGGTCACCCATCCGCACCGCCTCGTCGATGTCGTGGGTGACCAGCACGACGGTCTTGCCGAGCTCCTGCTGGAGCCGGAGGAACTCGTCCTGCAGCCGGACCCGGACCACCGGGTCGACCGCGCCGAACGGCTCGTCCATCAGCAGCACCGGCGGGTCCGCCGCCAGTGCCCGCGCCACGCCCACACGCTGCCGCTGGCCGCCGGAGAGCTGGTGCGGGTAGCGGTCGCCGTACGTCGCCGGGTCGAGCCCGACCAGGTCGAGCAGCTCGCTGGCCCGCTGCCTCGCCGTCGCCTTGGACTCCCCGTACAGCAGCGGAACCGTCATCACGTTGGTGATGACCTTCTGGTGCGGGAACAGCCCGATCTGCTGGATGACGTAACCGATCCCGCGCCGCAGCTTGACCGGGTCCGAGCCGGTGACGTCCTTGCCGTCGATCTCGATGCGTCCGGTGGTCGGCTCGATCAGCCGGTTGATCATCTTCAGGGTGGTCGACTTGCCACACCCCGACGGCCCGACCAGGACCACCAGCTCGCCGGCCACGACCTCGAGGTCGAGCTCGTGGACCGCGACCGTGCCGTCGTCGTAGGTCTTGCCGACGCCGGAGAGCCGGATCATGGTTTGTCCGGTTCTCCGATCGGTATTGTCCATGTGGTGACCTTACTGGCCGTTCTCGGGACGGCACCGGCCGCAGACGGTCCGAGCTGCTACAGCCGGCTCACCAACGAGTGGATCTGCGGGCAGTACGTCCAGGACTTCCGCCCCGAGATCCAGCACGCGACCTTCGAGCACCTCGAGATCACCTCGCTCTCGGTGCTCCTCGGGGTCGCGATCGCGTTCCCACTGGCGCTGCTGGCTCGGCGGTACCCGCGGCTGGAGTCGAGCGTCCTGGGCATCAGCACCGGCATCTACACGATCCCGTCGCTGGCGCTGCTGCCCTTGATGGTGCCCTTCACCGGGCTGTCGATGACCACGGTCGTGATCGCGCTCGCGCTCTACGCGCTGACGATCCTGGTCCGAGCCATGCTCGAGGGGCTGCGGGCCGTTCCCGACGAGGTCGTGGAGTCCGCGCGCGGCCTCGGCTACGGCGCGGGCCGGCTGCTGTTCCGCGTCGAGCTCCCGCTGGCGATCCCGGTGATCATGGCCGGGCTGCGGGTGGCGACCGTGTCCACCGTCGCGCTGACGACCATCGGGTCGCTGGTGTCGTACGGCGGGCTCGGCAACCTGATCAAGGACGGGGTGAGCTCCAACTTCCGCGCCGAGCTGTTCACCGCCGCGGTGCTCTGCGTGGTCCTGGCCGTGCTGCTCGACGTACTCATCGTGCTGTCGCAACGACTGCTTACGCCGTGGACCCGCGGGGCACAGGCATGACCGTCTTCGGCGACACCTGGGACTACCTGACCACCTGGGCCAACTGGACCGGGGACCGCGGGATGCTGCACCTGCTCCAGCAGCAGCTGCTGCTCACCGTGACCGCCCTGGTGATCGCCCTGGTGGTCGGGTTGCCGATCGCGCTGTGGCTCGGCCACCTCGGCCGGGGTGGTTTCCTGGCCATCAACATCACCAACATCGGTCGCGCCATCCCGACGTTCGCACTGCTGGCGCTCTTCGTCACTGCCGACTTCCCCGGCACCCGGGAGTTCGGCCCCTACGGCCGCGCCGGTCTCGCCACGCTGCTCGCGCTGGCCCTGTTCGCGCTGCCGCCGATCATCACCAACGGGTACGTCGCGGTCCGCGAGGTTCCGGCGGACGTCAAGCAGGCCGCCGACGGCATGGGCATGACCGGCACCCAGAAGTTCTTCCGTGTCGAGCTCCCGCTGGCGCTGCCGCTGATCATGAGCGGCATCCGGCTCGCGCTGGTGCAGGTGTGGGCGACCGCGACAATCGCGGCGCTGGTCGCCGGCCCGGGCCTGGGCCGGGTGATCACGGACGGGTTCTTCCGCACCAACTACGGCAAGGGCATCGCCGGAGCGGTCGTGGTGGGCCTGGTCGCCCTGGTCCTGGAGCTGCTCGCGGCAGGCGCGCAGCGCCTGGCCACCCCAGCCCATGGAGTTTCGAGTCCGAAACGTGACTCGGGAATGTCGGTGGACCCATCTACGGTTACCGAGGACACCGACGCCGTCGGCGCTCATTGAGCTCTCGCTCATCCGGACACGCGTGGTCATCGGGCCACGGGACACAGAAGGAACATCATGTCGATCAGACGTCAGCTCGCCGCGGTCCTGTCCGTGGGCACGCTCTTCCTCGCCATCGGATGCGCCGGTGACGACCTCGACTCGGGCGCCAAGGACGACGACAGCAGCGCCCCGTCGCCGTCCACGTCCGGCGGCACCGGCGGCCCGGTGACACTGGCGGGGCAGAGCTTCCCCGAAGCGACCCTGGTCGCCGCGATGTACGAACAGCTGCTCGAGAAGGCCGGCTACGACGTGACCACCAAGCTGGTCGACTCGCGCGACGGCTACATGGCGACGTTCCCCGACAGCGTCGACATCGTCCCCGAATACGTCGGCGGCATCGTCAACTTCCTCAACAGCGCCAAGAACGGCGCCAACGCCGAGCCCTTCGAGGCCGGGGACGGCGACCAGCTCGCTGCCGACGGCAAGGCGCTGCTCGACGAGGCGGGCATCTCCTTGCTCGACCTCTCGGCGGCGACCGACGCCAACGCGTTCATGGTCACCCAGCAGTACTCCGACGACAACGGCGTCACCAAGCTGTCCGACCTCGAGGGCGAGAGCGTCGTGCTGGCCGCCGCACCTGACTGCGAGGGCCGGCTCGACTGCGAGGGCGGCCTCTCCGACCAGTACGGCATCGACATCACCGAGGTGCTGCCGCTCGGCTACGCCAGCGACCAGACCTACCAGTCGGTGCTCAGCGGCGAGTCCCAGCTGGGCGAGACCAGCACCACCGACGGCACCCTGGAGGCGCAGGGGCTGGTCGTGCTCGAGGACGACAAGCAGATCCAGCCGGCCCAGAACCTCGTGCCCGCCGTGTCCACGGCGTTCCTCGAGGAGCACCCGGACATCGCCGACATCCTCAACCCGCTGATGGCCGCGCTCACCACGGAGAACCTCACCGAGCTCAACGGCCGGATCGCGGTCGACCGCGAGAAGCCCGAGGACGTCGCCACCGACTTCCTCACCGAGAACGGCCTGCTCTAGATCGTCGCCGGCGCCAGATTCACCGGGTACCCGGTGAATCTGGCGCTTCCCCGCTGAAACTTCAGCGGGGAAGCATGAGTTTCACCGGGTACCCGGTGAAACTCCCGCTAACGCTCCGTGTCCCGCACCGCCAATGCCTCCGGGGCGACGGTGCCCAGGTCGATCACTGGTACGTCGAGCCGGCGACCGCCGGGCGTCTCGACGCGGTCCAGCGGGCGGCCGAGCCCGCGGGCGTAGGTGACCACGGCCGCGGCATCCTCGCGGCGGCCCTGCTCGACCAGCCAGCCGACCAGCCGGTCGGCCGGGAGCAGGCCGCTGTGGGTCAGCGAGCGGGCGCCCCAGATGGCGAGCACGCCGGTGCGGAGCAGGTCCCACCACTCGTCGCTGCAGCCGGGGATCTCGGCGAAGTAGCGGTGCAGGTCCCCGGCCAGCACCCGGTCGCGGAAGACGCGGGTGACCTTCGTGGCGCCGTACTCCTCGACGCTGCGCAGGGCCATCTGCTTGGTGGTCCAGCGGTCGCGCAGGTCGGTGAGCGACGAGCGCTGCTGGGTGATCGAGGAGCCGTCGTCGCGGATCCGCCAGTGGTAGACGACGTCGGGGACCAACCCGAACCGTCTGGCGCGGAGGAAGGCCAGCGTGGTCGCCGGCTGGTCCTCGTAGCGGACGCCCTCGGGCCAGGTGAGTCCGTGGCCACGCCAGAAGTCGGTGCGGAACAGCTTGTTCCACGCGAAGACGTCGCCCAGGATCTCGGGCTGGTCGTCGATGACCAGGTCCATCCGCTGGCGGTGCAGCCGGCGCATCCACGGGGGCTCGACGAGCCGGTCGCCCTCCCAGCGGGCCACCGACCCCGCCACGAAGTCCGACCCGGTGCGGGTCAGCTGGCGCAGCAGCGCGGCATAGGCGCCCGGCGGCACGACGTCGTCGGAGTCCGCGAACGCCAGCAGGTCGCCGGTTACGTGCCGGAAGCCCTCGTTGCGGGCCGCGCCGAGGCCCCGGTTCTCGGTGTGCACGACCCGCACCCGCGGGTCCCGCGCGGCGTACGACTCGGCGATGGCGCCGCTGTCGTCGGGTGAGCCGTCGTCCACGACCACCACCTCGAGCCCGGTCCGGCCCAGCGTGTCGGCCTGGCCGAGCACGGAGTCGAGGCAGGCGGGCAGGTAGGCCGCCACGTCGTACGCCGGCACCACGACGCTCAGCAGCGCCGGCTGCCGCCTCCAGACCATGACCGAACCGTAGCCACCGTTACGCTTGCCGACCGTGACCACCGGCCCCACCCAGCCCAGCAGCGAGCTGAGCCTGACCGACGCGGCGACGTACCCGCGCAAGGTGCTCTTCGTCGCCGGCGCCGGCCGCAGCGGGACCAGCACGATGGCCGGGCTGATGCGGATCATGGGCCTGCACGTCCCCCAGCCCGAGGTGGATGCGGACGAGACCAACCCCAAGGGTTTCGGCGAGCCTCGCTGGGTGGTCGACCACCACGACCGGCTGCTCAAGGAGGCGCTGGTCCAGGTCAGCGACTCCCGCCCCGAGGCGTGGTTCGAGACCGGGCGGGTCGCCACCCGCGAGCCGGAGCGGATCCTGACCGCCGACTGGCTGGACAGCCACTTCCAGGTCAGCACGGAGCTGGTGGTCAAGGACCCGCGGCTCAGCTGGTTCCTGGGTCTCTGGCGGGTGGCCGCGGTCCGCACCGGCGCCACCCCGGTCTTCGCGACCATGCTGCGCGCACCCAGCGAGGTGGTCGGCAGCAAGCAGACCTACTACGCCAACCGGCTCGGATCGGCCCACCTGGCAGCCAGCTGGCTGAACATGATGCTGCACACCGAGCGCGGCACCCGCGACTCGGTCGCCGACGGCGGCCGGGTCTTCGTCCGGTACGGCGACCTGCTCGACGACTGGGTCAAGACCTCGATGCACGTGGCCGAGACCCTGCAGCTCCAGCACGTCCTGCACGCCGACAGCGAGCAGATCCGGGCGGGACACCGGTTCGTGGACCCCGGCCTGCGCCGGATGAGCCAGACCCTGGCCGACCTCGGACTCCCGCGGCAGCTGCACGACCTGACAGCGGCCACCTGGGACGAGCTCAACAGGCTCGCCGACCCGGGCGGCGACACCGCGGAGGTGCGCCAGGCCCTCGACCAGCTACGCGAGGCCTACGTCGACCTCTACGAGGAGTCGGCTGCGATCTCCCGTTCGTCGGTGGTGGCCGCGGAGCAGCGGATCAAGCGGACGAAGGGAGTCGGGCCGGGCGCGGAGCCGCGCGGAGTCGACAAGGTCCCGCACTCGGTCCGCGCCATGGTGCCGCCGTCGGTCCGGCGCGGGCTGCGCAAGATGGCCGGCCGGACCCGACCGGACCCCCAGTGACCGCAGTGACTGCATTGACGGCCAGCACCGCCGGCCTCACGAACCTCGAGGGTCACACCGACTTCGACATCGTCTGGCCGTGGACCCGGCCCGGCGGCCTGCGCCCCGGCGCCACCGCGGTGCTCCGGGTCAAGGACGAGGCCCGGTCGCTGCCCTGGGTGCTGCCCCCGCTGCTGCGGGCCTGCGACCACGTGCTGGTCGTCGACAACGGTTCCACCGACGGCACCCCGGAGGTCACCGCAGAGGCCGCGCAACAGGCAGGGCTCGCGGACAAGCTGACCCAGGCGTCGTACCCGTTCCAGGTCGCCCGCGCCGGAGCCGAGCACCTCGAGCAGCCGGAACGGTCGGTGCACTCGCTGGCCTACTTCTACAACTGGTGCTTCGCGCAGGTCGGGACCCGCTACTCCTGGAAGTGGGACGGCGACATGGTGCTCACCACCGAGGGCGAGGTCTCGATCGCCGACCTCGGCTGGCAGGTGGGCGACGTCCAGTCGATCATCCGGGTGCCCCGGCACGGGCTCTACCTCGAGAGCGACTCGCGGGGCTACCTCGACCTCGGGCTGCGCAACGCCGAGGAGTGGGGGTTCCCGATCGGGCCGGACTTCGTGTTCACCAAGGCCTACGAGTGGGAGATCCGGACCACGCCCGACCCGGTGCGCTCGATCGGGCTGCCGCACGGGCTGTGCGTCGAGCTCAAGTACCTCGACGGTGACGAGTTCGCGCACTGGACCGACCCGGCGTCGTTCGCGACCAGCTACCGCAACAAGCGCAAGCGCCGCGAGTGGACCGTCTTCACTGCCCTGCAGCGCGGCGAGGTCCTGCCCGGCGTGCACGAGATCAGCGCGCCCGAGGGCGTGCACATCGTCGACTTCGTCACCCAGGACTGGCTGCCGCGTGCGCCTCGACCCCTGGAGGTCGGGCTGCCCGAGCTGGCGCCGGGCTCGCCGGCCCAGCTGGCCCTGGCCAGCACCCAGGACGCGCCGTAGCGGCAGGGCGGGCCGGCCGAATGTCGGCCACATCACGTCCGAAGTGGTGTCCTCCCGGGAAACCTCTGCGTACCGTTGGCGTTGAACACACCAGTAGTCCGGTACCCACCCCGGCTCGCACCCGATACGTCGGGAACGCGAGTGGTCGGCGGGATTGGAACGAAAGAGGTTCAGATGACCCACAGGGTGGGTGTAGTCGGCGCTGGCCGCGTCGGCGCGGTCCTGAGCGCTGCGCTCCGCGCGGCCGGTCATGACGTCGTGGCCGCCGCGGGCGAGTCCGACGCCTCGCGTCGCCGCATCGCCGCGCTCCTCCCCGGTGTGCCGCGCGGCAAGCCGACCGACGTGGCCCGGGCTTGTGACCTCCTGCTGCTGGCCGTGCCGGACGACATGCTCGACAACGTCGTCCTGATGCTGACCGAGAGCGGCGCCCTGCACGCGGGTCAGCATGTCGTGCACACCTCGGGTCGGCACGGCCTCGCCGTCCTCGAGCCGGCCCGCCGGGCCGGCGCCCGGGTGGCCGCCTTGCATCCGGCGATGACCTTCACCGGCACGTCCGTCGACCTCGACCGGCTCCCCGGCACGGTCTTCGGCCTCACCGCCGATCCTGCCGAGCGGGCCTTCGTCGAAGGGCTCGTCGCCGACGTCGGCGGCACGCCGATGTGGGTCCCCGAGGAGATGCGCACGCTCTACCACGCGGGCCTTGCGCACGGCGCGAACCACCTGGTCACCCTGGTCACCGAGGCGATGGAGATCCTCTCCGCGGCCGGCGCCGCGGACCCCGCCGGCACCCTGCGTCCGCTGCTCTCCGCCGCCCTCGACAACGCCCTCGCCGAGGGCGATGCGGCGCTGACCGGCCCGATCGTCCGCGGCGACCTCGGCACCGTCCGCGCCCACCTCGAGGACATCACCGCCAACGCCCCGCAGACGCTCCAGTCGTACGTCGCCCTGGCTCGCGCCACCCTCGACCGCGCGGTCACCGACGGGCGGGTCGTGCCGATCCGGGCCGCCCGGATCAGCGAGCTGCTGGACGCTGCGGTGGCGGGCCGTCCGTTGCGCAGGGTGCGATGACCGACAGCCCCGTCCTCGCGGCGAGCCGCGAGGAGCTGCACGCCCTGCTTGCCGACGCCCGCGCCGCCGGCAGGTCGGTGGGCTTCGTTCCGACCATGGGCGCCCTGCACGAGGGCCACGCCAGCCTGCTCCGCGTGGCCCGTGAGCGGGTCAGCGACGGCCCCGTGGTCGCCTCGATCTTCGTGAACCCGCTGCAGTTCGGGCCGACCGAGGACCTCGACCGCTATCCGCGCACCCTCGAGACCGACCTCAAGCTCTGCGAGCGCGAGGGCGTCGACCTCGTCTTCGCCCCGGCGGTCGAGGAGGTCTACCCCGGCTGGCCGGCCCAGCCGCAGGTCACCGTGCAGCCCGGCCCGCTGGCCGACGTCCTCGAGGGCAGCGTCCGTCCCGGCCACTTCCGCGGGGTGCTGACCGTGGTGGCCAAGCTGTTCGGCCTCGTGCGGCCTGACCTCGCGGTGTTCGGCCAGAAGGACTACCAGCAGCTGGTGCTGGTCCGCCGCATGGTCGAGGACCTGTGCCTCGCCGGATCCAGGGGAGGTGTCGAGGTCGTCGGCGCCGACACCCAGCGCGAACCGGACGGTCTGGCGCTCTCCAGCCGCAACCGCTACCTCGACGACCAGCAACGCCGGGAGGCCGTGGTGCTCCACCAGGCGCTGCGGGCCGCCCAGCAGGCCGCCGCCGGAGGCGTCGGTGCAGCGTTCGCAGCGGCCGACGACCTGCTGCGCGCGTCCCCGGGCGTCGAGGTCGACTACCTGACGATCACCACGCCGGAGCTCGGCGAGCTGCCCGCCGACCCGCCCCCCGGCACCGAGGCGCGGATCCTGGTCGCCGCCCGGCTCGGCAGCACCCGCCTCATCGACAACCTCCCCCTCACCCTTGGAAGGGCAGACTGATGCTGCGCACCATGATGAAGAGCAAGATCCATCGCGCCACCGTCACCCAGGCCGACCTGCACTACGTCGGCTCGGTGACCGTCGACGAGGACCTGCTGGACGCCGCGGACCTGCTCGCGGGTGAGCTCGTGCACATCGTCGACGTGACCAACGGAGCCCGCCTGGAGACCTACACGATCGCCGGCGAGCGCGGCAGCGGCGTGCTCGGCATCAACGGCGCCGCGGCCCGGCTGGTTCACCCCGGCGACATCGTGATCCTGATCGGCTATGGCCAGATGGAGACCGCCGAGGCGAAGCAGTTCCAGCCGCACGTGGTCTTCGTCGACGCCGACAACAAGATCCTGGCCACGGGCTTCGACCCCGCTGAGACGTTCGACGGCCCTGGACTCGTCCGCGGAGACGTGACTGCGTCTCGTTAGATTGGCCCGGTGACCCTGCCCGTACGCCGCCTCCCGGGTCGCCTCACCGCGCCCGAGCCCGGCTGGACGACGACTGCCGACGTGGTCGTCATCGGCTCCGGCATCGCCGGGACTGACCGCGGCCCTGCGGCTTCGCGACTCCCTCAGTGACGTGGCCGGCAAGGTGCTGGTGGTCACCAAGGACGTGCTCTCCGCGGGCTCGACCCAGTGGGCGCAGGGCGGCATCGCCGCCGCACTCGGCCCCGGCGACACCCCACAGCAGCACGAGGTCGACACGCTGGTGGCAGGGGCCGGAGCGTGCGACCTCGACGCCGTACGCGTGCTGGTGCAGGAAGGCCCCGAGGCGGTCCACGAGCTGATCGCGCTGGGCACCAACTTCGACCACGACCTCGACGGGGTGCTGTCGCTGACCCGAGAGGGCGGCCACCACCGCGACCGGATCGCGCACGCGGGCGGCGACGCCACCGGGGCCGAGATCCAGCGAGCGCTGATCGCCGCGGTCGAGCGGGCCCCCGAGATCGAGGTGATC
Source organism: uncultured Actinomycetota bacterium (assembly GCA_963817125.1). Lineage (GTDB taxonomy): Bacteria > Actinomycetota > Actinomycetes > Propionibacteriales > Nocardioidaceae > Nocardioides. The sequence goes on from CAWFNB010000007.1 coordinate 475,378, forward strand.
CCGCACGCCCTCGCCGTGGACCTGCTGCTCGCCGAGGACGGCGGCGTCGCCGGCGTGACCCTGCACGTCATCGGCGAGGGCCTCCGCGACGGCGTCGGAGCGGTCCGTTGCCGAGCCGTCGTCCTGGCCTCGGGTGGGCTCGGCCAGGTGTTCTCCCAGACCACCAACCCCGGGGTGTCGACGGGCGACGGCATGGCGCTGGCACTGCGCGCCGGAGCGACCCTGCGCGACCTCGAGTTCGTCCAGTTCCACCCGACGGTCATGTACCTCGGCCCCGACTCCCGCGGGCAGCAGCCGCTGATCTCCGAGGCGGTCCGCGGTGAGGGCGCCGTTCTGGTGGATTTCGAGGGCAACCGGTTCATGCAGGGGGTGCACCCGCTCGCCGACCTGGCCCCTCGCGACGTGGTCGCCAAGGCGATCATGCGCCGGATGATCGAGACCGGGCACCCACACATGTGGCTCGACGCGCGCCACCTCGGGCGAGAGTTCTGGGAGCGCCGGTTCCCCACGATCCTGGCCACCGCCCGCTCGTACGGCGTCGACCCGGTCACCGCGCTGATCCCCGTCGCGCCGGCCTGCCACTACGCCAGCGGCGGCGTCCGCACCGACCTGTGGGGCCGCTCCGACGTGCGCGGCCTCTACGCCACCGGCGAGGTCGCCTGCTCAGGGGTGCACGGCGCCAACCGGCTGGCCTCCAACTCACTTCTCGAGGGCCTGGTGTTCTCCCGACGGATCGCGACCGTGCTGCCCGGGGAGCTGGGCGAGTGGTCCGAGCCGGCGCGCGACGACCGCACCGCGGGGCTGGTCCCCGGGTCGCTCCGGCGCGACCTGCAGGAGGTGATGACCGCCGAGGTGGGTGTGCTGCGCACCGCCGGCGGACTGGCCGACGCGACCGCGGCGCTCGACAAGCTCGCGGGGGTGGCCGCGGAGGAGGTCGACCTCGAGTCGTGGGAGACGACCAACCTGCTCACCATCAGCACCGCCCTGGCCGATGCCGCCGCGCTGCGCGAGGAGACCCGCGGCTCGCACTGGCGTGAGGACTTCCCCGAGCGCGACGACGAGCGCTTTGCCGGCCACTTCGACGTCGTGATGCATGGCGGCGAGTCCGAGCTCGTCTTCGCAGCCACACCTGCGACCGACCAGGCGCTCCAGCAGTGACGTCGGCCCTGTGCCACGAGCTGGCCGCCGCCGGCCTCGACCCGACCGAGGTGCAGTCGGCGATCGACCGGGCGCTGGCCGAGGATCTGCCCGCAGAAGACGTGACCAGCCAGGCCACGATCGCCGAGACCGCGGTCGGGTCCGGAGTCTTCGCGGCCCGCGAGGCCGGCACCGTCGCCGGACTGGGGATCGCGGCGCTGGTCTTCCACACCGTCATGGGCGACACCGTCACCGTCGCCGACCGGGTTCCCGACGGCAGCCGGGTCGGCGCCGGCGATGTCGTGATGCGGGTGTCCGGTCCGACCCGCGGCCTGCTCACCGCCGAGCGCACCGCACTCAACTTCGCCTGTCACCTCTCCGGGGTCGCCACAGCCACCGCGGCGTGGGTCGACGCCCTCGACGGCACCGGCGCCCGGGTGCTCGACACCCGCAAGACCCTGCCCGGCTGGCGCGCCCTGCAGAAGTACGCCGTCCGCTGCGGCGGAGGCCTCAACCACCGGATGAGCCTGTCCGACCGTGCCATGGTCAAGGACAACCACGTCGTCGCGGCCGGGGGTGTGGTGCCGGCGTACGCCGCCGTCCGGAAGGCCTACCCCGACCTGCGCGTCGAGGTCGAGGTCACCGACCTCGACCAGCTCCATGAGCTGCTCGACGCAGGGTGCGAGGAGATCCTGCTCGACAACATGTCGACCGAGACGATGAGCGAGGCGGTCCGGCTTGTTCACCATCTGGGGCTTGGCGGCCGCGCCCGCCTCGAGGCCTCCGGTGGCCTCACCTTCGACCGGGCCCGCGAGGTCGCCGAGACCGGCGTCGACTTCATCTCGGTCGGCGCGCTGACCCACTCGGTCAACGTCTTCGACATCGGCCTGGACCTCACGGTCGGTTGATGCCCCTCCTCGCCGCCGACATCGGCAACAGCCACACCGTCCTCGGGCTGCTCGACGACGGCGAGGTCAGCGCGGACTGGCGGATCTCCACCGACGATCGCCGTTCGGCCGACGAGTGGGCGGTGCTGCTGCGCGGGTTGCTGGGCGACGCCATCGACGAGGTGGACGGGATCGCGGTCTGCTCGACGGTGCCCGCCGTCCTGCACGAGTGGCGCGAGATGCTGCCGCGGCACTTCCCCGACATCGTCGCCGTGGTCGTGGAGCCGGGCGTCCGCACCGGCATCCCGGTGCTGACCGACAACCCGCGCGAGGTCGGGTCCGACCGGATCATCAATGCGCTCGCTGCGGCCACCGAGTACGGCGGGCCCGCGATCGTCGTCGACTTCGGCGGGACCGCGACGACGTTCGACGTGGTGAGCGCGCAGGGTCAGTACGTCGGCGGCGCGATCTCGCCCGGCATCGAGCTCTCGCTGGAGGCGTTGGGCCGACGCGGCGCCCAGCTGCGGAAGGTCGAGCTCGCCCGGCCGCGCACGGTGATCGCCAAGAACACCGTGGAGGCGCTCCAGTCCGGGATGGTGTTCGGAGTCGCCGCCCAGGTCGAGGGGATCGTCGCTCGGATGATCGTCGAGCTCGACGTGGCGCCGGACGACGTCAAGGTGATCGCCACCGGCTATCTGGCGGACCTGGTCGTCGACGAGTGCCGCTGCTTCACGCACCGGGCGCCGTGGCTGACCCTCCGCGGCCTCGAGCTGGTCTTCGAGCGCAACGCCTGAGGGGCCGAGGGCCCGCCACCCCCGCTGTGAGAGCATCGGCGTCGCCATGGCGAGGTTCGAGACTGGAGAGGGCCAGGTGCACCAAGCGCGCACGACCAGGTCCCTCTGGCTCCTGATGTGGCTGCCCGTGGCAGCCCTGATCGTGCTGCCGTTCGCGCACTCGTTCACACAGCTGTCGTTCATCGACGAGTTCCAGCACGTCGACTACCTGGTGAAGACCCAGCGCCTGGAGCACGTCAACGGCGGTGAACGCGTCGGACAGGTCGCGATGCGCGAGCAGGCCTGTCGCGGGATCGAGCTGAAGGGCGCGGTTCTGCCTCCGTGCGGGAAGCGGCACTACGACCCGTCGGAGTTCCCGGGAGCCGGGTTCAACCACACCTACGCGGACCCGCCCACCTACTATCTCGTCACCGCACCGCTGGCGGCAGCAGTGCAGCGCCTGGCCGGGCTCGACTCGGTTGTCACCGCGGCCCGGAGCGTGGGGGTCCTGTGGCTGGCCGGCGGCCTGGCCGCCACCTTCGCGCTGGCACTGACGCTGGGCGCGAGTCGTCGTGCCGCCATCGGCACGACCCTGCTCCTGGGCAGCACCCCGGCGGTCGTGCACGCGAGCGGCACGGTCACGACGGACGCACCGCAGCTGCTGGTGGGGGGAGTTCTGTTCCTGGTCGCGGTCGCCGTGGTCGAGCAGCGACGCGCCTGGTGGTGGCTTGCCCCCGTCGCCGCCGCCAGCACGGCCATCAAGGTCACGTCGCTGACCGCTGTCGGTGCCGTCAGCGTCCTCCTCGTGGCGACCTGGTGGTGGCGTCGCAGGGACGTCGAGAGTGACGAGCCGGACGCAGTCCCGAGAAGGGAGCCGGGCCACGAGCTCCGCGCCCTCGTGGCGATGCTCGCGGCGGCGGCCGTGCCGCTCGGCGCATGGGCGGCGTGGTCCTCCGCGACGGCCCTGCCGAGTGTCGATGACATCCCCATGGGTCAGGAGTACAAGGTCTCGCAGGTCAGCTGGGCCGCCATGAGTGACAGCGTGCACAGGCTGGTGTCCCCGGTGCGGGTACCGGACGCGCCGTCGTACGTCATGGGTGACACCGTCACGCTGCTGCTGCAGCTGACCAACGTGCTGCTCATCCTCGGCTGCGTGGGCGCGGTCTGGTTCGGTGCCGGCCGACCGGTCGTGGCTCGGCTGGCGCTGGGCACCACCGCGGCCATGGTGCTCGGAGGTCCGGCCTACCTCCTCCTGCAGTACGTCACCCTGCAGGTCTCCTACTGGGTGCCGGGCCGCTACGGGCTCAGCGTCCTTCCCGCCGCGGCGGCCGTGCTCGCCGTCGTCGCTGGCCGTCGGCGCGGAGGAGGCACAGCGTTGCTGGCGCTGGGCGTCATCGCGCTGACCGCCCTGCTGGCCGAGACGCTCTGAGCCCGGCACCCGTCAGGACGCCCTACTGCCAGCGCGCTCGCGCCTTGGTCCGGGGCGCTCGCCCACCCGCGGTCACCTTGGGCAGGCCCTCGGGGAGGTGGGGCAGGTATCGGTCGTGGTTGGGCAGCTCCCAGCGCCGGCTCAGCGCCCGGGCCTCGCGCGGGAAGACCAGCGGTTGCCGGGTCCTGGCTTCGAAGTGGTACGCCGTCGGCCCGACCATCCACAGCAGCCGGTAGCCGGCGCGCTGGACCTTGAGCGAGAGGTCGACGTCGCCGAAGTTGAGGGGCAGCTGCTCCGAGAGCCCACCGACCTGCTCGAACAGCGACCGCTTGATCGCCAGACAGGCCGCCGACAGGCCGGACACCTCGCGGTTGACGATCAGCGCGCTGCCGACGCGGTAGCGCGCGGACTCGCGGATCAGGAACGGCCCCTGGTGCACGGTCCGGCCCTCCGACATCAGGTGCTGGAGTCGCTTGTCCAGGGCCAGCCCGCCGTGCTGTACCCGGCCGTCGGGGTAGAGCAGCCGGCCGCCTGTCATCCCCACGCCGTCCTCGTAGAGCGGGGCCACGAGCTGGACGAGGAAGTCGTCGGAGGTCACCTCGATGTCGTCGTTGAGCAGGACCACGACGTCGCTGTACGACGAGAGCACGCCGAGGTTGCACTTCTCGCTGAAGTCGAAGGGCTTGTCGTAGCGGACCAGGCGAAGCTTGCTACCGGCAACGCTCCGGAGCTGCTCGAGTGCGCGCTCCGGGGTGAGGGCGTCGTGGACGACGACGACCTCGACGTTGTCGTGCCCGCTGTGGTCGAGCAGCGAGCGCACCGCCTCGACGACGTAGAAGCGGCGTTCGCCCCAGACCAGCCCGTCGGCGCCGCCGGTGGGGATGACCACGCTGATCCGGACGGCCGGGTCGAGCTTGCGCTCGATCCGGTAGGTGCTGTGTCCGGGTCCGAAGTCGGCCGTGGCGTCGATGCCCAGCCGGTCGAGGTGCGCCTGCACCGCCTTGACGCCGGCCACCCAGGCGTACGGCTTGGCGTGTGGGTCGCCCGCGGCCGAGCCGGGGATGACCCTCCAGTGGTAGAGGATCTTCGGGATGTGCACGATCTTGCGTGCCTGCTCGGTCACCCGCAGCACCAGGTCGTGGTCCTGGGAGCCCTCGAACCCCTCGTGGAAGCCGCCGACCTCGCGGACCAGCGCGGTGCGCAGCACCGAGAAGTGGCAGGTGTACATGTGGCCGCGGAGCTGCTCGGGCGACCAGGCCGACTTGATGAAGTCGTCGAAGAAGTTGCCCTCGGGGTCGACCTTGTCCTCGTCGGAGTAGAGGTAGTCGACCTGCGGCTCGTGGGCGATCGCGTTGGCCATGTGCTCCATCGCTCGCGGCACCAGCAGGTCGTCGTGGTCGAGCAGCGCGATGAACTCCCCCCGGGCCGCGTTCACGCCGTCGTTGGAGGCGACCACGATATGGCCGTTCTCGGAGCGCTCGATCAGGGTGATCCGAGGTTCTTCGGCGGCCTGGGCCCGCAGGTAGTCGCGGACCCGCTGGTCGTCGGAGCAGTCGTCGACGAGCAGGAACTCCCAGTCGGTGAAGGTCTGCTGGCGCACCGACTCGACCATCTGGGCCAGCACGTCGAGTGGCGTGTTGTAGACGGGCGTGATGACCGAGAACAGCGGCGCCCCGGGTGCGGTGCCGGCGTCACTCACCCTCGTCGACCTCGCGCTGCTTCTTCTTGGGCTGCGTCCGCAGCCGTTGGACGAGCGCCCGCAGGTGCGTGCGCGGGCGTCTGCTGGTGGCGATCTGCTCGATCTCGTTGGTGAGCGCCGTGAGCTCGTTGCGGGCCTTGCGGAACCGGCGCTCGGCCTGCTTGGCCCGGGCCCGCATCCGGCCGGTGCGGGCGTCGGCGGCGGCCGCGCTCGCCTCGAGGCCGATCACGTGGTCGCGGATGGTGAGCATGCGGTGGCGCTCTTCCTGGTCCTCGAGCATCCGCTCCGTGTGCCGGTCGCGGAGCCGCGCAGCGTCATAGGCGAGCGCCGGCTCGAGGGCCGGCCGAGGGCCCCGCTCCTCACCCGGCGCGAGGACCCGTGCGGCCGCGACGTACTGGTAGTTCAGCGCTTCGGGCTGCTGACGGACCCACTCGACGACAGTGGGCGGCAGCAGGTCGGCCTCGAGGCTGATCTCCTGCGCGCCCATCGGGTCGAGCACGGTCGAGCGCAGCACCTCGATGACGAGGTCCGCGCTCTCGAGGAGCTCGCAGACCGTGTCGAGGGTGAAGAAGCGCAGGTGGGTGCGGTCCAGCAGGCCCTTGTCGGTGTAGTCCCAGCGGCCTTGCAGCAGCGCCAGGCGTACGGCCGCGTGGGCGACGTTCGGGATCGAGACCAGGATCCGGCCCTCGGGGCGGAGCAGGGTGGCCGCGTCACGCAGGGCGGCCCACGGGTCGAGCAGGTGCTCGAGGACGTCGCCGAAGATGATGGCGTCGAACGACTCGGCCTTGAAGTGCTCCGAGAGCGGGTTGCGGTCGATGTCGGCGATCACCAGGTCCTCGAGGACCGAGCGGGCCGGCTCGGCCGCCTCCGCGTCGATGTCGACGCCGCTCACGGTGCAGCCCCGGGCGACCAGCGCCTCGGCGGTGTCGCCGGCTGCGCACCCCACGTCCAGGACGTTCTTGTCCCGGCCGACCAGCGTGATCAGCTGGGTCTGGCTGTTGTTGGGATTGTCGAGATCGATCGCGGTCTCGTAGCGGGACACGTGCACTCCGTGGTCGTGGTGCGCCGGACCGACCAGGGGTCCGCGGCGAGTCAACTGTCGAGCGACTCTACCCCAGCGGCCTCGTCGAACTCCGGGCACCAGTGGGCACTAGCGGTCATCGACGGAAGTTCGACGGGGTCCCCGCGGCCCAGGCACGCACATCGCTTCGTTGGAGTCGGTCGAAGTAGGTCGACTACGACTTCCCTCCTCCGTCTCGCGCTGCACGCACCTGGACCACGGCTACCCTCGACGAACCTCCGTCGATGACCACTAGGGTGCGGGCCGTGAGCCCCCATCCCGCCGCTGACCTCTACCTCGACCTGATGGCGAAGGTGCTGACCCGATACGGCTTCGAGGGCCGCAACACCACGGTCTCCCTGCCCGGCGGCAGCTACGAGTCGTACCTGTGGCAGCTGTTGGTCACCGCGATGCCCGGACGCCAGGTGCGGATGGTCGAGCCCGGCGAGTTCAAGCCCGACCTGCGCGAGGAGGGCCACGACTGGCCTGCCGACGCGGAGAGCATGGTTGGTCTCAAGCGGCTGGCCAACATCCGCACCTGCGTGGAGCAGGTGCTGACGGACGGGGTCCCCGGTGACCTGGTCGAGACCGGCGTGTGGCGCGGCGGTTCGTGCATCTACATGCGCGGCATCCTTGACGCGTACGGCGACCCGGACCGCCGGGTCTGGGTCTGCGACTCCTTCGAGGGTCTGCCGGAGTTCGACGGCCGCTACGAGGCCGACATCGGCGACCAGTTCCACACCTTCGGCGAGCTCGCGATCTCGCTGGAGGAGGTCCAGGACAACTTCCGCCGATACGGGCTGCTCGACGACCGGGTCGAGTTCCTGAAGGGCTGGTTCGCCGACACCCTCGGCACCGCGCCGATCGACAGGATTGCGGTGCTGCGTCTCGACGGCGACATGTACTCCTCCACGATGGACGCGCTGGAGCCGCTGTACGACAAGGTCGCCCCCGGAGGCTTCGTCATCGTCGACGACTACGGCGCGGTCCCGGCCTGCGCCAAGGCCGTCCACGACTTCAGGGACGCGCGCGGGATCACCGACCCGATCCACCCGGTCGACTGGACCGGGTCCTACTGGCGCAAGGGTGAGCCGGCATGAAGGCGGTCGACGACGGCATTGCCAAGCTGGAGTCGGTCCTGGGCGGCACCCGGATGAACGCCGAGCGGGCGCTGCGAGACCTGCATGACGCGATGCTCCGCGACCTGCGCGCGGCCGAGCGCCGGGCGGAGCGCGCCGAGCGTCGGGTCGAGGAGCTGCGCGGCAGGCTGCGCCGGGTCCGCCGCCGGGCGGAGCGTCTCGAACGCCGGCTCGCGGCCCCGCCGCAGCCGGCGCCGGGCCGCACCCGGGTGATCGCGAGACTGGCGCGCAAGGCGCGCAACCGCCGTCAGGGCTGACCTGTCACAAGCGCCCGCCGCCGCTTGCGGATGCGCCGGACCACGGCGGGCCTCGGTATAGTCGCGGACGGTCCATCCCCACCTGGCGTGCTCGCCGATCGCCACGCCACCACCGGTCCTCCGAGGTCTCCGTGCGCCGCGCTGTCTTCTACCTGTTCTACGACCCGCAGGGTCAAGTGGACGACTACGTGCTCCACACGCTCGGTCACCTGCGACCCCATGCCGACCTGGTCTTCGTGGTCTCGAACACCCCGCTGGACGCCGAGAACACGGCCCGGCTCGAGACCGTTGCCGACACCGTCTGGGTGCGCGAGAACGTCGGGTTCGACGTGTGGGCCTACAAGGAGTCGATGGAGCAGGTCGGCTCCGAGCGGCTCGGGGAGTACGACGAGGTGCTGCTGCTCAACAGCACTGTGTTCGGACCGCTGGATTCCTTTGACGCCGTCTTCGCCGAGATGGACGCGCGGGACGACCTCGACTTCTGGGGGATCACCGAGCACGGTCCGACCCGCAAGCACCCGATCCAGCGCGACCGGCCGATGGCCGCCCACATCCAGACCCACTGGCTCGCCGCCCGGCGGTCCCTCGTGACCTCACCGGACTGGGCGGAGTACTGGGGGCAGATGCCGGTCATCGAGACCTACCACGGCTCGATCCTCCACCACGAGACGCGCTTCACGCCGTGGTTCGTCGAGCGTGGATACACCTATGCCGCGTCCTTCCCGGCCGAGAACTACGGGTCGCACCACCCGATCATGGACAACCCCGTGGCGATGGTGCGCGACGGCTGTCCGATCGTGAAGCGACGCAGCTTCTTCTACGACCCGCTCTACCACGAGTGGAAGGCCAACGACGGTCGCCAGCTGGCGCGGATGATGGCCGAGCGCGGGTACCCGATGGACCACGCCTACCGGAACCTGGCCCGTACCTCCAAGCCACGGTGGCTGGCCACCAACATGGGCTGGATGGACGTGCTCCCCGAGGTCGACCTCGGCTACGACCTCGAGCACCCGCTGCGGGTGGTGGGGATCGCCCACATCTTCTACCCCGAGATGACCGACGAGATCGTCGACCGGTTCGACTTCCTGCCGCACGACTACGACCTGGTGATCACCACGACCGACGAGGCCAAGCTGGCGGTGATCGCGGCCGCGCTCGAGCGCCGCGGCAGGCTCGCCGACCTCCGGATCGTGAAGAGCAACCAGGGCCGCGACGTGTCGGCGTTCTTCATCGACTGCCGCGACGTGCTGGAGAGCGGTGACTACGACGTCGTGGTCAAGCTGCACTCGAAGAAGCAGCCCCAGGACAACCCGAACATCCAGGAGCTGTTCAAGCGCCACATGTTCGACAACCTGCTGTCCTCGCCCGGTTACGCCGCGAATGTGCTCCGTCTCTTCCAGCAGCAGCGCACGCTCGGCATGGTGTTCCCGCCCGTCTACCACATCGCCTACCCGACTCTCGGGCACGCGTGGTTCCTCAACAAGGAGCGCGCCGAGGAGGAGGCCAAGCGGCTGGGCATCCACGTGCCCTTCGACGACAACACCCCGCTCTCGGCGTACGGCAGCTTCTTCATCGCCCGACCCGAGGCGCTGCGCGTGATCACCTCGGCCGGCTACCGGCACGAGGACTTCCCCGAGGAGACCGACTATCGCGACGGCGCGCTCACCCATGTGGTCGAGCGCCTGGTCAGCTATGCGGTGCTGCAGACCGGCCATCACTGCCGCGAGGTGATGAACTCCGAGCTCGCGGCCACCAACTATTCCTACCTGGAATACCGCGCGATCGCCGTGGGATCGAAGCTGCCCGCGTATCCTCGCGCCCAGATCAAACGCATCAGCAAGCTCAAGAGAATTCGCAAGCAGGCGCTCGGAATCGGGATGTTCGCTGTTGGCGACGGTGGCAAGAAGGCCGAGGAGAAGCAGCCCCGACGCCGTCTGCTCTCGCGGATCCTCAGATGAGGAATGACGTGACCGAGGCCCCAGCGACGGAAGCGCGGCCGCGCTTCCGCACTGTCGGCAGCGCCTTCAGCAGCCGTGCCAACAGCATTGGCTTCTTCCGCTGGTTGCTGGCGTTCTCGGTGATCTTCTCCCATGCCGGTCCGGTCGCCGGCTTCTACGGCCAGGAGGATCTCGGTGCCCAGATCAGTGACGAGCAGTCGCTGGGCGGCGTCGCCGTGGCCGGCTTCTTCTTCTTCAGCGGCTTCCTGATCACCCGGAGTCGGGCCCGCACCGGGATGGTGCGCTACTTCTGGAGGCGCTGCCTCCGCATCTTCCCGGCGTTCTGGTGCGCGTTGCTGCTCACTGCCTTCGTGCTCGGGCCGATCGCGTGGGTGAAGGAGCAAGGGTCGATCTCGGGATACTGGAACGCGCCGTCGGACTCGCCGTTCACCTACGTCTTCCAGAACATGTTCCTGGTCCTTCACCAGCGCAACATCGCCGAGATGGGGACCTCGGTCCCCTACGCCGACATCCGCGGCTACGACTGGAACGGCTCGGCCTGGACCCTGAGCTATGAGTTCAAGGCCTACATCCTGGTCGGCATCCTGGGCATCGTCGGCTACGCCGCCAGCCGCTACCTGGCCACGATTGCCGCGCTCGCCATCATCGTCTTCAACTCGATGCTCTGGTCCGGCCACATTGCCATCGCAACGATCGACAACCCGCTTTCCGCGCCGTTCGGCCACCCGCTGCTCGTCGACGCGTTCAACCCGATGCTGATCGCGCCGTTCGCCTTCGGGATGCTGGTCGCGATCTGGGGCAAGTACGTTCCCCTGAGCAACGTGTTTGCCTGGGTGGCGCTCGCGGGTGCCCTCTTCACCTATGACCAGGGCAACTGGAACGTCATCGGCCAATACGGCTTTCTCTACTTCCTCATGTGGGCTGCGATCAAGTGGACCAAGCTGCAGCACTGGGAGAAGTACGGCGACTTCTCCTATGGCGTCTACATCTTCGCCTGGCCCCTCATGATGTTCTGCTGCTACTTCGGCTTGCACAGGGCTGGAATGGTTCCGTACTTCGCGGTGATCGTGCTCGCCGCCCATGCGATCGCGTTCTGCAGCTGGCACCTGATCGAGAAGCCCGCCATGTCGCTCAAGGACTGGTCGCCGGCTGCCCTGCTCGCTCAGTGGCGCCGGCCCGACCCCAGCGACACCAGCCCGGACGAGCCGCCCGACGTTCGACACGACCACACGGTGCCCGCGCTTGTCGGCGCCACCGACGACTGACTCCCTTGCGATTCCTAGGAGCGCAGACCTGATGACCACAGAAGCAACCAGCGACGACGCGACCATCGCTCAGCGTCCCCGCTTGGTCAGCCGGCTGCGGCTGGTGCCGCTGGCGGTGCTCTGCCTGATGGTCACCGCCGCGGCCGTGGTCGGGGTCACCCGCGACACGCCGGTCACCATCGGCATCCCCGCTTCGGCGCTCCCGAAGGACCCGGCGGTCAAGGCGGCTGAGAAGGCCGCCAAGGCGAAGGCCAAGTGCATGCCGAGGTTCAGTACCGGGATCACGACCGAGCCCTGGGAAGGTGCGCGACGTCAGCAGAGTGAGAAGGCGTTCAGGAAGCAGATCAAGAAGGAGCACCCGGCCTACGTCGCGGGCAAGGACGGCTGGAAGTTCTTCACCGACTACCAGTCGGAGAACTTCTCCCAGGCGATCGGTCGGCTCACCCAGTCGACCAAGCAGCGAGAGGCCTGGGCGAGGTGGATCGCCAAGTCCGAGAAGATCGTCACGAAGGGCGGCGGCCGGTACCACGTGGTGGTGGCTCCCGCGAACTGGGACATCTACCCGCAGCAGCTGCCTACTTGGGCACACAAGCTGCGCGGCACCACCTCGCTGCGAAGGCTGATGGAGGCGCACCCCGAGCTGCCGTGGATCGATCCCAGCGCGGCGCTGCGTCAGGCAGCCAAGAAGAACGACACCTACGAGCCCCTGGACAGCCACTGGACGCCGTACGGCGGCTACGTCGCCTGGGAGGCGATCACCAGGTGTCTGCGCGCCCTCGACGAGGGGTTCAAGCCGCTCGACGCCCCCACGATCACGGGCGTCGGGATCGCCCAGAACTCCAACGAGTTCGCCGTCAACGGCGTGCCGAGCGGGGAACCCCGACGCACCTACCCGATCTACGGGCAGTCGCACCCGGCCACCACGATGACCCACCAGCCTGACGGGACGCCGATTGCGAACAGCCCGGACTTCGCGACCGACACGCTCCAGGCGCCGCTGAAGACGACCACCCCGGGTGCCCAAGCGCCCGGGCTGGCGATGCTGACACTGCGGGACTCGACCGGCAACGCGCTCTCGTCCCTGTACAGCTGGTCGTTCGGCACCACGGTGCAGTACGCCCACGGCATCGGACAGGTCGGGTACAAGCCGCCGAACCTGGCTGAGCTGATGGCGACGTACCACCCGCAGCTTGTGCTGTTCGTGATCACCGAGCGGTTCCTGTCGGAGCCGGCGCCGAAATGATGGCGCGGTGACGTCCGGCATCTGTCTGGTCACCGGCGGCGCGGGGTTCATCGGCTGCGCGGTCTCGGAGGCCCTGGCCGATCACTACGACCAGGTCGTCGCGATCGACAACCTGCATCCCCAGGTGCACGCGACCCAGGAACGACCCGAGGCCCTCGACCCGCGGGTGGAGCTGGTCCGGGGCGATGTCACCTCGGCGGCGGACTGGGACGCGTTGCTGGCCGACGTCCGGCCGACCGCGGTGCTGCACCTGGCCGCCGAGACCGGCACCGCGCAGTCGCTGACCGAGGCGACTCGGCACGCCATGGTCAACGTGGTGGGCACCACCGAGATGCTTGACGCGCTGGTCCGCCACGGCACGCTGCCGGAGCGAGTGGTGCTGACCTCGTCGCGGGCGGTCTACGGCGAGGGCGCCTGGGCGGACTCCCAGGGCGGCCTGCACTACCCCGGCCAGCGCAGCGCCGCGATGCTCGAGGCCGGCCAGTGGGACTTCCCCGGATTGACGCCGACCCCGTTCGAGTCGAGCCGGGTCAAGCCGACTCCGACCAGTGTCTACGGCTCGACCAAGCTGGCCCAGGAGAACGTGCTCACCTCGTGGTGCCTGGCGCTCAACGTCCGGCCGGTGGTCTTCCGGTTGCAGAACGTCTACGGCCCCGGGCAGTCACTCACCAACCCCTACACCGGGATCGTGTCGCTGTTCGCGCAGAAGGCGAAGGCGGGCGAGGTGATCCCCGTCTACGAGGACGGCGAGATCGTCCGCGACTTCGTCTTCATCGACGACGTCGTCTCCGCCGTCCGGCAAGGGCTGCGGGACGCGCCCGCCACTGAGGACCCCTGGGACATCGGTTCGGGCGAGGGCACCAGCATCCTGCGGCTCGCCGAGCTCGTGGCCGCGGTCTATGACGCCCCGGAGCCGCAGGTCACCGGACAGTTCCGCAATGGAGACATCCGGGCCGCGCGCTGCGACATCACGGCGGCAACGGAGACGCTGGGCTGGCAGCCAGAGGTCATGGTCGCGGAGGGCGTCCGCCGTCTCTGCGAGTGGCTGGACCGTACGACTTTCGCTTGAAGGCGATATCTCGGGCTTTATCGGGCGTCAACAACGGCTTGACCATTCCGCTTCGATAATCGTCCGAGAATCGCGATGGATTACGCGCACCGGGTTTGGGACAAAGCGGGAGAAGTGACAATTACCGTCCGCGCCTGCCATCATCTCCCTGCCCTCACTAACGTGTCGGGCAATCCCCATCCGAATGCAACCGAAAAGGAATCAGATCACAATGGCGCAAAAGGTGCACATCGTCCTCGAGGACGACCTCGACGGCAGTGACGCCACGCAGACCGTTACGTTCGGCCTCGACGGCACGTCCTACGAGATCGACCTGAACGACAAGAACGCCGCCTCGCTGCGCGATGCGCTGGCCACCTATGTGGGCCACGCCCGCAAGGTCAGCGGCGCCCGCCGCGGACGTCGCTCCGCGGCCTCCACGACCAACGGCCACACTGCGCGGGAGATCCGCGACTGGGCCCGGTCCAACGGCCGCAAGGTCCCCGAGCGCGGTCGGATCCCCGGCGACGTACGTGAGGCCTTCGAAGCCGCTCACTGACCGCCACGGGCGGGCCCGGGGCCAGGTTGGGACACTGAGCTCGGCCAGGTCCCGGGCGGAGGTCTGTTCGTCAGCACGTGCCGCAGCAGCATGCCGCTCCCGCTCACTCGGCCTCTGCGGAGTCGTGCAGCCAGGGTGACCAGCGCGTGGCCACGCGACGAGACGTGCCAGTTGGCGCGGCGTGCCGCCCGGGTCCAGCCCCTGCCCTCCATCAGGCGCCGCGCGTGGAGCATCAGGTCCTTCTCCTCGTGGAAGCGGGAGACGTTCACCGCCGCGGCGGTACTCGCCTGCTCCCCGTGGCGGCGGTACTCGAAGGTGACGTGCGGGTCGAGCAGCATCGTGGCGCCCTCCTCGAGCAGACGCAGCTGAAGCCACCAGTCGGGCACGATCTGGTAGCGAGGCTCGAACCCGTAGGCGAGGATGGCGGAACGGCGCCAGCAGGTAGCGGGGAAGTAGGTCCAGTTGCCCTGCAACAGGCTCTCGACGAGCGCCCGACCGCCCAGCACGGTGGGCCGTTCGACCTTGACGCGGTAGTGGCTCTTGACCCGGTCCACGAGCGGCCGTTGCGGCGCACCCTGATCGTCGATGACGCGGACTCCCGGCTGGACGTAGTCCACGTCGGGAAAGCGGGCGATGTCCTCCTGCATCCGCGAGACGAAGCTGGGCAGCATCCGGTCGTCGCCGCCCATGATCACCAGCCATTCGTGCGAGGCCAGCTCCAGACAGCGCTGGAACGTCGCACTCACGCCAAGGTTGTGGTCGTTGCGCAGGTAGCGGACCCGGTGGTCATCGATATCGGCGACCCATCCTGCCGCCGCGGGATCCGGATAGGCATCGTCGATGACCGTGAGGGTCCAGTCCGCGTCGTCCTGGCCCAGGATGCTGGTGACCGCCTCGGAGAGGTAGTCGCGCCGTCCGTAGAACGGCAGCATGATCTCGATGGTCATCTGGTCATCTGGTCATGCGGTCACGACGAGGCGGACGAGTACTCCCGGGGTGAGGCCACCCGACCCTCGGGTCGACGCCGGATCAGAAGGATGCTGGCAAAGAGTGCGGCGAAGACGACCTGGAGGCTCACGATGAGCGCCGTGGCCGACGGAACCACGATGCGCAGCGAGTCGCGAGGATCGAGGTTGCCGAACCCCCGACCGTTCCAATACAGCAGCGAGGCGACGAGACCGACCAGGCCGAGCAGGGCGAGCAGGCCACCGATCACCAACCCCTTCTCCAGCGACCAGAACCTGCGCATCCTGGAGACGAACGGGTCCTCGGGCAGGAAGCCCTCGGAGATCGCGTAGAGCTTGGTGAGCAGCCCGAGCGTGAAGGACTGGAACCCGATGGTGACCATCGCCGAGGCGCCGACCAGCGCGTTGACGTCCAGGCCGATCCGTTCGTTTCCGACCGGCCCGAACTCCAGTGCGACGCCGAGGACGAGACCGATCAGCATGAGCAGCAGCCCGGGGATCATGAACAGCCACGTGGGGCTGTAGAGCACCAGGAAGCGCAGGTGCCGCCAGCCGTCCCGCCAGGTGTGCAGGTGCGGCGGACGTGACCGACCGTCCTGGCTGAGCGTGGTCGGCCGCTCGCGGATGTCGTAGCCGCTCAGCGTCGAGCGAACCACCATCTCGCTCGCGAACTCCATGCCGCCGGTGTGCAGGTCGAGGTCCAGGATCGACTGTCGGTTGAATGCGCGCAGCCCGCAGTGAAAGTCACCGATCTTGCTCTTGAAGAAGAGCCGGCCCACGAAGCTGAGCACCGGGTTGCCCAGGTAGCGATGCAGGAACGGCATCGCGCCCGGCTCGATGCCACCCTTGAACCGGTTTCCCATCACCAGGTCCGCGCCGTTGCGCAGGTCCTCGAGGAACGGAGCGAGGGTGGCGAAGTCGTAGGAGTCGTCGCAGTCGCCCATGGCGACGTAGGGGGCTCGTGCCGCCCTGATGCCGCCCATGAGTGCGTTGCCGTAGCCCTTTGCCTCGACCAGCACCACTCTCGCCCCGGCCGCCAGCGCGAGATCCTGGCTGCCGTCGGTGCTGCCGTTGTCGGCGATCACGACCTCACCCTCGATGCCCTCACGCTCGAAGAACGCGAGGGTCTTGGTGACGCAGGTCTCGACCGTCTCGGCCTCGTTGAGGCACGGCATGACAACCGATAGCTCCACGTCAGTTCGCGTCCTTCCTGGTCGCTGCGGCTCCAGCGCCGCCACACTCCACCGACCCGGGGTCGGGAGACAGACGGGGCAGTCTAACGAGGCGGTGCCTGCCTTGGCACATTGAGACGAACGTGCTCGTGGGGTGAGCTCACCGATGCCCAAAACCCCCGTGCAGGCGTGAGAGCATGAGCGGCCGATCATCAGGCACGGGCTCACTCGCCCATCGGCCGAAACCGGGGGTGAGGACACGTGCGGCGACGAGAACCCCGTCCCACCCGGGTGCGGTGGGACGTGGCGGCCTGGCTCGCGGTGTGGCTCGGTGTCGCGGCCGCTGTGGTGATCCCGCACATGATCGCTTTCACCCAGCTCTCACCCACCGACGAGTACCAGCACCTCGACTACCTCGACAAGGCTCAGAGGCTGGAGGTCGTCAAGGGCGGCGAGAAGGTCGACGAGCTCGCCATGCGCGAGCAGGCGTGTCGCGGCATCGAGCTGCCCGACTACACCCCGCCACCCTGTGATGCGGCGGTGCTCACCCCCGATGAGTTCCCTGGAGCCGGCTACAACTACACCTACGGCGACCCACCCGGCTACTACGCCGTGACTGGGCCGCTTGCGGCAGTCGTGGAGAGGGTCCCTGGGGTCGACGGCCTGGTCACGGCGGGCCGAAGCATCGGAATCCTGTGGCTGGGCGGCGGGCTTGCCCTCACGTTCTTGCTGGCGTTGAGGCTGGGCGCGGACCGGTGGTCGGCCGCGGGCTCGGCGCTGGTCCTGGCCAGCGCACCGGTGGTCGTCCACTCGTCGGCCACCATCACCACCGACGCGCCGTTGTTGCTGGTCGGCTCGTTGCTGTGTCTGGTGGCGGTCGAGGTGGCCACGGGCCGGATCTCGCCCTGGTGGCTGCTCCCAGCGGCGGCCGTGACGACATTGATGAAAGCGACCACCTTGACGGTGATCGGCGCCGTTGCGGTGTTCCTGCTGCTGGCGCTCCGCAGACAACGGGTCCGAGGCCCGTGGCTGACACCGGTGGCCGGGATGGTCGCCGCGGCTGCCGTGCCGATGCTGGTGTGGACGCTGGTGACCAAGAGTCTCGAGACGCCGGCCGTCGACGACATCCCGCAGTTCCACCAGTTCGCGGCCGACAGCATCGGGTGGTACCAGATCGGCAACTCCATCCTGGCGTTCTCGTCACCGTTGTCGCTCGGGCAGGCGGCCTTCGTCCCGGGGTTCCTCTACAGCAGCACGACCGTGCTGCTGCTGGCGAGCGTGGTGAACCTGCTGCTGGTGGTGGGCGTGGCCGCGACCGCGTGGCTCGGCGCTCGGGGAACTCTGGCCGTCAAGCTGGCCCTGGGCACCCTGATCAGCGCACTCGTCAGCGGCCCCGCGCTCTCGGTGCTGGTGCTGATAAGTCTGCAGATCTCCTACGTCATCCCCGGTCGATACGGTCTCAGCCTGGTCGGCCCGGCGGCCGCTGTCGTGGCCTACGCGGCGTCCACGAGACGGTTCGGCGGCCTGGCGTTGGTGGCGCTCGGCGTGGCGGGCCTGACGGCGTTCCTCTTCCAGGCCTTCTGATCTCAGGCGCGGTCCAGGATGCGGGGTCGCAGCGGAGCCGTCGGTAGGGTGCCGCCAACCGATGATGGGAGACACGGAATGGCAGGCGATGACTTCGCCTTCACCGGGACCGACAACCTCGAAGTGATGACCGAGGCGGTGAACTACAACCGCTTCCTGCGTGACAGCGTCCTGGAGTACGTCCGCGACGGCGCCAAGGTCCTCGACTTCGGAGCCGGCCCAGGGACGTTCGCCGACCTGATGGCCGAGAGCGGTGTGAAGGTCGACTGCCTCGAGCCGGACAAGTCGCTTCAGCAGCTGCTGTCGGACAAGGGCCACAACGTCATCGACTACGACTCCTGGACCGAGCGCGCGGGCAGCTACGACGTGATCTACCTGCTCAACGTGCTCGAGCACATCAAGAACGACCAGGAGACCGCCGAGCAGATCGCGGCTCTCCTGCGGCCCGGCGGACGGCTCATCGTCTACGTGCCGGCCTACGAGATGCTCTTCAGCGCGATGGACTACAAGGTGGAGCACTTCCGCCGCTACCGGCGACCCCAGCTGCAGCGGATCGTGCGCAACACGGGGCTGCGGATCGAGCGCTCGATCTACTGCGACCCGATGGGCTTCTTCGCCACGCTCGCCTACCGGATCGGAGGCCGCCGCGACGGCAGCATCTCGATCCCTGCCCTGAAGGCCTACGACCGGATGGTCTTTCCGCTCAGCCGGGCTCTCCACCCGGTGACCGGCAAGATGTTCGGCAAGAACATCCTCGTGGTCGCCTCCGCGAGCTGACGACCCCTCAGCCCGCCGTCGCGCGGCGGGTGCGCCGCTTGTCGGCGGCCGCCTCGGTGGGTGCCTCGACCGTCCCCTCGAGGATCAGCCCGAAGGCTGTGAGCGGGAAGACCCACTGGATCACCCGCAACACGCGGTTCACGAGTCCGATCACCGGACTGAGCGCGGCCGGGACCTTGCCCACGAACAGGTGGGGGTCGTAGTAGTAGGGCCGGATGGAGACGTGGGACATCGGGACCCGGCCGGCCAGGGTGGCCAGGGTCCGGAACGAGTAGACCTGGATGTGGTCGGGGTGAGCGTTCTCCCGGGTCAGCAGCGCGAGGGCGATGTTGATGACCGACGTGGTGTTGGGCGTGGTGGCGATCAGCCGGGTGCCCGGTGCGACGCGGCCGATCTCGCTCAGCCAGCCGATCGTGTGGGGCGTGTGCTCGATCAGCTCCCCGGCCACCACGATGTCTGGCTTGAACTGCGCAACGACCTCGGCGATGTCCTCCACCGAGCCGTACTGGATCCGGGTCCCGACGGACGTGTCGATGCCCCCCGACTCCGCGAGCAGCTCCGAGGAGTCGAGTCCGAGCACCTCGGAGGCCACCGAGGCGATCTCCGCGTGCAACCAGCGCCAGGTGCCGTGCTGGTCACGTTCGACCTCGGTCTCGTCGTAGGCCCCCAGGTCGAGGACCCGCAGGCCGCGACACTGCTCGCGCACGAACTCGTACCTGTCGACCGGGCGGGGCACGCGCAGTGACTGCAACGGACCGGAGTCGGCAGCCGAGTCGCCGCCGCTTGATGCGACGGCGATGCTGTCAGCGGTGACATGGTCAGCCCGCTCGCTCATGGTTCTCGATCCTCCGTTGTTCGGACAGGGCACTGTAACGAGGGCGTCGCCACGCACGCACATTGCCGCGGATAGGCTTCCGGGATGCCCGACTTCAAGCTCGGCCCGGCAGTCCGGCAGCGGTTGGGACGGTGGGAGATCCCGGCCGCCGACGCCTATCGCGCGGTGTTCATCGACCTCGAGCAGGCGGCCCGCACGCTGGCCAGCACGGGGCCCGCGTCGCGGATCCTCGAGGTCGGGTGCGGGGACGGCAGCTTCGCCCAGCGGCTCCTGGACGAGTACCCGGACGCCGAGTACGTCGGGATCGACATCGCGGAGGAGCCGGGCCGGCTGTTTCGGGGTGATGCCGAGCGGGCGACCTTCCTGAGCGTCGACTCGGCGGCGTACCGAGCCACCGACCCGGAGCCGTTCGACCTGGTGGTGATGGTCGACGTGATCCATCACATCCCGCACGACCTGCGCGATGCCGTGCTCCGGGATGTCCAGGCGCTGACCCGGGTGGGTGGCCGCTACGCGGTCAAGGAGTGGGACCCGATCAAAGGACCCACCCACGCGGCGTGCTGGGCGCTGGACCGCTATGTGACCGGTGACCGGATCAGCCACGTGCCCTCGGCGGAGCTCAAGTCGTGGCTGTCGCGTCTGCTCGGCGACCCGCTGGTGCTCGAGGCGCGAGTGCCCCCGCACCGGCACAACGTGCTGGTCGCCTACCAGCACGGGGGCTGATCGTCGGGCTGCTCAGCGATGAGCGGCGGCCAGCGCCCGCTTCAGCTGGGTCCGGAAGCCCGGCTGGACGAGCAGGCTCACGGGCAGGAAGCGCTGCACCACCTCGAGGACCACAGTGTCCGCCTGAACGATCGCGTCGATGATCTGCTCAGAGGACACCTGGCCGATCCACACGAAACGGCCGTGGCGGAACAGGGGCATCAGGTTTGCGAGCCCTCGATAGGTGAAGGAGTCGCCCACCAGAGCGGTACGCCCCGGGAAGGTCCGCTTGCCCGGCTTGGTCTTCCACGCGTGGTCGCCGCTGAGCACGACGTTGGGGTCGTAGGCCGGAGTGCCGCCGGTCGGCACCACCTTGACCTTGGTCGTCGTGAAGCGCGCCTGGCCGGTCTCGTAGGTCCGGGCCAGGATCCCGAGGAAGGACAGGTCGACCAGGATCGTCTGCTGGCCCGGGCGGTAGGACTGCATCTTGGCCACCCGCGGGTCCAGCCGGTGCGCGAGCTCCTGGGCGTATCGGGAGGTGGAGATGGTCGTCCAGTGCGTGTCGATGCGCCAGTAGACCGGAGTGCCCCGCTGCGACTCCTCGGCCAGCACCCGGCGCATCGAGATGAAGTCCGGGTTCTTGAAGCGGTCCAGCGCCCGGTCCTGGGCGGTGATCCCGGCGAGGTCGCAGTAGCCGTGTGGCAGCGCGTTTAGGTCGAGGTCGCGCTTGTTGACCGCAGACTTGTTCGGGGCCACGGTGAAGACGACACCGCGCCCGGAGCGCTTGATGATCTTGGCGAGCCTGCCCAGCGCGCGCAGGCGCTTGTTGAACACGCCGCCGTACGCGCACGCCGAGTCCATCTCCTCGCCGAAGTAGAACGTGCCCCCGGTCCCCGGGACGATGGCGGGAGAGGTCTCGTAGATCAGGCCGTCGAGGCCGGTGAAGGCGCGCGCCGAGGTGCCGCGTATGGCGTGGGCTCCGGGCAGCTGCCCGACCGTGCCGGAGCGGTCCCAGTCATGGGCGGTGTCGACCGGCCGGCCAGTTCCGTCGGCAGCGCCCACCCGGTCCTGGGCCGTTGCGTCGGCGGACGCGGCACCGGCCGCGAGCGCGGCCACGGAGACGATGGCAACCAGAACAGGCTTGGGTTGGTGCCACATGGGGATCAGGGGGACCTCTGGGTCGGGCGGCGCGCGGAGGGAGGCAAAAGAACTGTAGTCATGTTCGCCCAGAGCGGATGCCATTTCAGGTCATTCGGGAACGCGTAGGCTGGCATCGGGGTTGTCCTGATCGACCCCTTACAGCTTTCGAGGAGAGACGCATGTTCGAGCGGTTCACGGACCGAGCCCGCCGGGTGGTCGTGCTGGCCCAGGAAGAGGCCCGCATGCTCTCCCACAACTACATCGGCACCGAGCACATCCTGCTCGGCCTGATCCACGAGGGTGAGGGCGTCGCAGCCAAGGCCCTCGAGAGCCTGGACATCTCGCTGGAGGCGGTGCGCGCGCAGGTCGAGGAGATCATCGGCCAGGGCCAGCAGGCGCCCAGTGGACACATCCCCTTCACGCCGCGCGCCAAGAAGGTGCTCGAGCTGTCCCTGCGCGAGGCGCTGCAGCTCGGCCACTCCTACATCGGCACCGAGCACATCCTGCTCGGCCTGATCAGGGAGGGCGAGGGCGTTGCCGCCCAGGTGCTGCAGAAGCTCGGCGCCGACCTCAACCGGGTCCGCCAGCAGGTGATCCAGCTGCTCTCCGGCTTCCAGGGCAAGGAGTCCACGGCGTCGGCGGCAGCGGCCGCCGGCGGCGGCGACGCGCCGTCGTCCTCGCTGGTCCTCGACCAGTTCGGCCGCAACCTGACCCAGGACGCCCGTGAGGGCAAGCTCGACCCGGTCATCGGCCGCGAGCAGGAGATCGAGCGGGTCATGCAGATCCTGTCCCGCCGCACGAAGAACAACCCGGTCCTGATCGGCGAGCCCGGTGTCGGCAAGACGACCATCGTCGAAGGACTGGCCCAGGACATCGTCAAGGGCAACGTGCCCGAGACGCTCAAGGACAAGCAGATCTACACCCTCGACCTCGGCGCCCTCGTGGCGGGTTCGCGCTACCGGGGTGACTTCGAGGAGCGCCTGAAGAAGGTGCTCAAGGAGATCCGCACCCGCGGCGACATCGTGCTGTTCATCGACGAGATCCACACCCTGGTCGGCGCCGGCGCGGCCGAGGGCGCGATCGACGCTGCGAGCATCCTCAAGCCGATGCTGGCCCGCGGCGAGCTGCAGACCATCGGCGCGACCACCCTCGACGAGTACCGCAAGTACCTCGAGAAGGACGCCGCGCTGGAGCGCCGGTTCCAGCCGATCCAGGTGGCGGAGCCGTCGATCGCGCACACGATCGAGATGCTCAAGGGTCTGCGCGACCGCTACGAGGCGCACCACCGCGTCACCATCACCGACGAGGCGCTGGTCTCGGCGGCGACCCTGGCCGACCGCTACATCTCCGACCGGTTCCTGCCGGACAAGGCGATCGACCTGATCGACGAGGCCGGCTCCCGGCTGCGGATCCGGCGCATGACGGCGCCCGCCGACCTTCGGGAGTTCGACGACAAGATCGGCGACGTCCGCCAGCGCAAGGAGGCGGCGATCGACGGGCAGGACTTCGAGGCCGCGGCCCGCCTGCGCGACGAGGAGAAGCAGCTGATCCTCAAGAAGTCCGAGCGCGAGAAGCAGTGGCGCGCCGGCGACATGGACGAGGTCGCCGAGGTCGACGAGGAGCTGATCGCCGAGGTGCTGGCGGTCGCGACCGGCATCCCGATCGTCAAGCTGTCCGAGGAGGAGTCGACCCGGCTGCTCAAGATGGAGGACGAGCTGCACAAGCGCGTGATCGGCCAGGAGGAAGCCGTCAAGGCGCTCTCGCGGGCGATCCGGCGTACGCGTGCCGGCCTCAAGGACCCCAAGCGCCCCGGCGGCTCGTTCATCTTTGCCGGCCCCTCCGGAGTCGGTAAGACCTGGCTGTCGAAGTCACTGGCCGAGTTCCTGTTCGGCGACGAGGACGCGCTGATCCAGCTCGACATGTCGGAGTACGGCGAGAAGCACACCGTCTCGCGGCTGTTCGGCTCGCCTCCCGGCTACGTCGGATACGAGGAGGGCGGCCAGCTCACCGAGAAGGTGCGACGCAAGCCGTTCTCCGTGGTCCTGTTCGACGAGGTCGAGAAGGCGCACCCCGACATCTTCAACAGCCTGCTGCAGATCCTCGAAGAGGGTCGCCTGACCGACTCGCAGGGCCGGGTGGTCGACTTCAAGAACACCGTGATCATCATGACCACCAACCTCGGTACCAAGGACATCGCCAAGGGCGTGCACCTCGGGTTCGCGCAGGGCGGCGACGCGGCCGGCTCCTACGAGCGGATGAAGAACAAGGTGCAGGACGAGCTCAAGCAGCACTTCCGTCCCGAGTTCCTCAACCGGGTCGACGAGATCATCGTGTTCCCGCCGCTCTCGCAGGAGCAGATCGTCCACATGGTCGACAACATGATCGCCTCGGTCGAGCTGCGGATGCGCGACCGCGACATGCGGATCGAGCTGACCCAGGCCGCGAAGAACCTGCTGGCCGAGCGGGGCTTCGACCCCGTCCTGGGCGCCCGCCCGCTGCGCCGTACCGTCCAGCGCGAGATCGAGGACGTGCTCGCCGAGAAGATGCTCTACGGCGAGGTCGGCCCGGGTCAGATCGTGCTGGTCGACATCGAGGGCGAGGGCCCGACCGCGACCTTCACGTTCGCGGGCCAGAAGGTCGGCGAGCTGCCCGACCTGCCGCCGTTCGAGACCGCCGGCGTCGAGGTCGGAGACACGCTCGGCGACCCGACCGAGGAGGAGCCCGGCCCGATCGACGTGCCGAAGTCCGGCGGGGACGACTAGGACACGCCCTAGAGTCAGACAACGAAGCGGTCGGCGGCGGCCTGGGTGACCAGGCCGTCGCCGATCAGCGTCTGGAGGCAGCGCTCGCGCTGCTCCTGGTCGGGCCAGACGGCCTCGAGCCGACGGCGGTGCACCGGCCCCTCGGCGTCCCGCAGCACGGCCATCAGCCGGCCGCGGCACTGCCGGTCGGTCCCGGCCCAGGCCTGGGCGCGCCGTGGCGGTCCGTCGTACGCCGGCCGGCCCGCAGCGAACCACGCGCACAGGTCGGCGATCGGGCATTCGTCGCAGCGGGGGTTCGACGCCGTGCAGACGAGGGCGCCGAGCTCCATGACCGCCACCGCCCAGGTGGCGGCCGTCGCGGCCTCCTCGGGCAGCACCGCGGTGGCCAGCTCGCGCTCGGACCGGGTCACCGAGGCGCTGGGGAACTCGACGCCACTGAGCACGCGGGCCAGGACCCGGCGCACGTTGGTGTCGAGCACCACGTGCCGGCGGCCGTACGCGAACGAGGCGACCGCCGCGGCCGTGTAGTCGCCCACGCCGGGCAGGCTGACCAGCTCGTCGTAGCCGGCCGGCACCTCGCCGGCGTACCGCTCGACGATGGCGGTCGCGGCCGCGTGCAGCCGCAGCGCGCGGCGCGGGTAGCCGAGCCGGCCCCATGCTCGCACCGCCTCGCCGGCGGGCTCTGCGGCCAGGTCGGCCGGGGTCGGCCAGCGCTCCAGCCACAGCGCGTGCACCGGCAGGACCCGGGCCACCGGGGTCTGTTGCAGCATGAACTCCGACACCAGCACCGACCAGGGCGAGGCGCCGGGGTCACGCCACGGCAGCCGGCGCGCGTGCTCGGCGTACCACTCCAGGACCGGTCGGTGCAGCGGGTTCATCGCCGCCCATTGTCCTAGCGGCGTGGGTACGCCGCCGGTGGGCCGCCGCGTTCTACCGTGCGAGGTATGCCTGCGAGCGCGCGCGGACCTCTGCCGTCCGCGGTCTACTGGCGCCGCCGCCTGGCGGTGCTCAGCGTCGCGCTGGTCGTCTTCCTCGGCGTGGGCAAGGTGCTCGGCAACGGCAGCGACGCCTCGTCCGACGACCGCGCCGAGCAGGCCGGTGCAGGGACGACGACGAGCCCGACCGCGACTGTGCCGGCCAGCGACCCGACCAAGGGCGGCAAGGGTGGGAAGGGCGGCAAGGGTGGCAAGGGCGGCAAGGGCGGGAAGGGCGGAAAGGGCGGAAAGGGCGGAAAGGCCACCCCCACCCCGACCCCGACGCCCACCCCGTCGCCGGTGCTCCCGGACCCGAGCGGCCCCTGCGCCGACGAGGACATCCTGATCACGCCGACCGTGGACGTCCCGGTGGCAGGCAGCGACGTCACCTTCATGCTCAACCTCCAGACCCGGGAGAGCGAGGCCTGCACATGGCAGGTCTCGGCCAGCACCGTGACCATGAAGATCACCTCTGGTCACGACGACATCTGGTCGACCACGGAGTGCCCCGATGCGATCGCGGCCCAGGATGTCGTCGTACGCCGCGCATCGATCACCCAGGTGCCGGTCGTGTGGAGCTCACGTCGCTCCGACGAGTACTGCAGCGACCGGACCGCCTGGGCGCTGCCGGGCTTCTACCACGTGTCGACGGCTGCGCTGGCCGGTGAGCCGACCGACGTCCAGTTCGAGCTGGTCGCGCCCGCGCAGCCGACGATCACGCAGACCGCAACGCCGCAGGGCGGTAGGGGCAAGGGCCGACGCTGACAGACCGCGGTGGGTGTCAGACGTACCGCTCGAGGATCGTCGACTCGGCCAGCCGGGAGAGGCCTTCGCGGACGCTGCGGGCGCGCAGCTCGCCGACACCCTCGACGACCTGAAGATCCTCGACACCGGCCGAGAGCAGCTTCTGGAGGGTGCCGAAGTGGTCGACCAGCCGGTCCACGACGGCAGGTGGGAGCCGGGGCACCTTGGCCAGCAGCCGGTAGCCGCGCGGCGCGACCGCGCCGTCGAGGTGCTCGACGCTGCCGAGGCCGAGCACCCGGGCCGCGGAGGCGGGATCGACCAGCTCGGTAGCGGTCAGCATCTCGAGCCGCTGGAGCAGCACCTCGGGCCGCTTGCCTCGACGGCCACCGGGGACGTAGTCGCGGATCACCAGCTCCCGCTCGAGGTCCACGCCGGTCACCAGCTCCTCGAGCTGCAGGGCGAGCAGCCGCCCGTCGGTGCCGAGCTCGAGCACGTAGTCCTCGATCTCGCTCGCGATCCGGGTGACCATCTCCAGCCGCTGGGCAACGACCGCCACGTCACGGACCGTGACGAGGTCCTCGATCTCGAGGGCGGACAAGGTGCTGGAGACCTCGTCGAGCCGCAGCTTGTAGCGCTCGAGGGTGGCCAGCGCCTGGTTGGCCCGGGAGAGGATCTGGCCGGAGTCCTCGAGCACGTGCCGGGTCTCCCCGACGTAGGCGGCGATGATCTGCATCGACTGGCTCACCGAGATCACCGGGAAGCCGGTCTGCCTGGCGACCCGATCCGCGGTGCGGTGCCGGGTGCCGGTCTCCTCGGACGGGATCAAGTGGTCGGGCATCAGGTGCACCGCGGCCTTGAGGATCCGGGAGATGTCACGGTCGACGATGATCGCGCCGTCCATCTTGGCCAGCTCGCGCAGCCCGGTCGCGGTGAACGGCACGCCGAGGTCGAAGCCGCCGGTGGCGATCGAGTCGACGACGCGGTCGTGGCCGAGCACGATCAGGGCGCCGGTGCGGCCCCGCAGGATCCGGTCGAGTCCATCGCGCAACGAGGTCCCCGGCGCGATCGACGCGAGGGTCGCGCGCAGGAGCAGCATCTCCTCGGTCCGCTCGGCCATCCCCTAGCCCTTCGGTTGCCTACGCTGGAACACTATCCGTCGGCGGCATGCGGCAGGTGCGGCTGATCACGTGTCAGCTGCAGCAGTCTCAGCGCGGAGGCGACGTCGGGGACATCGAGCACGCGCATGCCGTCGACGGTCCAGGACTCCGGCGAGCGGGGACCCACCACGGTCCGGTCGCTGGGGACCACCGCCACCCGGAAGCCGAGCCGGGCGGCCTCGGCCAGCCGCTGGGGCAGGTCGCGAACCCGACGCAATTCACCGGCCAGGCCGAGCTCGCCCATCGCGACCACTCCGGATGGCGGGGCGACGCCCAGGGTGGCCGAGCCGATGGCCACGGCCAGCGCCAGGTCGCTGGCCGGCTCGTGGAGCCGGGCACCACCCACGGTGGAGGCAAAGACGTCGTGGGAGTGCAGCTTGATCTGGCAGTGCTGCTGGAGGACGGCGAGCACCAGCGCCACCCTGGCGGAGTCGAGTCCGGAGGTGGTCCGGCGCGGCCGCTCCAGCGGCGAGCGCGTCACCAGCGCCTGGACCTCGGCCAGCAGCGGACGGCGCCCCTCCATCGTCACCGCCACACAGGTGCCGGGCACCTGGCCGGTCTGGTGCTCGACGAACAGCCCGGTCGGGTCGGTGACGGCGGTGATCCCGTCGGCGCCCAGGTCGAAGCAGCCCACCTCGTCGACCGGACCGAACCGGTTCTTCATCGCGCGCACCATCCGGAACCGTGAGTTGCGGTCGCCCTCGAAGTGGAGGACCACGTCGACGAGGTGCTCGAGCACCCTCGGGCCGGCGATCGCGCCGTCCTTGGTGACGTGGCCGACGATCACGGTGGTGATGTTGCGGGTCTTGGCCACCCGGATCAGCGCGGCGGCCACCTCCTTGACCTGGGTGACGCCGCCGGGCACCCCCTCGATCCCCGGCGCGCCGATGGTCTGGATGGAGTCGACCACCAGCAGCGTGGGCCGCACCTGCTCGATGTGGGTCAGGACCGCGCCGAGGTCGGTCTCGGCCGCGAGGTAGAGCTCCTCCTGCACGCCGCCGGTGCGGTCGGCGCGCAGCCGAACCTGGGCGGCCGACTCCTCCCCGGTGACGTAGAGGACGCGGTGCCGGACCCGCGCGGTCTGCGCGGCCACCTCGAGCAGCAGCGTGCTCTTGCCGACCCCGGGCTCCCCGGCCAGCAGGATCGCCGCCCCCGGGACCAGCCCGCCGCCGAGCACCCGGTCGAGCTCGGGCACACCGCAGCTGCGGAACGCCGACTCCTCGATCGACACCCGACCGATCGGGACCGCCGGCGCGCTGACCGGGCTCGCCGCGGCGCGCAGCGTCGGCGCAGCCGCCTCGGCCACGGACCCCCAGGCCTGGCACTCGCCGCATCGGCCGACCCATTTCGCCGCCTCCCAGCCGCACTCGGTGCAGCGGTAGGCGGGACGAGCGCTGTTCTTGGACATGGCGGCAACCTAGGTGCCCGCGCCGACAGCCGGCGTACGCCGCTCCGGTAGCGCCCTGACGTCCGTCCTGATGCCAGCCCCCCGCCGCCACCCGTCCGGGTGTGGCTGGGAGTTATCCTCTCTTGGAACGATCCAGAGCAGGGAGGTCCGACAGGTGGGAGTGTCGCGCACGGTCGGCAGGCCGCCGGTCACGCCGCCCACGCTCGCCGACGTCGCGGAGCGCGCCGGGGTCTCCCGGCAGACGGTCTCCAACGCCGTCAACAACCCCGACCTCCTGCGGCAGGACACGCTGGTCCGCGTCCAGCAGGCGATCGCGGAGCTCGGCTACCTGCCCAACCGGGCTGCCCGCAACCTGCGCACCCGGGCCTCGCACCTGATCGGCCTCCCGATCAAGGCGGCCGAGGAGGGCACGGCCAACGCGGCGATGGACCGCTTCGTGCACTCGCTGGTCGACTCCTCCGGCGAGGCCGGCTACCACGTGCTGCTCTTCTCAGGGACCCGCACCGGCAAGGCCGAGGACGAGCTGCCCGGCTACGACGACCTGCTCCGGTCCACCGCTGTCGACGCCTTCGTCGTCACCGACACCTACCTCGGCAACCCGCAGGCGGCCTGGCTCCACGACCGGCGGGCGCCGTTCGTCGCCTTCGGCCGGCCGTGGAACGACCCGGAGGCCCGCCACCCCTGGGTGGACGTCGACGGCGCCGCCGGGACCGACATGGCGACCTCGCACCTGATCGACCGCGGCCACCACCGGATCGCCTGGATCGGCTGGCGCAAGGACTCGCTGCTCGGCGAAGACCGCCGCGCCGGCTGGTCGCAGGCGATGCGCTCGCGGGACATCCCGACCGCCGGGCTGGCCTCCCGCGTCGAGGACACCGTGGCATCCGGGCGCGAGGCCAGCGCCGTACTCCTGGACGAGGCGCAGCCCTCGGCGTTCGTCTGCGCCTCCGACACGCTGGCCATGGGCGTGCTGCACACGCTGTCGGACCGTGGTCTGCGCGCCGGCCACGACATCGCGGTCACCGGCTTCGACGACTCCCAGGTCGCCCAGACCGTGCCGCCCGGGCTGACCTCGGTCCGCCAGCCGCTCGAGGAGGTCGCGATCGAGGTGGTCAAGGCGCTCGAGGGCCTGCTCGGCGCGCCGGCCTCGGTGAGCCCCGGCGTCCTGCTCGCCCCGACCCTGGTGGTCCGCGGGACCAGCTAGCCGGTGACGGAATCCCCGGCCGCCCGGGGATTCTGGCCCCGGACGGGCGTTGCAACACCCTTCCGGGGCCAGTTTCCCCGGTCGGCCGGGGATTCCTGAGGCTGGTGGGACTTCAGAACGCCTTCGACCACAGGTTGACCGCGTAGTCGACCTCGGTGCCCTCGTGCTCGGCCAGCATCGCCTCGGCGGTCTTGGCGTCGAACTCGATGCGTACGACGGCCTCGAGGTCGGCGCGCGAGGAGAACCGCCAGCCCATGTCCACCGGGGTCCGGGCCCAGCCGTGGGTGGACCAGAACCGCTCGACGACCGTGGGGTCGGGAAGGTCCGGGTAGCCGCGCCGGAACCACGCGCCGAACGTCGACCGGGTCGGGTCGTTGTCGACCACCAGGGCGACGCCGCCGCGGCGCACCACCCGGTCGAGCTCGGCCAGTCCGGGCTCGCAGCCCGGTCCGAAGAAGTAGGCCCAGCGGGCGTGCACCAGGTCGACCGACGCGTCGGGCAGCGGGATCGCCTGGGCGGTGCCCTGGTGCACGGTCACCGACGACAGCTCCCGGGTCCGCCGGCGGGCGAGCGCCACCAGGTCCGGGTGTGGCTCCACCCCCGCCACGGTCGACGCCGTCTCCGCGAAGCGCGGCAGATGGAAGCCGGTGCCGCAGCCGAGGTCGAGGACGTCGCGGCCCGCCCAGTCCACCAGCGTGAGCATCGCTGACCACAGCCGGCCGTCCGGGTCGACGGCTTGGTTCTCGACCTCGTAGGTCGCGGTGTAGTGCCAGATGTTGGGGCTGGGGCGAGTGCCCTCAGGAAGCTTCAGGTCTCAGATCCGGACGAGGCCGCGCGGCGTCTGCACCTGCGCGGCGATGATCCCGGGCGTGCCGTTGGGTGCGGCCCACTCGACCTTGACGTCCACGAGCGGGGCCTCGACGGTCTCGCCGAGCCACTCGCTGACGCGCTGCGAGTCGCCCGCGATCTCCAGGCAGGCAAGAGAGTAGGTGCCGTCCGCGCCGAAGCTCGGGTGGAGCTCGGTCGGCACCTCCCACTCGATGAAGAACGGCAGCTGGGGATCCGCAATCAGGCCGTTGACGCCGACCTGCTTCCAGCGGAGCTCGGTGCCGTCGGGGCGGTGCCGGCTCCCGAGCACCGCCTCGCGACCGAGCCGGTGCTCGACCACGGTGATGTCGTCGACCGCGACGACCCAGCCCAGCCAGCCGCCACCGAGGGCTGACCGCGCGCGAACCGCCTGACCGAACGGCGCCTTGTCGGAAGCGGGGTGGTCGAGGACCTCGACCACCTCGAGGTAGGTGTGGTTGCCCAACGGCAACACCATGTTGCGAGTGCCGAAGCGCGGGTGCACGCCACCGTCGACGAACGAGGTGCCGAGCTGCCCGCCGATGCGCTCCGCGGTCGCGGCCAGGCCATCGGGTCCGGCGGCGAAGGACAGGTGGTCGAGACGCATACAGAGATTGTGAATGGGCTCGGAGCTCATGACCGAGCCGGGGTCGGGATCTCTTGACGTCGAGATGCTTCTACGGACGAGTCAGGTCTGCGGGTCCGCCGGATGGATCGCCAGTGCCGACCGGGAGAGCAGGTGTGCCTCGCAGTGCCTCGACAGCTCGACGTACGCGGCCTTGCCCATCAGCTCGGTGAGCTCGGGCTCGTGCGTGATGTAGACGGGCTCCGCCGCGACGTGCGCCTCGGTGTTCCCCGAGCAGTACCAGTCGAGGTCGTGACCGCCCGAACCCCAGCCGCGTCGGTCGTACTCGCCGATCGAGACCTCGGTGTAGGTGGTGCCGTCGTGGCGCTTGACGTTGCGGAAGGTACGCCGGATCGGCAGCTGCCAGCAGACGTCCGGCTTGGTCTCGAGTGGGTTCTTCTCGAGCACGTAGGCCAGGGCATGTAGCGCGCACCCGGCGCCGAGGTGGAAGTCGTTGCGGTTGTGGAAGATGCAGGCCTGCTGGCCGTCGTACTCGACGACCATCGTCTTGCGTTCGCCCTCGTCGTCGACGTCGATCCAGTCGCGCTTGCGCACCTTCCCCGTCTCCGGCCGGAACTGCCACAGGGTCTCGTCGAGCTGGGAGACGTAGGACGCGACCCGCTTCTCATCGGCCTTGTCGGCGAAGTGCGCGCCGAGTGCGCAGCAACCGACGTCGGGGGAGTCCTTGTAGATGCCCTTGCACCCCTCGCCGAAGATGCACTTGTAGCTCGACGTCAGCCAGGTCAGGTCGCAGCGCATCACCTCGGACTCGTCGTCGGGGTTGGCGAACTCGACGAACGCGCGGGGGAACACCAGGTCGACCTCGGGCACCCGTTCAGCCTACGGCCGGATCGGGGAACTGGTTGCGCTAGTACGTTTGATCCATGCGTGTGGGCGTGCTGGACATCGGCTCCAACACCGGGCACCTGCTCGTGGTGGACGCCCATGGCGGCGCCGCACCGCTTCCGGCGTACTCGTTCAAGCAGCCGCTGCGGCTGGCCGAGCACCTCGACGAGGCAGGCGATGTCTCGCAGACCGGGGTGGCCGCCCTCACCGACTTCACCGCCGAGGCGCTGCGCGTGGCCGAGGACAAGGGCTGCGAGGACATCCTCGGCTTCGCGACCTCCGCAGTCCGCGACGCGGGCAACAGCGACGACGTCCTCGAGCACGTGCGCGAGCGCACCGGCGTCGCGATCGACGTCCTCTCGGGCGAGGACGAGGCCCGGCTCACCTTCCTCGCCGTACGCCGCTGGTTCGGTTGGTCGGCCGGCCGGCTCGCTGTCTTCGACATCGGCGGCGGCTCGCTGGAGATCGCCGGCGGCGCGGACGAGGCCCCGGACGTGGCCTGGACGCTGCCACTCGGTGCGGCGCGGCTGGCCCGCACCCACTTCGGCTCGGGCACCGCCGACGAGCAGACCGTGCACGAGCTGCGCCGCCAGATCCGCGCCGAGATCGCGCGCGACGCCGGCCACCTGCTGCGCAGCGGCCCGCCGGACCGCGCCGCCGCGACCTCGAAGACGTTCCGGTCGCTGGCCCGCATCTGCGGTGCGGCCCCCTCGGCGGACGGCACCCTCGTCCCGCGGACCCTGGCGCTCGGCGACCTCCGGAGGTGGATCCCCAAGCTGATCGAGATGGACCCCGCGGAGCTGGCCGACCTGCCCGGCGTCTCGCCGAGCCGCACGCACCAGATCGTCCCGGGCGCCCTCGTCGCGGAGGCCTGCATGGACATCTTCGACCTCACCGAGCTCGAGATCTGTCCGTGGGCGTTGCGTGAGGGCGTGATCCTCGAGCGGCTCGACCAGCTCTCGGTGCTCGGCGCGTGATGGCAGCGTGACCCGGATCGGCCTGTCGACCTCCTCGGTCTACCCCGAGTCGTCCGCGCACGCGTTCGGGTACGCCGCCAGCCTCGGCTACGACGCCGTCGAGGTGATGGTGATCGACGCGCTCAGCCAGCAGATCTCGGCGGTCAAGCAGCTCTCCGAGCACCACGGCGTCCCGGTGTCCGCGATCCACTCGCCCTGCCTGCTGTTCACCCAGCGGGTCTGGGGCACCGAGCCCTGGGGCAAGCTCGAGCGGTCCGCGGAGATGGCCCGGGCGGTCGGCGCCGAGGTGGTGGTCGTGCATCCGCCGTTCCGCTGGCAGAAGGAGTACGCGCGCGACTTCGTCAACGGCATCGCTGCACTGGAGGAGTCGACCGGCATCGCCTTCGCGGTGGAGAACATGTACCCGTGGCGGGCCTCGTCCCGGCGTGGCATGGAGATGTACCTGCCCGGCTGGGACCCCTCGACCGAGCCGTACGCCAACACCACGATCGACCTGTCGCACGCGTCGATTGCCGGCGACGACCCGATCGAGATGGCCGAGCGGCTCGGCCCACGGCTCCGGCACATCCACCTCACCGACGGGAGCGGCTCGGCCAAGGACGAGCACCTGGTCCCGGGCCGCGGCAGTGTCGGCGCCGCCGAGTTCCTGCGCCACGCCTCGAGCACCGGCTTCCGCGGCGAGATCGTGGTCGAGATCAACACCCGCAAGGCAGCCAACCGAACCGATCGCGAGAAGGACCTCCGAGAGTCGCTGGACTTCGCCCGCGAGCACTTCTTCGCTGCGACCCCGTGACGGTCACGCCTCAGGCGCCTAGCCGACCAACCCGGCCTCGTAGGCGACCACGACGAGCTGGGCGCGGTCGCGCGCGCCGAGCTTGGTGAAGAGTCGCGATACATGCGTCTTGGCGGTGAGCGGGGACAGCACCAGGTGCTCGGCGATCTCGTGGTTGGTCATGCCGCGCCCGACCAGGGTGAGGACCTCGCGCTCCCGCGGAGTGAGCTCGGGCAGCAGCCGCTCCGCGGTGGGTGCTCCCGACGACCCGGACCCGTCCGGCTCGTCACTGGGCTCGTCACTGGGCTCGTCACTGGGCTCGTCACTGGGTGAGGCCGCAACGAAGGCCTCGATCAGCCGGCGGGTCACGGCCGGGGCGAGCAGACCCTGGCCGTCGGCGACGAGGCGCACGGCGTCGATGAGGGCCACCGGGCCGACGTCCTTGAGGAGGAAGCCGGACGCGCCCGCTCGGAGCGCGCCGAAGACGTACTCGTCCAGCTCGAAGGTGGTGAGCACCAGCACCTTGGTCCCGGACAGGTTCGGGTCCGCCACGATTTGCGTGGTGGCCTCCAGGCCGTCGAGCCGGGGCATCCGGATGTCCATGAGCACGACATCGGGCCGGGTCTGGACCGCTAGTGCGACCGCGTCCGCACCGTCCACGGCCTCGCCGACGACCTCGATGTCGTCCTCGGAGTCGAGCAGCGCACGGAAGCCGGCCCGGACCAGCGTCTGGTCGTCGGCCACCAGCACCCGGATCGTCACTAGGGCACACCCTAGGCCCCCGTCGGCAGGGTCGCCACGACGCGCCAGCCGCCGCCCGCCTGCGGGCCGGCCTCGAGCGTCCCGCCCGCGGCCTGAGCGCGCTCCCGCATCCCCCGCACGCCCTGCCCGGCGCCGGCCGGCGCGGTCGAGTCCACACCGCTGCCCGTCGTCCTGGACCTCGATCACCACCGCCTCGTCGCCGCGCGTCACCCGGACCCGGGCGTGCGACCCACTCGCGTGCCGGAGCACGTTGGTGAGCGCCTCCTGGACGATCCGGTAGCCGGTCGCCGTCACTGACGCCGGCAGGGTGGCTGTCGCCGGGTCGATGTCGAGGTCCACCTCGATGCCGGCCGTGCGCAGGCTCTCGCTCAGCTCGTCGAGCTCACGCAGGCCCTGCGCCGGTCGGACCGGCGCCCCATCGTGCTCGGCCGCACCCTCGCGGAGCATCCCGAGCGTCGACCGCAGGTCGGAGAGCGCCTCGCCGCTGACCTTCTCGATGTCCTCGAGGGTGCGGCGCGCCTGCTCCGGGTCGCGGTCGAGCAGATGGGCGCCCACCCCCGCCTGCACGTTGATCGCGACCATCGCGTGCGCCACGACGTCGTGCACGTCTCGGGCGATACGGAGGCGTTCCTCGCCGACTCGGCGCCGGGCCTCCTCATCGCTGGTGCGCTCCGCCGTCTCGGCGCGGTCGACCAGAGCCGCGAGGTAGTCCCGGCGGTTGCGGACTGCCGCACCGAGCAGCAGGGGCGCGGCCACGAACGCGAGGTTCTTGGGGATCTCGGCGTTCAGCAGGGTGCGGTCGTCGCTGTAGAGCAGGATGGCCCCGACCACGGCAGGCACCAGAGCCAGACCGGCGAGCACGACGCGACGGCGGTCCACGACCAGCGCCAGGCTGTAGCCGCACAGCATGCTGGAGAACGGTGCGGTGTAGTGACAGTCCACGACCGCCAGCACGACGTACAGCAGGGCCATGCAGGCCACCAGCGACCAGCCCGGGTGCCGGTGCCGCGTGAGCGTCGGCAGCACCGCGACGACGACGACCGCGATGGCGAGCGGAGTGGTCTCCGTCCGGTTGTCGGTGCGGTAGACCATCTCGGCCACCATGGCGCCTGCGAGGGCGGCAGCGATCCCCAGGTCGAGGAGCAGCCTTCGCCTCATGGCCCGACCGTAGGCGGGCGGTCGGCCCGGTGTCACTCGCGGAGCCCCAGTGACGCGTCAAGCCGGTCGTGCAGCCGTCGCAGCGGCATCGGGGACCACCAGTTGTACTTGCCGAGCAGAGCCATCAACGACGGGACCAGCAGCGACCGGACCACGAACGCGTCGACGAGGACGCCGAACGCCGTGGCCACCCCGATCTGCTGGATGAACGAGATCGAGCTGGTGCTGAAGGAGCCGATCGCCACGGCCAGCAGGATCGCCGCAGCCGTGACGACCGCGCCGGTCCGCTGGACTCCGACCGCGACCGACTCGCGCTCGCCGACACCGCTGTCCCTGACTTCCTTGATCCGGCCGAGCAGGAAGACGCCGTAGTCGGTCGACAGGGCGAAGATCAGCGTGGCGGTCACCAGGAAGTCGGTCGGCTCGATGCCTCCGTTGGGGGTGTATCCGAGCAGACCGGTGAGCCGCCCGTCCTGGTAGACGAAGGTCAGCACCCCCAGGCTGGCAGCGACAGTCAGCGCGTTCATCAGCACCGCCTTGGCCGGTAGCACCACCGAGCCGGTCATCAGCCACAGGACCAGCAGCGTCAGCGCGACCAGGAGGCCGAGGGCGAGCGGGAGCCGACTTCCGATCGCGGACTGCTGGTCCACGAAGTCGGCCGCCGGACCGGCGACCAGCGCATCGACGCCGGTCCCCGCGTCCACGCCCCGGGTCTGGTCGACCAGCCGCTGGGCCGTCTCCCCGTCCGGCTCGCCGGCGGCGGTCACGTCAAGCTGCCACGTGGTGTCGTCGAGCTGGACCGGGGTGCCGTGGGAGGCGACGCCGGGGAGGGCGTTGACCTGGTCGGCGTACGCCGCCACCTCGGTCGCACCAGCGCCCTGGCTCGTCGTCACGGCGATGGTCAGTGGGCTGGCGCCGGTGCCGCCGAACTCCGAGTCGATCGTGTCGGCGACGGTCCGCGAGCTCTGGTCGGTCGGGATCACCGAGCTGTCGATGGGGGTCCACTCGGCTCTGGTGGCCGGCGCCGCGAGGGCGAGCATCACCACGCCGGTCGCGACCGCGATCGCGCCGGGACGGCGCATGACCGCGTGCGAGAGGCGGTACCAGCGCCCGTGCTCGGCGCTTCGGCGCGGCTGCCTACGCGCGAGCTTCGCACCCCACAGGCCGAACATCACAGGGGCGATCACCAGTGCAGAGACGGCGGCGACGACGGCGACCGTTGCTCCGGCGACCCCCATGGACTTGATGAACCCGAGGGGGAACGCGGTGAGCGCGGCCAGGGCGACCGCGACCGTGCTGGCCGAGAAGGCGACGGTGCGACCCGCGGTACGCATCGTGGTCAGGACCGCACCAGCGGTCGGGCCCTGCTTTGCCAGCTCCTCGCGGTAGCGGCTGACCAGGAACAGCGTGTAGTCGATGGCCAGGCCGAGACCGAGACCGATGACCAGGTTGAGCGCGAAGATGCTCAACCCGTAGACCTGGTTGACGCCGGTGAGGACCAGGAACGTGCCGAGCACGGTCGTGATCCCGACGACGAGCGGGATCAACGCGGCGCGACCGCGAAAGAAGATCAGCGACAGCACGATCAGCAACGGGAATGCCAGCATCTCGGCGCGGCCGAGGTCCTCAGTGACGGTGCTGCCGAGCTGGAGGCCGACCACGGCCGACCCACCGACGATCACGTCGTCTCGTCCGTCGAAGGCGTCCAGGACCGCCTCGGCCACCGCCTCGTCGTTGGCATCGGCGGCGAGGGTGCCGAGCACCAGGACCTGAGTGCCGTCCCGGGAGACCAGCGTGGGATCGCCGCGGGTGGTCGTGGGGGAGGTCGCCTGGACGATGCCGGGCTCGGCCGCGACGGCATCGGTCACCTCCTGCACCCGGGCGGTGTCGGCCGGGAGCCCCTGCGGGGTGTCGACGACGATCACGATGCCGGCGCCCGGGGCCGCGCCGGTCGCCGTCTCGATGCGCTCTACTGCCCGCACGGAGTCGGCGTCGTCGCTGGCGAAGCCTCCGGACGCGTCCAGGGAGCCGGCGAGGGGTCCACCGAAGAACCCTGCGACGAGCACGAAGAGGAAGACCGCGAGCAGGCTGCGACGCGGGTGGGTGCTGAGCGCCAGGGAGAGGCGACCGGACCGACCGGGCGCGTTCGCGTCAGGGTCCGGGGTCGGTGTGGAGCGGGCAGCAAGGGTCTGGTTCGTCATGCCTCGACTCTCGGCCCCGGGTGCTCCGCGGTCGTCGTGCCGGGGGAGGCACTTGCCTTGCTCGGGGCCGGCGACGTACTCCCGGGGTGGTACTCCCCGGGCCGTACGGTGTCGTCGTGGCCTCCACCAGCCGCCGCGGACGACGGCCCGGCTCGCCGGACACCCGGGCCGCGATCCTCACCGAGGCGCGGACGCTGTTCGCCGCACGGGGGTACGCGGGCACCTCCGTCCGCGCGGTCGCGGCGGCCGCCGGCGTGGACGCGGCGCTGGTGCACCACTACTTCGGGACCAAGGACGACCTGTTCGTGGCCGCGCTCGAGCTTCCGGTAGATCCGCGGGTCGTCCTGGCACCCGCCATCGCAGACGGCCCCGACGGTGCGGGGGAGCGGATGTTGCGGGTCTTCCTGTCGGTCTGGGACAACCCCGAGCTGCGCGTCCCGTTGCTCGGGCTGGTCACGAGCGTTGTCGACCCTGCCGGCAGGCGGCTGCTCAGCGACGGTTTCCTGCCCGCCGTACTCGCTCCGGTCGGCGTCGCGCTGGGCATCGACCACCCCGAGGTCCGGATGCCGCTCCTGGCCAGCCAGGTCTTCGGGCTGATCGTGGTGCGCTATCTCCTGGAGGTCGAGCCGGTGGCCTCGATGCCCGCCGACGACATCATCGCGATCTACGCCCCCACGCTGCAGCGCTACCTGACCGGGCCGCTGCCCTGACCCGCCACCCGTCGTAGCGGGGCTTGCGTCGATCCGCTGTACTGGACATAATTCATCGTATGGTGAATAACGTGATCGAGGTCCGCGGCCTCACCGTGATCCGCAGTGGCAGACCGGTGCTGGAGGGGCTCGACCTGGACGTGGGCGCCGGGGTGACCGGGCTGCTCGGTCCGAGCGGCTGCGGCAAGTCGACGCTGCTGCGCTCGATCGTCGGCGTCCAGCAGACCCACGGCGGGGAGGTGCGGGTGCTCGACCAGCCGGCCGGGAGCGCACCGCTGCGGCTTCGGATCGGCTACGTGACCCAGGCCGCCAGCGTGTACGACGACCTGAGCGTCACCGAGAACCTGCGCTTCTTCGCCCGGGTCCTCGGTTGCCCGGACGACGAGGTGGCTCGGGCGGTCGACGCGGTCGACCTGGGCACGCACGCCGACGCGGTCGTCGGCCGGCTCAGCGGCGGCCAGCGGTCGCGCGCCAACCTCGCGGTCGCGCTGCTCGGGAGCCCGGACCTGCTGGTCCTGGACGAGCCGACCGTCGGCCTCGACCCGGTGCTGCGCCGCGACCTGTGGAAGCTGTTCCACGACCTCGCCGACGGCGGAGCCGCGGTGCTCGTCTCGAGCCACGTCATGGACGAGGCGGAGCGCTGCGACCAGCTGCTGCTGATGCGCGACGGCGCGATCCTCGCCCACGACACCCCCGACGCGATCAAGCAGCACGCCGGCGCCAGCGACATCGAGGCGGCGTTCCTCTCCCTGGTGGAGGCGGCATGATCACCCCACGGATCACCCTCGCCGTCGCCGGCCGCGTCCTGACCCAGCTGCGCCGCGACCACCGCACCGCCGCCATGCTGCTGGTGCTGCCCTGCCTGCTGATCTCACTGCTGTGGTGGATGTTCGAGGAGTCGCCGTTCGACCCGTTCGACAAGTTCGGGCCGGCGCTGCTCGCGATGTTCCCGTTCATCGTGATGTTCCTGGTGACCAGCGTGACCACCCTGCGCGAGCGGTCCAGCGGCACGTTGGAACGGCTGCTCGCGATGCCGATGGGCAAGCTGGACTTCCTGCTGGGGTACGCCCTCGCCTTCGGCCTCGTCGCCGCCGTGCAGGCACTCCTGGCGGTCACCGTGAGCGTCGGCCTGCTCGGCCTCGACATCCAGGGCCCGGTCTGGCTGCTCGGACTGGTCGCGGTTGCGGACGCTGTCCTGGGCTCGGCCCTCGGCCTGTTCGTCAGCGCGTTCGCGCGCACCGAGTTCCAGGCCGTGCAGTTCCTGCCGCTGATCGTCTTCCCCCAGATCCTGCTCTGTGGGCTCTTCGTCCCCCGCGACACCCTGCCCGGCGTGCTGGACGCGGTCAGCGACGCGCTCCCGCTCTCGTACGCCGTGGACGCGATGACGCACCTGACGCGGGGCACCGAGACCGGCACCGTGTGGCGCGACCTGCTGGTCGTCGTCGCCTTCGCGCTGGGTGGGCTCGCACTCGGGGCGGCCACCCTTCGGCGGCGTACGCCCTGACCCGTCGCGGTAGTCACGGACCATCGACTGGTCTTGGATCGATCCAATGCCAGTCGAACGTCCGTGACTACCGCGGCCCAGCGCAGGACGTAGCCTGTCGGCATGGCCCTCCTGAGCCGACCGCTCCTCATGCTCTCGCGGAGTCAGCAGGTCAAGCGACTAGTCAGCGCGATGCCCGTCTCGGCCGGGATCGTGCGCAGCTACGTCCCCGGCGAGACGACCGAGTCTGTGGTCGACGCGACCGCGGTGCTGGCCCAGGAGGGGATCAGGTCGACGCTGGACTTCCTCGGCGAGGACACCCTCGACGCCGAGCAGGCCGACGCGACCGTGGCCGCCTACCTCGACGTGCTGCAACAGCTGTCCGCACGCGGGCTGACCCGGATGGCCGAGGTGTCGGTGAAGCTGTCCGCGATCGGCCAGGCACTCCCCGACGATGTCGCTGGGGGAGGCCACAAGATCGCGCTCGAGAACGCGCGCACGATCTGCCGGGCCGCACGCAACGCCGGCACCACGGTGACCCTCGACATGGAGGACCACACCACCACCGACTCGACACTGGCGATCCTGCGCGACCTGCGCAAGGACTTCCCCGAGACCGGGGCGGTGCTCCAGTCCTACCTGCACCGCACCGAGGCGGACTGCCGGGCGCTGGCCTACGAGGGCTCGCGGGTGCGGCTGTGCAAGGGCGCCTACAACGAGCCCGAGGAGGTCGCCTTCCAGTCCGACCTCGACGTGGACCGGTCCTACGTGCGCTGCCTCAAGGTGCTGCTGGCCGGGCAGGGCTACCCGATGATCGCCACCCACGATCCACGGCTGGTGGAAATCGCGTCGTCACTCGCGAGCCGCTACGTGCGCGACCAGGGCTCGTACGAGTTCCAGATGCTCTTCGGCATCCGGCCCGAGGAGCAGCGCCGGCTGGTCAAGGCCGGCGAGCGGGTCCGGGTCTACATCCCCTACGGCGAGGAGTGGTACGGCTACCTGATGCGTCGGCTCGCCGAGCGTCCGCAGAACCTGTCATTCTTCCTGCGATCTTTGATCTCGAAGAAGTGAGCCACAGATGACCCAGACCGCGATCCTCGGCGCCGGCGTGATGGGCGAGACCCTGCTCTCGGGCCTGGTCCGCGCCGGCCGCCGCGTCGACCACCTCCTGGTCGGCGAGAAGCGGCCCGAGCGCGCCCGCGAGCTCGAGGAGCGGTACGGCGTCTCGGTGGTCGGCAACATCGAGGCGGCCGAGAAGGCCGACACGGTGGCGATCGTGGTCAAGCCCCAGGACATGGCCGACCTGCTCGACGAGATCGGCCCCTCGATGCGCGCGGGTCAGCTGCTCGTGTCGCTGGCGGCCGGCATCACGACGGCGTACATCGAGTCGCGGGTGCCGGAGGGGGTCGCGGTGGTCCGGGTCATGCCCAACACCCCGGCCCTGGTCGACGAGGGCATGGCCGCGATCTCGCCGGGCTCGCACTGCGACGAGCAGCACCTCGCCGAAGCCGAGGAGCTGATGGGCTCGGTCGGCCGCGTGGTGCGCATCCCGGAGCGGCAGCAGGACGCCGTCACCGCCATCTCGGGCTCGGGACCCGCCTACATCTTCTTCGTCGTCGAGTCGATGATCGAGGCAGGCGTCCACCTCGGGCTGCCGCGCGCGACCGCCACCGAGCTGGTCATCCAGACCCTGGTCGGCTCGGCCAAGATGCTCCGCGAGACCGGCACCCACCCCACGGTGCTCCGCGAGCAGGTCACCTCGCCCGGCGGCACGACGGCGTCGGCCTTGCGTGAGCTCGAGATCCACAAGGTCCGTGCCGCGTTCCTGGCCGCGATGGAGGCCGCCCGCGACCGCTCCCGCCAGCTGGCCGAGGGCAGCTGACACGTGCAGCTGCCACTCGTCTGGGGCGCGACCGCGGAGGAGGTCGCGCGGCGCTACCCGTCGGACGAGCTCCTGCCGGACGGGGTGGCGATGACCCGTGCCATCTCGGTGGCCGCCCCGGCGGAGCTGACCTGGCAGTGGCTCTGCCAGATCGCCGTCGCGCCGTACTCCTATGACTGGATCGACAACCTCGGCCGCCAGAGTCCCCAGACCCTGACACCGGGCGCGGACCAGCTCGAGGTGGGCCAGTCCATGGCCTACGTCTTCGAGCTCGTCTCGTTCGACGCACCCCACCAGTGGACGGGGCTCACCACCGAGCGCGGTCGGCGGTTGTTCGGCCGGGTCGCGATGACCTACGCCGCCGAACCCGACGGCACCGGCTCGCGGATCGTGGGCCGGCTGGTCGGGGGCACCGGTGGACCGCTGAGCCGGGTCTGGGCCCAGGCGCTGGCCTGGGGCGACCTGGTGATGATGCGGCGCCAGTTCCTGAACCTGAAGGAGCTGGCCGAGCGCGACGCGATCGCGCTGGGGCACTAGGTGCGTCCTAGGCGTTCGCGATCGACGCCCAGTCGCCGAGCCGCTGGGCAATCAGCTCCGCGCGCCGCGGTGCGTCGCTGCCGTCCAGCACTGCCAGGTCCGCGGGGTCGGCGCGCAGGTAGACCCCCGACGTTCGTGCGTGGAGCTCCGGACTCCGGTCCGAGCGGGTCGTCCAGTAGCCGTTTGCGCGGTCCTCGGACTCGAGCTTGATCTCACCGATCCCCTCGAGCCTGGGCGCGTCCGGGTGTCGGGGCCGCTCGCCGTTCCAGAAGTAGAAGACCCCGGCCGGGTCGGCCCGCTCCTTCGAGGCCTCGCTCCAATAGCGCGCCGAGAGGGTGCCGTCCTCCTGCCACGAGCGGCCGTTGACCTCCAGCCCGCCATTCCGGTCGCGCGAGATCCGGAGCAGGCTGATCGCCGAGGGCTCGTCGTCGGTGCGTGCGGTCTGCGAGAACTGCCACCAGAGGCCCTCGATGCGCGCCAGCCGGCCCTCGGCCTCGATCGCCTTCCGGACCTTCTGGTTGACCGTCTTGAGGTCGTGCGGCGTGAGCTCGGGGGCGTACCTCACGCACGTCAGCCCGAGCAGGTCGGTGGGCAGCTTCGCGCCGTTCGCGTGCAGGATGAACGTCCGGCGCATGCCGA
Organism: uncultured Actinomycetota bacterium; assembly: GCA_963817125.1. Lineage (GTDB taxonomy): Bacteria > Actinomycetota > Actinomycetes > Propionibacteriales > Nocardioidaceae > Nocardioides. The sequence goes on from CAWFNB010000007.1 coordinate 518,694, forward strand.
GGGCGCCGCCGAAGAGGCCGGCTTCGAAGACCACGTTGTCGCGCGGCGACGCCATGCCAGGCGCTTCCGTGCCCGGGTCACCCGGGCTCGGGGACGTCCAGTCGTCCTGGGCGAAGACGAACGCGGCGAAGTCGACCTCCCGGGTGAGCTCCACCAGCCGGTCCAGGGTGGAGATGCCCGGGTTGAACACGTTCGTCCACGGCTCGACGTCGGCCACGGTCGCGAGCCCACCGGTCAGCGACTTGAGCAGCCGCTGCTGCTTGCCCGACGAACCGAGGAAGATGCGCGGCTTGTCCATGGTGCCGGTCATCCTAGGACCGCCAGACTGACCGGGTGGACAGCTACCGCACGCCGGACGACCGCTTCGCCGACCTGCCCGACTTCCCGTGGCCACCGTCGTACGCCGAGGTCCGGGACCCCGACGGCGACACCCTGCGGATGGCGTACGTCGACGCCGGGCCGGCAGACGGCCCCGTCGCGCTGCTCCTGCACGGCGAGCCCTCGTGGTCCTTCCTCTACCGGCACGTGATCGCAGTGCTGGTCGAGTCCGGGATCCGGTGCGTGGCGCCGGACCTGGTCGGGTTCGGACGCTCCGACAAGCCGCTGGCCATGGCCGACCACACGTTCGCGAGGCACGTCGAGTGGGTGCGCGAGCTCGCCTTCGACCACCTCGACCTGGGAGAGGTGACGCTGGTCGGCCAGGACTGGGGCGGGCTGATCGGGCTGCGGCTGGTGGCCGAGCACCCGGACCGCTTCGCCCGGGTGGTGGCGGCCAACACCGGGCTGCCGACCGGCGACTTCGACATGCCGGAGCTGTGGTGGCTGTTCCGCAACGCCGTCGAGAAGGCCGACGTGCTCGACATCGGCCGGCTCGTGGCCGCCGGATGCGTGCGCGGGATGACCGACGAGGTGCGGGCGGCCTACGACGCGCCGTTCCCCGAGGAGCGCGCCAAGGCTGGTGCCCGCGCCATGCCGACGCTGGTGCCCACCCGCCCCGACGACCCGGCGACCGAGGCCAACCGCGTCGCCTGGGCCGCGCTCGGGGCATGGGACCAGCCGTTCCTGGTGGCGTTCAGTGACTCCGACCCCATCAGCGGCGCGATGGCGCCGATCCTCCAGCAGCACGTCCCGGGCGCACACGGCCTCGACCACCCCACCATCGCGCACGCCGGCCACTTCCTCCAGGAGGACGCCGGCACCGAGCTCGGCCGCGTCATCGCCGCCTCCATGGCCCCGCCGGCCTGACGCTCACAGCCCGATGGCGGCCTCGGCGGCGGCCAGCACGGGCGCGGTCACCTTGCGACAGCGGGCGGCGCCGTCGGCGAACACCGCGGTCACGTGCACCGGGTCGGCCGCCAGGTCGGCGTACCGCTTCTGGATCGGCTCGAGGGTCCCGACGACCGCGTCGGTCACCGCGCGCTTGAGGGCGCCGTACGTCGTGGGGCCGGAGGCCGAGCCGCCGCACGCCTCGAGCACGTCGAGCAGGTTGGTGACGCCCGGCTTGTCGGGGGAGCGACGTACGGCGTCCAGTCCGGCGTCGGAGTCGGTGACCGCGCGCGCGACCTTGCGGGCCACGACGTCGGGCGGGTCGAGCAGGTAGACGGTGCCGGCGGCGTCGGCGGACTTCGACATCTTCCGGGTCGGGTGCGCCAGGTCCATCACGCGCGCGGTGCCGTCCGAGGCGGTGACGACCTCCGGGACCGTGAACACCTCCCCGTAGCGCCGGTTGAACCGCAGCGCCAGGTCGCGGGTCAGCTCGACGTGCTGGCGCTGGTCCGCGCCGACCGGCACCTGGGCGGGCCGGTAGAGCAGGATGTCGGCCGCCATCAGCGCCGGGTAGGTGAACAGCGAGACCCGCGTCGAGTCGACGCCCCTTCCCTTCTCCTTGAACTGGATCATCCGGTTGAGCTCGCCGGTCGTGGCCACGCACTCGAGCAGGTAGGCGAGCTGGGCGTGGGCCGGAACCTGGCTCTGGCGGAACAGCGTGGCCCGGTCGAGGCCGACGGCGAGGAACAGCGTGCCCGTCTCGTCGGCGTACTCGCGCAGCCGCCGTGGGTCGTGCTCCGTGGTCATCGCGTGCAGGTCCGAGATGCCGTAGAACGCGTCGTCCTGACGCTGGCGCATCGGCTCGAGGGCGCCGAGGTAGCTGCCCAGCGTGAGCCGCCCGGACGGGGTGAGCAGCGAAAGGGTCCTGGTCATGGTGGTGCTCCTGGGTGAGGTGCCCCGGGTGACCACGCGCGTTCAGGAACGAGAACGGCCGCCCGCGGGCGGCCGATGGGTGAGGGTGTGCTGGGACGAGGTGGCCGCCGTCAGGCGGCCCACCAGAAGAGGCGAGAGGTCGTCAGCACAGGCCCACGATAGCGTCCGTAGCCATGGAGTGCGCTGGTCCGAGCGCGGTCGTCTTCGACCCGACGCTGACCGACTACGACTTCGGCCCGCACCACCCGATGGCGCCGGTCCGGGTCGCGCTGACCATGCAGCTGGCTCACGAGCTCGGCGTCACCGGGCCGAGGCTGCGGGTCGTCCCCGCTCCGATCGCCTCTCTCGACCAGATCGCCACCGTCCACGATGCGCCACTCATCGAGGCGGTCCAGCGCGCCGGCCGCACCGGTGAGGCGGAGCTCCAGGTGGGACTCGGCACCGACGACAACCCGGTCTTCCTGGGCATGCACGAGGCGGCCGCACACGTGGTCGGCGCCAGCCTCGAGGCGTTCCGCCTGGTCTGGACAGGGGAGTCGCTGCACGCCGCCAACATCACCGGGGGCCTGCACCACGCCATGCCGGACCGGGCCAGCGGCTTCTGCGTCTACAACGACGTCGCGGTCGGCATCCGCTGGCTTCTCGACCAGGGCGCCGAGCGCGTCGCCTACGTCGACGTGGACGTCCACCACGGCGACGGGGTCGAGGCGATCTTCTGGGACGACCCGCGGGTGCTCACCATCTCCCTGCACGAGACCGGCAAGTTCCTGTTCCCCGGCACCGGCTTCGCCTACGACGTCGGCGGCGAGGGTGCGGAGGGCAGCGCGGTCAACGTCGCGCTCCCGCCCGGTACGGCGGACGCCGGCTGGCTGCGTGCCTTCCACGCGGTGGTCCCCGACCTGGTCCGCGAGTTCGCCCCCGACGTCCTGGTCACCCAGCACGGCTGCGACTCGCACGCCGAGGACCCGCTCGCGCACCTGATGCTGAGCGTCGACGGCCAGCGGGCGGCGTACCTCGCCCTGCACGACCTGGCCCACGAGGTCGCCGACGGACGCTGGGTGGTCACCGGCGGTGGCGGATACGCGCTCGTGGACGTGGTGCCGCGTGCGTGGAGCCACCTGCTCGGCGTGGTCTCGGGGACGCCGCTGGACGTCGACACCCCCACGCCCGACGCGTGGCGTGCCTACGTCCGCGAGCGCATCGGCGTCGAGGCGCCGCGCCGGATGACCGACGGGCGCCGCCCGGACTACCGGGCCTGGCACGAGGGCTACGACCCGGACAACTGGCTGGACCGGGAGGTCAACGCGACCCGAGCCGCGGTGTTCCCGCTGCACGGGCTCGATCCGCTTCCTTGATTGGGTGTCCCTACTTGGGGGAGCTGCCGGCAGTTTCCCCGGGCGCCCGGTGATTCTGGCCCCGGAAGGGTGTTGCAACCCCCGTCCGGGGCCAGTTTCCCCGGGCGCCCGGGGATTCTGCGCGCGGCAGAGGCCCCCCAACCGCAAGCCGCCACGCCGTAGACCACTGGAAGCACTTTTCCGATCCGCTTCCCCATGAGTCACACGAGGCTCTATCCTCACCACGAGGCGGCACGGGGACATCGGTGGGGAAGCCGATGACGTGCTGCACGAGAAAGAACGGTGCACGATGGCTGGTTCTGGGGACATGTCGGATGCGAAGTTCCTTACCGTGGCGGAGGTCGCGGCGATGATGCGCGTCTCGAAGATGACTGTCTATCGCCTGGTGCACAACGGTGAACTGCCTGCCGTGCGCGTCGGCCGCTCCTTCCGCGTTGTCGAGCAAGACGTCAACGAGTACCTCCGCAAGAGCTTCTACAGCGCCGGCTGAGCCTGCGCCGGCTCCACCCGCGACACCGCCGACGCGACTGTCGCCGACCTCACGCGTCCACGGTTCGGCGCCTCGCCGTACGGCGGATAGGCTGACCGGGTCCTGCGGGCCTCCCGCGGGGTGCTGATCCTGGCCATGGCCTCGGAGCAGCCGTCCGTCGAAAGGTCAGTTCGTGGGTTCGGTCATCAAGAAGCGGCGCAAGCGCATGGCGAAGAAGAAGCACCGCAAGCTGCTGAAGAAGACGCGCGTGCAGCGTCGCAAGCTCGGCAAGTAACCCGCCCGACGACTCCCACCCTCCGTAGTCAGGGCACGTGATGGCGAGCACCTCCCAGGGCGCCACCCCCACCAGGGTCGTCCTCGTGACCGGGGTCTCGCGAGACCTCGGGCGCCGCTCGGCGCGTGCTCTCGCGACCGACCCGACGGTGGCTCGCGTGATCGGCGTCGACGTGGTGCCACCGCGCGGTGACGTCGGTGACGTCTCCTTCGTGCGGGCCGACATCCGCAACCCGGTGATCGCGAAGGTGATCGCCAAGGAGAACGTCGACACCGTCGTGCACATGAGCGTCATCTCGACGCCCGGCAGCGCCGGCGGGCGCGGCACCATGAAGGAGCTCAACGTCATCGGGACGATGCAGCTCCTGGCCGCCTGCCAGAAGGCGCCCAGCCTCAAGCACCTGATCGTGAAGTCGACGACCACCGTCTACGGCGCGAGCAGCCGCGACCCGGCCATGTTCACTGAGGACATGGAGCCTCGGGCGCTGCCCCGCAGCGGCTACGCCAAGGACGTCGCCGAGATCGAGGGCTACGTCCGCGGCTTCGCCCGCCGCCGCCCGGACGTACGCGTCACGACCCTGCGCTGCGCCAACGTGATCGGCCCGCACGTGGTCAGCCCCCTCACGTCGTACTTCCGGCTCCCGACCATCCCCACCGTGCTCGGGTTCGACGCCCGGCTGCAGTTCCTGCACGAGCAGGACCTCATGGATGTGCTCCAGCACGCTGTCCGCCACGAGCAGCCCGGCACCTTCAACATCGCGGGCGACGGAGTCCTGATGCTCTCCCAGGCGCTGCGGAGGCTGCAGCGGCCGACCGTCCCGATGCCGGGCTTCGCGGTCGGCACCCTCGGCAGCGTGTTGCGACAGGCCCGGATCGCGGACTTCTCTCCCGAACAGCTGAGCTTCCTGACCTACGGTCGCGGCGTGGACACCACCCGGATGCGCGAGATGTTCGGCTTCGAGCCGCAGTTCACGACCGCGGAGGCGTTCGCCGACTTCGCCGCGGGGCTGACGCCCACCGGCGGCCGGATCGAGCGGGCCCTGACTGCGCTGGCCGACCGGCTGCCCGCCGCCGACGAGCCCGCCGCTCCGGCCCTGGGAGATCGCCATGGGTGACGCCGAGATCATCCCGATCGGGACCCGGGGGCGCCCGGGCCGCGGGCAGGGCAGCGGCAAGCCGTCCTCGGCCTCGCGCAGCCTGGCTGGCAGCAGCGGCAAGACCTCCTCCGCGAAGGCGGGTCCCCTGTCCCGCGACGACGCTCCGGCTACCGAGCCGGAGGCCACCGATGCCAGCGATGCCACCGAGGTGACCGAGGCGTCGCAGCCGGACGCCACGGCCGAGGCGAGGCGGGCTCCGGCGTACGTCGAGGACCGGGTGCCGTCGGGGGGTATCCCCGCAGGCGACTGGCTCGCCGCGTTCCAGCACGCGTCTCGCGAGCTGTTCGGCGACCAGGGGGAGGTGCAGCTCGCGCGCTTCCTGGCGTTCCTCCGCCGCCGGGTGAGCGGCCACTACGAAGTCGACGAGTACGGCTTCGACGCCGAGGTCACCGAACGCTTCTTCATCGCCGCGCTGCGGCCGATCGCGGAGAAGTGGTTCCGCATCGAGGTCCGCGGCATCGAGAACATCCCGGCCGAGGGTGGCGCCCTGGTCGTCTCCAACCACTCCGGCACGGTCCCGGTCGACGGGCTGATGACGATGGTGGTGATCCACGACCACGCCGGGCGGGCGCTACGTCCGCTCGGCGCCGACCTGGTCTTCCGGATGCCGGTGGTCTCCGCGCTCGCTCGCAAGGGCGGCGCGACCCTGGCCTGCGGAGAGGACGCCGAGCGCATGCTGCGCGGCGGCGAGCTGGTCGGCGTCTGGCCGGAGGGCTTCAAGGGGATCGGCAAGCCCTACGCCGAGCGCTACAAGCTGCAGCGGTTCGGCCGGGGCGGCTTCGTCGCCGCGGCGCTCCGCACCCAGGTGCCGATCGTCCCGCTCTCGGTGGTCGGCGCCGAGGAGATCTACCCATTGGTCGCCAACCTGCCTTCACTGGCGCGCGTCCTGGGAGTGCCCTACATCCCGGTCACGCCGCTGTTCCCGCTGCTCGGCCCGCTGGGGCTGGTGCCGTTGCCATCGAAGTGGCTGCTGGAGTTCGGCGAGCCGATCCGGACCGACGAGTTCGACGACGGCGCCGCCGACGACCCCATGCTGGTCTTCAACGTCACCGACCAGGTGCGCGAGACGATCCAGTCGACGCTCTACACGCTGCTGATGCAGCGGCAGTCCGTCTTCCGGTAGGTCGACCTTCCGGTACGTCGACCCGGGGCTACTTGCCCGACAGTCCGTTCAGGACGTCGTTCACGCCGTCGACCACGTCGGTGACGACCTCGTTGACGGTGTCGGTGACCGGGCTCAGGTCCGGCTTCGGCTTCTTCTTCCCGCCCTTGCCGTTGTCGCCGTTGCCCGTCGTGGTCTCTGTGGGGACCACGTCGTCGAGGCCGTTGGTGGCGTCGTTCGGGTCGACCGTGACCGGCGGGACCGACACCGGGGTCTCCGTCGGGTTCAGCGTGCTCGGCTTGCCGCCGCCCTTGCCGCCGTTGGCCTGGTGCTGGCCGCCACCCGTGGCGGCGCCGTCGGAGGGCGCGACCGTGCCGGGCAGCTCGCCACCAGCGACCGTCCCGGCGGCCTCGTCGACCGCTTCGGTGCCGCCGGCCAGTAGCTGCGGCGGGGTCTCGCTGATGCCGACGGCGCAGCCGGGGCAGACCTGGTCGGCGGCGGAGTCGAGGATCAACAGCACCTGCGCTGCGTTGTGCAGCGCGTCCTGGGCCGACTCCGGGATCGAGGCCGCGAGACCGGCGAGGACGTCCATGCTCTGCGCGGTGAAGGACTGCAGGGACTGGATCGACTCCTCGTGCCCGGTGGCTTCGTAGTCGGACATGAGCAGGTCGCCCGCCTGGGTGGCCTGGTCGGAGAAGCTGTCGAGGGTGTCGCGGACCAGCCCCGCGTCGGGGTTGGAGGCACGGGTCAGCTGGTCGACCTCGTCGAGCCTGCCGGTGGCGTTGTCGAGGATCGTCGCGCCCTTGGCGTCGTCACCGAGGCTGAATCCGGCCTGGGTGTTCTCGATGGCCCGCTTCATCGGGTAGAGCGCGTCACCAGGGATGGCGCTCTGCGAGGCGACGGCCATCGAGGTGGTGGCACCGATGATCGCGAAGGCGCCCAGCGCGACGCTGACCCGGCGCTCGCGACGGGTGCGGCGCGGGACGATCGTGAGCCGGGTGGTGACCTCGTCGCGGCTGCGGGCAGCCGGAGTCACGAACTCGGACCGGGCCGCGACCAGGAGCTGCTCGCGCAGGTCTGCGACGAACTCCGGCCGAGCGTGCGGCTCGGGCATCGAGCGAAGGGCCCCCACGAGCTCCAACAAGTCAGCGGTGGAGGTGTCGGCGTCGTGCCGGCTCCCCTCGACGAGTGAGTCGAACCGTTCGGCACGCCGCTGTGCCGGAAACAGGGGGGTCATTGGTGCTGTCCTGTCCTGTGGATGTCGATGCCATCCCCGTGATGCGGCATCAACACCCAGACCAACGACGGTTGGGCCACAGGGGTTACGGCCCCAGAGAGGTGTCCGGTCATCCGCGGATCCCCTCTGGCATCAGTTTCGCGAGGTTGCGTACGCCGCGGAGCTGGAGCTGCTTGACGGCACCCTCGCTGCGACCCAGGACACTCGCCGTCTCCGCGATGCTCATTCCCTGCAGGAACCGCATGATCAGGCAGTCCTTCTGCTCAGTGGGCAGCTCGGTGAGCGCCTTGAGCAGGAGCTCGTTGGTGAGGCTGGAGAGAACGGCGTTCTCCGGGCCCTCGGTGGAGTCGTCATGCAGGCCCATGTCCTCGGTGGTCATCTCGAGGCGGGTCCGGCCGGCCTTGAAGTGGTCGGTGGCGAGGTTGCGGGCGATGGTCATCAGCCAGGCGCCGAAGTCCTTGCCCTGCCAGCGGAAGTTCTGCATGTTCCGCAGGGCCCGGAAGAACGTCTCGGAGGTGAGGTCCTCGGCCAGGGTGCTCGCCCGGGTGCGGTAGAAGAGGAAGCGGTAGACCGAACCCTGGTAGTGGTCGTAGAGCATCCCGAACGCCTCGCTGTCACCCTTGCGGGCCAGCTCGACGAGCGCGATCAGCCGGGTGCGCTCCTCCTCCGTCTCCTCCGACGACGTGGCCAGGGCGGCGTCGTCGTACCCCTGGTCGAGGTCTTGGCGTCGATCGGGGGCGCTGAGGTCCTCGCCGGCGACGGTCTCGCTGAGCACCCAGCCGAGCGGGTGCGGCACAGGAGACGGGGTGCGGCGGCGGGTGGGACCGGCGGTCGCGACGGCCAGCGGCGGGTCACCCAGAAGGGCGCGCATCACCGCTTCGCGCAGGGCTTCGAGCCCACGCGTCACGTCGTGACCAAGACTGGGCATGCAGGAAGTCCCTCCCTCTGCTCCACCCGGCGTTACCCAACAGTAGTAGCGTTCATCACACAACGGAAAGAATTCGTGCCGTTCGCCACACTGGACCAGTCAGCGGGCGCCAAGAACGCCCTAACGCCGGCGGCGCAACGACACCCCGGCGGCCACGGCGCCCGTGACCGCACCGGCCACCGCCCCCACCAGGAGACCGGCTCGGGCCGCCTTGCGGCCGGTCCGGTAGTCGTGGACGCGCCAGCCCTGCGCCCGGGCGTGCGCCCGCAGCTTGGTGTCCGGGTTGATCGCGCAGGGATCGCCGACGAGGTTGAGCATCGGCAGGTCGTTGTAGGAGTCGGAGTACGCCGAACAACGGCTCAGGTCGAGCGACTCCCGGGCCGCCAGCGCCCTGATCGCCTCTGCCTTCGCCGGGCCGTGCAGCAGGTCACCGACCAGCTTGCCGGTGTAGACGCCGTCGACGTGCTCGGACACGGTGCCCATGGCGCCGGTGAGCCCGAGCCGGCGCGCGATGATCTGGGCGATCTCGATCGGGGCCGCCGTCACCAGCCAGACCCGCTGGCCCTCGTCGAGGTGGAGCTGGGCCAGGGCGCGGGTGCCCGGCCAGATCCGGTGCGCCATGCCCTCGTCGAAGATCTCCTCCCCGAGCTCCTCGAGCTCGTGCACGGTGTGCCCGGCGATGAAGCCCAGCGCGGAGTTGCGGGCCTCGGCCACGTGCTCGGGGTCCTCGACTCCGACCACGCGGAAGTAGGCCTGCTTCCAGGCCGCACCGAGGATCTCGCGGGTGGTGAAGAACTCGCGTTTGTGCAGCCCCCGCGCCAGGTGGAAGATGCTGGCGCCCTGCATCACGGTGTTGTCGACGTCGAAGAACGCCGCGGCCGCGGGGTCCAGCGGGTGGTTGAGGGCGGCCTCGACCTCGGCGGCAGCCGCGGCCGCTTCACCGGCCAGCGCGGAGCGCTGCTGGAGGTCGAGCGGCATGCGCGGACGGTCGGGGGGCACCACGGTTCGCACAGTAGCGACTGGATCGGTGTGGAAGTATCCGAGCATGGTTCTCGCCGCGCCCGCGACCGACGTCGCGGACCTGCTGACCCAGGCGGCCGAGGAGAGCCCCGACCGGCTCGCGATCGTCGAGTCCGGCGGGAGGCGGGTCACCTGGGGTGAGCTCGAGGACGAGGTCGGTCGGCTGAGCACCGGGCTGGGCGCCGCCGGGATCGTCGCCGGCCACCGGGTGCTGATGGCGCTGGGCAACCGGATCGAGTTCGTGACGACCTACCTCGCGGTGCTTCGCACCCAGGCCGTCGCAGTGCCGGTCAACCCCACGTCGTCGGCCGGAGAGCTGGCCCGGATGATCGCCGACTCGGGCGCCCGGATGGTCGTCGCGGACGCCGACACGGTGACCGCGATGCGCGCCGCGGTCCAGCAGCTCGAGGCGGCCCAGGCCAGCGACCACCCGGCCGACTCGATCGAGGGCGACCTGATGGCCCGGCTGGTGGTACCGCGGGTCGTGGTGGTCGGCGGGACCCTGCAGCCCGGAGAGCGCTCCTACGACCACCTGCGCGCCGACACCGCGCGCGCCGTACCGCCGCTGCAGGACCCGGAGAAGCTGGCCGCACTCCTCTACACCAGCGGTACGTCGGGCCGCCCGCGGGCCGCGATGCTGACCCACCGCGCGCTCCTCGCCAACATCGAGCAGGTCGCCGCGGTGGAGCCGCCGATGATCCACGGCGACGACGTGGTGCTCGGGGTGCTCCCGCTGTTCCACGTCTACGGGCTCAACGCGGTGCTCGGGGTGGTGATCCGACACCGCGCCAAGCTGGTCCTCACCGCCCGGTTCGAGCCGCAGGGCACCCTCGACCTGATCGAGGACGAGGCCTGCAGCGTGCTCCCGGTGGCGCCTCCGGTCTTCGCATACTGGCGCGACGTGGACCAGCTCCGCGAGCGGCTCGGCCCGGTGCGGCTGGTCCTCTCCGGCTCGGCGCCGCTCGCGCCCGAGCTCGCGGCTGAGTTCAACGAGCGCACCGGCATCCCGATCCACCAGGGCTACGGACTCACGGAGGCCTCGCCGGTGGTGACCAGCACGCTGTGCAGCCAGGCGTTCCAGCCGGGCTCCGTGGGTGCCGCACTGCCCGGGATCGAGATCCGGCTGGTCGACGAGACCGGACGGCCCCCGGAGGGCGAGGACCCGGGTCAGATCCAGATCAAGGGCGACAACCTGTTCAGCGGCTACTGGCCCGACGGCACACTCGGTCCCGACCAGGGCGGGTGGTGGTCGACGGGCGATGTCGGGTTCCTGGACGGCAGCGGTGACCTGTTCCTCGTCGACCGGCTCAAGGAGCTGGTGATCGTCTCCGGATTCAACGTCTACCCGATCGAGGTCGAGGACGTGATCCGCGAAGTGCCCGGTGTCGCCGAGGCGGCGGTCATCGGCGTCGAGGACCCCCAGACCGGCGAGGCCGTGGTGGCCTACGTGGTCGCGCCCGGCGCGGACGCAGGCGGGCTCGAGGACGCCGTACGCGCGCACTGCGAGGAGAGGCTGGCTCGGTTCAAGCAGCCCACCCGGATCGAAGTGGTCAGCGAGCTTCCCGTCGGCGTCACCGGAAAGGTGCAGAAGGGCCGGCTGCGGGGCATGGAACGGCGTCGCGCGCTCGGCCTCCTCGAGTGAGATGACCGCGCGGGTCACCCTCTACTCCAAGCCTGGCTGCCACCTGTGCGACGACGCGCGGACGGTGATCGAGCGGGTCTGCGCCGATCTCGGCGAGTCCTACGTCGAGGTCTCGATCCTCAGCGACCCCGAGCTGCTGCGCCGGTATCACGAAGAGATTCCGGTCACCCTGGTCGACGGCGCCCAGCACGACTTCTGGCGGGTCAGCGAGGAGCGGCTGCGGGCGGCGCTGTCGGCTCCCGGCCGGTGAAACCCCGGGCGCCCGGGGTTTCTGGCCCCGGGCAGGCGTTGCAACACCCACCCGGGTCCAGTTTCCCCGGGCGCCCGGGGAAACCGCTGCGTCCCTACCGGCAAGTAGGGGTGGCGCAGGCCACCTTCCGCGGTTTTGTTCTCGCGTTCACAAACTCCTAGAGTGGACCGCGCCGCTGGAGCTGGGCTGGCCTGATCGCCTCCCTCCGCGGCTGGAGAGAAGGTGTAGTGGTCGCCACCGGAGGTCCGCTGTGTGTCCCGCACTTCGGGCACGCACCTCGCGGCGTTGCCGTCGCTCGCTGGACGACCAAGTACTGCGTCGCTCCGGCGCCTTGCGATGCGCGCACCCGAAGCACGGGCCACCCCCGACGTACCTGCGGCGGCGACCACTGGTGAGCGCACGGACGACCGACAGCGCCCGGGACATCCCCGAGGCCACCGTCGCGCGGCTTCCCGTGTACCTCCGTGCTCTGACCACGCTCGTCGAGCAGGGCACCACGACCTGCTCCAGCGAGGAGCTCGCCGCCGCGGCGGGCGTCAACAGCGCCAAGCTCCGCAAGGACCTCTCCTACCTCGGCAGCTACGGCACCCGCGGTGTCGGGTACGACGTCGACTACCTCCGTTACCAGATCGCGCGCGAGATCGGGGTCACCCAGGACTGGCCGGTGGTCATCGTCGGCATCGGGAACCTCGGCCACGCGCTTGCCAACTTCTCCGGCTTCCGCAGCCGGGGCTTCCGGGTGGTGGCGCTGCTCGACGCCGACCCCGAGCGGCGCGGTGAGAGCGTCGCCGGCATCGACGTCCGCGCCTTCGACGACCTCGAGGAGATCGTCCGCGAGCACGGCGTGGCGATCGGAGTCATCGCCACTCCGGCGTCGGCGGCCCAGGATGTCGCGGACCGGATGGTCGAGGCCGGGATCAGCAGCATCCTCAACTTCGCCCCGACCGTGATCGCGGTGCCCGCCGGCGTCGACGTACGCAAGGTCGACCTCTCCATCGAGCTGCAGATCCTCGCCTACCACGAGCAGCGCAAGCAGGGCGAGGTGACGACAGCATGAGCGTCCTGGTCGTCGGTGTCTCCCACAACTCCGCGCCGCTGCCTCTGCTCGAGCGGGTCGCGCCGCAGCACGAGGCGGTGCCCAAGCTGGTGCAGGCCGTGGCGGCCTGCGAGCACGTCACCGAGGCGACCGTGATCGCGACGTGCAACCGGGTGGAGATCTACGCCGACGTGGACCGCTTCCACGGCTCGGTCGAGGAGCTGTCGCGGCTGCTGGTCGAGCGGTCCGGCGAGACCACCGAGGCGATGCTGCCGCACCTCTACGTCCACTACGACGACGGCGCGGTCTCGCACCTGTTCCAGGTCGCCGCCGGTCTCGACTCGATGGCCGTCGGCGAGGGCCAGATCCTCGGCCAGACCCGCGAGGCCCTCCAGCTGGGGCAGGACCTCGGCACCGTCGGCCCCGCTCTCAATGTGCTCTTCCAGCAGGCGCTGCGCGTCGGCAAGCGCTCGCGCGCCGAGACCGACATCGACAGCGTGGCGCCCACGCTGGTCAGCGCCGCGCTCGACCGGGCCGCCCGGATCGGCGGCGACGTCGCCGGCCGCCGGGTCGCCGTGGTCGGCGCCGGCGCCATGGCCGGCCTGGCCACCGCAACCGTGGCACGACGCGGGGCCGCCGAGGTCACCGTCGTCAACCGGAGCCCCGACCGCGCCCAGCGGCTCGCCGAGGAGTACGCCGGCCGCGCGGCTACGCTGGCCGAGCTGCCCGCCGTACTCGCCCAGGCGGACGTGGTCATCGCCTGCGCCGGCGCCGCCGGCCTGCTGATCACCCGGGCGATGGTCGAAACGGCCCGCACCGAGGACCACCCGATGGTCTTCGTCGACCTGGCGCTGCCCCACGACGTCGACCCGGACGTGGTCGCGCTCGAGGGCGTGACCCGGATCGACCTGGTGGCGCTTGCCGACGAGCTCGACTCCTCCGACGCCGGCCGCGAGGTCGTCGAGGTGCGCCGGATCGTCACCGACGAGGTGGCCGCGTTCCTGGCCGCCCGCCAGTCCGCCAGCGTGACGCCGACCGTGGTCGCCCTGCGCTCGATGGCCACCTCGGTCGTCGACGCCGAGATGGACCGGCTCGACCACCGGCTGCCCGCACTCGACGCCGAGGCCCGCGACGAGGTGCTGCGCACCCTGCGCCGGGTCGCCGACAAGCTGCTCCACGAGCCCACGGTCCGGGTGCGGGAGCTCGCCAACGAGGACGGCGCAGTGTCCTACGCCACCGCACTGGCCGAGCTGTTCGCCCTCGACCCCGAGGCCGTCGACGCCGTGACCCGTCCCGAGGGCCTCGCATGACCGCCCTCCGCATCGGGACCCGCGCCTCCCTGCTCGCGACCGCCCAGGCCGGGCTGGTGGCCGACCTGGTCCGCACCCGGCTGGGCCGCGAAGCCGTGCTGGTGGAGGTGACCACCGAGGGAGACCGCTCCCAGGCCGAGGGCGTCCCGATCAGCGACGCCTCGAGCACCGGTGTGTTCGTCAGCGCGCTGCGTGACGCGCTGCTGCGCGGCGACGTCGACCTCGCGGTGCACTCGCTCAAGGACCTCCCGACCGCCGCGCCCGAGGGGATCGCGCTGGCCGCCGTACCTCCTCGCGAGGACCCGCGCGACGTCGTGGTGGGTCGCGACGGGCTCACGCTGGGCGAGCTCCCCGCTGGCAGCAGGGTCGGGACCGGCTCCCCGAGGCGGGTCGCACAGCTGCTGGCCCTCGGCCTCGGTTTGGACGTGGTCGGCGTTCGTGGCAACGTCGACACCCGGATCGGCAAGGTCCGCTCCGGGGAGTACGACGCCGTGCTCCTCGCCCGCGCCGGGTTGGCCCGGATCGGCCGGCTCGAGGAGGTCACCGAGGTGCTGGACCCATTGCAGATGCTGCCTGCCCCCGGCCAGGGTGCGCTGGCCGTGGAGTGCCGGGCCGACGACGACCTCGCCGCGGCCCTGGGCGCCCTCGACGACCGCGCCAGCCGCGTCACCGTCGAGGCCGAGCGCTCCGTGCTGGCCACCCTCGAGGGCGGCTGCTCCGCGCCGATCGGCGCGCTGGCCGAGCTCGTGGAGGGCGAGGACGGCGAGGAGCTGTGGATCCGTGCCGTCGCGCTCTCCCGAGACGGCGCACTGTCGGTGCGGATGTCCGCGACCGGCGCCCCCGACGACGCAGCCGGGCTCGGAGGCCGGCTGGCCAAGGAGATGCTCGCCGACGGAGCCGGCGATCTCGAACAGACCGATGCACGACTGGAAACAGACCGAGAAACAGACAGGGTGCACGACGCATGACGCGAGGCAAGACCGCCACCACCACCGACCGGACCGGCAGCGCCCGGGGCTGGGTGTCCTTCGTGGGCAGCGGGCCCGGTGACCCCGAGCTGCTGACCGTGCGGGCCGTGACGCTGCTCGAACAGGCCGAGGTCATCGTGACCGAGTCGCCCGAGCACGTCGACCTGGTCCGCCGCCTGCTGGCCCTGCCAGCTGAAGCCGAGTGGCCACTGCTCGTCGACGGCGGCTTCGGAGAGGACGGCCAGCCGCTGACGCACGCCGCCCGCGCCAAGGTCGTGGTCAGGCACGCCAAGAAGGGTCACCGCGTGGTCCGGCTGATGACCGGCGACCCGTTCCTCTACGCCTCCGGACCCGAGGAGGCGCAGGCCTGCGTGAAGGCCGGGCTCGGCTTCGAGATCGTCCCCGGCGTCTCGTCGGTCGGCGCGGTCCCGGCCTACGCCGGCATCCCGCTCACCACCAAGGACCACCGCGAGGTCACCGTCGTCACGGCGCACGAGAAGGTCAACTGGGGCCAGTACGCCGACGACCGCACGCTCGTCGTGCTGTCCGGGGTGAACATGGTCGGCGACATCGCCGCCGCGCTCGTCGCCGCCGGCCGCGACCCGGAGACGCCGATCGCGATGACCCGTCTGGGCACCACCACCGAGCAGGCCACGGTCACCTCGACGCTGGCCGGCATCGCCGCCGACGCCCGGGCTGCGCGCATGGCGCCGCCCGCCGTGATCGTGATCGGTGCGGTCGTCGACCTGCGCGAGACGCTCTCGTGGTTCGAGACCAAGCCGCTGTTCGGCTGGCGGGTCCTGGTGCCGCGCACCAAGGACCAGGCGGGCCCGCTGGTCGCCCAGCTGCGCACCTACGGCGCCGTCCCCGACGAGGTGCCCACGATCTCGGTCGAGCCGCCGCGCAACCCGCTGCAGATGGACAAGGCCGTCCGCGGCCTCGTCGAGGGCCGCTACGAGTGGATCGCCTTCACCTCGGTCAACGCCGTCAAGGCGGTGCGCGAGAAGTTCGAGGAGTACGGCCTCGACGCGCGCGCCTTCTCCGGGCTCAAGATCGCCGCGGTCGGCGACAAGACCGCGCAGGCGATCGCGGCCTGGGGGCTGCGCGCGGACCTGGTGCCGTCGGCCAATGATTCAGCCGGTCAGTCCGCGGCCGGGATGCTAGCCGTATGGCCGGAGTACGACGACCTGCTCGACCCGATCAACCGGGTCTTCCTGCCCCGCGCCGACATCGCCACCGAGACCCTGGTGGCCGGACTGATCGACCTGGGCTGGGAGGTCGACGACGTGACGGCGTACCGCACCGTGCGGGCCACGCCGCCGCCGGCGACCACCCGCGACGCGATCAAGACCGGGAAGTTCGACGCGGTCGTCTTCACGTCGTCCTCCACGGTGCGCAACCTGGTCGGGATCGCCGGGAAGCCGCACCCCTCCACCGTGATCGCGGTGATCGGCCCGGCGACGGCCAAGACCGCCGAGGAGCACGGCCTGCGGGTCGACGTCCTCGCTCCGAAGCCGGACGTCGACGTCCTCGTCGACGCGCTGGCCGACTTCGGCGCCACCCGCCGGGTGGCGATGCTCGCGGCCGGGGAGCCGGTCACGCGGCCGTCCGAGCGCAAGCCGTCGGCGCGGCGGTCCAAGGCGCGCTGAGGCCGTGAGCGACGACGCCGCCGACAGTGCGCCCGAGGTGACCGGGCCGCTGGTCCGGCCGCGTCGGCTGCGGCGTACCCCCGGGCTCCGCAGGATGGTCGCCGAGACCGCGGTGACGCCGGCGCAGCTGGTGCTGCCGGTCTTCGTGCGCGAGGGGATCGACGAGCCCCGACCGATCGCGTCGATGCCCGGCGTCGTCCAGCACACCCGCGACTCCCTGGTCAAGGCGGTCGCCGAGGCCGCCGACCTCGGCCTGGGCGGCGTGATGCTGTTCGGCATCCCCGAGCACAAGGACGCCGTCGGGTCGGGTGCCCTCGACCCCTCGGGGATCCTCAACCTCGCGATCACCGACGTGGTCGGCGAGGTCGGCGACGCGCTCACCGTGATGAGCGACCTGTGCATCGACGAGTTCACCGACCACGGCCACTGCGGGGTGCTCACTCCCGACGGCAGGGTCGACAACGACCGCACCCTGGCCGTCTACGCGGAGATGGCCCAGGCGCAGGCCGACGCCGGCGTCGACATGGTCGGTCCGAGCGGGATGATGGACGGCCAGGTCCGCGTGGTGCGCGACGCGCTCGACGCCGACGGCCACACCGACGTCTCGATCCTGGCCTACTCGGCCAAGTACGCCTCCGCGTTCTTCGGTCCGTTCCGCGAGGCCGTCTCCTCGTCGCTGGTCGGAGACCGGCGTACCTACCAGCAGGACCCCGCCAACGCGGTGGAGGGCGTGCGCGAGGCGCTGCTCGATGTCGAGCAGGGCGCCGACATCGTGATGGTGAAGCCCGCGCTCGGCTACCTCGACGTCGTACGCCGGGTCCGCGACGCGGTGGACGTCCCGGTGGCGGCGTACAACGTGTCGGGCGAGTACGCCATGGTCGAGGCCGCCGCCGCGCAGGGCTGGATCGACCGCGAGCCGGCCATCCTTGAGGTGCTCACCTCGATCCGCCGGTCCGGTGCCGACGTCGTGCTGACCTACTGGGCCGCCGAGGCCGCACGGCTGCTGCGTCGCTGACCGCCACGTCGAGGTAACTCACCGTTCGGTCAGCTTCCATGGCGTTCGAACGCTGCAGAAGCTGACCGAACGGTGAGTTACCCCTGGGCGGGGCGGCGCTGCTCGACCAGGCCGACCAGGTTGCCCTCGCTGTCGCGCACGAACGCCATCCGCTCGTCGGTCCCGGCCGGGCCGAGGGTGTCGTCGCTGTGGCTGAAGATCACGTGCGGCTCGCCCTCGATCGGTACGCCGGCCGCGCGCAGCCGCGTCACCGTCGCCTCGATGTCGTCGACGCTCAGGTAGATCAGCGCGGACGGCGCTCCTCGGTCCAGGAGCAGCCGCACGCCCGCCAGGTCGAAGAAGACCAGCCCGGGCGGGTCGAAGCTCGCCAGCGGCTCGGCTCCGAGCAGGTCGGCGTAGAACGCGGTCGCCCGCTCGAGATCCTCGGCCCCCTGGGCCACCTGCACCAGTCGCATGGGGCCATCATGGCCTGAATCTGATCGAGCTGACCCGTCAGTTTTGGCCGTTCGGCTTGACCGTCACCCGAGCTCAAGGGCCAAAACTGACGGGTCAGCTCTGGAGCGTCAGGAGTTGTTGTCCTGCTCCAGGCGCGCCTTGGCGCCCTGGACCGCCTGCTTGTCCGCGGCGGTCTTGGGGTTCATGTAGTTGTCCAGGCACTCCTGGAACTTGGTCGGCTCCAACAGCTGGTCGATGCCGTCGAGCACGCACTGCGCGGTGGCCTGGGCCAGCGTGAGCGCCTGGTCGACCGGAGGGATGGAGGTCGAGGGCAGCGCCGGGATCGACACGTGGACTCCACCGCCGCCACCGTTGCCGCCGCCGCCACCGTTGCCACCGCCACCGTTGTCGTCCCCGGAGGGTTCGGGGTCCTCGGTCGGCTCGGTCTCCACCTCGTCGCCGCTCTGGTTGTCGGGCTGCTCGACCAGAGCCTGGTTGTCCTCGATCGGCGCGCCGGGCACCTGCAGCAACGGCGGTGCCTTGGTGAGCTCGCCGGCCATCACGGTGCCGTTGGGGATCGAGGTGAAGTCACCTTGCAGGTAGGCGTCCATGATCGCGAGGACCAGGTCGACGTAGGACTGGCTGTGGTTGTAGCGGTAGACCGCCGAACGCCGGCCGTCGTCGGTGCCGAGGTCGTCGGCGCCCGAGCACAGGTAGACCGCGGAGCCGAGCGCCGCGTCGTCGATGTCCTGCGGGTTGCGGACGCCGTCACCGTCCGCGTCCACGCCCACGACCGACCAGGTCGAGGGGATGAACTGCATCGGGCCGACCGCACGGTCGTAGGCGGCGTCGTTGTCGAACTGACCGGCATCGGTGTCGACGATCTCGGCGGTGTTGTTGGAGCCGTTGAGCGCGACGCCGTAGATGCCCGGAGTGGCCAGGCCGTTGTCGTCGAGGATGTTGCCGTTCGCGCGGCCGTGGTTGGACTCCACACGACCGATCGCGGCGATCAGCTGCCAGGTCAGGTGGCAGCTCTCGTCGGCGGCGTTGATGACGGTCTCGGCGCGCTGGTAGGCGGCGAGCGCGGCCGACGGGATGCCGGAGGTCGAGGCCGTGGCGACGATCTGGGCGGCGTCCGCGCCGCCGACACCGGGGCCGAGCAGGCTGCCGTCGGAGACGCTCGCCGGCGCCTCGATGGCCTGGGTCGGCACGCTGGTGCCGTCGGGAAGCGTCTGGTCCGGGCGCTCGCCGGCCGCTGCCAACGGCGCATTGACGCCGGCGAGGCTGGCGGTCCAGGCGGCGGACAGCAGAGCCATCGGTACGAGAGCGGTCGCCTTGTGCAGACGGCCGAATCGTTTAGCGGACATCAGGCTCTCTCCCATGGGCTGACGAGTCGACCCCTCCAGGCGACTCGCGCAACCAACGAATCCTGTCACAATTAAGTTACGGGGGGTATCCGGCTAAAGAGGTCCTTCCCGAGTGACCCGCATCACGGCACGATCCAGTATTACCCCTTTGACGTGACCCGAAACAGCGGCGTTCCTGAGGGGGTCCAGACCACCCTGCCCTGCAGGGTCCCGGGGCTCGGTTCGGACGGTTGGGGGTCCTCGGCGACAATGAGGCGTGCCCCCGGAGACCGCCGAGTCAGCCGCCCTGTTCGAGCGCGCGCTCGCGGTGACCCCCGGTGGCGTCAACTCCCCGGTCCGAGCCTTCACCGCGGTCGGCGGGACCCCCCGGTTCATCGCCTCGGCAAGGGGCGCCTGGCTGACCGACGTCGACGGCAACGAGTACGTCGACCTCGTCTGCTCGTGGGGCCCGATGCTGCTCGGTCACGCCCACCCCGAGGTCGAGGCCGCGGTCCAGGCTGCGGTGGCCCGCGGGACGTCGTACGGCACCCCCACCCGGCCCGAGGTCGAGCTGGCCGAGGAGATCGTGGCGCGGGCGCCGGTCGAACGCGTCCGCTTCGTCTCCTCGGGCACCGAGGCGACCATGTCCGCACTCCGGCTCGCGCGCGGCTTCACCGGCCGCGACGTGGTGGTCAAGTTCGCCGGCTGCTACCACGGCCACGTCGATGCCCTGCTCGCCTCCGCCGGCTCGGGGCTGGCCACCTTCGCCCTTCCCGGCACCCCCGGTGTCCCGGCGTCCTCCACCGAGCTCACCGTCGTGCTCCCCTACAACGACCGGGCCGCGGTCGAGAAGGCGTTCGCCGAGCACGGCGACCGGATCGCGTGCCTGGTCACGGAGGCGGCGCCCGGCAACATGGGGGTGGTCCCTCCGGAGCCCGGTTTCAACGGCTTCCTCGCCGAGACGTGCCGGCAGCACGGCGCCCTCTTCGTCAGCGACGAGGTGATGACCGGCTTCCGGGTCTCCCGCCAGGGTCAGTGGGGGCTCGACGGCGCCGAGGAGGGCTGGCGCCCGGACCTGGTGACGTTCGGCAAGGTGATGGGCGGCGGCTTCCCGGCCGCGGCGTTCGGCGGCCGCGCGGACGTCATGCACCTGCTGGCTCCGGAGGGGCCGGTCTACCAGGCCGGCACCCTGTCCGGGAACCCGGTCGCGACCACCGCCGGCCTGGCAACCCTGCGGCTGGCCACCGACGAGGTCTACGCCCACCTCAACGCGACCGCGGACGTCATCAAGACCGCCGCCTCCGACGCGCTCGCGGTGGCCGGCGTGGCCCACGTGGTGCAGGCCACCGGCACGATGTTCTCGATCTTCCTCACCGACCCCGGACCCGGCGGCGTGCGTGACTTCGAGGATGCCCAGCGCACCGACGTCGCGGCGTACGCCGCCTTCTTCCACGCCATGCTCGACCGCGGGGTCTACCTGCCACCCTCGGCGTACGAGGCATGGTTCCTCTCCGCCGCCCATGACGACCGCGCCGTCTCGGTCGTGCTCGACGCCCTTCCCCACGCGGCCCGCGCCGCCGCCGCAGCCCAGGAGTCCGTCCGTGACCGATGACCAGAGCCAGACCCCCGACACCGTCGTGCACCTGCTCCGCCACGGTGAGGTGCACAACCCCGAGGGGGTGCTCTACGGACGGCGCGACGGCTACCACCTCTCCGACCTCGGCGGGCGGATGGCCGAGAAGGTGGCCGAGGCGTTCGCCGACCGCGACATCACCCACGTCCGCAGCTCGCCGCTGGAGCGGGCCCAGGAGACGGCGACACCGACCGCCAAGGAGCACGGCCTCGACATCGTCACCGACGTGCGGGTGATCGAGTCGACCAACATCTTCGAGGGCAAGCGGTTCGGCTCCCGCGACGGCGTCCTGCGCAAACCCTCGGCCTGGCGGCATCTCTGGAACCCGTTCAAGCCGTCGTGGGGCGAGCCCTACAAGGAGGTCGTGGCGCGGATGATGTCCGCCATCCACGACGCCCGGATCGAGGCGACCGGCCACGAGGCGGTGATCGTCTCCCACCAGCTGCCGATCTGGATCACCCGGCTGCACGTGGAGAAGCGCTCGTTCCTCCACGACCCGCGGCGCCGGCAGTGCACGCTCTGCTCGATCACCTCCTTCCACTTCGTCGGCGACCGGATCACCCAGGTGTCCTACAGCGAGCCGGCGGGCGAGCTGATCCCTGCCAAGGACCGCAGGTCACCGTTCTCGGCGGGCAACGCTCCCGAGGAGAACAAGCCGGTCTGAACGTGACCCTCCGCCGTCGTCTTCCCCTGCAAGGGCCCGTCCTAGTGGCCGTCCTCGCAGTGACGATGGCGACGGCGACGGCCTGCACGGACGCGAACGGGACCGACGGCAAGAACTACGTGACCGGCGACGGCCGGGTGATCCAGATCGACCCGGGCGACCGCGGCGACCCGGTCGACGCGGGTGGGGAGACCCTCGACGGCGACCAGCTCGAGCTGGCCGACCTGCGTGGCGGCGTCGTGGTCGTCAACGTGTGGGGGTCGTGGTGCCCCGAGTGCCGCACCGAGATGCCGATCCTTGTCGACGTCGACGACGAGCTGCCCGACGGAGCCTCGCTGGTCGGCATCAACATCCGCGACGACCCGGACGAGGCGCGTGCCTACGTGAGGTCCGCCAGCATCCCGTTCCCCTCGATCGACGACCCCGGCAGCCAGCAGCTCCTGCGGTTCCCGCCGCCCTTCAACCCTCGCGACACCCCGAGCACCGTGGTCCTCGACTCCGACGGTCGGGTCGCGGCGCTGATCCGGGGCGAGCTGCC
Source organism: uncultured Actinomycetota bacterium (assembly GCA_963817125.1). Classification (GTDB taxonomy): domain Bacteria; phylum Actinomycetota; class Actinomycetes; order Propionibacteriales; family Nocardioidaceae; genus Nocardioides. The sequence continues at coordinate 540,941 of CAWFNB010000007.1, forward strand.
CTCGAAGCTGACCCTGCTCGATGTGGTCCAAGAGGTGGCGGCCGAGGATGGCTGACTGGTTCGGTGAGACGGCGTTCTCCGGTTCGATGGTGCTCGCGGTGCCGGTCGCGATCCTCGCGGGGCTGGTGTCGTTCTTCTCGCCCTGCGTGATCCCGCTGCTGCCCGGCTACCTGTCGTACACGACCGGCCTCTCCGGTGCCGACCTCGCCGACTCCGAAGCGCGCCCGCACCGGGGCCGGATGCTCGCGGGCTCGTCGTTGTTCGTGCTCGGCTTCTCGGTCGTCTTCGTCGGCCTGGGCGTGCTGTCGGCGAGCGTGAGCCGCTGGTTCTTCGTCAACCAGCGGACGTTCACGATCGTCCTGGGCGTGGTCGCGATCGTGCTCGGGCTGGTCTTCATGGGGCTGGTGCCGCTGTTCCAGCGCGACCTGCGCGTGCACAAGGTGCCCGCGGTCGGTCTCGCCGCTGCCCCGCTCCTCGGGTTCCTGTTCGGGCTCGGCTGGCAGCCGTGCATCGGGCCGACGCTCGCGGTGATCCTCGGCCTGGCCTACGACCTCGACAAGGTCCGTGGCGGCATCCTGCTGGGCTTCTACTCCCTGGGCCTCGGGCTGCCGTTCATCCTCGTGGCGGTGGCGTGGCGCCGGGCCCTCGGGGCCGTCGCGTGGATGCGGCGGCACCAGCAGGCGATCACCCGGTTCGGCGGGCTGATGCTCATCGTGGTCGGGCTGCTGCTGCTCTCAGGATGGTGGGACCACGCGGTGCAGTGGCTGCAGCTCCACCTCGTCAGTGACTTCGAGGTCAGCGTGTGACAGCGACGGAAACCCGGCCGTCCGCGCCGGCCCCGGAACGGCGGTCCGGGGAGCTCAATCTCCGCGAGCTGCTGCGCTGGACCTGGCGCCAGCTCACGTCGATGCGGATCGCGCTGATCCTGCTGCTGCTCCTTGCGTTGGCGGCCGTTCCGGGCTCGCTGATCCCGCAGGAGCGCGTCGACGCGCTGAAGGCCTCGCAGTGGCAGGACGAGCACGAGACGCTCACGCCGGTCTACGAGACCCTCGGCCTCTTCAACGTCTACGGGTCGCCGTGGTTCGCCGCGATCTACATCCTGCTCGTGGTCTCGCTGGTCGGCTGCATCGTGCCGCGCACCTTCGTCTACCTGCGGGCCTTGCGGGCGCAGCCGCCGGCAGCGCCACGCAACCTGACCCGGCTGCCCGCCCACGCGTCGTACGCCACGACGGAGGCGCGGGAGGTGGTGCTGGCGCGGGCCCGGGCGTTGCTCGGCCGCAAGCGCTACCGGCTGCGCCGTGACGACGACGACGCGACGGTCAGTGCCGAGCGTGGCTACCTGCGCGAGGTCGGCAACCTGCTCTTCCACCTCGCGGTGCTGGTGGTCCTGGTCGGCTTCGCGCTCGGGTCGCTGTTCGGCTACAAGGGCGGCGTGATCCTGGTCCAGGGCACGCCGTTCAGCAACAACCTCACTCAGTACGACGACTTCGTGCCCGGCAGCCTCTTCGACCCCGACGGGATGGACCCGTTCACCTTCACCGTCGACGACTTCGACATCGAGTGGCTCAGGTCCGGGCCGCGAGCCGGGATGGCGCGCGGCTTCGAGGCCCAGATGCGCTACCGCGAGACCACGGACGCCCCGGAGCAGTCCTATGACCTGAAGGTCAACCACCCGCTGACCATCGGCGGCACCGAGCTCTTCCTGATCGGGCACGGCTACGCGCCCGTGGTCACCATCCGCGACGGGGAGGGCAACGTCGCCGTCTCTCGGCCGGTCGTGTTCCTGCCGATGGGGCCGGACCTGTTCTCGTTCGGCGTGATCAAGGCAGCGGACGCCAAGCCCGGGCAGATCGGGCTCGAGGGCTACTTCTTTCCGACGTTCGCCAACGTCGACGGCGACCCCGTCAACCTGGGCGGGGACGACGTCAACCCGGTGCTCTCGCTCAACGTCTACACCGGCGACCTCAACCTCGACTCCGGCGCGTCCCAGTCGGTCTACACGCTGGACAAGGAGCGCGCCACGCCGCTGCCCGGCAAGAACGGGCAGCCGCTGCGCATCGACCTCGCCCCCGGCGACACCGTCGAGCTGCCCGACGGGCTCGGCAGCGTCACATTCGAGAGTGTGCAGACGTGGCAGCGGATCCAGATCAGCCAGACCCCGGGCAAGGGGATCGCGCTGCTCGGGGTGGTGCTGGCGCTGCTCGGGCTGATGGGCTCGCTGTTCATCCGGTCGCGCCGGGTCTGGCTGCGCGTGACCGAGGGACCGGACGGCACCCGTGTCGAGGTGGCGGCCCTCGACCGCTCGGGTGGTGCCGACACCGACGCCGTACTGTCGGATCTGGTCGCCGAGCTGCAGGAGGAACCCCGATGACCGATGGTGCCTGGGGCACGCTGAGCAACCAGGCGGTCGCGGCCGCAGCCGTCGTCTACTTCCTGGCCCTGCTGGCGTACGTCGTCGAGTGGTCCTCGCTGCGCCAGGTCGACAAGTCCCGCGTCCTGGCCGGCGCAGGGGGGCCCGAGGTCGCCGAACAGGCTGCCGTGGCCCACGTCGAGCGACACCGCGACCGGGTCGCGATGTTCGGCCGGCTCGCGCTGTTACTGACCGGCATCGCCGTGGTCGTGCACCTCGGGGCGCTGGTGAGTCGGGGGATGAGCGCGGATCCCAACCGGGCGCCGTGGGGCAACATGTACGAGTTCACGCTCGCGGGCACCTTCGTGGTCGCGGCCCTCTACCTCGTGTTGAGTCGGCGCTACGCGCTCGACTGGCTCGGCCCGGTGGTAGTCACCTTCGTGCTGGCACTCCTGATGGTCGCGGTCGTGTGGCTCTACGACCCGACCGGCCCGCTGCCCGAGGCGCTGAACAGCTACTGGCTGGTGATCCACGTCGTCTCCGCGATAACCGCGACCGGCGCGTTCACGCTGGGCGGCATGACCTCCGCGGCGTACCTCCTCAAGCGCCGGCGCGGCCCTGATGCCGCGCAGACCGGCCTGTGGGCCCGGGTCCCATCGCTGGAGAAGCTCGACCTGATGTCCTACCGGATCCACGCGTTCGGGTTCCCGGTGTGGACGTTCGCGGTGCTGATCACCGGCCCGATCTGGGCGCACCAGGCGTGGTCGTCGTACTGGAACTGGGATCCCAAGGAGGTCTGGGCGTTCATCACGTGGGTGGTCTACGCCGCCTACCTGCACGCCCGCACGACCGCGGGCTGGCGTGGCCGCAACGCCGCGCTCCTGGCTCTCGTCGGCACCGCGACGCTGTGGTTCAACTTCATCGGGATCAACTACTTCTCGAGCTCGAGCCAGCACTCCTACGCGGGCGCCCCGGCGTTCCCCGATTCGTCTGATGTCACCAGCGGGAAATAGCACGCCAGACCACAGACGAATCGGGGTCGGTCAGCCCTCGTCGTCGGCCGGCGCGTAGCCGTCAGTCGCATTGCGCTTCTCGTCGGGGTCGAGGGCCAGGTCCTCCTCGACGGTCGCCGACTCCACACCCTCCTCGTCGGGCACCGCTTCGACGTCGGAGCCCGCCTCGATGTCGTGTGGGTCGTCAGGGTCGTGCGGTGGTTGCATTCCGGTGCTGGTCATGCCAGTCCGGTAACCGGTGGAGCCCGGTGCACTCGCGGACCGGTCAGACCGCACCCAGGTCGTCGGTGATGAGGAAGCCGTCGTCGGTCTGCTCCACCTGGAGCTGCCGCGTCTCCTGCTCGGACCTGCCGTCGGTGGTGTAGGTCAGCGTCACCTCGACCAGATCGTCATCGACCGACTCGGAACCGTCGACGCGTACGTCGTCGATGGTCGCCCAGAACCCGACGAAGGTGCCCCGTCCGATCTGGTCCTGCAGCTCGGGCGACAGCATTGTCCAGCTGGTGTCGGTGTCTTCGGGCAGAACGGCGTAGTAGTCGCTCACGAACTCGGCAGCGTCGCCGGCGGTCGTTGTGGCCGGGGTGTTGGTCTGGCTGGGCTCGGGCGTCGGCTCGGTCGTCGCCGAGGGTTCCTGGGTGGCCGACGGGCTCGCGCCCCCACCTTGCTCCGGGCTGGTGGACGCAGCAGGCGACCGGGACGGCGTCTGCGACGGCGTCGGTGTGGGGGAGGAGGACTCACTGGCCGGGTCGGCGGTGGTCTCGTCCGCCGGGTCGCGGGTCAGCCACCAGCCGGCGACGGAGGCCATCGCGAGCAACAGCAGTGCGGTCAGGACCAGCGGCGCCGCGCGGCGTCGTCGGGTCGGTACGGCCTTCGGGACGGCGGTGGGCACGGTGACGGGCGCCAAGGGCACCTCGGTCGGCGGGGCTTTCGCCAGGACCGCCGTGGCCAGCTCCTCCTCGGGCTCGGCCGCCGGCGCCTGGGTGGCGATCTCGCGGAGCACTGTCGCTACGTCGGCCATCGACCACCGGGTGGCCGGGTCGGGGTCCATCATGTGCGCGATCGGTTCGGCCAGCGCTCCGGCGTGCTGCGGTGTGGGCGGGTCCTGGGACGCGATCGTGTTGAGGAGCGCGATGGCGTTGGCCTGGTCGGGGTACGCCGGTTCGCCCTCGACAGCGGCGTACAGGGTCACCCCCAGCGCCCAGACGTCCGAGGCGGGGGAGGGCTCCTCGCCTCGGGCCAGCTCTGGCGCGAAGTAGGCCGGTGTCCCGGTGACCAGGCCGCTGCGGGTCAGCTGCTCCTGACCGACGGTGCGGGCGATGCCGAAGTCCGCGATCAGGGCACGATCGTCGGCGCGGACCAGGATGTTGCTCGGCTTCACGTCGCGGTGCACGGTGCCCAGGGCATGGGCGGCAGCCAACCCGTCGGCGACCTGGGCCGCGATGCCCGCCGCTCTCTCGGGCGACAGGGGGCCGTCGGTGTGGATGATCTCGTCGAGCGTGCGGGACGGGACGTACTCCATCACCAGCCAGACCTGGTCGCCGTCCTCGAGGGCGTCGAAGATCGCCACCACGTTGGGGTGGTTGAGGGCGGCCGAGTGACGGGCCTCTCGGAGGGCTCGCGTCAGGTGCAGGTTGGACTCGCCGGGCAGGCCGCCGACCTGCTTGATGGCGACCTCGCGGCCCAGCCGCTCGTCACGGCACAGCCAGACGCTGCCCATGCCGCCCCGGCCGACCTCGCGCTCGACCCGGTAGCGACCGGCGATGATCTCCGGTGGCAAGGTGCCCCCCTCGCTCGGCGTCCTCTCGCTACCGCTACCCAACGCGGCGCTCGAGGTACGCGTCCGAAGGCTCACTCCGCGTTGGTGATCGCCCCGGCGCTGTCCGTGTCGAGGGCCCGGCCGATGACCATGCGCTGGATCTGGTTGGTGCCCTCGAAGATCTGCATCACCTTGGCCTCGCGCATGTAGCGCTCGACCGGGAAGTCGCGGGTGTAGCCGTAGCCGCCGAAGACCTGGACGGCGTCGGTGGTGACCTTCATCGCGTTGTCGGTGGCGACCAGCTTGGCGACCGAGGCCTCGCGGCTGAACGGGAGCCCGCGGTCGCGGAGCCAGGCGGCATGAAGGGTGATTGCCCGGGCGGCCTGGGTGTTGGCCTCCATGTCCGCGAGCACGAACGCCAGCCCCTGGTGGTCGATGATCCTCTTTCCGAAGGTCTCGCGCTCCTGCGCGTAGGCGACCGCTGCGTCCAGGGCGCCCTGCGCCAGACCGGTGGCGACCGCGGCGATGCCGAGCCGGCCGGAGTCGAGAGCGGCGAACGCAATCCGTAGCCCGTCGCCCTCCTCGCCGATCAGCCGGTCTCCGGAGATCCGTACGTCGTCGAAGTTCATCGCCGAGGTGGTGGAACCGGTCAGTCCCATCTTCTTCTCGGGCGGGTTGGCCGAGAGCCCGGGCGCGTCGGCCGGGACCAGGAAGCACGAGATGCCGTTGCGACCCTCGCCGGTGCGGGCCATGACCTTGTAGAAGTCGGCGAACCCGCCGTGCGTCGTCCAGGCCTTGGTGCCCTTGATGACCCACTCGTCACCGTCGCGGCGCGCGGTCGTCCGCATCGCGGCGGGGTCGGACCCGGCGTGCGGCTCGGAGAGGCAGTAGGCGCCCAGCAGCTCGCCGCCGAGCATGTCCGGGAGCCACCTCTGCTTCTGCTCCTCGGTGCCACGGGTGGCCAACCCGTAGCAGGACAGCGCGTGCACCGAGACCCCGACGCCGACCGACGCCCACACCGCGCCGATCTCCTCGAGCACCTGCAGGTAGACCTCGTAGGGGACGCCGCTGCCGCCGTACTCCTCGGGGTAGGGGAGGCCGAGCAGACCGGTGCGGCCGAGCATCGCGAAGATGTCCCGCGGGAACGTGCCGTCGGCCTCGGCCGCCGTGGATCGCTCGGCCAGCTCGTCGGCGCCGATCTGGCGCACCAGGCGCACGAGCTCGGCGGTCTCCTCGGTCGGCAGCACGCGGCGGGCGGTCACCTGGCCACCCTAGGCTGGCCGGATGGCCGAGCCCGAAGTCGCCATCGAGGAGTACGACGAGGAGGACGACCAGCCGCTGCGCTGGTACGTCGTCGCCGCGTTCGTGCTCGCGGTCGTGGGGGGCTTCGCGCTGGCGGTGTGGTTGGTCGTTGACTGGGCGGTCAGCTGCTCGAAGATCGACGACGGGCTCTCGGACGTCGCCGGCGACTCGATGCGCGCCGGGCTGTGCCAGGACGGGCACGGGGTCGCGGCGCTGGCGGTGCCGGCCGGCTGGGTGCTGGGCCTGGTGCTGGCGACGGTGGCGTTGCTGCGATGGGGCGGCGGTCTTCGCGGGACCGTCGTGCTCGTGCTGCTGTTCCTGGCGCCGTCGCTGCTCCCCGCTGCGGCGTACGCCGCGCTGGACCGCTCCGCCACCGCGTGCCCGGACGACAAGCTGCGGGCCTACCGGGAGTGGGTCGACGACGGCGGCAAGGGGACGGCACCCTACGACTGCCGGACGTTCTGACACGAGAGAATCGCATGAGCGACGAGGCTGTCCTGACCGAGGAGCGCGACGGCGTCCTGGTGATCACCATCAACCGTCCCGAGGCGCGCAACGCGATCAACGGCGACGTGGCCCGTGGCATCGCGGCCGCGCTCGACCGGCTGGACGGCGACGACGACCTGCGGGTCGGCGTGCTCACCGGCAGCGGTGGCTTCTTCTCCTCGGGGATGGACCTCAAGGGGTTCCTCGCGGGTGACGTCCCGATCGTCGAGGGCCGCGGGCTGGGCGGCCTCACCGAGGCGCCTCCGCGCAAGCCCTTGATCGCCGCAGTGGAGGGATACGCCGTCGCGGGGGGCTTCGAGCTGGTGCTGGCCTGCGACATGGTGGTCGCCGCGCAGACCGCGCGGCTCGGCGTACCGGAGGTGAAGCGGGCCCTGGTCGCCGCCGCGGGCGCGGCGTTGCACCTGCCGCAGCGGATCCCGCAGGCGATCGCATTGGAGATGCTCCTCACCGGCGAGCCGATCGAGGCGCAGCGGGCGTCCGAGCTCGGTCTGGTCAACCGGGTGGTGCCGGAGGGCACGGCGGTCGACGCCGCGGTCGAGCTGGCCCGGGCCGTGGCGGCCAACGGGCCGCTCGCGGTCGCGGTCACCAAGCAGATCGCGCGGTCCGCGCCGTACTGGGGCTGGGACGAGGGCTGGCAGAAGCAGGGCGAGCTGATGGGCGCGGTCTTCGTGTCGGAGGACGCCCAGGAGGGCGCGCGAGCGTTCGCCGAGAAGAGGGACCCGGTCTGGAAGGGCCGCTAGCCCGCCTGCCTCCCGGCCCCCGGGGAGCAGAATGCCGCCATGAGCACCAGCGCCACCCTGGTCTTCGTGGCCGTGGTCGGGGCGCGGTTCCTGGTGCCACTGGCGATCCCGTACTTCCCCCTGCCCGCGATCGTCGTCTGTCTGGTCATCGACGGCGTGGACCAGACGATCTTCCAGTCCTTCGGCTACGACCCGCCCGGCTACCAGCGCTACGACAAGGCGATGGACGTCTACTACCTCTGTCTCGCGTATCTGGGCATGCTGCGCAACTGGGCGAGCATGCCGGCGTTCCGGATCGGCTGGTTCCTCTACTTCTACCGGCTGGTCGGCGTCCTGGCCTACGAGCTGAGCCACGCCCGGGTCCTGCTGCTGATCTTCCCCAACACCTTCGAGTACTTCTTCATCGCCTACGAGACGATCAGGTCGCGCTGGCAGCCGGTCTCGCTGGTGCTCGGCTGGTGGCTCAGCGCGGCCGCGCTCATCTGGGTCTTCGTCAAGCTGCCGCAGGAGTGGTGGATCCACGTCGCGAAGCTCGACGTCACCGAGCAGATCAGCGTGCACAGCTGGATCGTCGGCCTGATGATCGTGGTCCTGGTCGGGATGGCGGTCGCGTTCCAGAAGCTGGTCCGGCCGCGGCTGCGAGTGCCGGACTGGTCGTGGCGGTTCCGTCCCGAGCCGCTGCCTGAGGCGATCGACGAGGCGGAGGAGCAGTCGGCGTGGCGGATGCGGTACGACGCGATCCTCTCGGCCGGGACTCTCGAGAAGGTGGTCCTGGGCGGCCTGGTCGCGGTGATCTTCGCGCAGATGCTCCCGGACTTCACCGGTTCCTCGCGCGACGTCTTCATCGGCGTGGCCGCGGTCGTCGTCGTGAACACCGCCATCACCCTCGCCGCGGCGCACCGGCACTGGACCATCCGGTCCCTGGCCCTGGCCTTCGTGGGCCGGCTCGCCATGAACGTCGCCCTGGTCGTCGTCGCCGACCCGCTGCTGGGCCGCCACAACGCGCGCCTGGACGGCTACGACACGTTGTTCTTCCTCACCCTGATCTCGCTGATCACCACGTTGCACGACCGCTGGCGCCCGGTGCACGAGGTCCGCGAGGTGCTCGCCCGCGGCGAGCCGGCGCCGGTCCTCGAGGTCGAGCGGGACTGAGTCCGCCCGCCTTGGGGGGTAACTCACCGTTCGGTCAGCTTCCATGGCGTTCGAACACGGCAGAAGCTGACCGAACGGTGAGTTACCTCGGCGCTGGCGCCGACGCGGTCAGCCGGCGAGGTGCGCCTTGAGCCAGTCGGTCAGGTCGCCGATGACCATGTCCTTCTCGGGCTCGTTGAAGACCTCGTGGTAGAGGCCGGGGTACATCTTCAGCGTCTTGTCGGTCGAGCCGGCCAGCTGGTCGACGAGCTTGGCGCCCTCCGGGTTCACCAGCTTGTCGTCGGTGCCGCTGAGCACCAGCAGCGGCAGCCGCAGCGACGGCAGCCGTGAGGGGAAGCTGTCCATCGTGCGGAGCATGGCGCCGCCGATCCCCGCGGGGAGCTTGCCCCGGAAGTTCAGCGGGTCCTCGTCATAGGCCTTGACCACGGCGGGGTCGCGGGAGATGGAGGCCGAGCTCAGCTTCTGCCCGGGCAGGCCCGGGACGACCTTGCCGACCACCTTGGCCACCCTCATCAGCACTGGCGAGATGTCGTCGCCCGGCAGCACGGCGGGCGCGGACAGTACCAGCGCCGCGAGCACGTCCTGGTGGTCGAGGGCGTAGTCGAGGGCGATCTCGCCGCCCATGCTGTGGCCGAGGAGGTAGGTCGGCTTCCCGTCGACGAGCTCACGGGTGCGCAGCATCTCGACCTCGGCGGTGAACTCGGAGAGGTCACGCACCAGCAGCCGCTTGCCGCCCGAGCGACCGTGGCCGCGGTGGTCGGGAATGGCCACCTTGAGGCCGAGGCCGACCAGCGCGTCCGCGACGTGGCGGTAGCGCCCGGCATGCTCGGCCACCCCGTGCACGACGAGGATCAGGCCGCGCGGCTCGCCCTCCGGCTCGTAGAGGTCGTACACGATGTTGGTGCCGCCCACTCCCGTGAACGACTTCTCTACCGGTGTCATATGGGTCATCATGCCGGTGACCTGCCGACACGGGGAGTGCGATGAGGAAGAGTTGGACAGCGCTCGCGGTCGCGGCGGCGCTCGGGGTGGTGGGTGCGCCTGCTGGCGCGGAGACGTGGACCCACCGCGACTCGGACCACGATGTCATCTTGAGTACGCCGCAGCACCACGCTCCGCCCACGAAGGAGCCCGCGCCGTACAACGCGCGCGCGGACGTGGTCCGCGTGTCCGTGCACCATGCAAGCCCCAGCGTCCGTGTCGACGTGGTGACCCGCAGCCGGCGAGCGGTCGACACCCTGGTCGACCTGCGCACCGGCCACGGAAGATACCGCGTGATCTGGTCCATGTTCCTCGAGACCCCGAGCCTGAGCGACCTCCTCGCCGAGCCGGGCACCGACGACGAGGTGCCCTGTGGCGGGCTGAGCGTCCGGAAGCAGCGGGCGCGCCACACCGTGGTGGTCACCGTCCCGCGCGCCTGCATCGGCGATCCCGACTGGGTCCGGGTGGGCGTCAGGACGGCCCAGGCGCAGAAGGGCGACTCCGGCGGCGGTGCCTTCTTGGACGACGCGCTGCAGACCGGTGGTTTCGGCCACGCCGACCTCGGCCCCCGGGTGTACGCCGACCGCGCGTGACCGTTGGCGCACGAGCAGTGTGCGGCGGTGAGCCTGGGCCCGTTCCGAGCGGCGAATGGGCCGTCAGTCACCGCTCGACTGGGCTGGCGCTGGCTCGGCCTCCTCGCCCAGGTAGGCCTTGCGCACCGCCGGGTCGGTGCGGATTTCGGCCGGCGTCCCCTCCGCGATCTTGTGCCCGAAGTCGAGTACGACGACGCGGTCGGCGGTCTCCAGGACCAGCGAGACGTCGTGCTCGATGAGCAGCACGCCCATGCCCCACTCGTCGGCGAGCCGGCGTACCAGCCGGCCGAGCTCGGCGCTCTCGGTCTCGTCGAGGCCCGCGGCGGGCTCGTCGAGCATCAGGACAGACGGGCTGCACGCGACCGCACGAGCGATCGCGACAAGCCGGCGCTGGCCGTAGGACAGGTCCTCGGCGCGTCGGTCCAGCAGCGGCGCCAGTGACAGCTCCTCGACCGCCGCGACGACCGGCGCCGGAAGCGGCGGGTGCCCCGGGCGCACCAGGTCGGTGAGGTAGGCCAGCCGGTCCCGCGGGTCGGCGGCCGCCAGCAGGTTCTCGCGGACGGTGAGGTCGTCGAAGAGCTCCAGCGACTGGAACGACCGCGACAGTCCCGCCCGGGCCCGGCGGTACGGCGCCCACCGGGTGATGTCCTGCCCCGACCAGGTCACCGAGCCCGCGGTGAGCCGGTTGTTGCCGCTCACGCAGTCGATGAGCGTGGTCTTGCCGGCGCCGTTCGGTCCGAGCAGCCCGACCACCTCGCCCGGCCCGACCTCGAGGTCGACGTCCTGCAGGGCGATGAACCCACCGAACCGCTGGGTCAACCCCGCGACCACCAGCCGGCGTGCGGGGATCGCTTCGCGCACTGTCGGGGGGAGGGGGTCGGGCGGGCCCGGCCGCAGCCCCGGGATCCGTTCGCGCAACCGACTGGTGAGGGCGTCGAACCGCTCGGAGATGCCGTTCTGGTTGAGGATCAGCACCACGATGAGGATGACGCCGGTGGCCAAGGGAAGGTACTGCTGCCAGCTCGCGGTGTCCTCGATGGCGGCGTTCGTGGGGCCGTCCGAGGCGGTGAGGGTGACCAGACCGCCCGAGGCGAGCAGCGAACCCACGAGTGGTCCGGCGATGTAGCCGGCACTGCCGATGACGGTCAGCGCCAGCACGCTGATCGACGCGCCGAACTCGAAAGTGGCGAGGAACAGGATCGTCGGGTAGCCGAAGCCGAGCAGCACGCCACCGAGCCCGGCGATCCCGGCCGAGAGCGTGAAGGCGTACAGCTTCGCCTCGAAGACGTTGACCCCGATCGCCGCGGCCGCCCGTTCGTTGGTGCGGACGGCGAGGAGCCGGCGCCCGACCCGGCCCCGGCGGACGTTGGCGACGACCAGGGCCGCCAGCACGAGGAAGACCAGACAGACCAGGGCGTAGTTGCGCGCATGCCCCACCGGCTCGACGTCCAGGCCGAACAGCGTGATGTCACCAGGCGTGGTCTTGGCCGTGTAGTCGCTGTTGCCGAACACGATCTGGTAGACCGCCAGGCCGAGGCCGAAGGTGACCACGGCCAGGTTCACGCCGCGGGTGCGCAGCGCGGGCAGCCCGAACAACAGGCCGACCGCCATCGCGACCACGACCCCCGCCAGCAGTGCGGGCTCGAACGCCCACCCTTGCTTGGCAGCCAGCCGCCCCGCGGTGAACGCGCCGATGCCGGCGAGCGCGAACTGGGCGAGGGAGAGCTGGCCGGTGTAGCCGGTGAGTACGACGACCGAGAGCCCCACCAGCGCGAAGGTCGCGCTGATGATCGTCGGTGCGTACCACTGAGAGGACGCCCCGATCCCGATCCAGAGCAGGGCTGCGGCCGCGAGGACCAGCACGACACCCGGGCGGACCCGGCCGGTGCCGACCCGCGGCAGCCGGTCGGTGATGCTGCCGCGGAGCGGGAGCCCGCGACCGCGCAGCACGAGCACCACGATGATCACCAGGAAGGGCACCGAGTCCGGGATGCCGGTGTGGTTGGTCCAGTGCCGCGTCATCGACTGCGCCACGCCGATGAACAGGCCGCCGAGCAGGGCGAGGGGGTAGGACTTGAATCCGCCCAGCAGGGCGGTGGCCAGCCCGCCGATGATCAGGATGCCGAACGGACTCGGCGAGAGGAACCCGAAGGTCGTGGCCGGGAACAGCCCGCCGGCCGCCGCGGCGAGCCCGCCCCCGACGGCCCAGGTGACGCTCGCCAGCAGGTCGGGCGACCAGCCCAGGGCCGAGGCCGCCCGCGGGTTGTCGGCGGCCGCCGAGATCGCGTAGCCGAGTCGGGTGCGGGCGCTGGTCACGGTCAGCAGGAGCGCCACCACGGCGGCGATTCCGAGCAGCCAGAATGCGTAGCGCCCGACCATGATGTCGCCGGCCACCTGGACCGCCTCGGTCGAGAGCGGCGGGACCGTGATGACCTGCTGGGCGCCGTACTTGAGCTGGACCACTTGGGTGAGGACGGTCAGGATCCCCAGCGTGGCGATCACCCGGGCCAGCGGGCTGGCACCCCGCAGCGGCCGGAGCACGAGGTGGTGGGTGAGCACCCCGAGCAGGGCGCAGACCAGCACCGCTCCGGCCATCGAGAAGAACAGCCCGTGCCCTTGCTCGGTCTGGAAGAAGTAGACGAGGTAGGCACCCACCAGCGCGAAGCCCGCGTGCGCGAAATTGATGACGCCCGAGCCCCGGTAGATGACGACGAGGCCCAGGCCGAGCAGGGCATAGATGCCTCCCGTTCCGAGCCCGAGCAGGCCGTAGCGCAGGGCTTCGGTCACGGGGCGGCGCTCAGGTAGTGGGCCGCGATGCCCTCGGCGTCGTCGCGCAGGTCGGCGACCGCCCCCGACATCACGACCCGGCCACGGCGCAGCACGTGCACCTGGTCGGCGACGGTCAGTGCCTGCCGGATGTGCTGCTCGACGAGGACCACGCCCACTCCCGAGTCCGCGGCCGCGCGTACCGCCGTGAGGAGCCGCTCAACGACCATCGGGGCCAGGCCCAGCGAGAGCTCATCGGCGAGCAGCACCGTGGGTCTGCCGGCGAGCACCCGGCCGAGGGCCAGCATCTGCTGCTGGCCACCGGACAGCAGCCCGACCCTCTTGTCGAGGTGCTCCTCGAGCTCCGGGAAGAACTCCAGCGCCCGGTCCGGTCGGCCTCGTCCGATCTTGAGGTTCTGCCAGCCGGTGAGCTCCATGAAGACGCAGCGCTCCTCGGTGAGGAACCCCAGTCCCTTGCGGGCCCGTTGGTCGAGCCGGCGCCGACGGCCGTCGCCCTGGATCGAGACGGTCCCGGAGATCGGCTGGAGCTCCCCGGCCAGGGCGAGCAGCGTCGTGGTCTTGCCGGCGCCGTTCGCGCCGAGCAGGGCCACGACCTCGCCCGCGTGCACGTCGAGGTCGATGCCGTGGATCGCGGGGGTGCCGCCGTACCCGGCGGTCAGCCCGCGCGTTTCCACGACGACCGAGCCGGCCCGAGCCGATGACTCAGGTCCATGCACCACCGCGCCACCTAGGCCGGAGGGATCAGGGCGTCGACCAGGTCGGAGTACTCGCCGCCGTCCTGCACCAGCTTGCCGTCCTCGACGCGGATCGTGAGGACCTTGCGGTTGAAGACCCGGTTCAGCCCGGGCGCCGGGAAGTCCTCGGCGAAGCTGAACGGCGGCGTGAACCCGTCGGTGTCCACCTGGGCGGTCTCGTCGAGCGTGGCCTTGATCCCAGCCGCGCTGAGGTCGTCGTTGTTCTTCACCAGCGACAGGAACGTCCGGTAGCCGACCCAGGTGTTCTGCAGGAACATCCCGGTCCAGCCGCCGTTGTCGCTGTCCTCCAGGTCGCCAACGGCAGCCTTGGCGTCGTCCCAGATCGGGTCGTCGCCGATCGGGAAGCTGGACAGCGTCACCGTGCCCTCGAGAGCGTCCCCGCCCTGCTCGGTCGCCACGGAGGTGAGGCCGCCGGGGACGACGTAGTACCTGGTTTCGCTGCCCAGGCTCACGCCTGCGGCCGCGATCCCGATGAGCGCCTGGGGCGGGGTGCCGACCACGGCGCAGTCGTAGTCGCTGACCTCCTGGGCGATGCCGCTGAAGTCGGTGGTCGTCGGCGGCACCTTGACCGCCGTCGAGGGCTCGCCGCCCTGGCTGGCGAGCCCTAGGTCGACGAGCTGGCTGATCGGGCCGGCGGTCGGCAGGTCGTAGTTGACCGAGACGACACTCTCGCAGCCGTCCTCGGCGGCTTTGGCGCCGAGCCCGGCCAGGCCCAGCACGCCGGAGGTGATCGGGTAGCTGTCGCTGCTCGAGAGCTCGGCAGTGGAGATGCCGGGCGGGGCGAACCAGGGGATGCCGGCCGCCTCGAGGATCGGCATGATCGCGTCACCGTTGGCGGTGAAGCCGCCGACGACCGCCGAGACTTCCTCGTCGACAGCCTGCCGCGCGCAGTCGGCCGCCTTGTTGGGGTCGGCGCCCTCGTTGCAGGTGATGAGCTTGAGCTCGTGGCCGTTGAGGCCGCCCGCGTTGTTGATGTCGACCACGGCGCCCTGGGCGATGTCGAGGATCTCCTTGACGTTGAGCGTGTCGGTGTCGTACGCCGTGAACGTCATCACCGTCACCGGGTCACCGGTGAACTCGATGTCCGGGTTCTGCGTTGCCCCCCCGGAGCTGTCATCGGAGTCGTCCCCGCCACCGCAGGCCGCGAGGCCGAGCAGCAGGGTCACGGCGCTCGCCGCAGCGAGCCCCCGGGTGCGTGCGCGCAGAGTCGTCATCGATCGGTTCCCTCTCCCAAAGCTGATGCTTCCCCTCGTACGTGACGACGGGCGCCGCGTGATCGGGCGCCACTCTGCCAACTAGAACGTGTTCTTGTCGATGGCACGCTCGGGTGGTTGGCCCAATCGTTAGCTCGCCGACGGATTGACGGCTACTGCGTCGTACTCCCTAAGGTGTCCGAGTCGCATGGCGGCACTGGGGTGTTCTCGGGATCTCGGGCAGGTGGAAATGGACAGCTGGGTACGGCGGCTGCGCCGGCGGGTGACCGTGTCGTGAGCCCGCCGTCGCTGACCAGACTCACGATGCCGCAGCTGTGCGCGCTGTGGCGCAAGAGCCGGGCCGCGCTGCGCGGCGCGACCACGCCGCACGCCCGCGCCGAGGTGGTCACCGCGCGGGAGGCGCTCCTCGACGAGCTCGAGCGCCGCGAACCGCAGACGATGGCCGACTGGCTCCAGACCGGAGCCGTGGAGCCGGAGGGCCCGCCGACGTACCTGGTCCGCGAGGCCCAGTCGGGCCGCTGACGCGGCGCGTCAGGACTGTCCCCGCCGCCCTCCACGAGAAGCTCACACTGCGCTCGATTCGGGCCGGGCGCCGATCTTGACGAAGGGGATGGGGCAGCAGTCCTCGTTGGCGCACTGGACCAGGTCGTCGCAGCCTGCATCGCGAGCCTGGATGAGGCTGTCCCGGATCACCTCGAGGTCGGCGATCTTCTGGTTGATCTCGGTGAGCTTGGCCTCTGCCCGGGACTGCAGGCCGGCCGGCGCCCCGTGGTGGTGGCGGCCCGCTTCGAGCAGCTCGGCGACCTCGTCGAGGCTGAAGCCCAGCCGCTGGGCCGCCTTGATCACCCGAAGGATGGTCACGGTGTCCTCGCCGTAGAGGCGGTGTCCGCCGAGGCTGCGCTCAGGTTTCGGGATGATGCCTCGTCGCTCGTAGTAGCGCAGCGTCTCGATGTTGACGCCCACGGCGTTGGCGACCTGGCCAGCGCGGAGGCCGGCGCTCATCCTCGCTCTCCGACTCGTGCTGCCGCTCGGTCCCGGAGGGCCTCGAGGACCGCCTTGTGCGTCGCGCCGGTGGTGACCGTCATGGAGACCTTCCCGGCACCGATGCGGAGGCCGAAGTCGAAGAACGAGCAGCAGTCGGTCTCCTTCACGGCGAGATCTGCAGCCCTGGCCGCGACGCCGGGCTCCGCCCGCAGCTCGAAGCGCACCTGCTCCGGGGAGATCTGGTCGACGCTCGTGACGTCTTCGGCGAACAGGGCGTCGAACTCAGCGCGACGCAGCGGCTGCTCCCCGGTGGGCAGGGTGCACGCCGCGGGGACCCAGTCGTCGCCGGCCAGCAGGTTCTCGGTCATGCCTCCACGATAAACGCGTACTTGGGTACGGAATGCAACCGTTCAAGCCCGACCACGCACCAACCCAGCCCTCGCCAGCGGTAGGTCGGGCGAAGTCCGGCATCCGACAGGACCTGCAGCATCGCCGCCGGCGGGTGCACGAAAGCTCGGAATGTCTCGCCCCTCAGCCGTCGCCACGCGTTGTCGCACCAGATCACGGTCCTGGACGCCAGGTTCTGCGGAGGATGGCTGAACACCAGCAGACGCTCAGCCTTGCCGCCCGCCGCCAGCAGCAACCGTTCATAGTCGGGGTAGCAGCACACCACCCGGTGCAGCACGACCACGTCGGCCGCGTCCACGGCGTCGGGGGACTGCGCGATGTCGAGGAACCGACGATCGACCCGGCTGCGCAAACCAGAGCGATCGAGCAGCGCGAACGCTTCGGGCTCGTAGCTGGTGGAGATCTCCAGGTTGGTCGCTCGCGTAGCTCCCTGCCGCAGCAGCTCGACCTGGATGTCCCCCACACCGCCGCCGATCTCGAGGATGCTCGCATCCGCAACACCGCGTTCGGCCAGGAAGGAAACGATCGCCCTCGAGGACCGGCTCAGTCCCCGCCGGCGGTACCGACGAGCCAGACGGCGGGCGAACCGGTCGCTGAACGTGGCGCTGTAGCCCTCGGGTTCGCAGCAGTCGGCCATGCTCGAGTATGCGGCCCAGCGCGGCCCGATGCTGCCGGTGAGGTCTACCCTCACGCTGGTGAGGGCGGTCGTCTACTCCGACTACGGGGTCACGCCGACGGTCATGGAGGTGGCCGATCCGGTCTGCCCTGATTCCGGCGTGGTTCTCACGGTCGGCGCGACCGGGGTGTGCCGATCGGACTGGCACGCATGGAATGGCCATGATCCGGTGACCCTGCCGCACATCCCGGGGCACGAGCTGGCAGGAGTGGTCGCGGAGACCAGTCCGGGCGTCTCTCGATTCCGCGTCGGGGATCGCGTGACGGTGCCCTTTGTTTGCGGTTGTGGGGAGTGTGAGTACTGCCTGGCAGGCGATGCCCAGGTATGTCCGCACCAGACCCAGCCGGGCTTCACGGGGCCGGGATCCTTCGCCGAGCGGGTGGCGATCCACGCCGCGGACCTGAACCTGGTACGGCTTCCGGACTCGATCGACTTCGTCACCGCGGCGTCCCTGGGCTGTCGGTTCGCGACCGCGTTTCGTGCGCTCACCGCTCACGGGCGTATCGGTCCCGGTGACTGGCTTGCGGTGTACGGCTGCGGCGGGGTGGGTCTGTCCGCGGTGATGATCGGAGCCGCGCTCGGAGCACATGTGATCGCGGTGGACGTCAACAGCGTGGCGTTGGAACGCGCCACGGGCCTGGGCGCGGAGGCTGTTGTAGACGCCGGGCAGGACCCAGACCCGCCGGCAACAATCCAGGAGATCACCCGAGGTGGGGCCGACGTCTCCATCGACGCACTCGGTTCGCCGAACACTGCGGTCGCCTCGGTGCGCAGCCTGCGCCGGCGTGGCCGACACGTCCAGGTCGGTCTACTCCTGGGAGCAGCGGCCACGCCGCCGATTCCGATGGACATCGTCCTCGCCCGCGAGCTGGAGATCTACGGATCGCACGGCATGGCCGCCCACGAGTACCCTCCGATGTTGACGCTCATCGCGGACCGGACCCTGCGACCCGAGCGGCTTCTCGGCGACGTGATCGGGCTGAACGACGCCGGGGCGGCCCTGGCCGCGATGGACCGGTCAGCGACGTCCGCGGGCATGACCGTGATCGACCTGTCGCGCTGAGATCGCCAGCCCTGATCTGCGAAAAGGATCTGCGAGTAGGCCCTGTCGGGCTCGAACCGACGACCAGCGGATTAAAAGTCCGATGCTCTACCAACTGAGCTAAGGGCCCGCAGGTTTCAGGAGTCTAGAGACCCCACACGTCTCGACACGACGGCGTCCTGGCCCCGACACGACAACGTCCCGGCCCCCCTGGGCCGGGACGTCGTGTGGACCCCGATTCCTGCCACCCCCGGGCTGGTCGCAGGAGTCGGGGTCCGCTGCGAAAGTGGAGCTCCCGCAGTGGTGGGAGTGGAGGCTCCCATCCGCGCCCGGGGAACCCCGACCCCTTGGGGTCCCCCGGGCTTGGTCTCTAGATGAAGCGAGCGGCGCGGTTCTGCGCCCCGCTGTTGTGGTTGTTGTTGCCCGGTGGTTGTTGTTGCCGTGGTTGTTGTTGCCGTGGTTGTTGTTCTTGCCACCGTGGTGGTTCTTGCCGCCCCGGTGGCCCTTGCGCTTGGCCTCGTAGGCACCGATGTCGGTGCCGCGCCTGCCGTCGCCGTTCCCGTCCACGCCGGTCCGGCGGCCGCCGAGGTCCGTCTTCATCGGCGCGGGACGACCCGAGTCGACCAGCGGGCTCTTGGGTGTCGGGATGAGGCGCCGGCCCTTGAACCGCGGGTCGATGTACCGGTCGCCGGGCATCAGGTTGACGCTGTACATCGAGCCCCGCCAGTAGACGTTGTCGCCGCCGCTCATCTGGCCCTCGAGGTTGCCGATCCGGCCGGCGACGTCGAGCACGTTGTTGTACATGGTGAAGAGCGACGTGGTGCAGCCGGCGTAGCAGACGAAGCCGGTGGACCTGGAGCCGGTCAGCTTCACCGAGTTGTTGACCGCGACGGTGCCGGTGACGGGGCCGAAGTAGTCCTCAGCGCCTCGGGTGATCAGGAACTCCGACTCCTCGATGGACGAGGTCACCTGGTTGTAGGCGTAGGTGGTGTCGGCCGACCGCGGGTTGCCGAGCTCGGTGAAGGTGCGGTTGTCGGTGGACACGTTGTGGTGGACCAGAGTGCCGATGCCGCCGTAGATCTCGACCGCGGAGCCGTCGGTGCCGAAGTCGGCCGAGAGTGCGATGTTGTTGCTGATCGTGTTGTAGGCCACCTCGGTGTTGTCGCCGACCACGACCATGCCGACCGCACCGGAGTCGTCGAACGCGCCGGGGGTGTTCGGCCACATCTTGTCGTTGTGGTGGAGGTGGTTGCGGAGCACCTTGTTGTTCCGGGCGTGCTCGCCGATCTCGATGCCCTGGATGTTGTGGCTGGCCTCGACGCCGGTGATGACGTTGTCGGTCCCGTCGCTCCAGATGCCGTCGGTGTTGCAGTTGTGGACGTGGAAGTCCTGCAGCGTGACGTACGACGCGCCGACCCAGACACAGTCACCGGTGATGGTGGGCTTGGGGGCGGACTTGTCGCCGTAGCTGGCGACGGTGATCCGCTGCGACGGGGTCCCCGAGGCCCAGAGACCGAGCTTGCCGGAGAAGGCGGCGCCGCGCTGGAGGAGCACGGTGTCGCCCGGCTGCAGGAACCCGTTGGAGACCCGCTCGAGGCTCCTGAAGGGCTGCGCCGCATCGGTGCCGCTGTTGGAGTCCGACCCTGACGGGGAGAGGTAGAAGGTGCGCCCGCCGGCGGCGGTGGCGTCTGCGTGCGGCAGCGCCAGGCTCAGTCCGGCCGCGGCGATCGACGTGGCGACGAGGCGGGCCAAGTTGCGGGCCAGGCGGGGGACCGGGGGGGTGCCGAACTCGGTGGTGGACATCGGAGGCCATCCAGGGGGGTCGTGGTCCGTCGTCCGTGGGCCGTCGGGGGAAACGGCCGGGGTTCACGTACGGCGGACCGGTGGGGGGTCTGTGACCTCGGGGGAAGGTCACGTGACGAGGTTCGCCGCTCGGTAACAGTGAGTACAGGGATTCTGTGGATCGTCAGTAGATCGGAAGTGGCATAGCCCAAACGGACTAGTTCGATCACCTGAGAGAAATGGGAGAAAAGTCGACTTGAGTGACGGTCGGGACTGCTGGGATGACCCCCGGCCTAGACAACTGCAACAGAGAGGTGACCCGATATCCACAAAACAGTGACAACACGTCCACCCGCTTGTGGGTGGCCGCCCCCGCCTCTGGTCGCGCTGGCGTCCGCGGGGCCGGCCGCATCGCGGCCCGGTCGCCCTCCGCGTCATGCCCAACTCTTCGCCGACTCTTTCCCTGTCGCGGATCGTTGGTACTGTTCACGTCAGCAAGAGGTGCAACATCCAGCTGGTACGCCGGTGGGGTTTGTGATCCAACGGCGTTTCTGCTCGCTTCCGCGGGTCGAGGCGACGAGTCACCGCATCGATTGCGGGGTCGTCGAAGTGACGTCCTCACACCCGAATAAGGAGTAATCGAGCAATGGCTCAGGGCACCGTGAAGTGGTTCAACGCCGAGAAGGGTTTCGGCTTCATCGCACAGGAGGACGGCGGCGACGACGTCTTCGTGCACTACTCGGCAATCCAGTCCCAGGGTTACAAGTCCCTGGATGAGAACCAGAAGGTCGAGTTCGACGTCACCCAGGGTCCCAAGGGCCCCCAGGCGGAGAACGTGCGTCCTCTCTGATCAGGACCACCGTGCCGAGGCCCCACCCGAGAGGGTGGGGCCTCGTGCGTTGAACGGGTGGTCTACCCACCACCCGTTCGGATCACTGTCTGCGCCGTCGTGGGCCACTAGGCTGGAAGCAACACTGGGGCGTTCCGGGTCTCAGTCACGCCCGGGCGGGTACATCTAATTCAGGGAGAGGAGGACCGGCGTGCACGATCAGTTCGACGTGACCCTCGAGGACGCCGATCTCCTCGGCGAGGTGGAGCTCACCACCAACCTGATCATCGCCGCCAGCGAGGCCGATGATCACCTGTCGACCACCCAGATCGACAAGATCCTGGGGGTCCGGCCCAGCGCCTGACCCAGCCTGCCCGCCGAGGGATGGCCGCGATGGCGCTCTCCTCGGTGTTCGTGGTCGCATGCACAGGCAGCGGCGTCAGCCGTTCAGGTCCTTCAGGGCCCGCTCGGAGCCCGGGTGCAGCGGAACCGGACCGGTCTCGGCTGCGAGCGCCAGGTCGATCTCCTCCGCGGCCGGGTGGACCGCCACCAGATCGTCCTTCTTCTCGATCATCAGCTTCGTCAACGCGCACGCGAGGTTGTCCGGCATGTCGTTGCGCACCATCAGCAGATTGGGCACCGCGATCGAGGGGACGTCCTTGTCGAGGCCGTAGGTGGCGGCGGGGATGGTGGCCGCCTCGTAGACGGGGTTGACCTCCTGCAGCGTCGGGAGGAGCGGTGAGATGTCGATGAACTTCACCCCGTCGCCCTTGGACGTGAACAGGTCGGTCACGGCCGGGGTGGGCAGGCCGCCGGACCACACGAAACCGTCCAGCGAGCCGTCCTTCATGCCATCCAGGGTCTTGGTCAGGTCGAGGCGCTGCGCCGAGACGTCGTCGGGCTGGAGCCCGGCCGCCTCGATCATCCGGTTCGCCATGACCTCGGTGCCCGACAAGGGGGAGCCGGTCGAGATCCGCTTGCCCGCGAAGTCCTCGACCGACTCGATGCCCGAGTCCGCCTGGACGACCACCTGGGTGTAGTTGGAGTACATGCGCCCGAGCGTCGAGACGTCCTGGGCCCCGTCGAAGTCGCCGTCACCGTTGATCGCATCGGTCGCGGTGTCGGCGAGCGAGAAGGCGACGTCGTAGTCCCCGGCGACGAGCTGCTGGATGTTCTGGACAGAGGCCCCGGTCTCGGCGGAGGTCGCCTGGAGGTCGGTCTCGGCGTTGATCACCTTCGCCAGACCGCCGCCGACGACGTAGTAGACGCCAGTGGAGTTGCCGGTGGCGATGTTGACGCGGCCGCTGCCGGCGTCGCAGCTGCCCTCGTCGGCTCCCGCGCCAGCGGCGGACCCTTCCTGCTGCCCGCCGCAGGCGCTGACCGTGAGAGCCGTCGCCAACGCGAGGCCGAGGAGTGCCGTCGTTCTTCTCATGACTGTTTCCGTTCTGGTGGTGGTGGCAAATCAGGGACTTGTTTCAGGCGGAGGCAGCGGTGACGCGTCCAGGCACAGGCCTCCTTCGCCGCACGAGGTGGATCGCGACGGCGAGGCCGAGCAGGGCGAAGCCGGCGACCATGGTCAACGGAGCGAGGTAGAGCAGCAGGAGCGCTGCCGGGATGCACAGGATCCGCTCGACGGCACTCGTGGGACCGAACATCCACCCGGTGCTGACCACGGCCAGGGCAGCCACCGCGGCCCCGCAGACGGCGGTGGCCCACACGATGTCGACAAGTGGGCCTCGCGAGAGCAGCAGGCCTCCGTTGTCGGAGACGATGAAGGCCATCGGGGCCAGGAAGGCAGGCAGCGTGTACTTGCAGGCCTGCATCATCGTCGGGAGGACCTTGCCGCCGGTGATCGCCGCCGAGGCCACGGCCGCGAGCGCGGTCGGCGGCGACACCTCCGACAGCACGGCGTAGTAGAAGATGAACATCGCGACCTCGGGGGGACCGGCACCCAGCGAGATCAGCGCGGGCCCGATCATCACCCAGCTCAGGATGAACGACGCGGTGACCGGTACGGCGAGACCCAAGATGAGGATCGCGACCGCTGAGAACAGCGCCGAGAAGATCAGCAGCGTCACGTCGTTGGGGGCGATGGCCTGGGCGGCGTCGACCAGCAGCGAGGAGAGGATCTGGCCGAGGCCGGTCTTCGCGATCGTGGACGTGATCACACCGGCGGCAGCGCAGACCGCGATCACCGGAAGCCCGGTCCGGATGCCGCTTGCCAGGGCGTCGTACAACCGCCAGACGTAGTCGCGCAGCGACTCGGTGAGCTCCATGGTCTCGAGCTCGTGGTCCGGGTCGTCGAGGCCGCTGACGACCGGGCGCCTGGAGAACGCCGCCTCTGCGAGACCGAACAACGCTGCCACGAGGGTGGCATAGACGACCGCACGGAACGGTGGGACGTCGATGGCGAGGAAGAAGACGATCACTCCCAGACTGATGAAGTGGTAGCCCGATCGCAGCAGGAGCCGCCACGGGCTGGTGATGTCGAGGTCGACCCGCTTCGCGCCGAACCGGCGCGCGTCGATCTCGACGGCGAGGAAGATGCCGAGGTAGTAGAGCAGGGTCGGCACGATCGCCCAGGCCAGCACCGAGATGTAGGAGACGCTGAGGTACTCGGCGATGATGAACGCCGCGGCACCCAAGGTGGGCGGGGAGAGGATCGCACCGATGCCGGAGGCGGCGAGCATGCCTCCGGCGGCCTCCCGGGGATAGCCGGCGCGCTTGAGGATCGGCCAGGCGACGGATCCCAGGGTCACCGCCGTCGCCGTGCCGGACCCGGAGACGGTGCCGAGCAGGAAGCCCGACGTGGCGACCGTGCGCCCCGGAGCGGTGCCGGACTTGCGGAACAGCGAGAAGCTGAACGCCACGAAGAACCGGCCCGCACCCATCCGGTCCAGGACCGCGCCGTAGATCGTGAACAGCACGATGTAGGACGCCGCCACGTCCAGTGGCACCCCGAAGAACCCGCTCGCCTCGTTGTAGAGCGCGTTGACGATCTGCTGCAGGTCCAGTCCGAGGTGGGCGATGCTCCAGCCGACCGGGAGGTAGCCGCCGTAGTAGGCGTAGGCGAAGAAGACCAGGCACACGGCCGGCAGCACCAGCCCCGTCGTACGCCGGGTCGCCTCGAGCACGAGGACCAGCAGGACCGAACCCGCGATGACGTCGAGCAGAAGCAACGAGCCCTGCCGGTCCAGGAAGCCATCGAAGCCGCCGCCGCCCACTGACGTGCCCGGCAGGGGAAGCACAGGGTAGAGACCGACGACGAGGGCGAGCGCCGCCAGCGCCCAGTCGACAGGCGCGGGGTTGTCTTCGCCGGTCTGTGTGCCGTGACTGGCCCGGGGCCGGTAGCAGAGGAAGATCAGCGGGAGCGTCACAGCGAGAAAGAGGATCAGGTAGTACTGGCTGCCGAGCTCGAGCGGGAAGAACACCTGCCGCAGCACGAAGACCGCTACCGCGAAGCACCAGATCCCCACGAACCGGTCGGCCCGCGGGGAGAGCCGACGCGAGGGCCGCTCCTCGTCGTACTCCGCCGCGATCTCCTCGACATCGATGCGCGGGGACGGGTCGCGGGTGAGGCTCCTGGTGGCCATGCTGGGTAACGTAGGAGTGAGCGCGGTCACATCCGCTCCCGCACTACGCAGGCTTTACACAGACTTAAAGTTCGGCGCTGGGAGAACGCGATGAGGGTCCTGCTCGTCGAGGACGACGACCGCGTGGTCGCGGCCCTGATGCCCGCGTTGCGGAGCCGTCACCTGCAGGTCACGAGGGTCGCGTCGGCCGCCGAGGCGATGGAAAACCACGAGTCGGTCGACCTGATCCTGCTCGACATGGGCCTGCCCGACCAGGACGGCCTGGCCCTGAGCCGGCAGATCCGGGAGCGCAGCGAGGTGCCGATCATCGCGGTCACGGCCCGCCGAGAGAAGAGCGCGGTCGTCGCCGCGCTGCGAGCCGGCGTCGACGACTATGTCACCAAGCCCTACAGCCTGGCCGAGCTGATGGCGCGCATCGACGCGGTGATGCGCCGGTTCGGTCATCGGCCCGCGGAGACGGTCTCCGAGCTCGGGGACCTCCGGCTCGACCACGGCTCGCGACAGGTCTTCCTCGACGGCCAGCCGGTCGTTCTGGCGCGCAAGGAGTTCGACCTGCTGAGCATGCTTCTCCAGGGCCGCGGTGACCTTGTGACCAGGGAAGCGCTGATGGAGGCGATCTGGGACACCTCATGGGTCGGTGCCTCGCGGACCCTCGATGTGCACGTCTCGTCGCTGCGGTCGAAGCTGGGTCGCCCCGAGGTCGTCGAGACCGTCCGCGGGGTCGGCTACCGCATCGCCCGTGTGACGACGCGGGACTAGAGCCATGAGCCGTCGGCTGCTGGTGATCTCCATGACTCTGGTCAGCGCCGTGCTCGTCGCGCTGATGGCGCCGCTCATGATGACGTTCGCCGGGGACCGCACCCAGGACCTGTTCGTCGGCCGGCTCAGCGACGTGACGCGGTTCGCCGTGCTCGCGGAGGACGCGCTCGAGGGCGGCGGGACCGACGGGCTGACCGCGGACCTCGAGCGCTATGTGGACGTGTACGGCGGGTCGGTGATCGTCGTCAACGCCAACCGGGAGGTGGTGGCCAGCTCCGGACCGCAGGCGGGACCGCAGGGGCGGGCCGCGGTCGTGCTGGAGAAGGCCCTGGCCGGCAGCCCATCGCAGCCGCCGCCCACGGCGTGGCCGTGGCGCGACGACTCGATCCTGATCGCGTCCCCGGTCGGTCGTGACGCGCAGGTGCTCGGCGCGGTGCTGATGATCACGCCCACCGAGGCTCTGCAGGACAGCATCGCGCGATGGTTGATGTGGCTGGTGATCGCCGGCCTGGCGACGCTCGGCCTGACTGCCTACGGCGTGGTGGTCCCGTTCGTGCGCTGGACCCTGCGCCCGGTTCACGACCTCGACTCGACGGCCAGGCGGCTGGCCTCGGGGGACCTGACCTCACGCGCCCACCAGACCGGGCCCCCGGAGCTGCGCGAGCTGGCCAGCTCCTTCAACGCGATGGCCGACAACGTCGAGACCTCGCAGCGTCAGCAGCGCAGCCTGGTGGCCGATGCCGCCCACCAGCTCGGGAACCCGCTGACGGCGTTGCGGCTACGGGTCGAGCACCTCGGCTCGCGGGGGGCCGGGGTCGATGCGGACCTGGCCATGGAGGAGACCGACCGGCTGAGCAAGATCGTCGAGTCCCTGCTCGACCTCAGCCAGGTCGGCGCGCACGTCGCGACGGTGGTTCCCGTAGACATTGCCGCCGCCGTCCGGCACCGGTGCGACATGTGGGCCCCCGTATTCGAGAGCCTGGATGTCCGCGCACCCGGGTCGGCACTCGCCGCAGCCACCGACGACATCGTCGACGTCCTCCTCGACGCACTGCTCGACAACGCCAGCAAGTTCGCGCCTGGCGCCGCGGTCGAGGTGAGCGTGCGGGAGGAGGCCGGCGGGCTGCTTCTGCGGGTCCGCGACCACGGGCCGGGTCTGCACCCCGAAGACGTGGGCAGCGTCGGCGCGCGGTTCTTCCGCGGCCGACAGCACCAGAACGTGCCCGGGACCGGCTTGGGCCTCGCGATCGTCCAGGCCCGCCTGGCGGACATCGGCGGCACCCTGGAGGTGTGTCTGGCCAAAGGAGGCGGGCTGCAGGTCGACGCCTGGTTCCCTGCCGTCAGTGACGGCGCTCGCGGTAGTAGCGCACCGCCCCCGGGTGGAGGGCCAGGGGCGAGGTGAAGATCGCGGCCCCGAGGGAGGGCTGGCGAACGCCGGGAGCGAGCCGGTCAATCTCGTCCTGGGCCTCGAAGATGACCCGGGTCACGGCGTAGGCGAGGCGATCCGGCATCTGTGGGCCGGCCACGAGGTAGTTCTTCACGCTCACGGTCTCCACGCCCTCGGGGAGACCGTACGTCGAGGCGGGGATGGGCCCGCGGACGTACTCCGGACCGTAGCTGCTCACCATCGCGTCGACCATCGAGTCGAGCTCCACCAGCCGGACGGGCACGTCCGCGGTGAGGGAGAGGACTGCTTCGTTCGGGAGTCCACTGACGAAGAAGAACGCGGTGAGGTCGCCGGCCCGCAGGGCGTCCGCCGACTCCTCCAGCGACTCCGAGGCCACCTCGACGTCGGTGAGCGCGAGTCCGCTCTGCCTGAGGATGCGCTCGGCGATGACCCGCGTGCCCGAGCCGGGGGCTCCCAGCCCGACGCGCTGGTGACGCAGGTCAGACACCGTCGAGATGCCCGAGTCCGCGCGCACCACCAGGTGGGTGAAGCTGTCGTAGGTGCGTGCCAGAGTCACCACATCAACGGGTGCGGCGAAGCTCCCGGTGCCGCGCACCGCGTCGGAGGCCGTGTCACCCAGGGAGAACCCGAGGTCGCACTCACCGTCGGCGACCAGCCAGATGTTCTCCACCGACGCGTTGGTCGGCCGGGCGGTGGCGGTGAGGTCGGTGAGGCGACGGCTCAGCACCGTGCTCAACGCCTCGCCGTAGCGGAGGAACACGCCGCCCAGGTTGCCGGTCGCGATGGTGAACGAGGTCGCTCCGACGGACGTCCAGTCCGGGGAAAAGCAGCCGCTCAGCGGGACAACGAGTGGGACGGTCAGCGTGCCCAGGGCCCGTCGCCGGGTGAGCCGGACCACCATCGGGTGAGCATCGCACAGAGGAGTCGCGCCTCGGCTCTACCTAGCACGTCGCGAACAGCACCGGCCCGGTCGACAGGTCCGAGAGCACCGGGCTGTCATCGACCGGGTCAAGCCGCATCGTGACCACCCGCCCGTCGGCGGTGACCTCGCCGAGCTCGAACCGGTCGGCGAAGTCGCCGCCCTGCCCGGGCGCCGGACCGGCCGCCAGCCGGGAGCGGCTGTCGGCGTTGCGGCGGGCCTGGTCGTCGTTCTCGAAGGACATCGCCACCAGCACCTGGCCGTCAGGCCCTGCGGCCATCGCGAAGCCGGCCATCGGGTCCACCCCGCCGGCCGCGGCCAGCAACTGGTCGGCCGCGGCCTGGTCCTCCTCGTCGGCCTGGGCCATCGCGAGCGACTTGCAGGCGAAGTCGCCGGTGTAGACGGCCGCCGAGAGCGGCTCGCCGATCGCCTCCGCGACGTCCCGGAGCCCCTCGTCGTCGACGACGTCGTCGCCGGCGTCCCCGGCGTCGACGGCTTCACGCAGGTACGTCGTGCTGTCGCTGGCGAGCAGGAGGTGGTCGTCGGCAACGAGGGCCAGGTTCTGGAACTGCGGGGAGATCGTCCCGCCCGCGCTGATCCTGGCCAACAGCTCTTCTCCGCCCGTCCAGACTCCCGTGTCGTCGTCCGGCCGCTGGTAGCCGAGCGAGGCGAGGGTGTCCCCGAGCTCGCCGGCATCGAGGTCGTCCGGCATGCCAAGGACCAGCACCGACCCGGTCGGGCTCTGGCCGAGCAGCTCCCAGTCGACGTCGGCGGGGGAGAAGCCGAACTGTTCCTGGAGCACGGACGCCGACTCGACCATCGCGGATCCCGAGGTGAGGTCGGCGTCGTACCCGTCACTGAGGAACGACTCCACATCCTCGGGCGAAGAGTCCGCGTCCACGCCGGACTTCAGCTTCGAGCGCACATCGGCCCAGTCGGTCCACGAGAACCGGACCGTGCTGGACGGCGCGTAGCCCAGCGCGCGCTCGAGGTCGGTGCGGTTCCGGTCCTGCCACCAGCGCACCCCGACGACGGTGGCGGCGGCGAGGAGGGTCAGCACCAGCGTCGCCCCGGCGATCACGGTCAGCCGGCGTCTCCACGGCTGTGCCAACCGGGGCTCCTCCTCGTGGGGTGTTGGTGTGAGACGAGTGTTCCACGCTCGAGGCTGCGTACGGCTTGGCGTGCTCAGGGTGCGTGCAGCGCAAGGCGGCGGAGCGCAGGCAGGCTGGGCGTCTTTCCAGCGACGCCAACGCAGCGATGTGCGTGCCCTGTGTGCGCCAAGCGCGCGCAGCCTCGGGCGTGGAACACTTCGGCCATGTCGTCGGCGTCGGGGCGCGAGCGCGAGGTCGTCTCGGCAGGCGCTGTCGTCCTCGGGCCCGGCGGAACGGTGCTGCTGGTGCACCGGCCCAAGTACGACGACTGGTCCTTCCCCAAGGGAAAGCTGGACCGCGGTGAACACGCCACCGCGGCGGCGGTCCGCGAGGTCGAGGAGGAGACCGGCGTCCGGATCCGTCTCGGAGTGCCGCTGGCCGACCAGACCTACCCGGTCCGGGCGGGCCTCAAGCGGGTCAACTACTGGATCGGCCGGGCGTTGGGCGACGGCGACGTCGGCGACTACCAGCCGAACGCCGAGATCGACGAGGTGGCGTGGTTCCCGATCGACAAGGCGCGACGGCGACTCACCTACGAGTTCGACGTCGACACCCTGGGCGAGGCCCTCGACCAGCGTCGCAAGACGCGGACCTTGGTTGTCCTGCGGCACAGCCAGGCCCGCTCGCGCAAGGCCTGGCGCGGCGACGACCGGGAGCGGCCACTGCTCGCGACCGGCCGACAGCAGGCCACCAGGCTGGTGCCGGTGCTGGCGGCCTACGACGTACGTCGTCTGGTGAGCTCCGGCAGCACCCGCTGCGTCCAGACCCTCGAGTCGTACGTCGTCGCGACCGGGCGCCGGCTGCGTACCGATGACCGGTTCAGCGAGGAGGACGCCAGCAGCGGAGGCGTTCGCCGGCTGGTGACCCGCATGATCGATGACCTCGGCGAGCGGCCGGCTTCGGCGGGCGGCCTGGTGCTGTGCACGCACCGGCCGGTGCTGCCCTGGGTCTTCGATGCCGCGGGGATCGAGGACCCCGAGCTGGCGACCGGTGAGCTGGTGGTCCTGCACGTGCGGAAGGGGCGGGTCCGGGTCTGGGAGCGGCATCGGATCGGCTGAGCCCAGCAGCGATCAGGGCCCACTGCGGCGCCGTTCACGTGACGGTCGTCTCACGCCCGCCTGGGTGCCGCCAGCCCGGTGTTCCCTGTTCACTCCGCGTTCACCCAGCACCCCGGGTCCAGACACCGGCGCTGCCTACGTTCACGACGTACATCCCGAGAAGACTCAGGAGAAACGCGTGAACAGCACGTATGGAAATGGGCGCCGCATGCGCTGGGCCCTGCTGCCCGGCATCGCCGCGCTGGCTCTTGTCCTCACGGCATGCGGTGGCGACGCCGAAGGCGGCGGCGTCAGCGGCAAGGTCACGGTCGACGGTTCCTCCACTGTGTTCCCGATGAGCGACGCCGCAGCGGAGCTCCTTGCGGAGGAGAACCCCGACATCGAGGTCTCCGTGTCCGAGTCCGGCACCGGTGGCGGGTTCGAGAAGTTCTGCGCCGGCCAGACCGACATCTCCGACGCCTCCCGGCCGATCGACGAGGAAGAGATCGCGGCGTGCGAGGCCGAGGGCATCGAGTACACCGAGCTCCAGGTCGCGACCGACGCACTCACCGTCGTCGTGCACCCCGACCTCGACGTCGACTGCCTCACCACCGACCAGCTGATCGCGCTCTGGGCGCCCGGCTCGACGGTCACCAACTGGCAGGACCTCGACCCGAGCTTCCCCGACCAGGAGATCGCGCTGTTCGGGCCCGGGACGGACTCGGGCACCTACGACTACATGGCTTCCGAGGTCGTCGACCCCGACGCCGATGAGCCCGCCACCCGCGACGACTACGAGGCGTCCGAGGACGACAACGTGCTCGTCCAAGGCGTCTCCGGCACCGAAGGCGCAACGGGGTACTTCGGCTACACGTACTTCGAGGAGAACTCCGACAGCCTCAAGGCGCTGGCGATCGACGACGGCAACGGCTGCATCGAGCCGTCGGCCGAGACGGCGCAGGCCGGGGAGTACACACCTCTCGCCCGCCCGCTGTTCATCTACGTGAGCAACGCGTCGTACGCCGACAACGAAGCCGTCAAGACCTACGTCGACTTCTACATCGAGAACCTCGCCCAGATCGCCGAGGTCGGCAAGTTCATCCCGCTCAGCGAAGAGCTGTACGCAGAGACCCAGACCGCTCTCGAGGGCATCGGCAGCTGACCGACAGGTTCCTGATTCCCCTATGAGCAGCATCGTCAGCACCGGCGCAGGCCCGTCCCGCGGGGCGGGCCTGCCCGGTGCTCCCAACCTGAGCCGAAGGGCGCGACCCGGCGAGACCGTGATCCGCGGCATCCTGATGGGTTCAGCTCTGCTCTCGGTGGCCATCACCGTCGGGATCGTCGTGGCCCTGATCCAGCCGGTCGTGGACTTCTTCCGCGAGATCCCGTTCGGCGACTTCTTCGCCACCGAGGGGCAGTACGCCGTGCTGCCGCTGATCGGGGGCACGGCGGTGACCACGGTCATCGCCCTGCTCGTGGCGGTGCCGCTGGGGCTCGGCGCGGCGATGTACCTCTCGGAGTACGCCTCGCGCCGGGCCCGCAAGGTGCTCAAGCCGACGGTGGAGCTGCTCGCCGGCGTGCCGTCGGTGGTGTACGGGTTCTTCGCGCTGACCTTCGTCACGCCGACGCTGCTGCAGGACATCCTGGCCATGGAGGTGGGCCTGTTCAACGCCTTGGCCGCGGGCCTCGTGCTCGGCGTGATGATCATCCCGACGGTGGCCTCTCTGTCCGAGGACGCCATGTCGGCGGTGCCGCAGGCGCTGCGCCAGGGCTCACTGGCGATGGGGGCCAACCGGATGCAGACCACGCTGCGGGTCGTGCTGCCGGCGGCCCTGTCCGGCGTCGCGGCGGCGGTGGTGCTCGGGATGTCCCGCGCCGTCGGCGAGACGATGATCGTGGCGCTGGCGTCCGGGGCCCAGAAGAACCTCAGCTGGGACCCGCGTGAGGGCATGCAGACGATGACCGGGTTCATCGCGACGACCGCGCAGGGTGAGAACCCGGTCGGCTCGACGTCCTACAACACCCTGTTCGCGGTCGGGCTCACGCTGTTCGCGCTCACCCTGGTCATCAACATCATCAGCATCGCGTTCGTCCGACGGTTCAGGCAGGTCTACTGATGAGCATCGCCACCGCCACCGCCCGCGACGTCACCGCAGCCATCTCCTCGGGGCGCAGCAGGGACCGCAACGTCGCCTCGCTGGTCTTTCTCGGGCTGCTGTGGTTCTCCCTGTTCTTCGGCGTCATGGTGCTGCTGGTGCTGATCGTCGACACCGCCGTCGCGGGATCAGCGCGCTTCGACTCTGCGCTCCTGACCAACTACATCTCCCGGATCAGCCCGGAGACGTCGGGCTTCCGCGCCGGCATCCTCGGCAGCCTGTGGCTGATGGTGTTCACCGCGCTCTTCGCGGTCCCCCTCGGCATCGCGGCCGCGCTCTACCTCGAGGAGTTCGCGGACGGCGAACGCTGGTGGAACCGGCTGATCGAGGTCAACCTGCAGAACCTGGCCGCGGTCCCGTCGATCGTCTACGGCCTCCTGGCCGTCGCGGTGATGGCGCTGATCGGCTTCGAGCGCACCGGGATCGTGCTCGGCGGCGCGATCGCGTTGGCCCTGCTGATCCTGCCGGTCATCATCATCACCACCCGCGAGGCGGTGCGCTCCGTGCCGACGGAGATCAGGATGGGCTCGCTCGCGCTCGGGGCGACCCAGTGGCAGACCACCTGGCGACAGACCCTGCCCTCGGCGGTCCCGGGCATCGCCACCGGCACGATCCTGGGCCTGTCCCGGGCGATCGGGGAGGCGGCGCCGCTGATCGTCGTCGGCCTCGCCGGCTCGGTCCGATTCGACCCCACGGGCCTGTTCAGCGACGTGACCGCGCTGCCGATGCAGATCTTCTCTTTGACCTCGCAGTCGCAGGAGGACTTCCAGACGGCCGCGTCGGCCGCGATCATCGTCCTGCTGGTGATGATCCTGGGCCTCAACGGCCTGGCCATCTTCATCCGCAACAAATTCCAGAGGAACTGGTGAGGAGCCCCACCATGGCCCGACGCCCGGCCACCGCGACCACTCGACTGCCCGAGGCCGAGGGGGTCCCCAGCGACGAGCGCGACGTGACGACCCTGGCCCAGGCCCAGGCCCACGACGACGCGGCGCGGCCGCTGCCCGACGTGCCGCCGGACCCGGTGATGGAGGCCTACAAGCTCAACGTGTTCTACGGCGACTTCCACGCGGTCCACGACGTCTCGCTGACCTTCGGGAAGCACGAGATCACCGCACTGATCGGACCCTCGGGCTGTGGGAAGTCGACGGTGCTGCGCTGCCTGAACCGGATGAACGACCTCGTCGCCGGCGCCCGGGTCGAGGGCAAGGTGACCTACCACGGCCAGAACATCTACAACAAGGGCATCGACCCGATCGCCGTACGCACGCACATCGGCATGGTCTTCCAGAAGCCCAACCCGTTCCCGAAGTCGATCTACGACAACGTCGCCTACGGCCCCCGAGTCACCGGCATGAAGGTCGACAACATGGACGACCTGGTCGAGGAGGCGCTGCACAGCGCGGCTCTGTGGGACGAGGTGAAGGACAAGCTCAAGCAGTCGGCCTACGGCCTCTCCGGGGGACAGCAGCAGCGGCTGTGCATCGCCCGCACCATCGCCACCAAGCCGGACGTCATCCTCATGGACGAGCCGTGCTCGGCTCTCGACCCCATCGCCACCGCGCGGATCGAGGACCTGATGATGGACCTCCGCAACGACTACACGATCATCATCGTCACCCACAACATGCAGCAGGCGGCGCGGGTGTCCGATCGCACGGCGTTCTTCACGGCCCGGCCCGACGAACAGACCGGCAACCGGACCGGCTTGCTGGTCGAGTTCAACAAGACGACCCAGATCTTCTCGAACCCCGACGACAAGCGCACCGAGGACTACATCTCCGGCCGCTTCGGCTGACCCACCGTCCGGACCATCTGACCAGGCGCAGGGTCAGGGGAGCTGGAAGACGACCCGGAACAGCAGGTAGACGAGCGCCGCGATTCCTCCCGCCATCGGGAAGGTCAGGATCCAGGCGGTGACGATCGAGCGGGCGACGCCCCAGCGGACGGCCGAGAACCGCTTGGTCGCGCCGACGCCCATCACCGCAGAGGTGATGGTGTGCGTCGTCGAGATCGGCGCCTCGAGGGCGAAGGCCGTGGTGTAGAGCACGCCCGCGGCCACCGTCTCGGCCGCGAAGCCCCGGGCCGGGTCGAGGTGGATGATGCGGCGCCCCAGGGTGCGCATGATCCGCCATCCGCCGGCCCACGTCCCGGCGGATATCGCCGCGGCGGACACCAGGACCACCCAGAGCGGCAGACCCTCGGTGTCAGCGACGTACCCGCCCGTGACCAGGGCAAGGAAGATGACACCCATCGTCTTCTGGGCGTCCTGCAGGCCGTGACCCAGGGCCATGGCCGCCGCGGACAACGTCTGGGCAAGGCGGAACCCGCGCCCGACCTTGTGTGGGTTGCGTCTGCGGAAGATCCACATGATCGCCACCATGAGTAGGAAGGCGGCCGCGAACCCGAACAGCGGCGACCCGATCATCGGGATCACCACCTTCTTCAGCACGACGTCCCACGAGACGCCCGCCCCAGCGGCAATGGCTGAGCCGACGAGTCCACCGATCAACGCGTGCGAGGAGGACGACGGCAGGCCGAAGTACCACGTGATCAGGTTCCAGGTGATGGCGCCGACCAGTCCGGCCATCACGATCACCAGCCCGTGGTTGCCGGCGGGGGGACTGATGGTGTCGGAGACGGTGTGCGCGACCTCCTGACCGAGGAGTGCGCCGGCGAAGTTCATGACGGCCGCCAGCAGCAGCGCGATCCTCGGAGTCAGGGCCCGCGTGGATATCGAGGTGGCGATGGCATTGGCCGCGTCGTGGAACCCGTTGGTGTAGTCGAAGGCGAGGGCAACGACGACGACCGCGACGACGATCGCGAGGTCCATGGAAAGCTCAGGACTCCTTGACGGCGATCTGCTCCACCGTGTTGGCCACGGTCTCGAAGGCGTCGATCGCGCGCTCGAGGGCCTCCACGATGTCCTTGAGCTTGAGCACCTCGATGGTCTTGAACTCACCTGAGAACAACTTGGCCAGCATCCGCCGGTGGTTCCTGTCGCCGGCGTTCTCGAGTCGGTTGATCTCGATCCAGTACTCCTCGAGCGACTGCATCGACTGCAAGTTGGGCATCGCCGCCGCCGTGAGGTCTGCGCACCGCGTGATGACGTCCACCTGCTCCGAGAGCTCAGGCGGCAGCAGCTTGACCTCGTAGAGCAGGATCAGGTCGACCACCTCGTCCATCATGTCCATGACGTCGTCGAGCCCCGAGGCCAGCCGGTAGATGTCCTCACGGTCGAACGGCGTGACGAACGTCGAGTTCACCAGTCGCACGATCGCGTGGGTGGTCTCGTCGGCGTTGTGCTCGGCCTGCCGCATCTGAGCGGCGACATCGTCGTGGACAGCGGTCTCGGTGAGCATCTCGGCGAGCAGTCCGGCCCCGACGACGAGGTGCTGCGCCGAGTCGGTGAACAGGTCGTAGAACGCCGTCTCGACCGGGCGGAATCGCAAACGCACTGACTACTCCTGGCGAGATGTCGGGATCCGGCTGTGGACCGCGAGACAGCCTAGGGGGTGCCCCGCCGACATACGCAAGTCAGGTCTTGTTCACGCAGTTGTACGCCGGCGCCGGTGCCGCTCGATGAGGGCCTCCTGATAGGCCACCCGGCCGTCGTTCTGCACCCACTCGCCGTCGCTGTGGAGGTCCCATGCTGCCGTGTCGGGCGCGAACGCGAGGTCGAGCATGTCGCCCATCTCGCCGACCAGCTCGGTCTCCGGCAGCCGGACCAGCACCTCGACGCGTCGGTCGAGGTTGCGGTGCATCATGTCGGCCGAGCCTATCCAGGCCTCGGGCTCGCCGCCGTTGTCGAACCAGAAGACCCGGCTGTGCTCGAGGAAGCGGCCCAGGATCGAGCGCACCTCGATCGTCTCCGACAGCCCGGGCACCCCCGGCCGCAGGGCGCAGATGGCGCGGGTCACCAGCTGCACGGGCAGTCCCTCCTGGGAGGCGAGGTAGAGCGCGTCGATCACGGCCTCGTCGACCAGCGAGTTCATCTTCATCCGGATCCGCGCCGGCCGACCGGCGCGGTGGTGCTCGATCTCGCGATGGATCCGCTCGACCAGCCCGGCGCGCACCGAGTCGGGCGCGACCAGCAGCTGCTCGTACTGAGCGTTGCGGGACCAGCCGGACAGGTTGTTGAAGAGGTGCGCGACGTCCTCGCCGATCAGCTCGTCGGTGGTGAGCAGGCCGAGGTCCTCGTACATCCGCGCGGTCTTGGAGTTGTAGTTGCCGGTGCCGAGGTGGGTGTAGCGGTGGATCCCGTCGGGCTCGTCGCGCACGACCATGGCCAGCTTGCAGTGCGTCTTGAGGCCGACGAGCCCGTAGACGACGTGGCACCCGGCCTGCTCGAGCTTGCGGGCCCAGCGGATGTTGGCCTCCTCGTCGAAACGCGCCTTCAGCTCGACCAGCACCAGCACCTGCTTGCCGGCCTCGGCCGCGTCGATGAGGGCGTCGATGATCGGGGAGTCGCCCGAGGTCCGGTAGAGCGTCTGCTTGATCGCGAGCACGTGCGGGTCGGCGGCCGCCTGCTCGATGAACCGCTGCACCGACGTGGCGAACGAGTCGTAGGGGTGGTGCAGCAGTACGTCGTGGCGCCGGGTCGCCTTGAACACGTCGACCGGAGCCGAGGACTCGACCTCGGCAAGCAGCGGGTGGGTGGTCGGGACGAACGCCGGGAACTTCAGCTCCTCGCGGTTCTGGTCCGCGACGCCGTGCAGGCCGCGCAGGTCGAGCGGCCCGGGGAGGCGGACCACCTCCTCTTGACGCACGCCCAGCTCGGAGACCAGCAGCTCGAGGACGCTGTCGGTCATCGACTCCTCGACCTCGAGCCGCACCGGCGGGCCGAACCGGCGGCGCAGCAGCTCCTTCTCGAGCGCCGCGAGCAGGTTCTCGGCGTCGTCCTCCTCGACCTCCAGGTCCTCGTTGCGGGTGACCCGGAAGGTGTGCACCTCGAGCACGTCCATCCCCGGGAAGAGCCGCTTGAGGTGCTCGCCGATGACGTCCTCGAGCGGGACGAAGCGCTGGTTCCCCAGCGGCACGAACCGGGCGAAGATCGGTGGGACCTTGACCCGGGCGAAGTGCTCCTTGTCCGTCTTGGGGTTGCGGATCGTGACGGCCAGGTTGAGCGAGAGGCCGGAGATGTAGGGGAACGGGTGCGCCGGGTCGACGGCCAGCGGCGTGAGGACCGGGAAGATCCGGTCCTTGAACAGCTTCTTGCAGAACTTCTGCTCGTCGCGGTCGAGGTCGCCCCAGCGGACCAGCTGGATCCCGGCGTCCGACAGCTGCGGGACGAGGACCTCGGTGAACAGCCGGGCGTGCCGCTCGCTCAGGTCGCGCGACTTCGACCAGATCCTCTCGAGCACCTCGCGCGGCATCAGGCCGGAGGCCGCACGCACGGCCAGCCCGGCCGCGATCCGGCGCTTGAGCCCGGCCACCCGGACCATGAAGAACTCGTCGAGGTTGCTGGTGAAGATCGCCGCGAACCGGACCCGCTCCAGCAACGGCAGGTCCTCGTCCTCGGCCAGCTCCAGCACTCGCTGGTTGAGCCGCAGCCAGGACAGCTCGCGGTCCAGGAAGCGGTCCTCGAACTTCTCGACCGTGGCCAGGGTCTCGTCGGTGACGGCGTACGGCGGCTCGACGTCGAAGGTCTTCTCGGCGACGTGGGCGCCACGGGCAGCGACGTCGGTGTCGGCGCTGTCGAGGCTCATGCTCGCCAGTCTGACACCGCTGGGTGAACGCGGGGTGTCCACGGCCGGGGCCGGGTCGACTCGGCCGCCGGGGGATAGTCACGGACATTCGACTTGTGGGCAAACGCTTGCGGGCCAGTCCTTTGTCCGTGACTACCGCGAATACCCTTCGTGGTCATGCATCTGAGGAGACGGCTGGAACGGGCCGCGCTGGTGGGCGCGATGTCGCTGCCCGAGCGGGTCCAGCGCAAACTGGCCGGTGGGCCGGTTCGCCTCGACGGGCTCACCCTCGCCACGGACGTCCAGCTGATGCTGCGGCTGCAGCGGGTCGCTCGGGTCCCGGGCGCCGAGGAGCTGTCGCTGGCCGACGGCCGCGAGATGCTGCGGATGACCACGGCGCACACGGCGGGCGACCAGCCGATCGGCGCGGTGCGCACGCTGCGCGTCAACGAGCTGCCGGCCCGGCTGTACGTGCCGACCGACGCCCCCGCGACCGGGCCGCTCCTCGTCTTCTTCCACGGCGGCGGGTTCTGGTGCGGAGACCTCGACACCCATGACGCGCCGTGCCGGTTCCTGGCCGAGCAGTCCGGCGCCCGGGTGCTGTCGGTCGAGTACCGGCTGGCCCCCGAGCACCCGTTCCCCGCCGCGTACGACGACGCGGTGGCGGCGTACCGGTGGGCAGTCGAGCACGCCGCCGAGCTCGACGCGGACGCACACCGGATCGGGGTCGGCGGCGACTCGGCCGGTGCCAACCTGAGCGCCGGGGTCGCGATCGAGGCCGCCCGGGACGGATGGCCGTGCGCGGTGCAGCTGCTGGTCTACCCGGCCACCCTGGCTGGGCGGACCACCCGCAGTGCCGACCTGTTCGCCAGCGGCTTCTACCTCACCCGGGAGTTCATTGATCGTGCGGACGGCTTCTACGCCGCCGATGTCCCGGCGGACGACCCGAGGCTCTCGCCGCTGCACGCCGACCTCCCGGCGGGCCTGGCGCCGGCGTTGGTCTACACGGCCGGGTTCGACCCGCTGCGCGACGAGGGCGAGGCGTACGCCGACCGGCTTCGCGAGGCCGGGGTCGACGTCGTGTCGACCCGGTTCGCCGACCAGATCCACGGCTTCTTCAACATCGTGGGGGCGGGGCGCACGCCGCCGGCGGCCAACCGCGAGATCGCGGCCGCGGTGCGGACCGCGCTGGAGTGAACGTCTGACCCGGGCCCTGGCTGGCCGTTAGTCTCGGCGGGTGCGCCGGATCCTCCCGCTGGTCCTGGCCGGGCTGCTCAGCGCGTGTGCCCCCGCAGTCCAGGCGATGCCGCAACGCTCCGAGGGCGAAGTGAGCAGCCCGGTGACCAGCCCGGTGAGCAGCCGGGTGGGCAGCGCCGGAGCCGGTGACCGGCAGGGCGGTCGGGCGCTGTTCTTCGGCGACTCGTTCTTCATCGGGGGCGGCTGCAGCCCCGACCCCAAGCTCGACATGGCCTGGCGGGCCGGCGAGCGACTCGACTACAGCCCGGTGGTCCGCGGGGGCGGCGGCACCGGGTTCGTCATGGCGAACCCCGAGTACAACCTCCCGGCGTACCTCGGCCAGATCCGTGACGGAGCCCTCGACACCAAGAACCCGCGGCTGGTGGTCATCGAAGGGGGCGCCAACGACGTCGGCACGCCGCTGGACCAGATCCGGAAGAATGCCAGGAAGGTCCTCACCATCGCCCGCGACAAGTACCCGACGGCGACGCTGATCCTGGTGGGGCCGATGGACACCATCGGCCGATACGCCGAAACCAAGCCCATCCGGGACGTCCTGAGGGAGGTGGCGCGCAGCCTCCAGGTGCCGTTCGTGGACCCGTTGAAGTGGACCGCCGGTCACGACGACTGGCTCTGCGCCGACTTCCTGCACCCGACGTACGAGGCGCACATCCCCCTCGGTCGCATGCTCGCCAAGGCTTTGGCCAGGCGCGGCGGCTGACCACTAGGCTCGGCGGGTGGCACTACCGATCCGGCTCGCGATCGCGCTGGCCGTGTCGATGCTCGACGGTCGGACTCAGCCCCGCATCCGCTTCCGCCCTCGCGCCCGACGGCGGACCGCCACCGAGAGCGGCGGAAACCAGGGCGCTCTTCTTCGGCGACTCCTACTTCGTCGGCGGCGGCTACACCGGCGTGAACAACTCGATGGCGGCCCTGGCCGCACGCCGGCTGCACTGGAATGCCGTCATCCGCGGCGGCGGCGGCACCGGCTTCGTCTCTGGCAACCCGGAGTACGGCATCCCGTCGTTCCTCGGGCAGATCCGCGACGGCGCCCTCGACGTCGGAGCCGTCGACTGGCTGGTCATCGAAGGCGGTGGCAACGACAAGTTCAACCGGCCCAAGCTCATCGAACGCCGGGCCCTGCGTGTGCTGCGCGCCGCGGCCCACCGCCACCCCGAGGCGCGACTCGTGCTGGTCGGGACGCTGGACCCGACCGTGAACGACTTCAGCGACACCGATGGCGTGATCGGCGCGCTGAGCCGGGCAGCCGCACGCCGGAACGTCCCCTTCATCAACGCGCAGCGATGGCTGGCGTCGCAGCCCCAGCTGATCGGCCCCGACTACGACCACCCGACCCCGCAGGGGCACCGGGTGCTGGCGAGGAAGCTGGCCCGCGCCCTGCGCGCACTGCGCTGAGCCGGGAGTCAGCCTCGGGGCTCGGCGTCCTCGAGCTCGCGCAGCCGCGCTCGCGCCTCGGCCAGCTCCTCGCCCAGCCGGGCGGCGGCGCGTTCGGCCGACGCGCGCGCTGAGATCGCCTCGGCGGCGGCCTGCTCGGCGTCGGCGCGGGCGTCGATCGCCTGGCGCAGCCGCTCCTCGTGCTCCTCGGCCGCGACCTCGAGGTTGGCCAGCGCCTCGGCGGTGCGCCACTCGGCGGTCGCGCGCTGCTTGGCCGCCCGGGTCGCGCGTTCGGCCTGGGCCTTGGCGCCCTCCTCGGCCTCTCGCCGGGCGTCCTGCGCTTCGAGCGCGGCTTGCTCGGACTGGTTGCGGGCCTCCAGTGCGGCAGCGGCCGCCTCGGCCTGGACCTGTGCTGACTGCTCGGCGGCGATCCGGGCGGCGTGCGCCTCGCGGGCCAGGTCGGCGTGCTCCTCCGCGGTCCGGTGCGCCGCCTCCTCCGAGGCCGCGGCAGACACGTTCAGGGCGTGCTGCTCGGCGGTACGCCGCTCCGCCTCCTCGCGCAGCCGTTGGGCCTCCTCGGCCGCGGCGGCGGCGGCCGCGGCGACCTCCTCGGCTGCGGTGCGGTGCTGGAGCGCGCTCGCCGCGGCAGCGCCGTGCTCCTGCGCGGCGGTCTCGGCCGCCTCTCGGGCCTGCTGCGCCTCGGTGGCCGCGCGCTCGGCGGCGACGCGGGCCTCGTGCGCCGCGGTCGCCTCGTCCAGCTGGGCCGTGGCGAGCTCCTCGGCGGCGGTGCGGTCGGCGTGGGCCCGGTCCGCCTCGGCGGCCCGGGCTGCGGCGGCCTCGTGCGCGACCTGCTCGGCCTCGGCCGCATCCGCGGCGGCCTCGGCGGCCAGCCGGGCCGCCTGCTCGGCCTCGGTCCGCGCCTTCTGAGCGGCCTCGGCACTGGTGGCCTGGGCGGCGGCGGCCTTTTCGGCGGCGACGCGCTCGGCCTGTGCGGCGCGCCCGGCCTCGGCCTGGCGGCCCACCGCCACCTCGGCGGCCTTGCGAGCCTCGTAGGCGGCCTGCGCGCGGACCGCCGCCTCGGCGGCCGACTGCTGGGCGTCGAAGGCTTCCTCCGCGTGCTCGGCGGCGACCCGGTCGGCCTCGGCGCGCGCCACATGGGCGACCCTGGCCGCCTCGGCCTGCGTGGCGGCGGCCTCGTGGGCGGCGTGCTCGGCGGCTGCCGCCTGGGCGGCGAGGGCGGTCGCTTGCTGGGCGACCATCTCGGCCTCGGCCCGCTGCGAATGCGCGCCCTCGGCGGCGGCGGCCGCCATCCGACCGGCTTCCTCCGCCCGGCCGCGGTCGGCCGACGCCCGCTCGGCCGCCCGTGCCTGCGCCTCGGCCTGCTGCTCTGCGGCGGCGCGGGCGTCGTGCGCCTGCCGGGCGGCGTCCTCGGCGGCGCGTTGCGCCTCCTGGGCGAGCCGCGCGGCGTCGGCCTGCTCGGCGGTGCGGTGCTCGGCTTCGGTGCGGGCCGCATGCGCGTGCTCGGCCTCGGAGGCGCGCTGCTGAGCGAGCTCGTGGGCCGCCTGCTCGTCGGCGTACGCCGCGGCGGCCGCGGCGGCCTGCTCGTCGGCGACCCGCTCGGCCTCGGCCCGGGCGGCCTGCGCCTCGTCGGCGGCCTGCTCGGCGGTCAGCCGGGCCTCGTGGGCGGCGTGGGCGAGGTCGGCCTGCTCGGCCGCGGCGGTCTCGGCAGCGGCCCGCTTCACCTGGGCGGACTGCGCGATGTCCTCAGCGGTGGCGCGGCCCTCGTGGGCGGTCCGGGCCTGCCAGGCCTGCTCGCTCGCGGTCTGCTCGGCGGCCTGACGGGCCGTCTGGGCCTCCGCGGCCTCGGCGGCCCTGGCCTCGGCGGCCTCGTGGGCGGCCTGCTCGGCGGCGGCGGCCTGCGCGGCAAGGTCGGCCTGGGCCAGTCCGGCGGCCTCCGCCTCGGCACGCGCCAGCTTCGTCTGCTCGCTGGTCTCGGCGGCCTGGCGCGCGGCTTCCTCGGCGGTGGTCCGGGCCTGGTGGGCCGCGTCGGCCAGCCGCGCGTGCTCGGTCGCGGACTCCTCCGCGGTGGTGCGGGCCTGGTGTGCCAGGCGGGCGAGCTCTTCGGCGGCGGCCCGCGCCTCGTGGGCCTCGCGGGCCAGCTCGGCCTGCTCGGCGGTGCGGGCCTCGGCCTCGGTGCGCGCGGCCAGCGCCTGCTCGGCCTCGTCCGCGCGCGCGCTGGCGGCCTCGTGGGCGGCGAGCTCGGCGGCGGCCGCGTGGCCGGCGGCGGTGGCCTGCTCTCCGGCCGTCTGCTCGGCCTCGACGCGCGCGGACTGTGCCTCGACCGCGGTCTGCTCGGCGGCCAGCCGGGCCTCGTGCGCCTGCCGGGCGAGCTCGGCCTGCTCGGCGGCGGACTCCTCGGCCGCAACGCGAAGTGTCTGCGCGGACTGCGCGATGTCGTCCGCGGTGGCCCGGCCCTCGTGCGCGGTGCGGGCCAGCCAGGCCTGCTCGGAAGCGGACTCCTCGGCGGCCTGCCGCGCCGCGTGGGCGTCGGCTGCCTCGGTGGCGCGCACCTCGGCGGCCTCGTGCGCCAGGCGCGCGGCCTCGGCGGACTCCGCGGCGCGGTCGGCGTGCTCGTGGGCGAGCTGCTCCGCGGTGGCCCGGGCCTGCGCAGCCTCGTCGGCCGCGGACTCGGCGCGGGCGCGGGCGGCGTACGCCTCGTCGGCCAGGCGTGCGTGCTCGGCGGCGGCGGCGTCGGCGCTGGTGCGCCCCTCGTGCGCGGCTCGCGCCAG
Organism: uncultured Actinomycetota bacterium; assembly: GCA_963817125.1. Classification (GTDB taxonomy): domain Bacteria; phylum Actinomycetota; class Actinomycetes; order Propionibacteriales; family Nocardioidaceae; genus Nocardioides. Next base: position 583,942 of record CAWFNB010000007.1, read on the forward strand.
CTCCTCCGCCTCGGTGCGGGACTCCTGCGCCGACCTGGCCAGCTCGGCGTGCTCGGTGGCCAGCGCCTCGGCTGCGGTGCGTGCAGCCTGCGCCTGCTCTGCCTCGTCGGCGCGGGCCCGGGCGGCCTCGTGGGCGGCATGCTCGGCGGCGGCGGCCAGACCCGCCGCGGTGGTGTGCTGGCCGGCGGCGTTCTCGGCCTCGGCGCGGGCGGCGTGCGCCTCCTCGGCCAGTGCCAGCGCGTCCCGGGCTCGTGCTTCGGCCCGCGCGATGGTGGCCCTGGCGCGTTGCTCGGCCTCGGTGACCACGGCCCGGGCGGTGTCCACGGCCGACGCGACCAGGTCGCGGGCGCTCTCCTCGGCCGCGATCCGCGCCTCGTGCGCCAGCTGGGCGTGCTCCGCGTGCCGGGTCGCCGCCGAGTCGGCGATCTGCCGGGCCTCCGCGTGGTCGGCGGTGGCGCGTTCGGCCTGCTCCCGCAGCTCAGCCTGCTCGCGAGCGGCCGCCTCCGCTCGCTCGCGGGCCAGGGTGGAGATCTGGGTCTCCTCGAGGGCCTGGGCCCGGACCGTCTCCAGCTCCTGGGCCAGCGCGGCCAGCCGAGTCTCGGCCTCCGTGCGTTCGCGGTGGGCCTGCGCGGCGCTGGCGGCGTGCTGTCGCGCCTGCTCCTCGGCCTCGGCACGGGCGCGCAGCGCCGCCTCGGCGGCCTCGTGCTGGGCCTGGGCCTGCTCCTCGGCGGTGGTCCGTGCGCTGTTGGCCTCGACCGCCGCCTCGGCCTGCTGGCGGGCGACCTGCTCGGCGGCGTACCGCGCTCGCGCCTGGGCCTGGGCCTGCTGCTCGGCCTGCTGGCGCTCGACCGCTGCGGCCTCGGCGAGCTTGGTCTGCTCGAGCGCGGCCTGCTCGGCCAGCTGGCGCTCGCGCGCGCTGGCCAGACCGGCCTCCTCGGCGGCACGCCGGCCCTCGGTCAGCTCGGCGGTCGCCAGCTCGAGGGCGGTGCGGGCCTCGTGCGCCTCCTGGGCAGCCGCGGCGTGGTGGGTGGCGAGCTCCTCGGCCCGCTGCTGGGCCTGCGCGGCGCGCTCGGCAGCCTCCTCGGCGGCCAGCCGCTCGGCCGCCTGCAGGGCAGCGGCCTCCTCGGCGATCAGGCGCAGCCGGGCCGATCGCTCCGCCGAGCGGGCGTGCTCGAGCAGCCGCGCCTGCGCCGACTCGACGTCGCTCGGCTCCGAGTGGACGTCTTGCTCGACGTCGTGTTCGGTGTGGGGTTCGGGGTCGCGCGGGTCGTCTGGTGGGGCTGGGGGCGCGGGCGCATGTGGATCGGCCGCACGAGTCATCACGCCCGAGTCTAGATGCGTTCGGCCGCCTTCAGCGAGTCGTCCCGGCGCCCCCGCTCTGACCTGCGGTTGCGGGAGACGCCCTAGTAGACGAGAGCCTGTGCCTCCGGCTGCAAGACCTCCTCGGCGAAGACCGCCGCGCCCGCGATCCGGACCCCGGGCAGCACGTCGGCATCGGTGATCTCGCGCCGGGCCGCGCACTGCGAGCAGACCGTGACCTGCCCGCCCGCGACCACCGCGCCGAGCAGGTCGGCCAGCGGCGTGGCCAGCGGCAGCGAGAACTCCTCGGCCCGCCCCGGCACGCCGAACCAGGCCGCCTCACCGGTCAGCCACAGCGACACCTCGGTGCCGGCGGCCAGGGCGGTCGCCGCGACCGTGAACCCCTGGTTGCAGCGCTCGGGGTCCTCGGGACCGCAGGTGACCTTGACGACGAGTGGGCGAGCCATTCGCCAAGACTAGGCTGGTGTGGTGCCGTTCGAGCTGCCCGCGAACCTCCACCCCGACTGCGCGCCGGTGGCGTGGCTGCTCGGCACCTGGCACGGCAACGGGCACGGCGACTACCCGACCATCGAGCCCTACCAGTTCGGCCAGGAGCTGATCTTCGCCCACGACGGGCGGCCGTTCTTCCACTATCTCTCCCGCGCCTGGATCGTGGACGAGGCCGGGGAGAAGGTCCGCGACGCGGCGCTCGAGACCGGGTTCCTGCGCTGCCGGCCGGAGGGACGGATGGAGCTGCTGCTCAGCCACAACACCGGCTTCGTCGAGATCTGGTACGGCGAGGCCGAGGGCGGCAAGCTCGAGCTGGCCACCGACGCGGTGGCCCGCACCGAGTCGGCCAAGGAGTACGTCGCCGGGCATCGCCTCTACGGCAACGTGGAGGGCGACCTGCTCTACGCCTACGACATGGCCGCGATGGGTCAGGCGCTCCAGCCGCACACCTGGGCCCGGCTGCAGCGGGCCCGGACGGACCCGGCGGACCTGTGACCGACGCGACGACCGGCGAGGACTGGCGCGAGAAGCTCCGCGGCAGCGGCTACCGGCTGACCCCGCAACGCGAGCTGATCCTCGACGCCGTCGACACTCTCGGTCACGCCACCCCCGACGAGGTGCTCGCCGAGGTCCGCAAGAAGTCCGCCGCGCTCAACGTCTCCACCGTCTACCGGACCCTCGAGGTGCTCGAGGAGCTGGGCCTGGTCCGCCACGCGCACCTGAGCGACCGCGCCCCGACCTACCACTCGGTCCGCGACCACGAGCACTTCCACCTGGTCTGCCGGGAATGCCAGCGCGTGGTCTCTGTTGAACCAGATGTGCTCGCACCTGTGCTCGACCGGCTGCGCGCGGACTTCGGGTTCGTGGCCGACGTGGGGCACCTGACGGTCTTCGGACGCTGCGCCGAGCACGCCACGACCGACCATCCCACCCATCCGCACTCGCACGGAGACCACTCGTGACCAGTCCGCTGCTCGCCCTCCCCGGCGCGGTCGCCGGGGACGGTGTGGACGCACCGGTCGCGGCGCACTACGGCTCCTTCAACCTCGAGCAGCGGGCGCTGGAGAACGGCGACGGCTTCGTCGACCTCTCCCACCGCGACGTCGTACGGGTCGAGGGGCCCGACCGGCTGACCTGGCTGCACTCGCTGACCACCCAGCACCTCGAGTCGCTGGCGCCCGGCGTGACCACCGCCGGGCTGGTGCTCAGCCCGCAGGGTCACGTCGAGCACGCGTTCGTCGGCGCCGACGACGAGACCGCCTTCGTCCTGCACACCGAACCGGGCCGGGCCGCGGCGCTCGTGGACTTCCTCGAGCGGATGAAGTTCATGACGCGCGTCGAGATCACCGACGTGACACCCGAGCTGGCCGTGACCTGGCGGCCCGCCCGCGGTGAGGGGTACGACGCCCACGAGCTGGTCCCGCGCGACCAGCTGGCGGCGTACGCCGACGCGGCCGGGCCGGCCGCCGGCACCTGGGCGTTCGAGGCGCTGCGGATCGCGCGGGGCGAGCCGAGGTTCGGGATCGACACCGACGCGCGCACCATCCCCAACGAGGTCGGCTGGATCGGCAGCGCCGTACACATGGACAAGGGCTGCTACCGCGGCCAGGAGACCGTCGCCCGCGTGCACACCCTGGGCCGGCCGCCGCGCCGCCTCACCCTGCTCCACCTCGACGGCAGCGAGAACCGGCTCCCGGCCGCGGGCTCCGACCTCCTGCTCGGTGAGAAGTCGGTCGGCTTCGTCGGCTCCTCCGCGCGGCACCACGAGCTCGGCCCGATCGCGCTCGCGCTCGTCAAGCGCAACGTCGACCTCGCCGCCGGGCTGGTCGTCGACGGCATGCCGGCCGCCCAGGAGGTCGTGGTCGACCCCGAGGTCGGGCTGCACGTGCGCCCGCTGCGCTGAGTCCCACGTGTCACAAGATTCACCGGGTACCCGGTGAACTCACGCTTCCCCGCTGAAACTTCAGCGGGGAAGCACCAGTTTCACCGGGTACCCGGTGAACTCTCAGACCCTCAGAGCGCGACCTCAGAGCCCCGGCCGCCAGTGGCGTGCCGCCGCGATGAAGGCGTCGAGGTCGACCATCGAGTCGTCGATGGTCAGCGGTCCGCGGGTCTTGCGGACCAGCATCACCTTGCGGCCGCGTTCGCCCGGGTGGCCGATCAGCTCGACCAGCGTGGTCGGGCTGCTCAGGTCGGCGCGCTCGGTGGTCCGGCCTGTCGTGACGTGGACGATGCCGCGCTCGATGGTGACCGTCGGGCCACCGCCACCCATCCGCCCGACCGTGACGGCCAGGACCGCGGTCGCCGCGGAGGCCAGCAGCCCCGGCCCCGAGGTCAGCTCGTCGCGGTAGGCCAGGTAGACGGCTGCGGCAGCGGCGCTGAGCGAGGCCAGGGCCAGGAGGATGGTCAGCGCGGGGCGGTGGCCGCGCGGGGCGAAGCGGATCAACCTCGGAGGCGCAGGCGCAGGCGCAGGCGCAAGCACAGGGGCAGGGGCAGGCGCCGCGTCGGCCGCCGGCTGCTCGGCCTGCTGGTCACGGGCCGCGGCGAGCGCCTCCTCGAGCTCCGAGGCCTTCGCCATCGCCTCGTCGCGCTCGGCGGCGAGCTTCATCGCGGTCGTCTCCGCGGCCACTCGCATCGCCTCGGCACGCTGCCGGGCAGCCTCCGCGTTGATCCGGTCCAGCTCGGCCTGTCGCGCGGTCTCCGCGTCCACCCAGGGCGAAATCTCCGAGTCCCGAGCGCTCACGCCGGGCTCAACGAGCGTGTGGCGATCGGGTGACGTCATGCCCACCCGGGCATCCAGTGTCACGGGCGTCGGTATTGCACATGCGTGTCCTCGTCGGCGTGGGTGAACCCGAGGCCGCCGTACAGGCGGACCCCCGGGGCGTTGTCGGACTCGACGTAGAGCAGCACCTCGGAGACGCCGCGCTCGTGCAGGTGGTCCAGCCCGGCCCGGGTCAGCACCCGGCCCAGCCCCTGTCCCTGGGCGGCCGGGTCGACGGCGATGACGTACACCTCGCCGAGGTCGGCGTCGTGCTGCTTGGTCCAGTGGAAGCCGCCGAGTCCCGCACCGGTCTCGGCGACCAGCAGTCCGGCCGGGTCGAACCACGGCTCGGCCATCCGCGCCGCCAGGTCGGCGGCGTCCATCGATCCCTGCTCGGGGTGGTGCGCGAACGCCGCCGCGTTGACCCGCAGCACTTCGTCGCGGTCCTGCTCCCGGTAGCCGCGGACCGTTACGCCGTCCGGCACGGCCAGCTCCGGCAGCGCCTCGGCGGTGGGCCGCCGCATCACCCACAGCTCACGCGCCCGGCGCAGTCCGTGCCGTTCGGCGAGCCGCCCGGCGGCCGGGTGGTCGCCGTGCGACCAGGCGGTCACCGGCCCGTCTCCGGCGAGGGTGGCGGCAGCGAGCTCGCCGCCGAGCCCGCGACTCCGGGACCCGGGTGCCACGGCCAGGTCGACGGCGCCGTCGTGGACCAGTGCGAACCCGACCTCGCCGGCCAGCCACAGCTCACTGCCGGCCAGACCGTGGTGCTTCAGCCGGAGCCGCCCGGCCTCGTCGAGGGGGTCCTGGCCGTCCTCGGCACGGCAGGCCTGGCGGACGGCGTCGACGACGGGCGCCCAGTCCTCACGGTCGTCGACGCGTCTCAGCACGCGTCGACACTAGGACGTTGCGGTCTCGGCGCCTCGGGGCGTCCGCGGCGTCTGGCCTCCCTCGCCTCCTTGGAGGGGAGGACGAAGCGGTAGCCGACGTTGCGGACCGTGCCGATCAGGGTCTCGTTGTCGGGTCCGAGCTTGGCGCGCAGCCGGCGGACGTGCACGTCGACGGTGCGGGTGCCGCCGAAGTAGTCGTAGCCCCACACCTCCGAGAGCAGCTGCTGGCGGGTGAACACCCGGCCGGGGTGCTGGGCCAGGAACTTCAGCAGCTCGAACTCCTTGAAGGTCAGGTCGAGGTGGCGCTTGCCGATCTTTGCGGTGTACGTCGCGTCGTCGACGACCACCTCGCCGGAGCGGATCACGTGGGCCTCGGGATCGGCCGCCTCCCGCTGCGCGGCCAGCCGGCCGATGGCCAGCTTGATGCGGGTCTCCAGCTCGGCCGGGCCGCACGTGTGCAGCAGCACGTCGTCCATGCCCCAGTCGTGGGTGACGACGGCGAGCCCGCCCTCGGTGACAATGAGCAGCACCGGGACGTCGGTGCCGGTGGTCCGCATCAGCCGGCACAGGTCGCGGGCATGGGCGAGGTCCTGGCGGCCGTCGACGAGCACGAGGTCGGAGTCGGGGGCCTCGAGCAGTGCGCTTCCCTCGGCGGGCAGGATCTTGACCTGGTGGCCGAGCAGGGCGAGGCCGGGCAGCACCTCGGCGGAGGGCTGGAGCGCGTTGGTCAGCAGCAGCAGGGTGCTCAACAGGGTCGCCTCCCGGAAGCGGGGGTCGGACCGAGGCGCAGCGCTGGGCATCGGTTTGTCTGACAAGTGTAGGAAACTCGACGGACACATTGGAAGGATCCAAGCCGTGGCTGAGACGAACGTCATCCGGGTTCGTTACTGGGCCGCCGCAAAGGCGGCCGCCGGGACCGACTCCGATGACGTCCCGGTGAACGGCCCGCTGACCCTCGCCGAGGTCCGCGCCGAGGCGGTCGCGCTGCACCCCGGGACCCGGCTCGCTGAGGTGCTCTCGGCCTGCTCGACCTTGGTCGGAGACCAACCGGTCGGCACCGCGGACCCGGCGTCCGTGGTGGTCCAGCCCGGCTCGTCGGTCGAGTTCCTGCCGCCCTTCGCCGGCGGCTGAGCCACCAGCGGCTGGTGGGCCTGGGCTAGTCGGTGGTTGAGCCCGGAGGAGCGCCAGCGACGACGGTGGGCTCGCTTCGCTCGAACGTGGTTGCGTCCGTGGGTTGCGTTCCAGCCTTCCTTGCGGTGGTTTCGACACCCTCGGTCGCAGAGCGACACTCGGGGCTCAACCAGCGGTGTGGCGGTCGCAGAGCGACACTGGGGGGCTAGTCGCTGGTTGAGCCCGGAGGAGCGCCAGCGACGACGGTGGGCTCGCTTCGCTCGAACGTGGTTGCGTCCGTGGGTTGCGTTCCAGCCTTCCTTGCGGTGGTTTCGACACCCTCGGTCGCAGAGCGACACTCGGGGCTCAACCAGCGGTGTGGCGGTCGCAGAGCGACACTGGGGGGCGAGTCGCTGGTTGAGCCCGGAGGAGCGCCAGCGACGACGGAGTCGAAACCTCCGCAGCAAGGCTGGGACCGTACCGACGTGGTTGCGTTCCGGGCCTTCCTTGCGGTGGTTTCGACACCCTCGGTCGCAGAGCGACACTCGGGGCTCAACCAGCGGTGTGGCGGTCGCAGAGCGACACTCGGGGCTCAACCATCGTGCAGGCTCAACCACCGATACCCGGGGAATGCCCGCGCCGGTGGCGCGTTGACCACAGCATGACCACGGGGCTCGTCGTGCTCGTCGGCGCCGTCGCGCTGGCGATCGGCTTCGGGCTGTGGCGCGCGGCCGTCGACGGACGCTTCCGTGGCACCCACCGCATCCATGGCGCCGAGCCGTTCGGCCAGGCGGTCGAGCCGCCCGCGTCGGTGCTGGCCGGGACGTCGTACGACGGGCAGCTGGGCGAGCGCGCGACACTGCTGCAGTTCTCGACTGCGTTCTGTGCGCCGTGCCGGGCGACCCGCCGGGTCCTCGACGACGTGGCCCGCATCGTCCCGGGCGTCCAGCACGTCGAGGTCGACGCCGAACACCACCTCGAGCTGGTCCGGCGGCTGGGGATCGTCCGGACGCCCACGACGCTGGTCTTGGACGCACGGGGTCGCGAGGTGGTCCGCGCGTCGGGAGCGCCGACCAAGCAGGCAGTGATCGCCAGCCTCGGTTCGCTCGCCTGATCTACGCTCAGGTCGTGCCCGACCCACGCGCCAGCCTCTACCCCGAGACCGCGGTCGGCGGCTTTTCCCGGGTGGATGGAACCATCGACTTCTTCACGCGGGTCAACGCGCTGCTCGAACCGCAGATGACCGTGCTGGACTTCGGCGCCGGCCGCGGTCTGTTCCTCGAGGACCCGCCGTCGTACCGTCGCGATCTCCAGAACCTTCGGGGGAAGGTCGCCCGAGTGGTGGGCGTCGACGTCGACCGCGCCGTCCGGCTCAACCAGAGCGTGGACGAGTCCCACGTCGTCGGCATCGGGGAGCCGCTCCCGCTCCCGGACGACTCCGTGGACATCGTCGTCTCCGACCACGTCTTCGAGCACATCGACGACCCCGACGCGGCCATCGCGGAGCTCGAGCGGGTCCTCAAACCCGGCGGCTGGATCTGCGCCCGGACTCCGAACCGGCACGGCTACATCGCCACCGGGGCCCGCCTGGTCCCCAACCGCGCGCACGCGAAGGCACTCCGGAGGCTGCAGCCGGAGCGACAGGAGCGGGACGTCTTCCCGACCCGCTACCTGCTCAACAGCCCGGCCCAGCTGCATCGGCACTTCCCGGCGGACCGGTTCGAGGTCTTCTCCTACACCCACAACTCCGAGCCGGCGTACTTCGGCCGCTCGGTCGTGGCGTGGCGAGCGGTGAACCTGGTCAACCGGCTTCTGCCGAGCCAGCTCGGCGCCACGTTCATGATCTTTGTGCGGAAGCGTTGACGAAGAGGGCGTCGTACTGCAACAGCCGCCCCTCCGCGTCAGAGATGCCCGGGTCAAGCGACCACAGCTCGAAGCCTGTCCCCGTGATGCGAGCCGTGAGGTCCTCGGCCAGGGCCTGGCCGTCGTAGACCTCGACCAGCGAGAGCTCGAGCTGGACCGCGGCGAGCCGCGCGAGGGTGCCGGCGGCTCCGCGCAGCACTGGTTCCTCGTAGCCCTGGGTGTCGATCTTGAGGAGCACCGAGGCCGGCGAGAGCCCCAGCCTGGCCATCTCGTCGTCGACGGTCCGCAGCTCCACCGGCTCCGTGCGTTGGTACGCCGAGGTGGGGTCGAGCGCGACATGCCGGTCCGTGATCGGGAGGATCGATGAGCTGTAGGAGTTGGCGGAGACGTTGATCTCGGCCTTGCCCGCGACCTCGCCGAGCCCTGCCCGGACCGCTGACCAGCTGGCATCCTTCGCGGCCCGTCGCTCCAGCCGTTCGTACGCGTCGCGCACCGGCTCGTAGGAGACGATCGTGCCGTCGTACCCGGAGGCGCGGAGCAGGCTGGCGTACTGGCCTTCGTTGGCACCCACGTCGAGCACCGTGGCGACGCCGAAGGCGCGTAGCGTCCGCGCCACCCGGGCCGCGAACGGGTCGCGTCCGATGCTCAGCCCGGTCCGGCCGGCGGCCTTGCGCAGCAGCAGCTTCGCCGGCTCGCGCAGCATCGCGATGCGGCCGCTCACGGCCGAACCTGGAGGTAACGAGGGGGTACAGGCGTCAAGGCGGCGGTGCCTCGAGGCAGGTGCGCACCGCGGTGGTGCCCGTGACGTCGTCGCCGTGCGCGACCGCCACGTCCCAGTACGAGGCGGAACTCCCGGTGAGCTCGCCGATGTCGGGCTCGTCATCGAGGCTCGCGAGGTCCAGATGAGCCACCGGTTCGCCGAAGTTGTCCCACACCGAGACCGTCGCGTAACCGAGGTCCGCCAGCTCCCCCCAGACCCGGCCCGGGTCGTTGCCCGCCGCTAGAGACAGGCCGGGGTCGTACTCGAAGAAGAGCACCGGCCGGCTGTCGGCGTGGGCAGCTGCAAGGCTGGGGACCAGCACGACGTCGTACCCGTCGGTGTCGGACTTCACCAGCCGGACGCCTACGAAGTCGGGGTGTCGCCTCCGCAGCTCCTCGACCGTGAGGGTGCCTGCTGACCCATCGCCGTCACCGCTGACGAAGCGGGTCGTCCCGTAGCGACGCATTGGCGTCGTCGCAGGCGCAGCCAGCCCCGTCGTCAGCAGGCCCGGCACGACCGTCACGTGGGGATTGGTGTCGGTGTTCGCGAACAGCCACCGCAGCCAGTACGGGTCTCCCTCAACGCACAGGATCCGGGCATCGACACGAGTGAGGACCTGGAGCGCCGTGTCGCCGATGTTCGCGCCGACGTCCAGCATCCTGAGGGGAGTGTCCGGGACGGCGAGCAGCTCGGCGAGGCGCACGATGTTCTGTCCGTACGCTGGCGTGGCCGCGGCGTAGTCGGGCAGCCGGTGGGACCACGGCATCCGCAGCTCGACACCTTGCACGGTGCGGGACACCGCGCGGTCAGGTGCGAGCATGCGAGCCGCCCAGCGGGCCCGCCGCCAGTAGCGACGAGCCCAGGTCTCGCCGGTGAGCGAGATGCGCGGCATGGGGGTGGTCTCCGTCCTGGCCCGGCGACCTGTGGTCCCGAGCCGCGAACAGGGTAAGGGCGATGAAGAACCAGAGGTGGCGGTCCCAGATGATGTTCTCCAGCTGCCCGAGCACGAAGTAGCCGAGCACGGCCGCAAGCATGGCGAGCGGCAGAGCGTGCTCGCGCCGGTCCGGCAGAGTGAACCCGCGGAGCCACAGCGCGAGGAACGTTCCCCAGATCATGCAGAGGCCGATCACCCCGAGGACGCCTCCGACGTTGGCCGCCTCGAGGAACAGGTTGTGCGCGTCGAGCCCTTGGCCGAACCCCAGCCCGGTGAAGGGGTGCTGGCCGATCTCGCGCACGGCCGCGTGCGTCACCTCGAGGTGCTGGTTGTTGCTCGCGGCGACCTGGTTGGTGAGGGTGCCGTGGCCGAACAGCCGGTAGAGCGTGCTGCCATGCGGCATGTACGGCGTCAGGAACCAGAGCATCACGGTGCTGACGATCCCGCCGGCCACGAGCGCGCCCATGCCCTTCTTGCCCCCCAGGGCGGCGAGGTAGAGCAGCGCCCCTGCGATGCCGAGCACCGCCGACCGAGAGCCGCTGAGCAGCATGCCCCACACGTTGACCAACCCGAGGAGGACCGCCACCGCCCGCTGCAGCCTCGACCTGGTCTGCACGAGCCACCCGAGGCAGACGATCGCGCCGAACATGGCCGACAGAGCCAGGTGCATCTGGTGGGCGGAGAACCCGAACGCGCGCTGGAAGTACGGGTCGGACTGCCCTCCGATGGCCGCCAGGGAACTGATGGCAGCGCCAACGGCGTACGCGCGGGCCAGCACCGTCGCGGCGAAGACGGACGGGTTGAGGATGCAGACGATCGCGATCACGCACGGCGCGCCGAGGAGGAACTTGAAGATCAGGAGACCGGAGCCGCCGTAGTAGCTGGTGCCGGAGGTGAACGTCGTCCCCCAGTCCTGGGTCACGATCGTGCCCAGCAGGCCTCCGGCCGCGAGCACCAGCGTGCCGAGCAGGGGCACGAGGACCCTGGTCGGGATCCCAGTCCGGTGCAGCGCTGGAATGAGGCAAAGGCCGAGCAGGACCAGACCGATGTCGCCCAACGTGACGCCGGGGACCGGGCGGAGCCGGTTCAGCGGGAGGAGTACGGCCACGGCACACGCGGGCCACCACGGTTGGATGCCAAGGCTGGCGTGGAGGGCCGGGACGAGGAGGAGGACCGACAGGACGATCGCGACCCCCAGCCCGACCAGCGGACCCACGTAGAACGCGGCGACCGTCACCAGGAGCGTGCCGGCAATGAGCACGTGCGCCAGCCAGCCGCGCGCAACGTGCGGCGCACGGACCGCGTGGAGCAGGCTCACAGTCAGAACCCTAGGGCCGGGAGGCCGGCTCGAAGCTCTGACCAGCCAAATCGCGCTCCCGGTGTGTGACACTTTCACTGACGTCCGGCTCTCGAGACCGGGGAGCGTGGAAGGGACACGGGAATGTCGGTCGGGGATTACCTCAAGCGGCTGCTGCGCCGGTGGCGAGTCGTCGTCACGGTGGCCCTGCTCCTCGTCGCGGTAGGTGGCGTGATCAGCTTCCAGATGGTCCCGACCTACGAGTCGAAGGCGCGGCTCTACGTCGCCATCCAGGACCCGGGCGGCGACGTGGCCACGGCGCTCTCCGCCAGCGTCTACGCCCAGCAGCAGGTGCTTTCGTACGCCGCCATCGCCTCCTCGGAGACGATGGCCCAGCGGGTCATCGACGACCTCGGGCTGGACACCACCGCCGCCGAGCTGGTCGAGCGGATCTCGACTCAGGTCGAGTTCGGAACGGTGCTGTTCACGGTGGTTGTCAGCGACACGAGCGCGGCCGGGGCGCGTGACATCGTCACGTCGATCCTCACCAACTACAACGACGTCATCGCGGAGCTGAACAAGTCCACGTCCGCATCCGCGGCAGTGACGGTCTCCGCTATTGCCCAACCGAGCACGCCCACCGACCCGGTCACGCCGAACATCCCGCTCAACCTCCTTGCGGCGCTGTTCGCGGGGCTGTTCCTCGGCCTGGCGGGCGCCGCTGTGCGGGACCTGCTCGACAACAGCGTCAAGGGCCCTGATGACGTTGCGGACCTTGAGACCTCCGTCCTGGGCCTCATCCCCAGGCGGCCGCGCGCCATGGCCCGGGAGGTGGTGGTCTCCGGCGACGCGGGACCGATGGCTGAGGCGTTCCGCCAGGTGCGGCTCAGCCTGCAGTTCGCGAGCATCGACGACCCACCTCAGGTGATGGTGGTGACCTCCTGCGACGTCGGCGAGGGCAAGTCCTTCGTGTCGGCCAACCTGGCGGCTGTCTACGCCGCCGCGGGGCTGCGGGTGCTCCTGGTCGACGCCGACCTGCGCAAGCCGGCCATCGCCCGCCGCCTCGACCTCGATGGCCAAGTCGGTTTCATGAGCGTCATGCTCGGCCGGATCCAGCTCGAGGAAGCGGTCCAGGAGGGACCGGTCGACGACCTGCACGTCCTCACCGCTGGGCCGCTGCCCCCGAACCCAGCGGAGATCCTGGGGTCGGACTCGATGGCCGGGCTGACCGAGAAGCTCCGCTCCGAATACGACATCGTCATCTTCGACACTCCACCCGTCCTGCCGTTCGGCGACGCTCGCGCCCTCATGCGCAGCGCCGACGGCGTGGTGCTGGTGATCGACCACGGCAAGACCCGCCGCAGCGACGTGGCGGAGGCGTTGCAGCTCTCGCGGGTGGCCGGCACCCGCGTGCTCGGCCTTCTGATCAACCGCGCGCCGCTTCCTCGCAGGCTGAGCTACGCCTACGCGCACTATCCCGCGGCGAAGCGCCCCCGTTCGCACTGACCCCTTGAGCCCGCAGGCCGGCCCCCGCGGGCTACGTGGCTACCCGGCGTCCGTGGTCGCGCTGGCGGCCAGCTCTGCGCTCACCCAGTTGGCGCTGCTGGTCTCGGGACCGCTCGCCGTCCGCGTGCTGGGGATCGAGGGCCGCGGCGAGCTCGCCGTGCTCGTGGCGACCGCGATCTTCATGAGTCAGGTGGGCGCGGCCGGGGTGCCGGCGGCGCTCGCCTACATGGTCAGCTCCGGCCATGTCGCGGGGAGGCAGTACCTGCGCCGGTTCGGCCCGACGTACGCGGCCCAATCCATCCTCGTGGCGGTGCTGGCCGGTCTTCTCTTGGTCGCGCTCGTCCACGGAGCGGACGGGAGCGCGGCGCCCCCGGCCCACACGGCCCTTGCGACCCTTGGCACGGGGGCGATCCTCGCGACACTGCTCGCGTTCGCCTGTCTGCAGGGCGAGCACCGGTTCGCCACGCTGGCGGTGCTCCAGTCGACGCCGGCCGGGTGGTACGCCGCGGCCCTGTGCCTATTCCTGGTCGCAGGCAGCGGCGGCGTCTCCGGGGTCGCCACCGCCTACTTCGCGGGCTGGCTCGCGGTCGCTGCATGTGGGCTTGTGCTTGTGTGGACACGCACGGCCCCCGGCTACCGCCGTGACGCGCCGGTCGCGGCCTCTCGAGTCCGTCGCTACGCGGTCCGGGCGATGACCGCCACGGCGGCTCCGATCGACGGGCTCGCCGTCGACCAGCTCCTGCTGGCTCTCCTGGTGACCCGCCACGACTTGGGCCTCTACGTGGTGGGCTATGCGTTCGCCACGGCCTGCTCCGGGCCGCTGGTCGCGGTGTCGACCATGGTGGCGCCGAGGCTGGCTGAGCTCGGCCCGGGTAGCGCAGGACCGGCGGCCAGGAGGTGGCTGACGATGGCGCTGGCCGCCGGAAGTGCCGCGGCGGTCGCGCTCGAGCTGGTGGTCGGCTTCCTGCTGCCGTGGGCGTTCGGAGAGGTCGCGCGGGAGGCCGTCCCCGTGGCCCGGATCCTCATCGTCGCGGGGATGGCGCTCGGGTTCCGCCGGGTCGGTGCTGCCGTGCTGCTGGGGCTGGGTCGTCCGGGGGCCGGGACGTTCGCGGAGGTGGCCGGCTTCGTGGTGCTCCTCGTCGCCTTTCCCCTCGGTGCCTCGGTCAGCGTCTCGGGGGCGGCGTGGTCTCTGTGCGCCGCCGCAATCACCTCCTGCGCGGTCCAGCTCGGGTTGCTACAGCGAGCCCTCGGCCAGCTGCGCTAGACACCCTCGGGTCTCGCTCACCGTCCGCGCCCACGTCATCCGCGCAGCGTGGTCCCGGGCCGCCTCGAGGGCGGCAGGTGGGGCGCTGACGGCCCGCTCGATCGCGTCGGCCAGCGATGCAGGTGTCCAGTCGCCCGCTTGGAAGGCGTGGCCACCGCTTACTTCGCGAGTGGCGGCCTCGGGGCCGATCACCACAGGGATCCCAAGGGTCATCGCCTCGACGACCGGCAGCCCGAATCCCTCGAAGTCGGAGGGGAAGACGACGAGCCGGGCGGAGCCGAAAAGCTCCTGGAACGGCTGCTGCTCGAGGAAGGGCGCGACGAGCACGCGATCTGTCAGGCCGCGCTCGGCGACAAGCTGCTCGAGCTTCGCGCGAGAGTGGCCACTGACCCCCAGGATCGTGAGCTCCGGAAGGGCCAGTCCCCGCTCGACCGCCAGTGCCCAGGCTTCGACGACCAGGCGCGGGTTCTTGTTGGTGTGATGGCCAAACGCGACCGCTGGTCCCTTGGCGGCGCGCCGCCACGACAGGACGTGGTCTGCGCCGAGGTGCACGACCACGCCCGGCTTCGCTGCGGTGCGCGGGTGGACGCGGTGCAGGTCGTCCAGGCTGCGTCTCGAGATGGAGATGAACAGATCCGCGAGCTGGTAGCCCCGCCCATACGAGGTGTGGCGGAGCAGCCGCTGAGTCCGGCTGAACTGCTCGGGCCGCAGGTCGTGACGAAGGTCGTAGACGACCACCGCCATCGGAACCCTGGGGGCGAGGACGGTCGTGGAGGGCAGCGTCGCGAGTACGACGTCCGGACTGACCCGGGCGACCAGTCTCCTCAGCTGCATGGTCTGCGTCCAGGGCCGGCCCAGCTGCGGCGGACGCGGGACCCGCACGTGGTGGCGGGTGATCGCCGCCGGCGGCGAGAGCGTCGACCCTTCGGCGAGCAGCAGGTGGACCTCGTCGCCGTCCACCTCCGCCCAAGCGTCCATGAGGTTCTCGACGTAGGTCCTGATGCCGCCGAACTCCGCCGCGAGCGCCTCGACGAGCACCCTCATGCTCCAGAGCTCCTGGCCGTCGGTGCTCCCGCCCGGTGCGCCCGGTTCAAGCTCGGCAGCTCGACGCAGCGCCACATCACCTCGGTGGCCGCCGTGGTCACACCGAACCCCAGGACGATGACGCTCACGACCTGCCCGGCACGGTCATCGACTCCGGCCGGGACCACGATGCCCCGCCAGCACAGCTCGAGGGCGAGTGCGTGCAGGAGGTAGAAGGAGTAGGCCCGGAGGCCGAGGTACGTCAGGACGGGCCGCTGCAGGATGCGGATGTCGAGAGAAGGGCGCTCGCGCCGGGCGGCACCCACGTCACGCGACACCAGCCACATCAACACGATCACCCACCCGACCGTGTCGGCAACGAAGAAGCGCCCAGGTCCTTCCTTGAGATCGCCGAGCAAGACCACCCCAACGAGCTGCACGGACGCCAGCACGACAAGTGGCCCCACCACGCGAGCCAGGGGCGGCGGAGGGTGGGACGGGTTCTGGCGGGCCTGTCGCGCCTGGCCGCCCACCCAGAACGCCGAGACGAAGGCGAAGAAGAAGAACGGCGAGGAGAAGCCCGGCGCGAACGCCACAATGGCGACAGTCCCCAGACAGGCAAGGCCGGCGACGGTCCGACCCCGCGCGAGAATGGCGATCAGAGGGGCCGTGAAATAGAGGTGGTACTCCACGGGGACGGTCCAGAGCTGGTGGCTGAGCGGCGTCTGACCCGCGAAGTCCGAGACGAGCAGTGTGTCCACGGCGACACGAGACCAGGTGAGTGGCAGCCCGGTGTCCCAGTGCGTTCCTGACGGCTCGTCGAGCCCCAGAATGAGCATCGCAAGGACGGCGAGAGCCAGCGTCACCCAGTACGGCGGGAGCAGCCGCCACGTACGTCGCGCCATGAACTCGAACGTCGGCCGACCTATCGGGTCGTCCCCCAGGCGTTGCAGCCACGCTCCCCCGAGCAGGTAGCCCGACAAGATGACGAAGACCAGCACCGCCCCGTGAGCCGCCAGTGCCAGCGCCTGGATGAACAGCTGTCCGCGTCCTGGGAGTCCGTCCGCGAGCGGGGTCAGAACCGCGTGGTAGATGAGCACGGTGACGGCGCAAACAGCGCGCAGCCCGTTCGTCCATCCCGAATTCGTGGACGCGCACCACGGGACTGGAGGGTCGTGCGTCTGGTCGGGTCACGACAGCGCGCCCTTCTGAGCATGCCCACGGCGTCCGGGCCAGGCCCGGGAGACACAGATACTAAGCGCCCGCGCCAGCGCGCAGGGACAACCGCCGAGAAGCGCGGGTGTGCGCGGATACGAGTCCAAGCAGCTGGTGGTGCCCAGAGCGCTGGAGCAAGCGTGGTGTGCCTCGAGGCATTGTGTGGTTTGCTGGTGCGACCATCCCGGCAACACACCGCGCCAGCACGGGGAGAACCCACATGAAGAGTCTCCTCGCAGGCCTCATGGTCGTCGTTCTTTCGACGTTCGGCCTGGTGACGGTCAGCACCGGCACTGCGGTGGCCGACCCCTATCCGGGCACGGTCGAGACGACCACGACCGTCAAGCACCGCAGCAGCGTGCGCAAGACGCACCGTTTCAGCATGAAGGTGACGGTGAGCGCCGCGGGCGCGACGCCGACCGGGACCGTGACGTGCAAGGCCAATCGCAAGAAGGGTGGCTTCCAGTACACCCAAAGCAAGGCGTACAGCGGTAGCACAGTGAAGTTCCGCACCGGCAAACTGAGGAAGCTCGGTCGCTACTCCTTCACCTGCACCTTCGTAGCGCCGGCAAACTCGGTCTTCAAGGGATCGAGCAGGAGCGGGTCGACCAAGGTCCGCCGCGGCGCCAGCTGATGACTGTCCGGCCCGGACCGCTCCGGCACCGAGCCGCCTTCGGCTGAGCCCGAGTCGACCGCATGCCTTTCCGGGGCCGGTTGCGTGGCCAGCCGACCGTGCCTCGCCTGATGCGTCGTCTGCTCCTGGGCTGCGTGCTGCTCGGGTGCGCCGCGGGGGCGTGGCTGGCCTGGCAGGCGTGGCACGTGAACCGCGACCTGTCCGTGGCGGCGGACCAGGCTGTTGTGGTCCAGAACGCCGTGAGCGCTGGCGACGTCCAGGGCGGCCAGGCTGCGCTCGGTCAGATGCAGCAGCATCTCGACTCCGCGCACGACCGCACCCACGGAGCCGGGTGGGACCTCGCCACCCACCTCCCGCTGATCGGGGACGACGCACGCGGCGTCCGGTTGGTCAGCGACGTGATGCGCGACGTCGTCCGCGACGGTGTCGAGCCCGTAGTAGGCAGAGCCGACGAGATCAACCAGCTCGTGCCCCATCAGGGTCGCATCCCTCTGGATGTGGTGGCCGACCTGCAGGCGCCGGTCGCGCAGGCCCGGCAAGCGTTCGAAGCCGCGGACGAGCGGCTCCAGTCCGAGGACTCCTCCGGCTACCTCGGGCGCTGGCAGGTCAAGTACCGCGACCTGGCCGCCCGCATCTCCGACGCCCGGCGCGCGCTGAACGCCGCGGACACCGCGGTGCGGGTCCTGCCGTCGATGCTGGGACAGGCCGGCGTACGCCGCTATCTCCTGGTCTTCCAGAACAACGCGGAGATCAGGGCGACGGGTGGACTCCCCGGATCGGTGGCGGTTGTGGTGGCGAACGACGGCCGCATCTCGCTGAAGAGGATCGTGACCGGGGCGTCTTTCGGCGAGACGGCCGAACCAGTGCTGCCGCTGTCCGACGCGGAGCTGGACCTCTACGGCGAGCAGCTCGGCACCTACTTCCTCGACGCCAACTTCACGCCCGACTTCCCGCGCGCGGCCGACCTGTGGCGCGCCCGCTACGAGCAGCAGAACTCGCCCGTCGACGGTGTCCTCGCCATCGACCCGGTCGCGCTGTCCTACCTGCTCCAAGGTGGTGCCCCCATCCAGGGGGGCCCATACTCGATCACCGCCGAGAACGCGGTCAGCACCCTGCTCAACACCGTCTACCTCCAGGTCCAGGACCCCGTGCAGCAGGACGAGACGTTCGGGGAAATCGCCGAGGCCGTCTTCGCGCGCGTCACGTCCGGGGAGATCCCCTCTGACGTCTTCCTGGTTGGGCTGTCACGGTCGGCACGGGAGCACCGGCTGCTGGTCCACAGCTTCCACGACGAGGAGCAGGACGCCCTGCACGCGACCGAGGTGTCCGGTGAGCTCGCGGGCGGGCCGGCCACGACCCCGCAGGTCGGCGTCTATCTCAACGACACGACCGGCGCCAAGATGTCCTACTACCTGCGGAGCCGCGTGGACGTCATCGGCTTGAAGTGCAGCGCCGGTGTACAGACCGTGGCGGGGACGGCGGAGCTGGCCTCCCTGGCGCCCACCGACGCAGCCGCCCTGCCGGCCTCGGTCACCGGCGGGGGCTTCTACGGCATCCCAGCGGGGACCCAGCTGGTGGCTGTGCGGCTCTACGCGCCGGAGGGTGGGACCCTCACCGACATCGAGCTGGACCAGGAACCGATCTCGGGCGTGGAGATCGTGACCCACGACGGCCGCGACGTGGCGACGGTCTACGTCCAGCTGGGCCCTGCCGAGGGGTCGGTGGTCTCGTGGCGCATGACGACCGGGCCGGGACAGGTGGGCGACGTGCAGGTGGGGGTCACACCCGGGATCGAGGCGCGGGCGGCGTCCTCGGTGACGCCGTCGGTCTGCTGACCGTCTTCTTCGTCAGTAGGCGCCGCGGGTCGCAAGCACCGCGCCCACGGTGCGCGCGAGGATCGTCAGGTCCTGCAGCATCGACCAGTTGTCCACGTAGTAGAGGTCCAGCCGGATCGCCTCCTCGAAGGACAGGTCCGCGCGCCCGGAGACCTGCCACAGCCCCGTCATGCCGGGGCGCACCCGGAGGCGCCGCGACGTGTCCGGCGCGTACGACGCGACCTCCGTCGGGAGCGGCGGCCGGGGGCCGACAAGACTCATGTCACCGCGGAGCACGTTGAGCAGCTGAGGCAGCTCGTCGATCGAGAACCTGCGCAGCCACCGGCCGGGTCTGGTGACTCGCGGGTCCTCGGCCATCTTGAACAACCCGCCGTGATGGCCCGACCGCTCGTGCAGGTCGGTGAGTCGCTCCTCCGCGTCGACCAACATGGAGCGGAACTTCAGGCAGCGGAAAGGCGCGCCGTCGCGCCCGGTGCGCTCTTGGCCGAAGAAGACCCGGCCGCCGTCGTGCAGCTTGATCCAGTATGCGGCCACGACGAACAGCGGTGCGCTGACCACCAGCAACAGGGCCGAGCCGACGAGGTCGAAGGCACGCTTGCTGGCCCTGGAGGCCTTGATTGTTCGCGGCTTCTCGAGATGCATCAGCGGTAGGCCTCCCACCGGCCGCACCCGGACCCGCTCCGCCGAGATGTCCGTCACGCTCGGGGCGACCACCAGCTGCACGTCGTGGTCCTCCAGCTCCCAGGCGATGCGGCGGAGCTCTGCTGCGGAGTCGAGCGCCCCGCCGGCGAGAAACACCACGTCCGCCTCCGTGAGCTCCAGCGCCGGGAGCAGCTGGCCGGAGCCCCCCAAGACCGGGACCGACTGCGGTCCCAGCTCGGGCCGGTCGGGGAAAGGCACCAGGGCGCCGACCACGTCATAGCCGAGCCAGCGCTCGCGGCGGAGAACGTGGACGATCTCGTCCACGTGCGGGCCCGAGCCGGCGATCAGCACGCGCTGCATGAGTCCACCGCGACGGCGGATCCGGTAGAGCGTCCGGCGCAGCACCAGCCGGCCCAGCACCAGCGCGGGAATCCCGAGGAGGAAGGTGATGCTGAAGAAGCCCCGGGAGAGCGGGTACTTCGCCAGGAAGCAGGCGATGCCGACCAGACCTGCGGTGAGCAGGCTCGCGCGTACGACCCCCTTGTACTCGTCCGTGCCCACGCCGAAGAGGCTGGGCCGGTAGCCGCCGCTGGCCCAGATGACGGTGAGCCAGACCAGCACCAGGAGCGGTCCGCGGGGGCCGAGCACCTCTGCGACGTCTAGACCGGGGTCGAAGAACCCGAGGTGGTTGCGCCCGATGACAGCGACGAGGGTCGCTGCCCCGCACGTGACAAGGTCGGTGAGGAAGGTGACGGCGGGGAGGTACCGCAGCGCTCGACTGCGGCTCGAGGCGACCGAGAGGCGTCGTGTTGCGAGCAGCGTCATGCGTCTTCTCCCGGGGTGGCCCCGATCGACGTTACACGTGCCCGGTGCTCCCGGCGGCCAGTTCGAAGGGATCGCGCCGACGCTCGCTCAGCTGGCGCGCCTGTCCGCTCAGCCGCTCACTCAGGCGCGGAGCAGCCTCGTCATCTGCTCGATGTCGGCCTCGACCATGATCTGGGCCAGCCGGTCGGCGTTGGTCTCGGCCTTCCAGCCGAGCACCTCGCGGGCCTTGGACGCGTCGCCGATCAGGGCGTCCACCTCGGTGGGCCGCTCGTACTGCTTGTCGTGGGTGACGTACTCCTCCCAGTCGAGTCCGGCGTGGGAGAACGCGGCTTGCACGAACTGCCGGACGCTGCGGCCCTCGCCCGTGGCCAGCACGTAGTCGCCCGGCTCGTCGTGCTGCAGCATCCGCCACATGCCCTCGACGTACTCGGGCGCGTAGCCCCAGTCGCGGACTGCCTCGAGGTTGCCGAGGTGCAGGGAGTCGCGGGCGCCCAGGACGATCGCCGCGACGCCCAGGGTGATCTTGCGGGTCACGAAGCTCTCGCCGCGCCGCGGGGACTCGTGGTTGAAGAGGATCCCGGAGACCGCGAACAGGTTGTAGGCCTCGCGGTAGTTGACGGTCACCCAGTGCGCGTAGAGCTTCGCGGCGCCGTACGGCGAGCGCGGGTGGAACGCAGTCCCCTCGTCCTGCGGCGGCGGGCTGGCGCCGAACATCTCCGACGTCGAGGCCTGGTAGTAGCGGCAGTCGATCTCTGCCGCCCGGATCGCCTCGAGCAGCCGCAGGGCACCGGTGCCGTCGGTCGAGGCGGTGTACTCCGGCATCTCGAAGGAGACCTTGACGTGGCTCTGGGCGCCGAGGTTGTAGACCTCGTGCGGCTCGATCGCGTGGATCAGGTTCACCAGGCTGACGCCGTCGGTGAGGTCGCCGTAGTGCAGGTGCAGGTCCGGGTTGTCGATGTGGTCGATCCGGCCCCGGTTGATCGTGGAGGCGCGCCGCACCAGGCCGTGGACCTCGTATCCCTTGTCGAGCAGCAGTTCGGTCAGGTAGGACCCGTCCTGCCCGGTGATCCCGGTGATGAAAGCTCGTCTTGTCACGTGACCTCGTCCAGTTCAGCGCTGCGGATCGATCGCCGGAGCATATGACCAACGACGGCCGGCGGCGTACGGACCGCCCGTCTGGAGCTTCGCCGGGTGATAACATCCCGACCTCCGGGCGACACTCGTGAGCGCGCCGGCCGAGGCGAGCCGAGGCATGCATGAGGACTGCAGTCGACGTCTTGGTCGCCGGAGGCGGCGGCTTCATCGGCGGACACCTGGTCAGCGACCTGCTGAGCCATGGCCGCAGCGTACGCGTCGTCGACGTGAAGCCGCAGTCGGAGTGGCACCAGCTGCACCCGCAGGCCGACAACGTCGTGGCGGACCTCTCCCTGCTCGAGCACGCGATGGCGCAGACCGAGGGCGCCCGCGAGGTCTACATGCTGGCGGCCGACATGGGGGGCATGGGCTTCATCGAGAACAACAAGGCCGCCTGCATGCTCAGCGTGCTCACCAGCACGCACATGCTCCAGGCGGCCCAGGCACATGAGGTCGAGCGGTACTTCTACTCTTCGTCGGCGTGCGTGTACGCCGCCGACAAGCAGACCCACACCGACATCGCCGGCCTGAAGGAGGCCGACGCCTACCCGGCGATGCCCGAGGACGGCTACGGCTGGGAGAAGCTGTTCACCGAGCGGTTGTGCCGGCACTTCCTCGAGGAATATGGCCTGACCACGCGCGTCGCCCGCTACCACAACGTCTACGGCCCCCACGGCACGTGGACCGGTGGCCGCGAGAAGGCCCCGGCCGCGATCTGCCGCAAGGCCGCGACCGCAGCGATCACGGGCGACCACACCATCACGATCTGGGGCGATGGCGAGCAGACCCGCAGCTTCATGTACGTCGACGACTGCGTGCGCGGCACCCAGATGATCCTCGCGGGCGACAGCCCGGAGCCGGTCAACCTGGGCAGGTCGGAACTGGTCTCGATCAACGGTCTGGTCGACATCATCGAGGGCATCGCCGGCATCCGGTCCGAGCGCAGACATCAGCTCGACGCACCGCAGGGTGTGCGCGGCCGCAACAGCGACAACACCCAGATTCTGTCCACCTACGGCTGGGAGCCCTCGACCACGTTGCTCGAAGGATTCGAGCAGACCTACCGCTGGGTCTTTGACCAGGTGAAGCGCTCACTCAGCTGAGCGTGCCCCAGATCCCGTGCGCATCCTGGTCCACGACTACAGCGGACACCCCTTCCAGGTCGAGCTGAGCTCGGAGCTGGCCAGGCGGGGGCACGATGTCACGCACTCCTACTGCGAGGCGCATGTCTCCGGGAAGGGCAATCTCGGCGACCCCACTTCGGAGGTGACGTTCCTGCCGATGGGCCGGGACGAGGTCGTGGACAAGCTCAACTTCAAGCGCCGCCTCGTCCAGGAGCTGCGCTTCGGAGTGCAGCTCATCAGGCAGATCCGCGCCGGCCGGCCTGACGTTGTCATGATCGGGAACGCGCCGGTGCCGATGATGCTGGTCACCACCGCCTATCTGGCGGTGCGCCGCCTCCCCTGGGTCCTGTGGCAGCAGGACGTGCAGGGCGTTGCAATGAAGTCGTTCGCGGGGGAGAAGCTGAGCAAGACATTCCAGGTCGTCGCAGCGGTCGCGGGTCGCGGCGAACGCTGGGTGGCTCGCAGGTCCAACGCCGTCGTTGTGATCGCGGAGTCGTTCGTCGACGTGCACCGGCGGTGGGGGACCGCAGACCGGACCACGGTGATCCCGAACTGGGCGCCGCTCGGCGAGATCGTGCCCACCGACCGCGACAACGCGTGGGCGCGTGAGCAGGGCATCGTCGAGGTGCCCAGCCTGGTCTACGCCGGGACGCTCGGGCTCAAGCACAACCCGGCGTTGCTGGTCGGGCTGGCCCGGCAGGTCCGCGATGCCGGCGTACCCGTGCACCTGACCGTGGTGAGCGAGGGGCCGGCCGTCGAGGTGCTCCGCGACGAGGCGGCCCGGCTCGACGTCCCGATCACGCAGCTGCCCTTCCAGCCCTACGACCGGCTCTCGGAGGTGCTCGGCAGCGGCGACGTGCTCGTGGTCCTGCTGGACAAGTCGGCGGGCGCGTTCTCGGTGCCCTCCAAGACGCTCTCCTACCTGTGCGCGGGTCGCCCGGTGCTCGGGCTGATGCCGGCCGGGAACCTGGCCGCCCAGCTCGTCGCCGAGGCCGACGGCTGCGTGCTGCCACCCGACGAGGCCGCACTGCCCGAGGCTGGTCGCTGGGTGGCCGGCGTACTGACCGACCCCGCGCGGCGCGAGGAGCTCGGCAACCGCGCCCGGGCGCTGGCCGAGCGGGAGTTCGCCTTGGCCGGCTGCGCGACCCGTTTCGAGAGGATCCTGGCCTCTGTCGCCGGCGTGGCCCCCGCCGTCCATCTCGAAATGCGGGACGAGAGTCCATCAGTCGAGACACAGGCTGGGTAGCCCTGCGGGTCACCCCTACTCTCGACGTTGTGTTCACGACCTTGCTGACCCGCCGCCGCGCAGTGGACAACTGCCGGATGCGCTCGTCGCTCTGTCGTCTCTCCTGACGAGGCTGCCCTCTCTTCCAGTCGTCCCCGACTGAACCAGCGCAGCACCGTCGTGCCGGGCCGATTGCCCCTTCCCACGACCAGGAGAGCCATGACCACCACCGCCAGAGCGTCCACGCAGGCACCAGCCGGCATCGACCCCCGGGGCCCGCAGCTGACCGCCGGGATCACCGCGGTCGTGCTGGTCGTCGTGCTGCTGCTGCCCACCCCGGCGGCCGCAGTGCTCACCGGAGTCCAGGCGGTGCTGTTCGCCATTGGCGCCACCCGCGGCGTACAGCACACCCCGCACGCGTGGCTGTTCCGGACCCTGGTGCGGCCGCGGCTCGGGCCGCCCGAGGAGCTCGAGGACCCGGCACCGCCGCGGTTCGCTCAGGCGGTGGGCCTCGGCTTCGCCCTCGTCGCCCTTGTGGGCTTCTCGACGGGCCTCGCCCTGCTCGGCCAGGTCGCGATCGGGTTCGCCCTGGTGGCGGCCCTGCTCAACGCGGTCTTCCGGTTCTGCCTGGGCTGCGAGATGTACCTCCTGATCAAACGGTTCACCCGACCCGAGCGAGATGACTTGGCCACCCGTTGACGTCACCACCAAACCCAGCCACAGACCGAAAGGAACCACAGATGACCCGCGACGACTCACTCGTCTCCGCCCAGTGGGTGGAGGACCACCTCGACGACGACCACATCGTCCTGATCGAGGTGGACGAGGACACCACGGCCTACGACAAGGGCCACATCAAGGGCGCCATCAAGCTCGACTGGACGACCGACCTGCAGGACCAGATCCGGCGCGACTTCGTCAACAAGCAGCAGTTCGAGGCGCTCCTGTCCGACCGCGGCGTGGGCAACGACCACACCGTCGTGCTCTACGGCGGCAACAACAACTGGTTCGCCGCCTACGCCTACTGGTACTTCAAGCTCTACGGCCACCAGGACGTCAAGCTCCTCGACGGCGGGCGCAAGAAGTGGGAGCTCGACTCCCGCGAGCTGACCGACGAGCTGCCGAGCCGCGACAAGACGTCGTACACCGCGCAGGAGCAGGACTCGAGCATCCGCGCGTTCCGTGACGAGACCGTGGCCGCGATCGGGACCCAGAACCTGGTGGACGTGCGCAGCCCCGACGAGTACGCCGGCCGGCTGCTCGCCCCGGCGCACCTCCCGCAGGAGCAGGCCCAGCGGGCCGGGCACATCCCGACCGCGGCGAACGTGCCGTGGAGCAAGGCCGCGAACGACGACGGCACGTTCAAGGGTGACGACGAGCTGCGTGAGCTCTACACCGAGGCCGGCGTGAACTGGGACAAGGACACCATCGCCTACTGCCGGATCGGTGAGCGCTCGTCGCACACGTGGTTCGTCCTCAAGGAGCTGCTGGGCCAGGACAACGTCAAGAACTACGACGGTTCCTGGACCGAGTACGGCTCGCTGGTCGGTGTCCCGGTCGCCATCGGTGACGAGCCGGGCCAGGCAGACGGGCAGGGCTCCTGATGTGCGGCGCGACCGAGGGCGGGCTGTCCCTCGACGGCGTCAACGTCGCGAAGGAGGCCGTCATCCAGGGCCAGGTGGTCCGGGCCACCACGGACGGGAAGAGCGAGCCTGTCGGCAACGCCTACGTGCGGCTGCTCGACCGCACCGGTGAGTTCACCGCCGAGGTGCCGACCTCGGCGACCGGCCACTTCCGGTTCTTCGCCGGCGAGGGCGACTGGACGCTGCGCACCCTGGCCCCGCAGGCCGAGCCGGTGGACCAGGCCGTGCACGCGCAGGTGGGCTCGGTCGCCGAGGTGACCGTCTCGATCTGACCCTCCGCTCCATCCGTACGCCGGCCCGCCTGCCCCGCAGGCGGGCCGGTGTCGTAGGCGCCGGTGTCCGACCTGGGGCACCATGTGGACGCCCCCGAGCGAGAGGATGGAGTCATCTCGAACCAGCAGGTGGACGTTGGGGTCATCAGCCACCACGAGGTGATGGCTCGCGGCCTGCTGTCCATGCTCGCCGAGGTCGGACCCGAGGTGACCGGACACGCGTGCACGTGGGAGGAGGCCAAGGGGGTTGATGCCGTCCTCTACGACGTCTTCGGGCTGAGCGAACCGGAGCAGGGTGACCCCGCCGAGCTCCGCAGGCTGGTCGAGGAGACCGACACGGTGGTCGTGGCCGTGGACCGCCCGCTGCGGGCCGACCTCGTCGCCGAGGCGCTCGAGCTCGGCGCCTCGGCGTACCTGTCGATGGACGCCGGCGCCGAGGAGGTGCTGGCCGTCATCCACGACGCGTTGGAGGGCACCTACGGCACCGACGCGGCGAGCAGCCCGGTGGAGCGTGCCTCGGTGGAGGAGCGGCTCGGCAGGGATGTCGGGCTGACCCCGGCGGAGGTGGTCACGCTGCGGCTGATCGCCAAGGGGCTGAGCAACGAGGAGATCGCCCAGGAGCTCTACCTCAGCGTCAACACCATCAAGACCCGGATCCGCTCCACCTACCGGCGTCTCGGCGTGCAGCACCGCAGCCAGGCGGTCGCGTGGGCGATCCGGCACGGGCTGGGCTACGACAAGGAGTGACCGCGGCGCGGTGGCCGAGCGGCCCCAGGCGGCGGTGAGGTAGGGCCCAGGCTCACCGCCCAGAGCTGTCAACGCACGTGAAACCGGCTCCGGCACCGGCACGGACCCAGCTCGGTGGGCTGAGCGCACCCCACTCGCCGGGGCTTGCGGCCAACCGCACGACGGAGCCGTTCTGCTGCAGACGGAGGCACGTGTGTGTCGTGTCCGCACCGCGTGCACGAGTCGTCGCCCATTGGCGCACCCTAGGAAGCCGAGATGACCGCGAGGTCAACGACAGAATGCTTCCGCGTGACACCGACGCCGCGGCGGTGACTCAGGAAGTCCGCGGGCTGTCCAGGATCACCGTGATCGGCCCGTCGTTGACCGACTCCACCCGCATGTCGGCGCCGAACAGGCCACGCTCCACGTGCGCGCCGAGCCCCTCGAGCTCGGCGCAGGCGGCCTCGTAGAGCGGCTCGGAGACCGGACCCGGGGCGGCGGCCTGCCAGGTCGGCCGGCGGCCCTTGCGGGCGTCGCCGTACAGCGTGAACTGGCTGACCACCAGGAGCGGGGCGCCGACGTCGGAGGCGGACTGCTCCTCGCGCAGCAGCCGCAGCTCCCACAGCTTGCGCGCGGTCCAGGCGACCTCGGCCGGCCCGTCGGTGTGCGTGACGCCGAGGTAGACCAGCAGCCCCGGGGCGGGCAGCGCACCCACGACCCGGTCGTCGACAGTGACCGAGGCGCTCAGCACCCGCTGCACAACCGCTCGCACCACACCAGCCTCTCAGGGCTCGGTGGTCGCGCTCACCAGTGGTAGGTCGGACGGTCGCCTTCGTCGGGGGCCGGCCCGGCCGGCGGAGGCTGCGCCTGGTCGGCCTGGTCCTCCTTCTTCTGCTCGACCTTGCGTCGATCGCGTTCCGCCTGCTCGTTGCGCTCTTCCAGCAGCTTTGCCCTGGCCCGGGACGCGGCGTCGTCCGCCGCCGGGTCGCGGTCGGGCAGCAGCTTGTCGCCCAGCCGCTCGTGGACGGCTCTCGCATCCTCCGCCTGGGCGAGCGAGGCCGAGCCGATCCCGGATCCAGACTTGTCACGCACCACGAGGCAGCCACCGGCCTCGAGTACGTCGACACCGTCCTGCCAGTGCGCCAGCGCGGTTCCCGGGTCCTCGCCGGCGGCGGCTTCGTCCCCGACCGCCTCGTGGGCGAGGGCCAGGTTGATCCGCACCCGGCACTCGTGCTCCGACGGCGCAGCCCCCAGCGCGTCCTCCAGCAGCCGCACGGCTCCCGCGAAGTCCGCGAGGCGGTAGCGCGCGGTGCCGTCGTCGTACGGCGAGATCCACGCCTGCAGGACGTTCAGGCTCTGGTTGCTCGCGAACGCGTCCTGGGCGTCGGCGTACGACCCGGCCGCGTAGTCAGCACGGCCATCGCGGTCGTGCCCCACCATCGCCGCAACCTTCCACTGCAGCGCCAGAGCGACCAGTGCGAGCGGAAGTCCGGCCAGGAGCAACCAGCGGCGGGTGCGGCGGCGCGTGTCGAGCATCATGCGCGTGCCGCCCGTCGGGCCTGCCAGTACATGCGCCAGCCGCGTCGCAGCTCGGGCAGCAGCAGGAGCAGCAGCGCGAGCGCCCACACCCAGCGCAGCTCGCGCTGCGGCTCGCCCGGGTCGAGCGTCGCGACGGCGGCCGCCTCGAGCTGGGCCGCGACCGCGGCCATGTCCTGGCTGCCGCCGGCCCGGAAGTACGTCGCCCCGAGCTGGTAGGCGACCGTGTCGAGGTTGGCCTCGTCCAGTCGAGACCGGGCCGGTGCGCCCGTGGCCGGGTCGGTGATGACCGCGTACCCGATCTCCTGGCGCGAGGGCGCCGGCTCGTCGACGGGCACGCGTTCGAGCGGCATCACCCCGCCCTTCGCGGTGCCGTAGCCGAGCACGACTCCGGACAGGATCCGCTCCCCGACCGGGGCGAACGAGTCCTGGGCTCCCCTGGAGGTGCTCTCACCGTCGCTGAGGAAGACCACGACCGGCACGTGGTCGGGGTGTGCGGCCTTCGCCCGGTCCAGCTGCCTGGCCAGCTTCGGGGCTGCGAGACCGATCGAGGAGCCGCTCCCGGCCTGGGGCTTCTCCACCTGGAGGGAGCTCACCTCGTCCTCGAACGCCTCCCGGTCGGAGGTGAACGGCAGCTGCACCGTGGCCGAGGTCCCGAACGTGACCACCGCGAACTGCGCCGTGTCCAAATGGTCAGCGAGCTCGATCAGGTCCCGGCGCGCAGCGATGATCCGGGATCCGGTCGGGTCGTCCAGTGCGGACATGGACGCGGTCCGGTCCACCGCCACCAGGACGTCGAGCTGAGGGGTCGGTTGGGGCTTGGGGGCGGGCCGGTTGCCGAGCCCCAGCACCATCGCAGCGGCGACGGCCAGCAGGGCAACCCTGCCGACGAGCGTCCCCACCGCCCGCGTCCGCTCCGACGCGCGCCTCATCGGCCACCGCCCTTGCGGGGTCGGCTCGCGAGCAGCACGCACCAGGCCAGCGCCAGCAGCGCCAGGCCGACTCCCGTGGTGGCGAGCCCGGCCCGCGGCTCGTCGTACGACACCTGCCGGGGCGGCTCGGTGGCTCGGGCTCTCTCGAGGTTGTCGATGCGGTCGGCGATCTCGGACGCGGCCTCGTCGTTCATGACGGTGAACTTGCCGCCCGTGCGGGTTGCGGCGTCTTCGAACCCCTGGCGCGCTGCGGCCTGCTCGGGCTGCGCGAGCACTGCCGCGCCGAGCCCGTAGACGCGGACCTTGCGAGCCGCGGCGTAGTCCGCGGCCTGGGCGAGGTCGTAGACGCGCGTGCCCCGAGGGGCGTTGTCCGAGGAGACGATCACGGCGCGGGTCCGTTCGCGTGCTGGTCTGTCGAAGCGGTTGACGCAGGAGACGATCCCGTCCCCGATCAGCGAGGCACCCTTCACCGCGTCGATCCCCTCGAAGAAGCCTCGAGGTTCACCGGCGAAGGCCTTCTCGGCGCGTGCGAGCTCGGCGTCCACGAACGCGTAGTCGTCGGTGAGCGGGAAGACCAGGACCGCCGCGCCGCTCCACATGACCATGCCGACCCGGTCGCCGGCCAGGTTGCCCACGATGCGGCGCAGCTCCTGGATGACCCGGACGTTGTCGTCGTCCATGGACGCCGACGCGTCGACGCACAGGATCAGGTCCCGCGTGCGCGACTCACGCGGCTGCGACTCCAGGGCCTGCGGCCGAGCCAGCACCAAGGCCACTCCGGTGGCGACGACCAGGGCCGCGACGGCGAGCAGCGCTCCGGCGAGGCGGCGGCGTCGTACGAGCGCGCGGTAGCGGGGGAGTGCGAACAGGGCCGCCGTGTGGGCGACCAGCAACGTGTCCGTCGATCGAGGGGCCCGAGGTCGACGTGCCCACCAGAGCAGGAGGCCGACCACGACCACCGCGACGACGACCGGCGCCCATGGCCACTTCAGGTCCACGTCGACACCAGCTCCCGGGCATGGCCGATGGCGGGACCGAACGCCTGCTGGGCGTGCGACTCATCGGCCCCGAACTCCGGCGGGTAGACCAGGGAGATCACCTCGGCCAGGGGTTCCGGGCCGTCCCGCTCGAGGTCCGCCAGGGTCATGGCCGTCGCCGGCACTCCCGACGCCTCCGCGACGAACGACCGCACGGTCGCGCTGATGCGCTGGTGCCCCTCCCTCGCGTCGATCCGGCCGTCGGCGACAGCCGCCTCGATGTCGGCGAGGCGGCTCAGGTGGGCTCGTCGCGGGCTTCGACGCGGGCGTGAACGACGGGGTCGCGTCCACCAGAGCACCACCACGTAGTAGACGACCGCCACGACCAGGGTGAGCAGGGCCAGCCACAGCCAGCGGTCGTCGTACCCGACCGGCTGCTGCAGCTCATCGCCGGCGGGCATGCCGGTTCCTTGCGAGCAGGCGTCGTACGGCGGAGAGCGCGGTCGCGGACTCGGCCACGTGCTCGTGGGCAACACCGGCCGCCGTCATGCTCCGGTGGAACGACCGACGAGCCTCGTCCCGTGCCACGCGGAGCTCCTCGCGAAGGCGCGGGTCACCGCGGAGCCAGGACGGAACGTGCTGCCCGCTCTCGACGTCGTGCGTCACCGGCGCCGAAGTCGGTACGGCGACCGGGTCGACGTCGCCGACGGTCACGACCATCACCTCGTGCTGGGCCTCGAGTCGCCGCAGCCCGCTGACCAGCTCCGGCGTGGCCTCCTCCTCGTCGCACACGACCAGCACGATGGCCCGTCGGCGCACGGTGCGGGCGACGTAGCGCACCAGCCCGACCAGGTCCGCCGGTGCGGCGTCGGGACCGATGGCGCCGTGGACCGCGCCGAGGCACCGCTCGAGGTGCAGCTCGCCGGTCTTCGCGGGCCGCGCGTGGCATCCCGCGGCGTCCCCGTGGGCGAGACCCACGAGGTCGCCCTGGCGCACGCCCAGCCAGCCAACCAGCCCGGCAACCTCGACCGCGAGGTCGCGCTTGCTGACCTCGAGCGAGTTCGCCCCGGCCATGCTGCGCCCGGTCGAGACCACGAGCAGCACGGTGTGCCGACGGACCGCGACGTACCTCTTGACCAGGAGGTCGCCCGTGCGGGCCGACGCCTTCCAGTCGAGGTCCTTCACGTCGTCGCCGCGGACGTACTCGCGCAGGTCGTTGAACTCCATGCCGCGGCCGGTCTGCATCGCCGCGAACTCGCCCTCGAGCAGCCCGCTGACCTTCCGGTGCGCCGGAAGCGCCATGCGCACCTTGAGGCGGGGGACGAACGTGGTCATCGCAACCGACCAGGGTCAGGGAGTCGGGACGGCGGCGAAGACCGCATCGATGATGACCTCGGGCCGCACCCCTTCCGCCAACGCGTCGAAGGTGAGGTGCAGCCGGTGCCTCAGCACGCTGTGCCGCAGCTCCTTGACGTCCTCGGGGACGACGTACGCCCGGCCGCGGAGCACCGCCAGCGCTCGCGCGACCTGGAAGAAGGCGATGGTCCCGCGTGGGCTGGCCCCGGTCTCGACGTACGCCCCGAGCTCGGAGCCGATCACCCGGGGCGCGTGCCGCGTCGCGTGCACGACGTCCACCATGTAGCGCTTCACCGCGCGGTCGACGTAGACCCGTTCGGTCACCGACTGCAGCTGCTGGACCTGTGACGGGTCGACCACCCCGTTGATGCGCGGCGCGTGGGCGAAGGTGCCGTCGTCGACCCGGTCGAGCACCGACAGCTCCTCGTCGGGGGAGGGGTAGTCCAGGACCTCCTTGAGCAGGAACCGGTCCAGCTGTGCCTCGGGCAGGATGTAGGTGCCCTCCTGCTCGATCGGGTTCTGGGTGGCCAGCACCATGAAGGGACGCGGCAGCAGGTGCACCTCGCCGGCGATCGAGGTCTGCCGCTCCTGCATCGCCTCGAGCATCGCCGACTGGGTCTTCGCGCTGGCGCGGTTGATCTCGTCGAGCAGCACGATGTGGGCGTGCACCGGCCCGAGCTGGGTCTCGAACGTGTGATGGCGAGGGTCGTAGACCTGGGTGCCGATGATGTCGCTGGGCAGCAGGTCGGGCGTGCACTGGATCCGCGAGAACCGCGCACTCACCGCCTGGGCCAGCGTGGACGAGGCCAGCGTCTTCGCCAGGCCCGGGACCGACTCGACGAGCAGGTGCCCCTCGGCGAGCAGGGTCACGAGCATCGCGGTGCGCAGCCGCTCCTGGCCCACGACCCGTGAGTCGAAGACCTCCCCGATCTGCGCGAGGAGGTCCCCGGCACGGGCCAGCTCGACTTCAGCCAGCTGCTCGGTCACTGTCATCGGCGGCTCCTCCCCTCGACGCGACCGAGTCATTGTGGCCCAACGGTCTGGCAGCATGCGCTCCATGTCTGACGCCCTGCTCGTCACGGTGGCTCCTACCGGTGCCGAGACCACCAAGGAGGACTGCCCGCAGCTGCCGACCACGCTCGACGAGCTGGTCGCCACGGCCAAAGCGTGCGAGGCGGCCGGGGCAGCGATGGTGCACGTGCACATCCGGGACGCCGAGCACCGCCCGACCCTCGACCTGGGCCGGCTCACCGAGACCGTGGCCGCGCTCCGGGAGAGCACCGACCTGGTCGTCCAGCTCTCCACCGGGGGCTCGGTGCACGACCCGCTCGACCACCGGCTCCGCGTGCTCGACGCGGCGCCCGACTCGTGCAGCCTGACGATGGGCACCACCAACTTCGGCGACGACGTGTTCTCCAACCCGTGGCCGTTCGTCTGCGAGCTCTACCAGCTCAGCCAGGAGCGGCAGGTGGTCCCGGAGTTCGAGCTGTTCGACCTCGGCCACGTGGCTGCGCTGCACCGGCTGCTGGACCGCTACGGCCTGCCGTACGGCGGGCGCGTGCACGTCGACTTCGTGATGGGTGTGCCAGGTGGGATGCCCGGCACCGCCGCCGCCCTGGTCGCGGGCGTCGCCGCGCTGCCTCCGCAGGTCACCAGCTGGTCGGCGACCGGCATCGGCCGCACCACGCTGCCGGTGATGCTCGCCTCGCTGGCCCAGGGCGGCCACCTCCGGGTCGGCATGGAGGACGTCCTCACGATCAGCCGAGGCGTGCCCGTGGCCTCCAACGCCCAGCTCGTCGAACGCGCCGTCGAGGCCGGCCGGCTGGCCCAACGCACCCCGATGACCATCGCCGAAGCGCGAGCACTGCTCGGCATCGCCGCCTGACGCATCCCACCGGCTGCGCGCAAACGTTGCCAATGATCCGGACGTGTGCTCTGATCTGGACGAAGGGTCTCAAGCGTTGCTCGGCGTGACGCCACAACGAGACGATCGATGGACCACCCAAACGGGCCATTTCACGTCTAGTTACGAGACAGGAATGGCTTGTCTATACGTTCTGTGCTTGGCTACATGTCTGTACTTGCGACAACCGACTTCGGGGGGACCCCTAGCATGAAGAAGATTCTGTCCGCGATCATCCTGACGGCCCTCGTTGGCTTTGGTCTTGTCGCCGTCACCAGCGCACCAGCGAACGCGGCCTGCCCCTACACGGCCTGCATCAACACGACTACGACGGTCAAGACGCCTGCCCAGCGGCAGGCTCGCAAGTCAGTGCCGGTCAAGGTCAACGTCACCGCTCCCGGCAATGCGATTCCCCAGGGCACCGTCACTGTCGGCATCACCAAGAACGGCAAGGGCGTCTACCAGTCGTCCCAGCCCTACCTTGGCGGACGGGTCACCTTCGTGACCCAGTCGCTCAAGAAGGGCACCTACAACGTGACCGCCTACTTCACCGCAAACCCGAGCTCCGTGTTCAACAGCTCGCAGGCCTCGACCTCCTTCGTCATCATCAAGAGGCGTCGAGGCTGATCCCAGGAGCGCGACTGTCCTGACAGATCTGGCCCCCGTCACGTGCGTGGCGGGGGCCTGACTGTGAAGTCCGACGCGATCTAGGGGGCTCGAAGTGCTCACGGCACGCCGCGTCGTATGGGTTCTGGTCCTGCTACTCCTGGCGGTCCTGCTCTACACCGCATGGCACGTCTGGCGGGTCGAGCGCGATCTGTCGCGCGCCGAGTCCAGCGGCGAGCAGCTGATCGACGCGACCCGCGCTGAGGACCGATCCGCACGCAACGCGGCGCTCTCGGAGTTCCTCCTGGCCACCAAGGCCGCCAACGACCACACCAGCGGTCCCCTGTGGGGGGCGCTCACCCACGTGCCGGTGTTCGGTGACGACGCCGAGGGCGTGCGCGCCTTGAGCCGCTCCCTCGACACCGTGGCCGCCGACGGCGTCGAGCCGCTCGTCCAGACGGTCGACCAGCTGGACGGCATCACGGCCGGCGGTCGGGTGGACCTCACCAAGGTCACCGACATGCAGGCCCCGGTCGCGCGGTCCAGGGCTGCCTTCCGCACCGGCTATGGGTTGGTCTCCGACCTCGACAGCTCCGGCTATGCCGGACCGTTCAAGGAGCGGTTCAACACCTATGTCGACCGGGTCGGTGAGCTGTCGAGCGCGCTGGGGTCGGCGCAGAAGGCCACCGAGGTCCTGCCCGGGTTCCTGGGCGGAGACGGCCCCAGGACCTACCTCCTCGTCTTCCAGAACAACTCCGAGATCCGCACGACGGGTGGTCTGCCAGGGTCGTGGGCCGAGGTTCGCGCCGAGGACGGCAAGGCTGAGATCGTCAGGCAAGGCACTGCCGTCGAGTTCCCGCGGCGCGACACTCCCGTTCTGCCCCTGAGTCCCGGTGAGCTCCAGGTCTACTCGGACCTTCTCGGCGTCTACTTCCAGGACGCCAACTTCACGCCCGACTTTCCGCGCGCCGCCGAGTTGTTGCAGGCGCGCTGGGAGGAGAAGTACGCCGGTCCTCTCGACGGCGTGGTCAGCCTCGATCCCGTCGCGCTGTCGTACCTGCTCGAGGGGACCGGTCCCGTCACGGTCCGAGACCGGACGTTGACGCCGGACAACGCGGTGGCGGAGCTTCTCAACCGCCCCTACCTCGAGCTGTCCCAGCCCGACCAGGACGTGTTCTTCGCCGATGCCGCGCGCGCCATCTTCGACCAGGCGACGGGCGACCTCGCCGATCCCATCGACTTCGTCCGCGGGCTGGGCCGCGCGGCCGACGAGGAGCGGTTCCGCATGGCGTCGTTCACGCCGGAGGAGGCCGACCAGCTGGCGAGCACCCAGGTGGTCGGCGATCTGGACGACGACGACGGGTCCCGGCCCGAGGTGTTCATCGGTCTCAACGACGCCACCGGGTCCAAGATGTCCTACTACCTGCGTTACCGCGCTGACGTCGAGGCTCGCTCGTGCAGCGACGGGCAGCAGACGCTGAACGGCACGATGTCGCTCAACCAGACCATCACGGCCGCCCAGGCGCAGCAGCTGCCCGAGTCGGTCACCGGGCAGGGCGAGTTCGGCACCGAGAAGGGCAACCAGCTCGTCGCCGTCCGCATCTACGGGCCGACCGGCGGCACGATCAGTGACATCAAGGTGGACGGTGCAAAGGTCGAGGTCGAGGCGGTGCCACTCGAGAACCGGCCGGTCGTGACCTTGGTCGCGCTCCTGAGCGGGCCGGACGACGTCCTGGTGTCGTGGCAGATGACGACCGGCCCCGGGCAGACCGGCGACGGGACGACACGTGTGACGCCGAGCGTGGTGCCCGGCAGCAAGAACTCGACGTTCGCGAGTGCCTGTTGACCAGCCGTTCGCCGAGACTGGGCGCGACCACCTCCTGGGCGAGGTGAGGACGATGACGGATGTGGACGCGTCGCTGGCCGTCGGCCCTGACACGACGGTCCTGGTCACCGGCGGCACGGGCTCCTTCGGCTCGACGATGGTGCGCCGGCTGCTGGCCGGCGAGGTCGGCGAGATCCGGGTGCTGAGCAGGGACGAGCTGAAGCAGGACGACATGCGGCGACAGGTCAACGATCCGCGGGTCCGCTTCTACATCGGTGACGTCCGCGACTACTACAGCGTCGACCGGGCCACGAGAGGAGTTGACCTGGTCTTCCACGCGGCGGCGCTCAAGCAGGTCCCGTCGTGCGAGTTCTTCCCCCTCGAGGCGGTGCGCACAAACATCCTCGGCTCGTCCAACGTGATCGAGGCCAGCAACGCCAATGGTGTGCGGAGCCTGGTCTGTCTCGGGACGGACAAGGCCGCCTATCCCGTGAACGCCATGGGCATGAGCAAGGCGATGATGGAGAAGGTCGCACAGGCCTTCGCCCGCAACAATCCCACCGCCACGACCACAGTCTCCACGGTTCGCTACGGCAACGTCATGATGTCGCGCGGCTCGGTGATCCCGCTGTTCGTCGAGCAGATCGTCAAGGGCGAGCCGCTGACGGTGACCGACCCGCACATGACCCGCTTTCTCATGTCGCTCGAAGAGGCGGTGCTGCTGGTCGAGCACGCGTTCGAGCAGGCCCGACCGGGTGACCTGTTCATCCGCAAGGCACCGGCGTGCACGGTGGGCGTCCTGGCCAGCGCGGTGGCGCGGCTGCTCGGCACCGAACCCGACCTCCGGGTGATCGGCACCCGCCACGGCGAGAAGCTCTACGAGACCCTGGCGACGAGGGAGGAGCTGCTGCGCTCGGAGGACCAGGGCGACTACTTCCGGGTGGCCGTCGACGCCCGCAACCTCAACTACGGCGAGTACTTCGACGAGGGCGAGCTGGCCGAGGCCCAGCTCGACGACTACAACTCGCACAACACGACGAGGCTCGACGAGGCAGCAGTGATGGACCTGCTCGCCCGGCAGCCCTACATGCAGCAGGTGCTGGCGGGATCATGAGCCGCCACGTGGTGCTGATCCACCGCTACTTCCTGCCGGACACGCCGCCGTACGCCGCGATCCTCGGCGACCTGGCCACCCACCTGGGCAACCGCGGGTTCCGGGTCACCGTGCTCACCTGCCAGCCGTCGTACAACCGGGACGTCGTGCGCGGGGCGCTCGCCCGTGAGCAGTGGTCCCACAACGTCTCGGTCGTGCGCTGGCCGGTGGTCGACGACCGGACCAGCGGGCCGCGCAAGGTGGCCAACCTCGTCTGGTTCTGTCTGCGCCTGTGCCTCGCCATGCCACGACTGGGCAAGGTCGACGTCATGATGGCGGCATCGACTCCGCCCGTGGTCCTGGCGGCGACCGCTGCACTGCTGGCCAAGACCAAGGGAGCGGCGTTCGTCTACCACCGCCAGGACATCTATCCCGAGGTGACCATCGGCCTCGGTCGTCGGGTCCTGGGCCCGCTCGGACGGCTGTTGCGCATGGTCGACAGCCGCACCGACCGCAGCGCGGACCGCGTCGTGGTCCTGTCGGAGGACATGGCGCAGACGATCGCCGAGCGCGGTGTCAAGCCGGAGAGGATCGTCGAGATCAACAACTTCGACCCCTGGCACATCGCCGAGGAGTCGGCCGCACCTCGCGAGCAGAGCCCGGCCGAGGAGCGCGAGCTCGACGTGGTCTTCGCCGGCAACCTCGGCCGGTTCCAGGGGCTCGAGGTCCTCCTCGAAGCCCTCACCGCCCTCCAGGACGCGCCGATCCGGTTCCACTTCTTCGGGACCGGAGCCTTGGTGGACGACCTCGCCGCGCGAGTCGCCGAGCAGCGGCTCCGCAAGGTCGAGGTGTATGGATACCGTCCCCCGGACGAGGTGGCCGACTTCCTGGCCCGGAGAGCCGACCTCGGGGTGGTCTCACTGGCCGCCGGGGTGATCAGGGCGGCCTACCCCAGCAAGACGCTCTCCTACCTGCGCCAGGGGACGCCCATCCTCGCCCTGGTCGAGGGCGACAGCGAGCTGGCGCGCACAGTGCGGGAGGAGCGGCTCGGAGTGCAGGTCGACCCGGCGGACCTCGCGGGCCTGGTCTCGACCCTGCGCACCTTGGCGCTGGATCCGTCGACGCTGGTTGGAGCCGCCGAGCGGGCCAAGGAGGTCTACAACCGCCGGTTCAGCCGCACCGTACGGCTCGAGCAGTGGACCGCGCTGTTCGAGGAGCTGGCATCGTGACCACCCGGACCCGTCTCGTCGACCGGATCCTGGCGGCCGTCGGGCTGGTCGGGACCGCACCGGTGCTGGCGTTGGCGGCCGTCGGCATCAAGCTGAGCGACCCCGGGCAGGTGCTCTACCGCACCCAGCGGTCGGGAATTTTCGCGCGGCCGTTCACGATGTACAAGTTCCGGACCATGCGCTCTTCCGGGCCGGGGGAGACCGAGGGCAGGATCACCGGCGGGCGCGATGCGCGCGTGTTCGCGTGGGGCCGGCTGCTGAGGAGGCTCAAGATCGACGAGCTGCCCCAGCTGCTGAACGTGGTGCTGGGCGACATGGCGATCGTCGGGCCGCGGCCCGAGGACCCGACCATCGTCGAGCGGGAGTACGCCGCCTGGATGCGTGAGACCTTGGAGGTCCTGCCAGGGCTGACCAGCCCGGGCAGTCTCGACTACTACGCCGAGGAGGCCGCGCTCCCCGACGACCCGTTCGAGGCTGAGCGGATCTACCTCGAGGAGCTGCTGCCACGCAAGCTCGCCGTCGACTTGGTCTACGTGCGCAACCGCTCGGTCGCCTATGACGTCGTGCTCATCGTGCGTACGATCGCCAGTGTCCTGGGGCTGCATAGTCTGTTCGAGCGAGCCCGCACCGCGGAGTCCGCTCAGGCCCAGCGGATCCTCCGTGAGGTGGCGACATGACCAACGCCCCAGGTGCCCGCCACGTCGTGATTGTCGGTGCGGCGCGATCGGGCACCAAGATCCTCAGGGACACGCTCGCCGCGGCGACGGGTGGGGGCGTGGTCCCCTACGACATCGGGTTCGTGTGGCGGGTCGGCCAGAGTCCTCCCGACGACGTGCTGGATCCGGCGACCGCGACCCCGCGCCGACGCCGGTTCATCACCGGTTACCTGGAGCGCTACGCGGCCGGCGAGCCGCGAGCCGTCATCGAGAAGACGGTCGGCAACACGTTGCGCGTTCCCTTCGTCTCCGCGGTGCTGCCTGGCGCCGCCTACGTCCACCTGCTGCGCGACGGCGTCGACGTCGCCGAGTCCACGATGCGGCAGTGGTCGGCGCCGGCCGATGCCCGCTACCTCCGGGACAAGGTGCGTCACTTCCCCCTGCGGCTGGCGCCCACCTACGGCCGCGCGTACGCCCTGTCTCTACTGCGCCGCCGTCTCAAGGCCGACGCGAGGGTCGCGAGCTGGGGACCTCGCTATCCGGGGATCGACCGCGACCTGCGCGACGCCGGCCTGCTCACCGTTTGCGCCCGGCAGTGGCGCGCGTCGGTGACCACCGCGCGACGGGACTTCGCGGATCTGGGTCTTCCGGTCCTGGAGGTCCGTTACGAGGATCTGGTCGCTCGGCCCGCGGCCGTCCTGTCGGACGTGGCGGACTTCTGTGACCTGCCGTCCGACGTGGGTTCTCTCGAAGCCGCCAGTCGGCGTATCGTCCCGGGTCGGTCCGGTGTCGGAGCCGCGTCGCTCGAGGCGAGCGAGCTGTCGGCGCTGGACACCGAGATCGGAGATCTGCTCGAAGAGCTGGGCTACGACCGCCCGCTGAGCCGAACCCAGAGGAGAGCCGGCCGTGACGACTGAGGAGCCGCTGCCCTTCGCCCTGCCCGACATCACCGAGGAGGAGATCGACGCGGTCGTCGAGGTGATGCGGTCGCGGTGGCTGACCACCGGGGGCCGGGCCCGGGAGTTCGAGCTCAGCTTCGCCGACGCCGTTGGGGCGCCGTTCGCGGTGGCCCTGAACTCCTGCACTGCCGCGCTGCACCTGGCACTGGAGGCGCTGGGCATCGGACCCGGTGACCACGTCTACGTGCCGACCTACACCTTTGCCGCCAGCGGTGAGGTGGTCCGCTACCTGGGTGCCGTGCCCGTGCTCGTCGACGTGGACCCGGGCACTCTCAACCTCGACCTCGACCAGCTCCGGGCCCGGGTGAAGCAGGACCTCGACGGTGGCCAGGGGCGCCCGCGGGCGATCATCCCGGTGCACTTCGCCGGCGTGCCGTGCGACATGGCGTCGATCTGGGAGCTCGCGCGCGAGTTCGACCTGGCCGTGGTCGAGGACGCCGCACACGCCTTCCCGGCAGCCAGTGCCGGCACGATGATCGGGCACGTCCCCTCCGATGTGCGCGGCGCGGTCTGCTTCTCCTTCTACGCCACCAAGACCCTCACGACCGGCGAGGGCGGCATGGTGGTCACCCCGCACGAGGACCTGGCCGAGCGGATGCGCAGCATGAGCCTGCACGGGCTGAGCCGGCAAGCGTGGAACCGCTACACGACCGGTGGCTCCTGGCGCTACGACATCGTGGCCCCCGGCTACAAGTACAACCTCACGGACATGGCGGCCGCCATGGGGCTGGTGCAGCTGCGTCGAGCCCAGCACATGCGCGACCGCCGGGCCGAGATCGCGGCCGCCTACAGCACCGCGTTCGCCGACCTCCCGATCGACGTGCCGGCCGAGCCCCCGGACGTCGACTCGGCGTGGCATCTCTACGTCGTCCGCACCCGTGACGGCCGGCGCGACGAGCTGATCTCCGACCTCAACCAGCGCGGCATCGGCACCAGTGTCCACTTCATCCCGCTCCACCTGCACAGCTACTACCGAGACACCTTCGGCTACCAGCCGACGGACTTCCCGGTGGCAACTGCCGAGTTCGAGCGGGTCATCTCGCTGCCGATCTGGAGCGCGATGACCGACACCCAGGTCACGCGTGTCGTCGACGCGGTCGTGGGCTGCGTTGGGGGACCTGGATGACCGTGGTGACGGGCGGCCACGGCTTCCTCGGCTGGCACCTGTCGTGCCGCCTGCGCGCCATGGGTCAAGGCGAGCCGGTCCGGGTCGGCCGCGAGGAGTTCGGTGATCCTGAGCTGCTGAGTCGTTCGCTGGCCGACAGCGAGGTCGTCTACCATCTCGCCGGCGTCAACCGGGCGGAGACCGACCACGCGGTCGAGCAGGGCAACGAACACCTCGCCCGGCGTCTGGCCGACGCGATCAAGGACAACGGTCGACCCGTGCACGTCGTCTACGGCAACTCGACCCAGGCTCGCAATGACAGCCCCTACGGGCGAGGCAAGCGACGGGCCGCCGAGTGCCTCGCCACGGCCGTGGCCGAGGTGGGGGGCACGCTGGCCGACGTCCTGCTCCCGAACCTGTTCGGCGAGCACGGCCGACCGGCGTACAACTCCTTCGTCTCGACGTTCTGCCACGAGGTCGCGCACGGGAGGACGCCGAGCGTGACCAACGACCGGTCGATCCCCCTGCTGCACGCCCAGTCGGCGGCCGGTGCGCTCATGGCCGCGGCGGCCTCGCACACCGACGCCAGCGTGGCGCCAGAGGGCTCCGAGCGCGGAATCTCCGAGGTACTGGCGCTGATCCAGGAGTGCCATGCGACCTATGCCCGGGGAGAGATCCCGGTGCTGGACACGGAGTTCCGGGTCGACCTGTTCAACACCTACCGTTCCTACATGTTCCCCCAGATGTTCCCGTTCCGGGCCCAGCTCAACGAGGACCCGCGCGGCCGCCTGTTCGAGACGGTGCGCGCGCACGGCGGGACCACCCAGGCGTTCGTGTCCACGACGGTGCCCGGTGCCACCCGGGGCGACCACTACCACCTGCGCAAGGTCGAGCGGTTCTTCGTGGTGAAGGGGACCGCGGAGATCGCGTTGCGTCGGCTGTACGACGACGAGATCGTCCGGTTCCGGGTGACCGGAGACGCGCCGTCGTTCGTGGACATGCCCACGATGTGGGTGCACAACATCACCAACGTCGGCGACGACGAGCTGGTCACCATGTTCTGGGCCGACCAGCTGCTGGACCCGCAGAGCCCGGATCAGTACCCGGAGCGGGTCGAGGTGACCACGTGAAGGTGATGACGATCGTCGGCACCAGGCCGGAGATCATCCGGCTCTCCCGGGTCATCGACCGGCTCGACAAGACCGTCGATCACGTGCTGGTGCACACCGGACAGAACTACGACCACGGGCTCAACCAGGTCTTCTTCGACGACCTGGAGCTCCGCGCCCCCGACCACCTGCTCGACGTCGACACCTCCTCCCTCGGATCGGTGCTGGGCGGCACCCTGATCGGCACCGAGCGGGTGATCGCGGAGGAACGACCCGACGCCGTGCTCGTGCTCGGCGACACCAACTCCTGCATCGCCGCGGTGATGGCGAAGCGGATGCGGGTCCCCGTCTACCACATGGAGGCCGGCAACCGCTGCTTCGACGAGAACGTCCCCGAGGAGACCAATCGCCGCCTCGTCGACCACGTCGCGGACTTCAACCTCGCCTACACAGAGCACGCGCGCCGCAACCTCCTGGCCGAGGGCCTCCATCCGCGCCGGATCCTCGTGACCGGGTCGCCCATGCGGGAGGTCCTCGACCACTACCGGCCCCGGATCGACGCCTCGGACGCCCTGACCCGGCTCGGGCTGGAGCCGCAGGGCTACTTCCTGGTCAGCGCGCACCGGGAGGAGAACGTCGACAGCCCGGACCGGCTGAGGTCCCTGCTGGCCTGCCTGCGGGCGGTCCAGGAGCGCTGGGACCTGCCCGTGGTCGCGTCGACCCACCCGCGGACCCGCAAGCGCCTCGCCGCTCTGGAGGACGGAGCCAGCGCCGACGGAATCCGGTTCCTGGACCCGTTCGGCTTCCACGACTACAACAAGCTCCAGCTCGACGCGGCCTGCGTCCTCAGCGACAGCGGGACGATCTCCGAGGAGTCCGCGATCCTCGGCTTCCCCGCGGTCACCCTGCGCGAGTCCATCGAGCGACCCGAGGCGCTCGACGCCGGCCGCATCCTCATGACCGGCCTGGTGCCGGCCGACACCGCGGCCGCCGTGGCCGTGGTCACGCAGGAACGCGACGAGATGGCGGGTCGATCGATGCCGGACGGCTACGACGTCACCGACACCTCGGCGCGGGCGGTGCGCTTCATCATGTCTACGGCGGGCAGGCTTGCAGACTGGGCAGGCATCAGGGCTTGGTCGGAGGTTCAGTGACCGTCCTGCACACGCACTCGCTCCGGCGCCAATCGGCGACCGTGTTCTTGTTGCCGACATCGTTGGTCGCATATGTGGCCGCGATCGTCTCCATCTCCGAACAGGTGATCGCACCTCGGTACTCCTATCTGGGGTTCACCTACCGGGAGCCGCATTCACCTCATTTGGTCGCCGTCGTTGGCATCATTGTCGTCCTCTCGCTGATGATGCCCACACGCTTGGACCGTCCGTCCGCGGTTGTCCTATGGATCCACTTCATGATCGCGACGATCCCCAGCATGGTTGTCCCACTCTTCACGCCGATCGTGACCAAGGGGGAGGCCTTTCAATTCGCGCTGGTTGTCGGCATCGCGTGGCTGTTCCTGTGTCTACTCACCAGCTCCCACATCGCGCCGTCTTTCAGTCGCCTGAGCGGCGCGCGGCGCATGGCGCAGCACGTTACAGATCGCGTCGGGCGCCGCTTCGTGCCCGCACAGGTCTCCGACAGGTGGCAACGCACGTCTCTCGCAATCCTTCTTGGTTTCTCGGTTGCCATCAGTGGACTGTTGCTTCTCACTTTTGGTTTTTCTCTCCAGTTTCATTCTCTGACCGATGTTGGTGAAGTTCGTCTGGAATATCGTCTGAATCTGACCGCAGCCCCGCCGGGAACCATCTATTTGATCTTGATCGCCTCGAATGTCGTAAATCCCCTTCTATTCATTCGCGGCCTGCGCTTGAAGCGGCTCGAGTCAATCGCAGCAGCGGTCGGTGGCCAGTTGCTGATCTACTCCATTGCGGGATACAAGATGACTCTCCTGTCACTTCCCGCGTTGCTAGGCATCTTCCTTTGGCTGAGGCATCGAAGAACAACTGCGGATGCGCGAGGCTTCCTGGCCGCCGTTACATTGATTGTCTTGTCGGCTTGGGGTCTGTTCAAGTTGACGGGCAATATGACGTTGATTCTCATCTTCGTCATGCGGTTCGTGGTGGCACCGGGAAACTTGGCGGCGGCATACGTCGGAGTCTTCGAAAATCGACCCCAACTTTTCTGGAGTCAGTCGTTTCTCAGCTCGTTCGTCGACTATCCCTACGCGGCTACACCCAACTTCCTGGTGGGAAGTGTGTATCGGGGCGACTCGGCGATATCTGCGAACGTAAACTCCTTCGGCGACGGGTTTATCTCCATGCGTGTCGCAGGAATCCTCATCGAGATGCTGGTTCTCGCCCTCGTGCTCTGGGTTCTCGACGCCGCCCTTGCGGGAGCACCCCTGGCCGAGTCTGCTGCGCTCGTTTTGCTGCCTGCTTTTGCCTTGTCAAACTCGAATGTGTTCACGAGTGTGACCTCTCACGGGTTCGGTATTGCCATCGTCGTGGGGATGTTGGGCCTGGCCGGGTTGTCGCAGGAGACGTCTGGAGCTGAGTCGCGAACAGGTGTCAACCCCGTCCATCGAGCGGATGTCAAGAGCGGGAGCGCCTGATGCACTTGTGTATCCTGACGACCGCTCATCCTAACGACGACGTGAGAGTTTCTAGCCGCATTGCTGCGTCCTTCATAGAAGCCGGCTGGCGAGTGACGTGGATTGGACCGCGATTCTCATACTTCACTGAGGGCAATCACGGCGTGCACGGTGTCGAATATCGGCTGTTCTCAACCTCCCGAACCAAGCGTGCGCGCCTCGTGGCGCGTTTTCGTGCCAACCGCCTCGCCAAGACGGTGAAAGACGCTGACTGGTGGTACTCGCCCGATCCCGACGCCGCATTGATGGCGACAAAGGTGGCCCGCCGCCAGGGCGGCCGAACGATTTTCGACATCCATGAGCTCTACCACGGTGGGCTCCTGAACCGCTGGTTCCCAGGCAATCCACCCACGATAGTCCGCGAATTCGTGC
The DNA here is from genome assembly GCA_963817125.1 of uncultured Actinomycetota bacterium. GTDB lineage: Bacteria > Actinomycetota > Actinomycetes > Propionibacteriales > Nocardioidaceae > Nocardioides. The sequence continues at coordinate 628,739 of CAWFNB010000007.1, forward strand.
GTAAGCGAATCGCGCGCATCTGCGATCGCAGCACGGTCGTGATAGGTGTGAATGCCAGCGTGTTGCACGCCTATTGCGCCGATAGCCGCAAGTCCATGATCGTGACCAACGCGGCCCCGGCCTGGTTCGCGTCTTCGCTGGCTGACCGTCGGTCGACCGTGCCTCCCCTGAGATTCATGCACGGAAAGATCGGCCAGGGCAATGGCACGGTGCAGGTGCTCAAGGCTCTTGAACTGCTCTCCGATGACGTCGCGGAGAAGGCGCAATTCGTCATGTACGTGCAGCAGGGCCAAGAGGGCAGTCCGCTCGTCCAGCGGGGCCGTGAGCTTGCGGATCGTCGCCCTGGGCTACTCGACCTGAGGCCGAGCGTGCCACACGGTGACATGGCGGCGGAAATGGCGAGGTGCCATGTGGGCATGATCGCCTATCAACGCGACCTTGGGGTCGAGAGTCTTCCCAACCGCCTCTTTGAATACTTCGCCGGGGGGTTGTCGGTGCTGGCTCCGCAGTACTCGCCAGAGATTCTCAAGCTTCTTGATGAGTACGACGTCGGCCGTGGCGTCGACTTCGAGGATCCCGCGGCGATTGCGGAGGCGATCGAACAGACCACGCGCGCGCCTGATCAGGTGGCGGCTCAAGGTGCGAGGGCTGCCCGAGCATTCGAGAAATCATTGAGCTGGAGAAGCAGTTCGACCCGCTCGTGCGTGCTCTCGAGCGAGCGACTTGAGGCACCCATGAAGGTGCTGAGCGTGGTCGGTGCGCGGCCACAGTTCGTGAAGCTGTCGCCGGTTGCCCAGGCTTTCGGGGCCGCGGGCATCGACGCACAGGATCGTCCATACCGGTCAGCACTACGACGCGAACATGTCGGACGCGTTCTTCAACGACCTGTCCATCCCGCCCGCAGACGTGCACCTCGGCATCGGGTCGGGGGGTCACGGGGTGCAGACCGGCGCCATGCTCTCCGCCTTGGAGCCAGTGCTGGAGACACACCGACCCGACTGGGTGCTGGTCTATGGCGACACCAACTCGACACTGGCGGGGGCCGTCGCCGCGACCAAGCTGCACCTGCCCCTGGCCCACCTCGAGGCCGGTCTGCGCTCGCACAACCGGCTGATGCCCGAGGAGATCAACCGGGTGCTGACCGACCACGCCTCGGACCTGTGCCTGGCGCCGACCCGCCTGAGCATGGACAACCTAGCCGCGGAAGGACTCGTGGTCCGCTCGGTGCTCGTGGGTGACGTGATGACAGACGTCTGTCTCCTGACCAGGCGCGAGGTGGCACGCAACGGACTGCGGCCGGCCATCCTGCCCGAGGGCGACTACGTCGTGGCGACCTTGCACCGGGCGGAGAACACCGACGACGCGGACCGGCTGGCGTGGCTGCTCAGCCGCCTCGCCAATCTGCCCGTTCCGGTGGTCCTGCCCGTCCACCCCAGACTGCGGGACAAGGCCGGGTCAGCAGGTCTGTCCCTGGAGTCCGGGTCGCTTCTTCCAGTGGAACCGATGGGCTATCCCCAAATGGTGGCGACCGTGGCCGCAGCTGTCGGCGTGGTCACCGACTCGGGAGGCCTCCAGAAGGAGGCCTTCTTGCTGCGGACCCCGTGCACCACCCTCCGGGCCGAGACCGAGTGGCCCGAGACCCTCGAAGGGGGTTGGAACGTGCTGAGCCCTCGCGGCGACGACCTGGCAGAGCTGCTCTCACGTGAGCCCACCGAGCCGCTCGATGCGCACCCCTACGGCGACGGTCACGCTGCCACCCGGGTGGTAGAAACTCTGGCTGCCCGATGATCTGAATTGCCTAGGGCCAACGGTGACTTGTGCTATGTCGAGCCAGCGCATGCGGGTGCTACCTTGCCCGCGCCCGGGGGAGATCGCGACCGAGTAGAGGTCGCGCTGGGCTCATTCAACGGGGGCCCGTAGTGACTGTCCATGCCACATCTGCTTTGCCTGCTCGGGCCACGCACCACAGCCGTCGGCCGGTCGCGCGGCTGGTGCTCGTCGTGCTCGGGGCCATCCTCGGCTGGCTGGCGCTCGCCGAAGGCGAGGCGGCCTCCGCCGCGCCGGGCACGTGCTCGATCTACTGGACCGGAGCGAGCTCCGTCTCATGGTCAGCGGCGGCGAACTGGTCGCTCACCGACAACGGGCCGAACGCGGGCCGACTGCCGAACTCCACGGACGTCATCTGCATGTCGACGGCGCCCACGCGCCAGGACGTGCAGGTCAGTGACGCCCGCGCGGTCGCCGGCGTCAACTTTGCCGACACCCCGTCGGTCGACCCCAGCCTTCGCGTGCTGGGCTCCGGCTCGCTGGCCGTGGGCTCGGTCGTGGACGGTGCCTTCGACTCGACCATCAACAACCTCCGCCTGGTCGCCGGCAGCACGTTCACCGGGACTGCCGACGTGCTCGTAACCTCGTCGGGGACGGGTGCCACCATCGCCAACGTCACCATCAGCGGACCCGGCAAGCTGACCCTCGGCCCCTCGGTGTCCGTGACGACCACGCCCACCTTGGACGGGCGGCCGCTGGTCAACCAGGGCACGCTGACTCAGACGGCGAGTGCACTCAACTTGTACAACGGGGCTCGGGTCGAGAACCAGGGCATCTGGAACGCCCCCACCTCCGGTGGCTTCTACGTCAACACCGACAGCACCCCTGGCGTGGAGTTCCGCAACACCGTGACGGGTCAGGTGAACGTGAGTCCGGGTGCCGGCAACTCGTTCCTGTTCTACGCGCCGCTGGTCAACAACGGCACCATCACCACCACCTCGGGATCGTTGCAGATCGCGGGCGGAGTCTCGGGGACCGGGTCGTTCGTGCAGACCACGCCTGGTGAGCTCACCGTCGCCTCGGGGCAGACGGTGGACGTGACCGGCCTGACCTTCTCCGGCACCGGCGTCGTGCACGTCGTCAGCGGCGGAGTGTTGACCGGGACCGGCTCGGTGCCGCGGCTGGTGGTGGACGGCGGCACCTTGAACGGCGGCGGGACGATCACGGTCGCGCCTGGGGGGACCGCGGCGATGAACAGCGCGAACCTCGACACCGGGGTGACCCTGCGCAACCAGGGCACGGTCTCCCAGGACGCGGCTCTGAGCCTGTACAACGGCGCGAAGGTTGAGAACCAGGGCACCTGGAACAGCCCACCCAGCGCCGGTGGCTGGTACGTCAACACCGACAACAGCGCTGGCGTGGAGTTCCGCAACACCGTGACGGGTCAGGTCAACGTGAACCCGGGTGCCGGCAACGCGTTCCTGTTCTACGCGCCGCTGGTCAACAACGGCACCATCACCACCACCTCGGGGTCGTTGCAGATCGTCGGGCGGGGTCTCCGGGACCGGGTCGTTCGTGCAGACCACTCCTGGTGAGCTCACCGTCGCCTCGGGGCAGACCGTGGACGTGACCGGCCTGACCTTCTCCGGCACCGGCGTCGTGCACGTCGTCAGCGGCGGAGTGCTGACCGGGACCGGCTCGGTGCCGCGGCTGGTGGTGGACGGCGGCACCTTGAACGGCGGTGGGACGATCACGGTCCCGGCCGGGGGGACCGCGGCTTTGGACGGCGCGAACCTCGACACCGGGGTGACCCTGCGCAACCAGGGCACGGTCAACCAGGCTCGGCCCTGAACCTGTACAACGGCGCGAAGGTCGAGAACCAGGGCACCTGGAACAGCCCACCCGGCGCCGGCGGCTGGTACGTCAACACCGACAACACGGCTGGCGTGGAGTTCCGCAACACCGTGACGGGGCAGGTCAACGTCGAACCCGGGCGCCGGCAACACGTTCCTGTTCTACGCGCCGCTGGTCAACAACGGCACCATCACCACCACGACGGGCGCGCTGCAACTGTGGGGGGGTGTGTCGGGGACCGGGTCGTTCGTGCAGACCACTCCCGGTGAGCTGAACGTGCCGCGGGCTCAGACGGTGAACGTGACCGGCCTGACCTTCTCCGGCACCGGCGTCGTGCACGTCGACCGGCGGCGGAGTGCTGACCGGGACCGGCTCGGTGCCGCGGCTGGTGGTTGACGGCGGCACCTTGAACGGCGGCGGGACGATCACGGTCCCGGCCGGGGGCACCGCGGCGTTGGACGGCGCGAACCTCGACACCGGGGTGACCCTGCGCAACCAGGGCACGGTCAACCCAGGCCACGGCCGTGACCCTGTACAACGGCGCGAAGGTCGACAACCAGGGCACCTGGAACAGCCCTGCCCAGCGCCGGCGGCTGGTACGTCTACACCGACGGCAACGTTGCAAACCTGTTCACCAACGCCGCGTCGGGGACGGTGAATGCTGACCCTGGTGCCGGCAACGGCTTCACCTTCTACGTGCCGCTGACCAACCACGGGGTGTTGAACGCGATGTCCGGCGCGGTCCAGGTCACCACGCTGACCAACCTGACCGCCGGTGGCACGCATACGGGGACCGGGACGTTGAAGGTGACGGGAGGAGAGCTGCAGCTGCCCCGGACCATCGTCACGAACAGTGCCGGGATCGAGGTGGTGTCGGGTTCGATCACCGCCAGTGGTGTGGATGCGCTGCCGGCGTTGCGCAACAACACTGCCTCGGGCACGTGGAAGTTCAGCCAGTCGGTGTCCCCGACTGGTCCGGTCACCAACGCGGGGATCGTGCAGCTGCTGGCTGGCACGTTCCAGCCGACATCGACCTACACCCAGTCCGGTGGCACGACCACGGTCGCGAGTGGTGCCACGCTGCGGGGTGGCAGCGCCGGTACGGGTGCGATCGCCATCAACGGCGGGATCCTGGCGGGCGTCGGGAACGTGGTCGGCCCGGTCTCGGGCAATGGCACGGTGCGTCCGGGCGGCTCGGCAGGCACGCTCACCCATACCGGGAACTACACCAACCCGGCGGCCGGCAAGTTCTCCACCGCGATCAGTGGTCCGTCGGTTCCGGGGTCGGACTTCGGGAAGATGACCTCCACCGGGACGGTGTCGCTGGCCGGAACGCTGGAGATCCTGACCGCGCCTGGCTACTTCCCGCCGGTGGGGACGACCTACACGGTGCTCACGGGTGCGTCGCGGACCGGGACGTTCTCCTCGGTCACCGGACAGGATCTGTCCAACCAGACGTGGTACGACGTGTCCTACACGTCGACCTCGGTGGTGCTGACGGTGCGTGCGCTGCCGACGGTCTCGGTGGGTGCGCTCTCGGTGACCGAGGGCAACTCGGGGAGCCAGGTGCTGAACATCCCGGTGTCGCTGTCGGCGGCGCAGTCGCGAACGGTCACCGTGGACTACACGACCTCGGACGGGACGGCGACCTCGCCGTCGGACTTCACCGCAACCAACGGCACGCTGACGTTCACGCCGGGCGGCGCGACCACCATCAACGTGCCGGTGACGATCAACGGTGACACCACCTTCGAGCCGAACGAAGCCTTCACCTTGGTCACCAGCAACGCGGTCAATGCGATCGCGGCGTCGCCGGCCACGCAGACCATCAACAACGACGACGACCCACCGATCCTGACCACGGTGACCTCGGTCTCGCCGAACGAGATCGGTCAGGGTGCGCAGAACAAGGTGCTCCTGGTCAACGGGTCGAACTTCCAGGCCAGCTCGACCGCATCGATCTCGAGTGGCGGAATCACCTATCGTGAGCCAGCAGGTGCTGTCCGCGAGCCAGATCAGGGTGACGGTCTCGTTGACCAGTAGCACCACGTTGGGGTTCCGCAACGTCGACCGTGGCCACTCCAGGGGACGGGTCGCACATGTGCGTGGCCTGTCTTGAAGGTGAATCCGAGGCCGAACCTGGTGGCCGGGGGGTTGAGCCCGGCGAGCATGCAGCAGGGCGCCATCAACCTGGAGACGGTGGCCACCGGGACCGGCTTCCAGCCCGGCGCGACGGTGAAGATGACCGGCCCGGCCGGATACCTGGTGGGCAGCATCCGTTCCACCACCAGCTGGGTCTCCAGCACCGAGCTGAGCCTGACCCAGCTGATCGTGCAGCAGGCCACGGTGGGCGCGTACTCGGTGGTGGTGACGAACCCCGATGGTGGGCGGGTCAACTGCGCGAACTGCTTCACCGTGACCACCGGCCCGCAGGTGACCTCGATGTCGCCCAACACGGTGACGCGGAACTCGGTGCAGCAGGTCACGATCACCGGCACGAACTTCGCCCCGGGCATCACCATCCTCGGGCCCGGCGGGGTGACCTTCGACGCGATCAGTGTGCCGAACTCCACCACCGTCGTGGCCACCATGACGGTGGGCGGCACCGCGGCCCGGACCGTGCCCAACCAGACCATCCAGGTCATCAACCGGGCCAGCGCCGGCGGGGGCTCCTACAAGTTCCCCGGCCTCACCATCACACCGTAGGCAGCGAGCGACCGGGAGCCGGGTTGGCCACCAAGGCCAGCCCGGCCCGGAGCTCCTGGCTGCGCCGGGAGAGCTCAACACGGCTGCGAGGGGGTGCACAAGCGACCGGTGACCGGGCACGACGTCTGCCAGCGGCCAAGTGTTCTCGACTGCCCGTGAGCATCCTCCATATGGTGCCGCCCTGCTCCAGTGACCCGTCCCTTGCTTCAACCACCGACGTGGACCCGCCCTCCTTCTCGGACCGTCTCGCGTGCGGCCACATCGTGGGGTGCGGGTCGATCGCGCATGACCGGGTCCGGCACCGTGATCCGTCGTCGAACTGCGTGGAGCCGCTCACGACCGCTCTCGGCGTCCCGACGGCCTGGAACGGATGTGCGGACCCGGGCTGAGGACTGGGCGTGCCGGATCGGCGGGGCGCCCGCGACTCCTGCGCACGGATCGGCGCACAGTCCATTCGATCCTCGGTGTCTCGGCGTCCTTGACCGAGGACGTGCTGGCGCGACGGATCTTCGACAGGACCCGAATGCCGCCCCCCTTCCCAGAGCAGCAGCGCCAAGCGCTGGCCTCTCGCGGCCTCCACGACTGGTCAGCGATCGCATCGGGTGCCACCACCGCGCACATTGATGGTGAGGAACTGGCACGGGTACGCCGCCCGCTTCTCGCGTCAGGGCGAGAGGATGTGGCACGCGGAGACACCGACCGTCTGCTTGGAGATCTGCGCCTGACCGAAGACGACCAGCTGACCTGGGCGGGGCTGCTGCTCCTGGGCACCACCGAGGCACTCGGTGAGCTCGCGCCGCAACACGGCTACTTCTACCAGTACCGACCCATCCCGGGTGCCGAGAGCACCTCCCGCATCCGGGGCCGCCGTCCCATGCTCGCCGCCATCGACCAGATGCTGGACGCCGTCGAGGCCAGGCGCAGCGTCCACTCACTCAATCTCGCCGGCGGTGTCCAGCTGCAGCTTCACGACTACCCCTCACCTGCAGTCCGTGAGCTGGTCGTCAACGCAGTCCTGCACCGCGACTACGAGACACACGGCAGTGTCGACATCGACCACCCCCCCAAGCGACTAGCCATCAGCAGCCCCGGCGGCCTCGTCTATGGCGTCACCCCGACAATCTTGACCCACCCCTCGACACCCCGGGGCCGTCTCCTGCTGGACGTGGTGACCACCCTTCAGATCGCTGAGCGAGCAGGACAGGGAGTCGACCGGGCCTACCGAGAGATGCGCCGCGCCCCGAAGACCGTGCCACCGACATCGACGTCCTACTGGCCCTGGATCAGCTCCGCAGCAAGCGATCGGTCAACGCAGACGAACTGACCAAGCGAGTCAGCGGCCCCCCACCCAGGCCCAGCGAGTACTGAGCAACGTGGCCGAACTCGGAGTGCTACAGGAAACGGCGAGACGGCCCGACGTTCATCACCTCGCTACGCCCTGGTCCAGCGTCCACATAGGACAACGATCCCCGCACCCTCGGACTGCCGCCCGAGCTGACAAGCCGACTTGGCGCCCACAACTGCAATCCCCGATTCACATTCTCGGGGGATCCCGTCGTCCAGCCCGCAACCAAAAGGGGAATGGAAGTCGTGCTCGCCTCATGAGCGGCGCGATGACCTGGATGTACGGTGCCGAGGCCCTCCCCGCTTCCTGACGCGCACGAGCACGTCACCCGTCCTCGAAGAAGACGGGTGACGTGCTCGTGGTGGTGCTGGTGAACCTCCTACGGAACGTTGGTCACGGTGTCACCCGGGTCGGCGTCGGCCGTGTCGACCCCTGCGCCGCCATTCACGGTGTCGTTGCCTCCGACTCCGTCGGTCGCGTGCAAGGTGTCGTCGTTGGCGCCACCGTTGAGCGCATCGGCCCCCGACCCACCCGTGAGGGTGTCGTTGCCGCCATTCGCGTTCAGGGTGTCGCTGCCGCCATTCCCGACAAGGGTGTCCGCGGTGTTGGCGCCGGTCAACGTGTCGCTGCCTGCGCCTCCGAGGATCGTCTCGGTGGCAAGCACCAAGTCGTTCTCACCCGCCTGTCCGTCGTTGTTCGTCCCATCACGGATCACCGTGACGGCGATCGCCCTCGCGCTGTAGTCGACGGTGTCGGTACCGAGGCCACCGTCGAGGGTGTCAGCGCCATTGATGCCGGCTCCTTCCTTCATGACATCGTTTCCAGTACCTCCGTTGACGGTGTCGGTACCGCCGTTGCCGGTGAGGGTGTCGTTGCCGCCGTTGCCGTTCAGCGTGTCCGCTGCACTCGACCCGATGAGGGTGTCTGCGGCGGAGCCGCCGTTGAGGGTCTCGGTGGAAAGAACGAGGTCGCCCTCGCCGACCGCGCCATCATTGGCCAATCCGTCCCTGATCACCGTGACGCCGGCGACTCGGGCGCCGTAGTCCATGACGTCGATCCCGAGCCCGCCGTCCAGGACGTCGGCTCCATTGGGAGCTGAGCCCTCGACAAGGGTGTCGTTTCCGGTGCCGCCGTTGACCGTGTCGACTCCACCACCGCCGGCGAGGGTGTCGTCGCCACCGTTGCCGGTCAGTGTGTCGGCAGCGCTGGACCCGCTGAGGGTGTCGGCCGCCGAGCCACCGCGGAGCGTTTCCGTACTCAGCACCTTGTCGCCCTCGCCGGCCGCACCATCGTTGGCCAGCGCGTCCCTGATCACAGTGACACTGGCAACGCGGGCGCTGTAGTCGGCGACATCGATGCCAGCGCCGCCATCCAGGACGTCGGCCCCATTGGGAGCGGAGCCCTCCTTGAGGACGTCGTCGCCTGCGCCGCCGTTGACGGTGTCGACACCGGAGTTGCCTGCAAGCGAGTCGTTGCCTCCGTTGCCGTTCAGCGTGTCGGCGGCACTGGAGCCGCTGAACGTGTCGCCCGCTGAACCACCGTTGAGCGTCTCAGTAGCCAGAACCGTGTCGCCCTCGCCGGCTTCGCCGTCGTTGCTGAGGCCGTCCCGGATGATAGTGACAGGAGCGGTGCGCTGGCTGTAGTCGGCCGTGTCGACTCCCGAGCCGCCGTCCATCCGGTCGGAGCCGTTGGCAGCCGTGCCCTCCTTGATCACGTCGTTGCCACCGAGGGCGCAGATGGTGTCGTTGCCACCCTGTCCGTCAATCGTGTCGACGGCGTTGGAGCCGACGATCACGTCAGCGCCCGCGGTGCCGTTGATCGTGCCGGTGTCCACGATGGTGGCGGCGAGCCCGTTGCAGGTGTTGAGCGCCCGCTGCAGGTCGAACGTACCTGTGGAGCCACCATTGCCGTCGACGGCGATCCGGTACGTCGTACCGGCGGATGCGGCGAAGTCGGCCCGCGTTCCTCCTTCGGCGACTGTCGTCAGGCCCCCCAGGCTTGTGCCGGTGTAGACCTCGATTCCTGGTGCAAGACCGCCCGCAACGTTGAGGAGCCGCACGAACGCGGGGGCGCCTGGCGTTGACGAGGCACTGGGTGTCCAGCTGAACCACACCGAGTTGTCGGCGATCGCGCCGCCGTGGAAGTCGAGCTCACCGGGCTCGCCAGTGGCACGCACCGTGGTCGAAGGTGTGGTCCCGTTGTTGCCGGGCAACACCTGGGGACTGGAGAAGTTGTCGTTGGCCGGCGGGTTGGTCGACCACTGCAAGCCGAGGCTGCCGACGGTCGCACCGAAGCCGTCGACGGCGATCCGGTATGTCGTCCCGGCGGTCACCGGGAAGGTGATCTTCGACTGGTTCGTCCCGTTGAACTGGTCGTTCGACGCAAGCTGCGTCAGCCCGGTGATAGTCGTGCCGGTGTAGGCCGCGATCACGGTGTCGAAGTTCGACTCACGGGTGTTGAAGGTACCCGAGCCTGTCTCCGGGGCCGTCCACGAGTACCAGACCGACCTGTCGGGGATCGAGCCGTGGTTCGGCTCGCCGGGCTCGCCGGTGGACCGCGCCGTGTTGAGGAAGGTCTTGCCCGTTACCCCCGCAAGGGCGGCGGGCGACGCGAAGTTGTCGTTCGCCGGCGAGTTCTGCGCGTACTGGAGGCTGAACGGCCCGTGCGCCGCCGAGAACCCGTCGACCGCGATCCGGTAGACCGTCCCCGCCGTCGCGTTGAACGTCACCTTCGACTGCAGGGTGCCGTTGAAGTCGTCGTTGGACGCGACCGAGGCCAGTGTGCCGAGGCTGCCGCCCGTGAACACGTGCAACGTGGTGTCGAACGCCGCGTCGCGCGTGTTGAAGCTGGTCGGACCGCTCTCGGGTGCCGTCCAGGAGTACCAGACACTGGTGTCGGCCGGACTGCCCGCGATGGCGGGCTCACCGGTCTGCCCAGTCGCGTCCGTGTTGCTGCCGAACACGGTTCCATCAGCACCGCTGATGCCGGACCCGGCGAAGTTGTCATTGGAGGGACGCCCGACCAGACCGTTGACGAAGGTCCGCAGGGCGCCCTGGTAGACCTCGCCGTAGATGCCGGGCTTGTTGGGCTGGGCGCAGCCGCTGCCCCAGCTCGTGTCGCCGACCAGGCGGACCTGGCCACCCGCGATGAACAGCGGTCCACCGCTGTCACCCTGGCAGGTGTCCATGCCGCCGGCCAGCGGGCCGGCACCGATCATCACGGCGCCGTGGAAGCTGGCGCCGTACTGTGCCGGTGCTGACATCGTGGCATCGGACTGGATCGGCAGGTCCACCTGCCGGAGGTCGTTGGACGCAGTCCCGCCCTGGGTCGTGTGACCGTGGCCGATTGCCCGCACGGTGTTGCCCGCGGCGACAGGGTCAACTGCTGCTTCGGCCATGCGGGCCCATGCCTTGGTCGACGCGGTGCTGAGCCGAAGGAGCGCGACGTCGTTGTCAAAGGTCGCAGGGTTCCAGCTCGGGTGGAGGTGGATCGCTGTGACCGACCGGATGTCGCCCGGCGCCTCGTTGTTGAGCTGCCAGGCACCGATCACGAGCTTCAGGCTCGCCGGGGTCGTGCCGCCGTCGACGCAGTGGGCTGCGGTGAGCACCCAGATGGACGAGACGAGCGTTCCACCGCAGAAGGCGAAACCGCCCGTGGTCTTGACCGCGACGAAGAAGGGGTACGCGCCGGCCGGTGCCACCGTGCCGCCGACGATGTCATCACCCTGCGGCGCGTCGGGGACCTCTTTCCCCTTCTTCGGGGGGGTCTGCGACGGGTTCGCCGCCTGCTCGACCTCCTCGCCTCTCTTCTCGGTGTCGCGTTTCGTACGCACACGGCCCGAAGCGAAGTCCTTCTTTGTTGCACTGCTCTCGTCGGTGCCATCGGCACCGACCGCCTGGCGGGCCTGATCAGCACCATTCGAGGCCTGCGCGACAGGTGTCAGCGCCAGGATTCCCAGGCATAGGGCGATCGTGCCCAGCAATGCGACGAGTCGGCGCAGCGCAGAGCGCTCTTTGAACATGTCAGTGGTCTTCATCATCGAGATCCTGTTTCCCCCGGGTGGCATTCCCCGCACGGGTCTATCGCGCAGGCCGTCCCTCGGCACACTTCTCCAGTCGGAGCCGCGGTGGTATAGCCCGACTAGGGGGCGTCACCTAGTGCCGTCGGGCTATTGCCGCCCCGGAGGTCGAGCCCGAAAGCGCAACCCGGACGTCAGAGCAGTACGACGACAGCGCGCCCTTACGTGGCGTGGCCGGTGGCCAGTGCCCGACGGCTCAACCACCACGAGACGCCGTAGGCCAGGGTCGATACCGCAGAGAACGCCCACACACAGGTCAAGGCGCTGCCCCCGCTGGTGCGGACCACCCCGATGGCGCCGCAGACCAGGACCAGGCGGCCCACGTCCCACGCCAGCTGCCAGCCGGTCCGCTCCAGGACGACCAGGGTCTGCGAGAGCGGCGACGCCACCAGCTGCGCGGCCAGCGCCACGGAGAGCGCCCGGGCCATGTCGCCCGCCGGTCGCCACTCCTCGCCGAAGGCCACCGTCCAGACGGCGGGCGCCAGGAGCAGCAGCAGGAGAGCACCGGCGCCGCCCAGCAGCGCCAGCCGCACGGTGGCGGTGGTGAACAGGCGGCGGGAGCCGGTTAACGCTTCGCGCCGCAGCGCGGCCAGCTCGCTGAGATAGACCTGGGCCACCGCCTGCCCCACCAGGGTGACCGGCAGCGCGAGGATCCGCTGGGTGAAGCCGAGGTGCCCCGCCGCCGTGGCGCCGTACAGGCCGGCGATGAGGAGGACGGGCACGTAGACGCCGGCGGCGTTGAGGATGCCGGCGGGGGCGAGCACCAGCGGGAACCGCCGATAGCGTCGCATGACGGCCCAGACCCGGCTGCGTGCCATCGGGCCTCGCAGGCCGGATCCGGGGATCAGAGCGGCGGCACCGACGAGCTGGCCGATCCCGAGGCCGCCGATGAGCCCGCCCGAGCCGGCGCCCCGGGCTCCCGCCCCCACCTGCACCAGCACCGTGGTCACCGACTGGAGCACGTTGCGGCGGGCTGTCGCGGCATAGCGGCGCTGCCGGAGCGCCCACTGGTTCAGCAGCCGGAAGAGGGCGAACGAGGCCGCCACCAACGGCACGAAGACGAGCCAGGGCCGCACCCGGGGCTCGTCGAGGAGCCGGGTCAGCGGCCCCGACGTCAGCGTGAGCGCCAGACAGAGCGCCGCCGTGGACACCATGCAGGCCAGCATCCCCACCACGACCAGGGCGCGCGCGTCCTCCTCCTCCTGGGGCAGCGGGACTGCCAGCTCGTAGCGAAGCGCCAGAGCGGTGCCCAGGATCACCGCCAGCCCGCTGACCACCGCGAAGACTCCGAACTCGTCGGGGTCGTACTGCCGGGAGAGCACAGGAGCCGCCAGGAGTGCGACCACCTGCCCGATCGCGGTGCCCGCCATCAGGGTGGCGACGCCGCGCGCGCGGCCACCTTTCCACGCGGAGGGTGTCACGGAGACGGTGCTCAGCCAGGCCGGCCGAGGGTGACCACGCGTGGCCACGCCGACGGGTCGATCTCGAGCGATCCGCGGCCGTTGACCAGGAGGCGCAGGCCTGGCAGCTCCTCGGCTCCGAGCGAGGCGTAGTCAGCGTGGTCCGCCTGGATGATCGCGGCGTCTGCCGCCTCACCGAACCGGTAGGGAGCGAACCCCAGGGCGGCCAGCTCGTCCTGCGTGTAGAGCGGGTCGTGCACCAGGGGTACGGCGCCGGCAGCAGCGAGCGCCTCGACAGTCGCGAAGACCCCGGAGAACGCGGTCTCCTTGACCCCGCCACGGTAGGCAGCACCGAGCACGACCACCCGCGCGCCGGTCAGGTCGCCGTACTCCTCGCGCAGCAGATCCACGGTGTGCCGGGGCATCTCGGAGTTCGCCTCTCGGGCCGCCCGGACGACGGTCGCCGCCGGGTCGGTTGGACAGGTAGAGACGCGGGTAGACCGGGATGCAGTGCCCGCCCACGGCGATGCCGGGCTGGTGGATGTGGCTGTAGGGCTGGGAGTTGGCCGCCTCGATGACTTGGTAGACGTCGATCCCGGCGCCCTCGGCGAAAAGCGCGAACTGGTTGGCCAGCCCGATGTTGACGTCGCGGTAGGTGGTCTCGGCCAGCTTGGCCAGCTCGGCTGCCTCGGCGGAGCCGAGGTCCCACACGCCGTTGCCGCGCTCGAGGTCAGGGCGATCGTCGAAGTCCAGGGACTCCTCGTAGAAGCGCGGTGGCGGCCTTCGCCCCCTCCGGCCCGAGCGCGCCGACGAGCTTGGGGTACTTGCGCAGGTCCTCGAACACCCGGCCGGTGAGCACGCGTTCGGGCGAGAAGACGAGATGGAAGTCCACACCCTCCCGCAGCCCACTGCCCTCCTCGAGCCGGGGCCTCCAGCGCCCGCGGGTCGTCCCGACGGGCAGGGTGGTCTCGTAGACGACCAGCGTGTCTGCCGTCAGGTTGGCCGCGATGTCGGCTGTGGCCTGGTCCATCCAGCCGAAGTCGGGCTGCCCGTCGGCGTCCACGAACAGCGGGACGACCACGACCACGACCTCGGTCCCGGGGACCGCACTCCGCGTAGTCGGTGGTCGCGCGGAGCCGCCCGCTCGGGACGAGCTCGGCGAGGTGGTCGGCGAGGTGGGCCTCGCCGGGGAAGGGCTCGCGCCCGGCGTTGACGAGTTGCACCGTGGTTGAGTTGATGTCGACGCCGGCGACGTCGTGGCCCTTGGCTCGGCGAACTGGGCGGCCAGCGGCAGGCCGATCTTGCCCAGGCCGATGACCGCGATCCTCACCGCGCGTCCACCTCGCTGGGCTCCACCTCGACGGTGCGGCCCTCGTGGGCCGAGCGGATGCACGCGTCGGCGACCACGACGGTGGCCAGGCCCTCGCGCATTGTGACGATGTCGCCGCCTCGGCCGAGCACGGCGTCGCGGAAGCTCTCGTGCTGGACCCGCAGCGGCTCGGGCTTCGCGATCGCGAAGCGCGTGCTGTTTCCCTCCGTGACACCTCGGAACGTGGAGACCTGGTCCCACTCGGTGTGCGACGACGCCGTTCTCGTGGAAGGTCAGGTCGCCGTGGAGCGTGTCGGCGACGAACGCGCCGCGCTCACCAGTGACCACGGTGACCCGCTCCTTGAGCGGGGAGAGCCAGTTCACCAGGTGGCTGACGACGGTGCCGTCGCCCATCTGGGCGGTGACCGAGATGAGGTCCTCGTGCTGGCGACCGCTCTTGTGCGCCGTGTGCGCCGAGACCCGCTGCGTAGGGAGAGCGGATCACCCAGGCGGTCAGGTCGATGTCGTGCGTGGCGAGGTCCTTGACCACACCGACGTCGGCGATCCGGTTGGGGAAGGGACCCTGCCGACGGGTCGCGACCTGGTAGATCTCGCCCAGCTCGCCGGCGTCGAGGCGAGTGCGCAGCGCGCGCAGCGCGGGGTTGCAGCGCTCGATGTGCCCGACCGCGCCGACGAGCCCCGCGGACTCGAAGGCGTCGACGAGCTGCCTCGCCTCATCGGCATTGGTGGCCAGGGGCTTCTCGACCAGGGTGTGGCACGCCCGCCGCCGCGAGCTCGAAGGCCCGCGTCGAGGTGGAACGCCGTCGGTACCGCCACCACCGCGAGGTCGATGCCGTGGTCGATCATCTCCGCGACGGTGGAGACCACGCGGACACCGTCCGCCATGCCATGGACGTCGCCGGCCGGGTCGGCCACCACGACGAGGTCGAGATCCGTCGACCGAGCGGAGCACGCGCGCGTGGTTGCGTCCCATCATCCCGAGACCGACGAGGCCGGCCCGCAGGCGCACCACTCAGGCACCCGCCTTCGCGAGGCCGAGACGGCCTCGGCGATGCGCTCGAGGTCGCGTCGCCTCGAGCGACGGGTGCACGGGGAGCGACAGGCACTCGCGCGCCGCGCGCTCGGTCTCGGGCAGGTCGACGTCGGCTGCGAAAGGTGCCAGGCGGTGGTTGGGGACGGGGTAGAACATGCCGGACCCCACGGCGTACTCGTCCTTGAGCGCGCGGGCGAAGCCGTCGCGGTCCTCCGGGACGCGGACGGTGTACTGGTGGTAGACGTGGCGGGCCCCCGCGCGTACGGGCGGCACGACGACGCCCTCGAGTGACTCGTCGAGGAAGCGGGCGTTGGCCCGCCGCTGCTCCGTCCAGGCGTCGACCTTGGTCAGCTGAACCCGGCCGATCGCCGCGTGGATGTCGGTCATCCGGTTGTTGAAGCCGACCACCTCGTTCTCGTACTGCACCTTCATGCCCTGGTTGCGGTAGAGGCGCATCAGGCGTTCGATGTCGGGGTCGGCCACCGAGACCATGCCCCCCTCTCCGGAGGTCATGTTCTTGGTCGGGTACAGCGAGAACATGGCGAACACGCCGAACGTGCCCACGGGAACGCCCTGCCAGGCCGCGCCGTGTGCCTGCGCGGCGTCCTCGAACAGGTGGAGCCCGCGTCGGCTCGCCAGATCGCCGAGGGCGCCCATGTCCGCCGGATGGCCGTAGAGATGCACGGGCATGATCGCCGCGGTGCGTTCTGTGATCGCGGACTCGACGCTCCGCGGGTCCAGGCAGAAAGTCTCCGGCTCGATGTCGGCGAAGACAGGAGTCGCGCCGGTGAGCGCCACCGAGTTGGCGGTCGCGGCGAAGGTGAACGACGGCACGATGACCTCGTCGCCAGGCCCGATCCCAGCGCTCAGCAGGCCGAGATGGAGCCCGGACGTACCGGAGTTGACGGCCACGCAGGCGCGGGCAAGCGAGAAGTGCTCGGCGAACTCTTGCTCGAACGCCGCGACCTCGGGCCCTTGGGCGAGCATGCCCGACCGCAGGACCCGGTCGACCGCGGCCCGCTCCTCGTCACCGATGAGCGGACGGGCCGGGGGGATGAACTCGTTCATGAAGCCTCCTCGGGCCGCAGTCGACCGGCCTCCTCGATGTAGCACTCACCCGTCTCGCTGCACACCCATCGCCCGTCGCCGTCCGGACCGAGAGGACGCCCCGCGCGGCCGACCCACGCCACCCGGCGAGCGGGCGTGCCCACGACCAGGGCGTGGGCCGGTACGTCCTCGATGACGACGGCACCGGCGCCGACGAGGGCCCAGGCGCCGATGCGGACGGGCGCCACGCACACCGCGCGAGCCCCGATCGACGCACCCTCCTCGATCGTGACCCCGACGTGCTCCCAGTCCGCGGCGGACTTGAGGCTCTGGTCGGGGTTCACCGCTCGAGGATATGTGTCGTTGGTCAGCACGGCGGCCGGCCCCACGAACACCCCGGGTCCGAGCTCGGCGGGCTCGTAGACGAGCGCGTAGTTCTGAATCTTGCAGTTGTCTCCCAGCGTCACGCCGCTCCCGATGTAGGCGCCGCGGCCGATGATGCAGTTGGCACCCAGGCTGGCACCGTCCCTCACCTGGGCGAGGTGCCACACCGTGGATCCCGGCCCAAGGTGCACACCGGGGTCCACGTCCGCGGAGGGCAGGACGCGAGACTCAGCGTCCAGCGTCACGCGCGCCTGCGCACGTAGGTGTAGCCGCGGTCGTCGGAGTGCAGGAAGTCAAAGCCCAGGTCGGCGACGAGCTCGTCGTAGCCCTCCCCTGTGCGGGCTAGACAGAGGTACTGGAGGTCGGCGTCGACGATGGCCTTCAGTCCCTGCATGATCTCGCGCTCGGAGTTGTTGGTCGTGATGCTCACCAGCCGGACCGGGCCATGGTTACCCAACACCCGCTCGACGATGTCGTCCAAGGTGTCCACGGGCACGTCGACGGGTGTGAACTCGGCGATGCGTTCCGGGGCGTAGGCGACGGTGCCCGCCACGAAGTTGGTGGCCGGGTGGGCCGGGTCCACGAGGAGCTGTAGGGTCGCGGGCTCATTCCAGGCCCCGCTGTTGACGACGGTGACGTGGTCCAGCCCGAGCTCCGCGGCACAGCGCCGGAAGGTGTCCGCGCTGTCTGGGTCCGGCTCGACGATGATGGCGCGCCCGCCCACGGTTCGCAGGGCCAGGTGCATGCCACGCGAGCGGCCCGACAATAGCGTGTCGGAGGGGGCCCCGACCTGCACGACCACGTCTCCGGGTCCGACCAGAGCGTAGGGCGGCCGCCCCCGCCGGAGTCGCTGACCGGCGGCGTACTTCCACGTCAGCGGCACCTTCGCCAGGACGCGGTTGGCGCGCTGGACCACCTGCCGGTGAACCGGATGGGTGTGGCTCCACCGAAACCGCAGCGGTGTCCTGGTCTCCACGATGCTGCCCCTCGACTCGACGGGCCACAGACCCTCTGCAGCCATGGGCGGGAGCCTACCTGCAGCCCGCCGGCCGAACTGACGGCGATCCCGATGCATGCACGTCTGCACGTGGTCTTGGCTCACGTCGCTTCGATCAGCTCGGGCAGTCTGAGCGGCCAACTTCTTCCGCGTCGTGCCGTTGCGGGACGCAAACCGGTGCTAGCGGTGATCCCTTCTCATAGCCCAGCTGGTCGGTCAGCTCAGCTGCCAGGCCTCGCTCGGAGCGGCCTTGTAGCGACGCGCCTCGGACATGACGAAACGCTCAGTCCTGCGGCAGCTGGGTCGCTTGGCTGGTCGTCAGGTCGTCGGTCCGTGTGAACGTCACCGTGGACGGGAAGTTGGCGTCCACTTGGTAGATCCGGAAGTCAACGTTGTCGCCTACGGCGGTGATGTTCATGATGGGCGGGCTCGACGACACGGTCAGTGCGCCGCCGCCGATGCAGGTGGTGTTGGAGCCCAGATTGTGGCCGTGGGTGTAGGACTCGGCTGTCATCGAGGAGGCTGCCGATCTGAGTTGGCAGACCACGATGGCGCCCTCCACGGTCATGTGGGCAGTTGCGGAGAAGGTGAAGGTGTAGCTGCCAGGGGGGAGGCCCGGGAAGGCGAAGATCTTGGTTTCGGTGAACGCGATCTCGGTGGGCAGCCGGAACCGGTAGCTGTGCGTCTGGTAGGCCGAGGGGCCCTGACCAGCGAGAGTCGCGGAGTTCTGGGCACTGTTCGCGCTCTCCGCGGTCGTGGCTTGGGCTGCGGTGCTGGCCTGGTCAGCGGTTGTTGCGTGTGAGGCGTCGGCAGCCCGGTCAGCGGTCGTGGCATGTGAAGCGTCGTTGGCCCGGTCAGCGGTCGTGGCGTGTGAGGCGTCGTTGGCCCGGTCAGCTGTGGCGGCGTGAGCCACGTTGAGCGTTGGCGCCTTCTTGTCCACGACTTTGGCAGCGATGCTCTTGATCTGGTGCTTGGTCAGGCTCACTGCGTCGGCGGCGCTGAGAAAGCCACCCACCAGGACCAGCGCGGCCGCTGTGATCGTCGCGACCCACGTCTTGCGTAGTTTCATGATGGTCCCCCCGCGCTCGAAGATGGCCGCGTGCCATCCGTGACCAGAACCTCCCTATCACGGGTGGGCGCCGCGAAGTTGGTCGGCGGGCGGGGTCCACGAGGAGCTGCAGGGTCGATGACTCGTTCCAGCCCCCGCTGTGGACGACGGTCACGTGGTCCAGCCCGAGCGCGGCCGAACGGCCGGCGACCCGATGGGTCGCCGGCCGTTCGGTCTCCTGCGGCTAATTCAGGGTTGACGCGTCAGGGTCAGGGTCACGCAGCCGACGGTGCCAACGTCGCCCGAGGCAGAGTCCACCACCCGCAGCTTCCACCCGCCTTGTGGGTTGTCGCTGGCATACGCGCTCAACGCCTGCTCGGGCTTGAACGAGCCGGCGAACGGCGCCACGCCGGCCGTGATGGACGTGGCGGCGCCGTCGCTGAACAGGGTCTTGGTCCCCGTGCAGTCGTTGGCCCCTGATCCGTAGTTGTCGCCGCTGCCTCCGTTGTTCGTCGAGAGGGCCACCACCTTCCCGATCGGGGAGATCAGGTAGAGGGCGAGGTCACCGTCGAAGGTGTGGTTGAGCCTCACGCCGGCCGTGGCGGTCAGAATGGCACCGTCGTCTGGCACGTCGATCGGCACCTCGACCGTGCTGAGGTCGGGGAGCGGGACCGCGATGCTGCCCGTGCTGTACGTCGTCGTGGTGCCACTTCCGGTGACGTTGGTCGACGCACTGCTGCTGTTGTTGGCGATGCTGGTGTCGTTGCTGGACGTGGTCAGCAGGGCAGCCGTGGACTTGACGCCCGATGTCGCTGCGAACGCGGTGATGTCGAAGGTCTTGGTCGTTCCAGATGCCACCCCCCCGAAGTAGCAACCGGCCACCTGCCCGTAGAAGTCGCAGTCTCCGCCGCCGTTCGCCGCCGCCGCCTTGGGCACCAGGCCCTGCGCCAGGGTGATCCGGACGAAGACGTCCTCGGCCCGGTTGGGATTGGCGTTGGTGATGCTGGCCCGGATGTTGACGCTGTCGCCGACCGTGGCGGACGCCGGGGCGGTCACGGTGACCCCCGGGTTGGAGTTCACCGGCACCGAGTTGATCCGGGCGTACCGGACGTCGGGCTGGTTGGCGTGGAACGTGTTGCCGTCCCGGTTGTCGGACCACGAGGAGTGGAAGAATCCGGGTGTGGTCGCGATCTGGTCGTAGTCGCCCATGTAGGTGGCGTTGATCACCGGGTCCTGGCCGACCACCACCGGTGTGTCCGGCCCGAGCTGGAAGCTCGCTTTGAAGGTGGTGGAGGCCCCCGCGATGGTCGCGAGCCGGCTCCGCCGATGGAAGGTCAGCTGGGTGGAGTCGTTGACCTTGCTGTAGTAGCCGATCATCAGCGCGGGGCCGATGGTTGCCACCGTCGGGAAGAACTGCTCCCGGGCTGCGTCATCGGAGTTCGCCTGGACCGGCGCGCTCCACGTCGCGCCGCCGTTGGTCGACTGCGTGAGGAAGACGTCAGCGTTGTCCGCGTCCGCCGGGTTGTCGTTGTAGACGACGTAGATGTTGCCGTTGGCCTGGTTGATGGCGGCGTGCGGGAAGGAGTTGCTCCGCATCCCTCCGATCAGGCCCAGGTTGCCGTTGGTCGTCGTCGTCAGGAGGTCGGCGACCTGCACGTCGGCTCCCCAGGTGACGCCCTGGTCGGTGGACTTGCGCATGAAGAGCTTGTTGTCGCCGCCCTGGCCGCCTGCGCCGGTGCCCCGGTAGAAGAAGACGTAGACCGCGTGGTCGGGTCCGACGACGACGAAGCAGCCCTGGCCGCCGGTCGAGATGAGGGTGCCGAGGTTCGGCCCGAAGGTGGCCCCCTGGTCAAGGGACCGGGTAAAGCGGATCTCCGCCCCGCCAGCAGCGAGGAACCGGGTCCAGCACAGGTAGACGTTGTGGTTGCCTGCGCCGGCGGTGTTGTCGACGGCCAGCCACTCCTTGTCCTGGAAGTCGCCCGTCCCGGCGTACCCGGGAGTGCCGTTGACCGGCGCCCCGAAGGTCTGCCCGTCGTCGGTCGACTTGAACACCTGGAGGTTCTCACCGGTGGTGAACCCGAGGGTCGCCAGGTAGGTAGCGTTCACGGTCTGGTCCACGGCCAGCACGGGGTCGCCGGCGTCGCCCTCTGTGCTGGTCGGCAGGGCGCCCTTGTCGGCGAAGGAGAGCCCGTTGTTGCCGGACTGGGCCCAACCGGTGAAGTGGTTGTTGGAGCCGGTGAAGGACCCGGAGTCGTTCCAGGCCACGATGACGTTGTTGCCCTTGGCCGCGATCGTCGTCTCGCTCTGGGTGTCCTGGGCGGTCGCGTCGGCCGCGGGGTTGTTCACCGCGGTCTGCAGGACCTGTTGCTGCGGGTTCTCGGGATAGACGGGATCCATTGGCGCGGCCGGCTTCTGTGCCGCCAACCGGTTCAGCGCGGCTCCGGAGCGGGGGTCGTCGGGGCCCGGGGCGGGCTTGCCCCCACCGCCAGCATCGGCCGTGATCGGTGTGAGCAGCGCCAACGACGCCGCCACGGCAGCGGCTGCCACCAAGTGCGGAACCCGTGCTTTCATAACGTTCCCCCGAGTGCGGGGACGGCCGCCCGGTGTGGTCCCGGCGTGTCAACCGACCTTTACGTGCACCCACGTGGACTCTCGTCGTCTGACAGGGGCCAGTCCATAGCCCAACCGGACCAGATCAGCAACAAGATGAAGAAGATGAGACTGGTCCGGGGTCGCGGCACCTTGCCGGTCAGACGACTCCGGACTGGCAGACCACACGCACGGACGCGACGCGCTCGGTGCTCAGGCGAACCGGCGTCTGCGGGCACTGCGCGGCCGCGCGCACCTTGATGACGTATCGACCCGCAGGTAGCCGCATGCGGAACGTGCCTGCGTCGTCCGTCGTGGTCTTCCCCTTCAGCGCACCGTCGTCCAGCGCCTGGACCGTGACTCCCCGCAACGGACGGGGTGGGCACCGCCGGACGTTGCACGAGGGAGCCGAGACCACCGTGCCACGGAGCTCGACCCGCGCTGTGCCGGTCGAGCGCCTCTCTGGGGTGTCGCCGCGTGTTGCGCCGCACGCCGCAAGGAGGGCGACCGATGCCACCAATAGCACTAGCGCCGGTCCGGGGCGTGTCACCGACAGAGCATAGAGCCGACCACGTGGGTTCGTCCGCTCGCGACGGCCACCACCCCGATCGCCCACTCCCGTGTCCACAATGGTCTGACGAGTCGACCGTTGGACGTGGTTCCACGCGGGCGAGTCGGCGCCTGCGTCAACCGGCGGAGTTGATCATCCCGGCGCCCACGGTGACTCCTGTGGCCTCGTCGATGAGGATGAACGAGCCCGTGGTGCGGTTCTGGCTGTAGGGGTCGCAGAGCAGCGGCTGCGTGGTGCGCAGCTGGATCCGGCCGATCTCGTTGAGGCCGAGCTCCTTGGTCTCCTGGTCGCGGTGCAGTGTGTTCACGTCAAGCCGGTACTGGATGTCCTTCACCAGGGCCCGCGCCGTGCGCGTGGTGTGCTTGATGGCCAGCTTCTGGCGGGGTCGCAGCGGCTGGGGGGTCATCCAGCAGACCATCGCGTCGATGTCCTGGCTGGGTTGGGGGGCGTTCTTGACCCGGGCGATCATGTCGCCGCGGGAGACGTCGACGTCGTCCTCGAGCCGGACGGTGACAGACATGGGCGGGAACGCCTCAGTCACCTCCTGGTCGAACAGGTCGATGCCGGCGATCCGGGAGGTCATGCCGCTGGGCAGCACCACGACCTCGTCACCCGGCTTGAGGACGCCGCCCGCGACCATGCCGCCATAACCGCGGTAGTCGTGATGTTCGTCGGACTTGGGGCGTACGACGTACTGGACCGGGAACCGGACGTCGACCAGGTCGCGGTCAGAAGCGACGTGGACGTGCTCGAGGTGGTGCATCAGGGTCGGACCGCTGTACCAGGCCATGCGCTCCGAGCGGTTCACGACGTTGTCGCCCTGCAGGGCCGAGATCGGGATGACCTCGAGGTCCGGGATGTTCAGCTTGGTCGCGAACTGGGTGAACTCCTTGTGGATCTTTTCGTAGACCTCCTCGGAGAAGTCGACGAGATCCATCTTGTTCACGGCCAGCACCAGGTGCGGCACCCGGAGCAGTGAGAGGATCACCGCGTGCCGGCGGGACTGCTCGGTGAGCCCCTGGCGGGCATCCACCAGCACCAGGCCGAGGTCGGCGGTGGAGGCTCCGGTGACCATGTTGCGGGTGTACTGCACGTGGCCCGGGGTGTCGGCGATGATGAACTTGCGGTTCGGCGTCGCGAAGTAGCGGTACGCCACGTCGATGGTGATGCCCTGCTCGCGCTCGGAGCGCAGCCCATCGGTCAGGAGCGCGAGGTCGGTGTAGTCGTATCCCTTCGAGGCGCTGGTGGCCTCGACCGCCTCGAGCTGGTCGGCGAAGATCGACTTGGAGTCCAGCAGGAGCCGGCCGATGAGGGTCGACTTGCCGTCGTCGACAGAGCCGGCAGTGGCGAAGCGGAGCAGGTCCATCTGGTCGCTCTTGACGGTGGCCATCAGAAGTAGCCCTCCTTCTTCCGGTCCTCCATGGCGGCCTCGGAGAACCGGTCGTCGCCGCGGGTGGCGCCCCGCTCGGTGACCGTGGCCACCGCGACCTCGTCGATGATCTTGTCGATTGTGTCCGCGTCGGACTCCACGCAGCCGGTGAGCGTCAGGTCGCCGACGGTGCGGAAGCGCACCGTCCGCTCCTCGACCGTCTCGCCCGAGCGGGTCGGGTTGAACTCGCTCTCGGAGAGCAGCATCCCGTCGCGCTCGAAGACCCGGCGCTGGTGGGAGAAGTAGATCGAGGGGATCTGGATGCCCTCGCGGCCGATGTAGTCCCAGATGTCGAGCTCGGTCCAGTTCGAGATCGGGAATATCCGCATGTGCTCGCCCTCGTGGAGCCGCCCGTTGTAGAGGCTCCAGAGCTCTGGCCGCTGCATCTTGGGGTCCCACTGCCCGAACTCGTCGCGGTGGGAGTAGACGCGCTCCTTGGCGCGCGCCTTTTCCTCGTCGCGGCGACCGCCACCGAAGGCGGCGGTGAACCCGCCCTCTTCGAGGGCGTTGAGCAGGGTGCCGATCTGGAGCCGGTTGCGGCTGGTCTTGCCGTCGTCGACCACCACGCCGTTCGACATCGCCTCCTCGACACTGGCCACGATCAGGCGTACGCCGAGCCGGCTCACCCAGTTGTCGCGGCAGGACAACACCTCGGGGAAGTCGTAGCCGGTGTCGACCTGGAGCACCGGAAAGGGGATCTTGGCAGGGTAGAACGCTTTCTCGGCCAACCGCATCATGACAATCGAGTCCTTGCCGCCCGAGAACATCAGGACGGGCTTTTCGAACTCCGCCGCAACCTCGCGGAAGATGTGAATCGACTCCGCCTCGAGCTGGTCGAGCTGGCTGAGCCGGTAGTCGGCATGCGTGACGGTCATGTGGTGCGGGAGACCTCTTCTGCACAGGTGGTGCGCAGTGCGTGGGCCGCGCCGCGCGGGGGAAGGGCAGCCGTCAGGGTATCGGGAGCCCCAGGGCCGGTCTAAATCGTGACCAAATCTCTGGCGATGGGATCCCTCGGACGCCACAGGTATTCCGCTGGGGAACGTCTCTAGGTGTGGATCCTGAAATGATGCGTGCCGTGTCCGTCACTGGTCGAGCGAGCAGCGCACCGACGCGGCAGGTTTGCGCGCCACGACCAGGCGAGACCCGCCGAACGCGAAGTTGACGCCATGCCGGATCGCGGCGATCTCCCAGGACATCACCCGGCCCGCGAGCGCGTTGAGACGGCCTGCGATGTGAAGGTCGGATTGCTCGTCGTCCTGGGAGGGTCGGGCGCGGAGCCGCGAGATCACCATGGCCGGAAGCATCAGCGAAACGAATGACGTGGACCGGACGATCTCGAAGCCAGACTGCCGGACAAGCGGATGAAGGGAAGCGGCGGTGTAGCGGCGCTCGTGGTGGGCCCGGACATCTGCGCCGCTCCAGAGCCACCGGTGCTGCGGAACCGTCAGCAGGAGCAGACCGCCGGGCCGCAGCACTCGGAACAGCTCGTCGAGCACCCGGGCATCGTCGACGACGTGCTCAATGACATCGAAGGCACCCACCACGTCGAAAGGTTGATCGAAGGGCAGATCCCGAGCGTCGGATCGCACCAGGTCGATCTCGTTCGCGAGACGGCGTCGGGCGAGGTGCAGGCCCTCCTCGAACAGCTCCGAGCCGACCAGGTGCAGGTGAGGTAGGTGCACACGTAACTGAGCCAGCACGTGCCCGGTGCCGCACCCGACGTCGAGCATCGTCCGGGCGTTGCGTCCGTATTGGCCAACTGCCCACAGAAAGAGCCGGTCACGCGCCCGGAACCAGAAGTGGTGATCCTCCAGTGCGGCGATCTCGTCGAACAACTCCGGCGCGTAGCCCGCCCCAGCGCGCCCCGCTACCCTCCGCACGAGCCCCCTTCAAGCGTCCGAACGCAGCCTACGAGCTGTGACAGGATCCCCGTCATGACCGTCGAGCACGTCCGGGATGTTCGCCCGACCGTCTCCGTGGTCATTCCATGCTATCGGTCGGCAGCCAGCCTGCCCGAGCTTCTCGGCCGATTGATCCCGGTGCTGGACGCATGTGCGGACCGGTCTGAGGTCATCCTTGTCGTGGACGGTAGCCCAGACGCGACCTGGCAGGTGGCGCGCGAGGCGAGCGCGCGCCACGACCGCGTTGAGGCCATCCGGCTGTCGCGGAACTTCGGCCAGCACAACGCAATCCTGGCCGGCATCCGTGCTGCCGGGTCCGAGTTCGTGGTGACGCTGGACGACGACCTTCAGCACCGTCCGGAGGAGATCCCGCGTCTGCTGGATGCGCTCACCGCAGACGTCGACCTCGTGTACGGCGTTCCCGAGCAGCCATACAACGGCTGGTTCCGTGGCGTTGGCTCACGCGCGGGACGTGCGTTCCTGACACGCGGGCTGGGTGTGGCCCACGCCCGGAATATCAGTGCCTTCCGCGTGTTTCGCACTCGGCTGCGGGACGGATTCGCAAATCTCGACGGACCTCACGTTTCCATCGACGTCGCCTTGTCGTGGACGACGACGGCTGTCGGCGCTGTCAGGGTGCATTTCGACGCGAGGAACGACGGCAGATCCGGATACACAACGCGCATGCTGGTTACTCAGCTCGTCCAACTCGTTGTCGGATACAGCACCTTGCCCCTCCGACTGGTCACCTACCTCGGCTTGCTCTGTGCCCTGGCCGGACTCGGTCTCCTCGTGTTCGTGCTGGTGGCCTACTTCGTGGGGTACACCCAAGTGCGCGGATTCACTTCCCTCGCCTCGATGGTGGCCCTGTTCTCCGGGGCGCAGATGCTCGCGATCGGTGTGGTCGGTGAGTACATGGCGCGAGTCCATCTGCGTGCCACCGGTCAGCCTGCGTACGTGATCACGCGCGACGAGAGCTGAGCAGCCCCGGGCGCACGGCGTGCATGGTGTTCGTGGCCGCACGTGGTTGGTAGCCGGCCGCGGCGAGCACCCGCTGGGTGGCGACGTTCTGCACCTGGGTTGGGCCACCCGCGGAAGAGCATCCAGCCGCGGCGGCGAGCCGTCCGGCCTGCGCGAGCAGCGCGGTGTAGGCGCCCTGTCGGCGTAACCGGGGAGTGATGCCGCCAAGGTGCAGGTCGCCCCTGCCGTCCTCTGCGGAGAAGGTCACAAAGCCAAGAGGGTCACCCGCGTGGTCCACGATGCACACGACGTGTTCGCGACGGAGCGAGGTGAGGACCCATTCCTGGTAGCCGGCGACGACGTCTCGCGGATTGAAGAGCGGATTGGACGAGTAGTGGTTGGTGTACCCGTCAAAAATCACCGGCACCAGCGCGTCCAAGGAAGCAGAGTCGACATCCTGGCCCGACACGAGGTGCAGGTCTTCGCGGGGCCACCCCATGGGCAGCGACGGGAGGGAGTCGACGAGCCCCTGTTCGCAATGGACCATCGCGTCGGCGTGGATCAGGTCCCGGCCCGCACTGCGCAGTGCAGCTGACCAGGTGACACGTTCGGACGGATAGCGCAGCACGACGACGTCGTCTTCCGAGGACGAGAGCAGTTCGCGGACCTCGTGTAGTGACGTGACCGGATCGCTGGCGAACGGCACGGTGATCCTGCCGACCGAAATATCGAACCGAAGCGACTCGACCTCGGAGTGCACATACTCGACGTGGCTGTCGGCGAACAGGTCGGTCATCGTTCCTCCCGGGCTGTCTGGCACGCCCGCTGGGCGTCCGCGGCGTCTCGTCGATCGTGCAGCAATCGGATCTCGGGCTGCGAGGGCCCAGTGCTGCTGGTCGTTGGGGGGGTCACTGAACCCACGACCGCGTAGTTGTCGGCGCTGGCGCCGATTGCCTGGAAGAAGGGCTCTGCCAAGCTGCGGGGTCCATCGGGCTGGTCGAGCAACCATGCGCTGGTGACCTCGTGGCACGGCAGCCGGTCCACCGTCGCTACCAGCAGCTCGCCAGAGCCCGGGTAGCCACCCGGCACCCAGGGGCTGTTGATGCTTCTGCCGTCGAGTGCGAACACGAGACCCGGGGCCTGGCCGGTCAGGTCGATGACCGAAGTGCCCGGTGTCAAGCCGGCGTCCGACCCGAGCGCATGAAGGTTTGCCACGGCGTGGGCTGTCGCCGCGGATGCCTTCAGGTCGCCGTGTGCTCCGAGGTGGAGAACCGTGTCGAACCGCCAGACCGGCCCGGCCTGCCGATAGGGGTGCTGCATCCCCCAGACCATCGGCAGCGCGGCCAGAATCACGGCAGCGACCGACGTCGCGGTCATGGCGCGCCACGATGTGGAGATCGCCAGGGATCGGAGGGCGACGGCCGCCGCGAGCGCCCAGAACAACGCAAACTGGCTCGCCGCCACCCACGTGTTCGCGTTGGTCCCCAACGTGGCGCACAAGGGCAGAACCAAGAACCCCGTTGCCAGGACCATCTCCCGATGCTCCGAGGTGACGTTCGGGCTCTTTGATGGCCAGGCCCAGGTCCGCAGGATCCGGACCAGGAAGGCGGAGGCAAGGACCGCCAACGGCGCCAGGGCCGCCGCTGGCGCAGGGCCGGCCACGGCACCGGGTCTCAAGACCACCAAGGTCACCGTAGGAAGCAGGGCAACCACTCCCACGAGACCGGCAAGCCGTCGCTCCCATCCGGCTGCGGACGTCGCGGACCAGGTCAGCGCACTGATGGAAACGAACGTGCCGAGTCCGATTGCGGCGGTCAACAAGGACGGCTGAAGGTCATCGACGTGCAAGATCGCCCGCCAAGAGTGACCGCCGTCCAGCCGTCGTGTGTCGTCGGCCCCAGTGCGTAACCGGTCCCACGCCGTCAACGTCGACCCGTCGATGGCCACGGCGATGAGGAGCAGCGCCGCGCCGAACGCGGCCGCGGCCGCGGCGAGGGGACGGATTGCCCACCGCCCGCCCGCCAGCACGACGATCGCGACGAGCACGCCAGTCGCCGCTGCGCCGGGTGGTTTGGCCAGAAAGAGAAGCGCGACTCCGAGCCCAACCAGCGCCGCGCCTGCCGTAGCGCGGCGGACACCGTCTGCGGACCACCAAACCAGAAGTCCGACGGCAATCCCCAGCGTCCCCTGCAACGCCAAGGTGTTGTAGTTGGGTGTGAGCAGCCACGAGTTGTAGATCCGCAGTCCGAGAGCGGCCATCGCAGCTGTCGCCGACAAGGTGACCGTGCGCGGCCACCCCCGAGAGCCCCGGCCGAGGGCCAGATACGCCGCCCACCAGGACAACGCGACGGTGATGACCAGCGTGACTCGCCGAAGCAGGGCCACATCCCCGCCCACAAGAACCCACACTGGGTGGTACACGAAGCCGAACTGCGTGGTCGAGGAACTCCAGAGATGCGGGGTGGAAATCCAGTTGAGGTAGAAGCCCTCATCGGAGAAGTCGTATCCACGATCTCCAAGCGCGAGCATCGTCGCCACCAGCGCAAGCGAGCCGACTCCTGCAGCCAGCTGAGTTGCGAGCAAGGCCCGCGAGCTCGCGGAACCCGCGCTCATGCGACCTGGAAGCTCGACACGGCATCGACCACCAGGTCGAGTTGCCCAGTCGTCATCTGGCTGAAGAGAGGCAACCTCACCAGCCGATCGGACACGTCGGCAGTCACAGGGCATCCGTCAGGAAGGCTCCTCCCGAAACGGCGTCCAGCCGGCGATGAGTCGAGGGGGAGGTAGTGGAACGTCGCAGAGATTCGGTGACGGTCCAAGTGGGCGATCAGGCGGTCTCGGTCAACTCCAGTCGGCATCAGTACCGCGTGGAGGTGGGCCGGGTGGTCACAGAGCTCGGGGATCCGCTGCGGAACGACACCCTGGGCCTCACGCCATGGACGCAGCCGGGCCTCGTAGGCCTTCCAGATCCGCTGTCGCGCGTGCTGAATGGTTGTGAAGTCCTCCAGCTGGGCGTACAGAACCGCGGCAAGGAGGTCGGAGAGCAGGTAGCTCGACCCGATATCGCGCCACGTGTACTTGTCGACGAGTCCACGGTGGAACCGGGTTCGGTCCGTGCCCTTCTCACGCAGGATCTCCGCCCGCTCGAGAAGGGAGTCGTCGTTGACCACCAGCGAGCCTCCCTCGCCGCACTGCACGTTCTTGGTCGCGTGGAAACTCTGCGTGGCGAGCTGTCCGAACGAGCCCAGCGGCTTGCCCCGGAACGTGCCGCCCAGCCCGTGAGCGTTGTCCTCCACCAGCGCGATTCCGTGCCGCGCGCAGATGGCGAGCAACTCGTCAAGCGCACACGCGACGCCGCCGTAGTGCACGGCCAGCACAGCGCGAGTCCGCGCAGTGATCGCTTGCTCGACGAGCATCGCGTCGAGGTTAAACGTGTCGGACCGGATGTCGACGAAGACCGGCACCGCGCCGCGACCCACGATCGCGTTGGCCACCGAGGCGAACGTGAAGGAGGGCACGATCACCTCGTCACCCGGGCCCAAATCGAGCAGCATCGCCGACATCTCAAGAGCGTGCGTGCACGAAGGTGTCAGCAGGCAGTGCCCCCCGCCGACGAGTTCTGAGAGGAGGGTTGCAGCCAGCCCTGTGAATGGTCCGTCACCCGTCAGCAGACCGGTGTCCAAGGCTTGCGCGAAGAGCTGCTCCTCACGGCCCGTACGGTGGGGACGGTTGAACGGAACCACCGGAGGCGCGGGCACCCGCCGAAGTGTAGGGCGGCGCAACCGACCTCAGCCGATGGTCATGGTCCCCGGCATGCCTCAGGACGTCGTGCAGACGGTCGATGACCGGAACAAGTCGTTCATCGTGCCTCCCGGGCCGACCGGCAGGCCTGCTCCGCCGCGGCGGCATCCCGTCGATCGCGGAGCAGGCGAAGCGGCGGCTCAACAATGGTGCTCTCGTTGCTGGTCGGCGGCAGGGGCACCTCTCCCATCACCTCGAAGTCACTGGCGCTGGCACCGACGGCGGGAAAGTAGGCGGCCGCAAGGTCATGTGGACTGCCGGGCTGGTCCAGCAGCCACACAGCTCTCACTTGATGGCACGTCAGTCGGTCGATCGACATGCGCAACGCGTCCTCGGAGCCGGGAAACGCGCGTGGCACCCAAGGACTGTTCAGAGGCTGCGCGCCCAACGCGTAGACCAGGCCCGGTGCCCGGCCGCTCAGGTCGATGACGACGGCGCCAGGAGGCATCTCGGCGTCTTGCGCGACCTGCTCCATGCCGCGGATCGTGTCAGCGACCGGATCCGAGACCTTGAGCGTCGCATCGGCACCGATGCGCACCGATTCGTCGTACGCCCAGACAGGGCCAGGTTGGTGGTAGGGCTGGTCCATCGCAATGATGATGGGCACCACGGCAAGTGCCGTCGCTGCCACCGCCGTCGGCGTGAGGAGCTGCCAGCCTTCAGTCTCGAACAGCGGGCGCAGGACGACCAGCGCACTGATCGTCCAGATCACCGCGCACTGACCGGCCGCGATCCATGTGTTGGTGTTCGTGCCGAGCGTGCAGGTGATCGGCATGAGCAGCAGACACCCCGCGAGGACGAGGTCCGGACGCCTCTGAGAGTGCGAGGTCCGTGACCGAAGCTCCCACGTCACACGACAACCGATGGCACACACCGGGACCGACAGAGGTACCAGCACGGCGCCCGGCACCCTCATCGCCACCACGATGGGATGCAGAACGATCAACCCCGCGGTGAGGACCAGCGCCACCGCCCCGCCCAGAACGAAGAGCGACCGCTCGCGACGACCGGGAACCTTCGTCAGGGCCCAGGTCAGGCCCGTTACCGCAGACAGCGATCCAAGGCCGACGGCGGCCGTGGAAAGACTCAGGTTCAGGCTGTCCACCAGCAGAGCGTCGAGCAAGGAGTGACCAGCGTCGAGAGCACGCAGCTCGTCCGCGCCGGCTCGAAACCGCGCCACGGTACCGGCGGGAGAACCGTCGAAGATGATCGTGAGCGCGCTCAGTGACGTCGCCGCGATCGCGGCGGACAGCAGCACCATGCGCCGCGACCGGCACGCGAGCGTGATCGCGAGGGCGACGATCAACCCCGTTGCGGCGGCACCCGGTGGCTTGGCCAGGAAGAGCGCAACACCACCGATGCCGACCATTGTGGCCGCGCCCCACTGCATCAGCAGCGAACGCCTGGGGACATCGTGGGCGTTCGTACCCGCGTGGTCGCTCTCCCACCACAGCAGCAGACCCACAACGATGAGCAACGCGCTCTGAAGAACCAGAATGTTGTAGTTCGGGGTCAGGAGCCACAGGTTGTGGAGCCTGAGCGCCACAGAAGCAACGGCTGTGGCGATGGAAACGCCGATGACGCGAGGCCACGAGCGTCTGGCTGGCCCAAGAGCCAGGAAGGCAGCCACCCACGACAGGCAGAGGGTCAGGACCACGCTCACACGGCGCATCTGTGCGATGTCGCCGTCCAGGACGATGAACAAGGGATGGTAGACGAAGCCGAAGAGCGTCGTGGATGTCGGCCAGAGACCGGGGTTGGACAACCAGTTCAGGTAGAAGCCCTCGTCGGTGAACTCATACCCTCGATCGGCCATCATGAGCACGGCTACCACGAGTCCGATCGAGACGGCAGCCGAGGCAATGAGGAGCGAGCCGAAGAATGTCCTCGATGTCACGACGACCCACAGCAGCCACCGCCCGCCACGGCATTCACCGCCAGGTCGAGTTGGTCGGTATCACCACCGGTGCGGCGGAGGCGCTTGCAGCGGACCACCGGGGGCGCGGACACGGACGGAAGTGTAAGGCCAGCCGGCCGTGGCGCCGCTGTTGGTCGTGGCGAATCCGGGCCAAGACTCGCGCGAGGTGCACCGCCGACGGGTCAGACCTTTTGACGCCGTTCTCCCTCGAGCTCGGCGACCGTGGGTGCGCCGAACATGGGCAGTCCCTGGGTACGGCGGAGCATGCCCCAGATCAACGGGACCAGGACGATCATGACGACGCCGACGCCGGCGACCAGCATGGGGTGCGTCTCCTCCTTGCCGAGCGGCGCCCAGCCGGCTTTGTCGAGCAGCGCGACGCCACTCATGGTGAGGACGACGACGATGCCGCGGCGGATCAGCGACTGGGGGACGCGCGGCGCGATCTTGCTCCCGATCAAGGTGCCGGGCACCGAGCCGATCACCAGCGGGATCAGCAGCTCCCAGTCCAGGCCGTGCAGGGCGATGTTGGAGATGGCGGCGGCCAGCACCAGCGGAACGGCCTGCACGAGGTCGGTGCCGACCAGCCGGACCGCGGCGAGACCTGGGTACAGCATCAGCAGCGCAATCATGATCACGGAACCGCTGCCGACGCTGGTGATGCCGACGAGCAGGCCGCCGAGCATCCCGACAAGAACGGTCGGGACCGGGCGGACCCTCGGGTCCGGGTCAGCGTCGGGAGCGCCACCGCGGACCCGGCGCAGGTTGATGTAGAGCCGCAGTGCGTAGGTCGAAGCCGCCAGCAGCAGCGCCACGCCGATCGCCATCTTGAGCACGTAGTCGAGCTGGTCCTCGTCAGTGGTCAGCCCGGCCACGAGGTAGGGGCCGACCAGCGCCATCGGCACCGAGCCGAGGATCAGCCACTTCGCCAGCGAGAAGTTGGGCGACCCCTCGCGGGCATGCACCACGGCGCCGCCGGTCTTGTAGACCGCAGCCGCGGTGAGGTCGGCGGTCACCACGGTGGCCGCCTCGCCGACCCCAAGGAAGATCAGTGCTGGAGTCATCAGCGCGCCGCCGCCCATGCCGGTGAGCCCGACGACGATCCCGACGAGGAACCCCGCCACCAGGATGGACAGGGCGGTGGTCGTGATCAGGTCGATGCTCAGGGCGTCCATGCGCTCCGGTTTCCGTGTCGGTCTCAGCGGGAGAGGCGGGGCAGCACGGCGCGCAGCAGCTCGTCGAGGTGAGCCACGCACTCTGAAGCGACCTCTGCCCCCCGACGATAGGGGTCGGGTACGTCGAGCGCCGGATCGGCGTTCCCGCGTGTGGACGCGACGTGGGCGAGCAGCGCGTCTCGGTCCAGCTCGGCCGGTGTCTTCTCGACCGCCTGCGCGAACTGCCCGAGCGTGAACACCTTGCGGAACATCCCGGGGTGGTCGTCGAGCACGAAGGTGCGCTGGGCGGCCTCCATGGTCAGCACGAGGTCGGCCTCCTCGAGCAATTGCGCGGTGAGCCGACGGCTCCGGAACCTTGAGGTGTCGAGGTCCGCCGGCAACGCGGCTGCCATGTCGGGGTTCACCGGCTCGTCCTCCCAGCCGTGGGTGCCGGCGCTGCTGAAGTCCACGTCGGTGTCGTCCGGCAGCGCTCGCCTCGCGAGCAGCTCCAGCGACGGGGAGCGGCAGATGTTGGCCGTGCACACGAAGAGCACCTTGAGCGGACCCTCCGCAGTCGGCCCGGGATCGTGATCCCCGTCATCGGCCGCCTGCCCACCCTGCGGTGATCTCGACAGGCTCGATCGGCGGGACTCGGCTCCGCGCTCTTCCTGAAGTAGGTCGACGTACCCGGCGTCCCGCAGCCCGACCAGGACATCGTTGAGCGCGTCCGCGATGGTCCGCCCGGTGGTGTCCACCCGCACGTCGGCATCCTCCGGCTCCTCGTAGGGCGACGAGATGCCGGTGAACTCGGGGATCTGCCCAGCGCGCGCTTTGGCGTAGAGGCCCTTGCGGTCGCGGCGCGCGCACTCCTCAAGCGGGGTGGCGACGTGAACGAGGAAGAATGCGCCACCCGCGTCCTCGACCATCGCCCTGACCTGCTTGCGAGTTTGGTCGAAGGGAGCGATCGGGCTCACCACCGCGACGCCGCCGTGCCGGGAGATTTCGGCCGCCACCCAGCCGATCCGTCGGATGTTGGTCTCGCGGTCCTCCTTGGAGAAGGTGAGCCCAGCCGAGAGGTTGCGACGCACCACGTCGCCGTCCAGGCTGGTCACGGTCCGCTCGCCCTGCTCGAGCAGCAGGTCGACGAGGGCGCGGGCCAACGTGGACTTGCCGCTGCCGGACAGGCCTGTGAAGAACAGCACCAGGCCTTGCTGATCCGGTGCGGGACGGTCCTGCTCGATGATCGCGG
The DNA here is from genome assembly GCA_963817125.1 of uncultured Actinomycetota bacterium. Taxonomy (GTDB): domain Bacteria; phylum Actinomycetota; class Actinomycetes; order Propionibacteriales; family Nocardioidaceae; genus Nocardioides. The sequence continues at coordinate 663,300 of CAWFNB010000007.1, forward strand.
CGATTTCGGGTGGGTAGGTGCCTTCGTTTTGGTGGTTTCGAGACGGTTGCTTCGCAACCTCCTCAACCACCGGAGAAGGCGACTGGTGCGCAACCTCCTCAACCACCGGAGACGAGGTCAGCGCGTGCACCGGATCACCGGCTGCGAAGGTCTCGACGACACGCACTCCCAAGGCGTGATCCGAGTCGGGGTCGCCATGGGCGGCCAGCGGGACCGTGACGACCACGGCGTCGGGCAGCAGCCCTGCGGCCGCTCGGGTGGCTCGGATCAGCGCCACCGGCGTGAGCCACGGCGTGCCGGTGCCGACCAGGGCGAGCAGAGTGAGCGGTCCCAGCCCGGCGAGCTCGTCTAGTTGCTCCGTAGTCAGCGGATCGCTGACCGGGACGACCATGCGGCCTTCGTGCGCTTCGCGGTAAGCCGCCGGTGAGAGCATAAGGTCGCGGAACGGGCCGTACTGCGCGTCGGTGAGTGGGTCCACGACGCCGCCCGGCCATGACACCCGCGCGAGAGGCAAACCCTCGGGGTCGACCAGCTCGACCGCGCCAACCGACCTGGCCTGCGCGGCGATTGGCTCGGGAAGGGTGAGTGTTACCGGGTGGCCTGGCAGGTTGAAAGCCTTGTGCTCGCCGAGCGCGCCGCTGGTCAACAGCTCGAGGTCGTCAAGCTCCACCGGGGTCGGGCAGTGCTGCGGCACGGGTGGGATCGGCATAGAGTTCATCTTGGCAGCGGGGTGTCTCGGGTAGCGTTCCGGAGGTGTTCGGACCTACAAACCCCGGAGCGCGGTCACCGCAGTGGCAGACCGTCGGCGTCGTCGCCCTGGTTCTTCTGGCGGCGTTCCTGTGCGGTCTCGCGCTGACGCGAGATCCGGACCCGGACTTCGGCAGCTTCGAGGGCAGGGCCGTCTCGGAGAGAAATGGCGCCTCAGCCCAGCCCTCGTCCGGAACGTCAAGCGACAATCCGGGGCAAGATCCGGGCGCCTCATCATCGCCGTCTGCGCAGGAGGCGCCCCCGCGGGTGGGTGACCAACGGAGGGCTGACTTCTCAGCGGGCGACGACCTTCCCGACGGCGCCCGGATCTATGACAACCAGTCGGTCAGTGTGGGCATGGCCGTCATCCAAGGCGTCCTCCAGCATGGCGCACCGCGCGGCCCGGTGGCCGTCAGTTCGCTCGAGACCGAACTGCCGAGCGACGTGCGCAAGATCGGCGCACGGGTGAGATTCGTGGGCGACGACCCCGGCTCGGTGGTGCTAGTAGCGTGGCAGTCTTCGTTCGTGGAGGCCAGGTTGGCCGGGCAGTCGATTCCGCCCACCGGGCTGAGGCTGGTCGCCAGCTCTGGCAGTTGGGAGCTGACGGTTTCCCCAGGAGACCAGGTGATCGGCAGCGGCAGTTTCACACGCGTGCAGGGCACGGCGGCTTTCGAGGTCTATCGCCGCGGAGCCGAGGCCTGGGTGGTGGATCCCTCGGGCACGGTCAGCCATTTCGAGGATCCTCGCATCGGCGACCTGGCCGGGCCGTGGGCGTGCTGGCAACTGGTCGAGCGGGAGACTAGTCAGACCCCAGCGACCATCGAGGCTGTGTGGACAGGCTGACGATCGCGATCAGCCGCGCACCGAGATGCCTTCCTTGTCTCGGTCGTCGCCTTGCTTCCCGTCCAGCGGCGTTTCGTCGCGGGACGCTGGCTTGCTGGCGTAGTCGTACTGGTAGGTGTAGGAGTACACCTCGCCACCACGCCGCTTGGCCGGGACCATGTTGAATACCACGCCGAGGGCCTTGGCATCGACGGCCTCCAGCCGCTCGATGGCATGGGCGAGTTGGTCCTGCGTGGTCTTGCCGTGTCGGACCACGACCAGCGCCCCGTCGGCCTGCGCAGCGAGAAGAGCCGCATCGGTCACCGGAAGGAGCGGTGGCGCGTCGAGAAGGACGACGTCGAACTCCGCTCGCAGCTGGGTCAGCAGCGCCTCCATCGCTTTCGACTGCAGCAGCTCGGACGGGTTGGGCGGGATCGGACCGCAGGCCAGCACCTGCAGGCCGGTGTCACCGTAGGTCTGCATCGCTTCCCGCAGGCTGATCTTGCCGATCAGGACGCTCGTGGTGCCCACCGCCCCATCGAGCCCCAGCCTCTTCGCGATCAGCGGCCGACGCAGGTCGCACTCGACCAGAGCGACCCGCTGGTGGGTCAGGGCGAGGGTGACGCCCAGGTTGACAGCTGTAGTCGACTTCCCCTCCTCCGGGATCGAGCTGGTGACCACGAACACTTTCTGGTCGTGGTCGACCTCGATGTACTGCATGTTGGTGCGCAGCACCCGGAACGACTCGGCCCAGCTCGTCGTGTTGGCGAGTGCGATGCCGACCGGCTGCCGGACCGCCCCGGTATCGGAGGTGATCCGCCCGATGATCGGAGCCGGTGTGACCTCCGCGACATCTTCCGACGTGGTCAGCGAGTTGTCGAGCAGCTCGCGCACTACTGCCAGGGCGACGCCGAAGATCAGGCCCAGAATGAAGCCGAACCCGAGATTCCGAATGGGCTGCGGAGACACCGGCGAGGTCGACACCTGGGCGTTGTCCACGATCTCGGCTCGGATGAGCGCATCGGTCTTGCCCTCGGGGGTCTCGAGTTGGGTAACAAGCTCGCTGAGCGCCTCGGCGTAGGCCTGTGCGATGTCGCGGGCCCGCACCGGGTCGGAGTCGACCGCTGTGAGCTCAAGGTTCACGGTGTCCGGTACGACCTCGGCGGAAATGCGACTCTTCACAAAGCCCGGGTCCGCGTTGCCACCAAGATCTTCGACCACCTGGTCCGCTAGTTTGCGTGACTTCGGCACGATGTCGGCATACGAGGCAACTCGCTGGGTGGCGAACAGCCCGCCCTGGTAGGCCTGGGCCGCATCCCCGTCGCTGGTGGCCACGAAAAGCCGCGCTGATGAGGCGTATTGAGGCGTCGCCTGCCAGGTGAACAGCGCGGCCGTGCCGACGCTGACCGCCAGGACGGCGACGACCAGCCGCCACCGTCGCCGGATCGTCTGCCAGTAGTCGCGAAGTTCCACCGTGTTCCCGTCTCGAGAGCGCGCGAAGGCGTTCGCCCCTGCTGCAGCACCACTCTAACCCCGGCCGCCGTCCCATCTGAATCTACGGAATCGCCGCACGCTATTGGCTCAGCGGTGCTATTGCGGATCTGGTCAGGTCGGGTGAAGGTGGTCTTGACTCTCCACGATGGGGGAGCGACGGGGGGACCTGATGTTCGACCTCATGCCCGGGCTGCGGGTGTACCGGACGGTCGCGATCGCGGCCTATGACGTCTGTGCCTGGCTGGTCTGCTTCGCTTTTTTCGCCTGGCTGCGCTTCGACCAGGTGAGCGCGGACGTGCCGTGGCGGGAGATCATGGCAGTGGCTGCCTGCACGGCCATCGGGTTTGTCGTCGTGGGCTGGGTCACACACCTGCATCGTGGACGGGCCTCGGTGGCGAGCCTCGACGAGATGGTGCTGCTCGGGTTGGCCGTCCTGGGCGTGGGAGGTGTGGTCACCGCGCTCAACATGGTTTTCCTGTGGGTGCCGCGCAGCATCCCGCCCGGCGCGACGTTCGGGACGCTGGTGCTCGCGGCCTGGGGGCGCGCGGTCTGGCGTCGGTCCCGGGAGCGCAGCGACGAGTCGTTCCGGCACCGCGGCGGCTCCAAGGTGCTGCTCATCGGCGGGGGTGACGCCGGTCGGGAGCTGATCAGCTCCATGCTGCGCGACCCGTTGCGGCAGTGGGACCCGGTCGGGATCCTCGACGACGACCCCTACAAGCGGCACCGGCGGATCCGTGGCGTACCGGTGCTCGGCACCATCGACGACCTGCCGAGAGTGGCGGAGTCGACCGGAGCTGACAGCGCCGTCATCGCCATCCCGAGCGCCGACGCCGAGACCGTGAGCCGTATCCGGCACACCGCAGTCGAGGTCGGCGTGACCGTCAAGGTGCTGCCCTCCTCGACCCAGCTGCTCACCGACCACGTCGGGATCCGCGACATCCGCGACGTCAACCTCACCGACGTGCTCGGGCGCAACCAGCTCGACACCGACGTCGAGGCGATCGCCGAATACATCACCGGTCGCCGCGTCCTGGTCACCGGGGCCGGCGGCTCGATCGGGTCCGAGCTGTGCCGGCAGATCCATCGGTTCGCCCCGGCCGAGCTGATGATGCTCGACCGCGACGAGTCCGCCCTCCACTCAGTCGAGCTCTCGATCCATGGCCGCGCACTCCTCGACTCGGACGAGGTCATCCTCTGCGACATCCGAGACCGAGCTGCGCTGTACGACATCTTCACTCGTCGGCGTCCCGAGGTGGTGTTCCACGCTGCTGCGCTCAAGCACCTGCCGATGCTCGAGCAATATCCGGCCGAAGCAGTCAAGACCAACATCCTGGGCACTCAGACGGTGCTCGACGCGGCCGAGTTCGTGGGTGTGTCCACCTTCGTCAACATCTCGACGGACAAGGCCGCGAACCCGTGCAGCGTGCTCGGATACTCCAAGCGGATCGCCGAGGCCATCACGGCCGGTCGTGCGGCCGACTCACATCGCCGATTCGTGTCTGTGCGCTTCGGCAACGTGCTGGGCAGCCGCGGCTCGGTGCTCACCTCGTTTGCTCGGCAGATCGCCGAAGGTGGTCCAGTGACCATCACCCACGAGGACGTCACGCGCTACTTCATGACCATCGAGGAGGCTTGCCAGCTCGTCATCCAGGCCGCGGCCATCGGCCAACCCGGTGAGGCGCTGGTGCTCGACATGGGTGATCCCGTGCGGATCGTCGACGTCGCCAAGCAGCTGATGGAGCAGTCCGGGCGCCGGGTGCCCATCACCTACACCGGGCTGCGGGACGGCGAGAAGCTGCATGAGGAGCTCTTCGGCGATCAGGAGCCCCACGACGTTCGCCCGTCTCACCCCATGGTTTCCCACGTCCCGGTGCCACTCGTGTCCTCCACCAGCATCGAGTCGTTGCCCTTCGCCGGTTCGCAGGAACTGGTCACCAACGCGATGGCTCGACTGTGCGAGCAGCTCGATGCCGCTCCGGTCGACACCCCGGCACTCGAGCAGGTCGACGCGCGCAGCAGGTGACTCCTGGAGCAGTCCGTAGCCTGACCTCCGTGCCCGCTCCCATCGTCGTCGCCCAAATCGTCCGCTCCGGCTTCGTCGAGGGTCACCACCACGGCTCCGTGGTGGCGCTGGCCGCGGACGGTACGCCGGCGTGGTCGGTCGGCGAGGTCACCGCGCAAATGCTCCCGCGCTCGTGCAACAAGCCGCTGCAGGCCCTCGGCATGGTCCGGCTCGGCCTGGACCTGCCGCCTGAGCTGCTCGCGCTGGCCTGCGCGTCGCACAGCGGCGAGCCGATCCACGTCGACGGCGTACGCCGGATCCTTGCGCTCGGCGGCCTTGACGAGACCGCGCTGCAGAACGTGACGGACTACCCGCTCGACGACGCGGCGAAGAAGGTGGCGATCCGGGCCGGCGAGGAGCCTCGGGCCATCTACATGAACTGCTCGGGCAAACACGCGGCGATGCTGCTCACCTGCGTTGCCAACGAGTGGGAGACCGCCACCTACCTGGAGCCGGAGCACCCGCTGCAGCAGGGCATCGCCGCGTCGTTCGCGGAGCTGACCGGAGAGGCGGTCGAGGTGACTGCGATCGACGGGTGCGGCGCCCCGTTGCTCTCGACCTCGCTGACCGGCCTGGCCCGCGCCTTCCGTGCGCTGGCGGTCGCGACGGAGGGTCCTGAGCACCGCATCGCGGAGGCGATCCGCAGCCACCCGGCGTACGTGTCGGGCACCAAGCGTGACGAGCTGAAGTTGCTCACGGCGGTTCCGGGCGCGATCGGCAAGGCCGGAGCCGAGGCGTGCTACGCCGTGGCGCTCCCTGACGGCCGGGCGTGGGCCCTCAAGATTGACGACGGCGGCGGGCGGGCCAGACCGGTGGTAATGGCGGAGGCGCTGCGGCGTGCCGGAGTCCCGACCGAGCCGGGCGTGGACGCGGGAGCGCTGGACGACACCGGCTGGGTGCCGGTTCTGGGAGCCGGCGAGCCGGTCGGTGAGATCCGCGCTGCCTTCTGACCAGCTAGCACCCGGAACGGCTGAATTCCCTTGTTCACAAGGAGAGTGTGACTCGGCGCACAGGCCCTGAGTTTGCATTTGCTAACTCCAGTTAGCACTATGGAGGACATGGCCAAGGGAAGTGTCGGCGAGCGCGTCGGGGAGCAGGTCAACAAGACTGCCGAAGCGCTTGGCGAGTACCTCCGGGAGCAGCGCCTTCAAGCCCGACTGTCGCTCCGGCAGCTGGCCGAGCAGGCCGGGGTGTCCAACCCCTACCTGAGCCAGATCGAGCGTGGCCTGCGTAAGCCCTCAGCCGAGGTGCTGCAGCAGATCGCGAAGGCGATGCGGATCTCCGCGGAGTCGCTCTACGTCCGGGCCGGGATCGTCAATCCGGCAGACGGCGTGGGCGGCTCGGTAGAGCTCGCCATCCTCGGCGAGACGAAGCTGACCGAGCGGCAGAAGCAGTCGCTGCTCGACGTCTACGCCTCGTTCCTCGCCCTGAACGGGGTCAAGTTCGAGACGGACGTCGACGACGAGGCCCCGACACCGCCTGAGGCATGAACCAACCACCACCACCACAGAAGGAGATCGACATGGCCAAGGCCAAGTTCGACATCAAGACCGAGGCCCAGCGCGGCCTGCACGCCTACGTCGGCGCTGCCGACCTGGCGATCGAGACCGTCAAGGACTACGTCTCCGAGGCGCAGAAGCGCTTCGAGGGCTACCAGAAGGACGCCCAGAAGCTCTTCGAGGGCTACCAGAAGGACGCCCAGAAGCGGTTCACCGAGGTCCAGAAGACCGTTTCGGGCCTCGAGCTCCAGCCGAAGGCGCTGCGCAGCCAGGCCACCACCGTGGTCAGCGCCCGCGTCGAGGAGCTGTCCAAGGACGCCAAGGCTCGCCGTGCCGCCATCGAGAAGCGGGTCGCCGACCTGCAGGGTGACGCGACCGAGACCTTCGACGACCTGGTGAAGCGGGGCGAGACCGTGGTCCGCCGCTTCCGCAACAAGCCCGCGTCGAAGCAGACCGTGGCCAACGCCAAGACCACCACGGCCAAGGCGAAGACCACCGCCACCCAGGCCAAGAAGTCTCCGGCCAAGAAGAGCGCCAAGGCGACCGGCACCGCGGCCAAGAAGACCGCTACGTCGGCCACCAAGGCCGTCACCAGCTGACGAACTTCCCCAAACGAGGCCCTCGCAGGATTCCTGCGGGGGCCTCGTGTCGTTCCTCTACCCTTGAGTCATGCCGAACGTGTTCCAGGTCGAGGGGACGATCATGCTGGTCGTCTTCTTCGTCCTGCTCGCCGTCAAGATCTTCGCCTTCGGCAGCTCGCTCCTCTACTCGGGCGAGGCCTACAGCGCGGCCGGCAAGCTCACCAAGCCGGCCTGGTGCATCATCCTCGGCCTGGGCGTGGCGCTCCAGCTGGTCGGCTCGCCGATCGGATTCCTGTCGATCGCGTTCACGATCGCGGCGTTCGTCTACCTGGCCGACGTCCGGCCCGCAGTAGCGGCGCTGACCCGCCGCTGAGACTGGTTTCGAGACGGTCGCAGAACGACCTCCTCAACCACCGATGCGGCCGGTCGCCGCGCGACCTCCTCAACCACCGAGTTCGACGTACCGGCTCAGGGCCGTCATCGCGTCCTCGGGCTCGAACCCGGTGGCCCGGAGCTTGGTCAGGTCCAGCACGCTGCGCAGTGGGCGTGGCGCGAGGTCCTTGCCAGCGAAGTACTCCTCGGTGGTGACCGGGGTGACGTCACCGGCCGGGCGACCGCTGAGCTCGAAGACGGCCCTGGCGACGTCCGCGAACGAGGTCGGGTCGCCGCCGTTGCTGACGTTGTAGGTGCCGTACGGCGCCTCGATCGTCCAGCAGGTGCCGGGTGGCCCGAGACAGCTCGGAGGTGAAGGTGAGCCGGCCGACCTGGTCGTCGACCACCGACGGGGTCACGCCGCCGTCGGCCAGCTGCTGCATCGTGCGTACGAAGTTCTTGCCGTCGCCGATCACCCACGAGGTGCGCAGGACGTAGTGCCGGGGCGCGGTCGCCATCGCGACGTCGCCGGCCGCCTTGCTCTGTGCGTAGACGCCGAGTGGTGACAGCGGCTCGTCCTCGGTGTGCGGGTCCGCGGTGCCGTCGAAGACGTACTCGGTCGAGTAGTGCACGAGCGTGAACCGGTGCTCGGCGGCCAGCCGGGCCAGCGTGGCGGGGGCGCCGGCGTTCGCGGCCCACGCGGTGCGCCGGCCCTCCGGGGTCTCCGCGGCGTCGACCGCTGTGTAGGCCGCGGCGTTGAGGACCAGGCCGTACTCGTTCCACGGCCACGCAGCGACCTGAGCCGCGTCGGTGACGTCGAGTGCCTTCGCTGCGGAGGTTTCGAGGCTCGTCGCTGGCGCTCCTCGCACCTCAACCACCGAGGGGAGATCCACCAGGTCGGCGCTCGGGAAGTATTCCTGGAGGGCTCGTCCGAGCTGGCCGTGGCACCCGATGATCAGCGTCTTGCGCGGCGCCATCGGCACCACGTCGGCCAGCATCGGCGTGGCCAGGTCCTTCTCGGAGATTTCCGCGTCGGCCAACGGGATCGGCCACGGGATCGCCACGGTCGGGTCGGCGAGGTTGAGAGCCGGGTAGGCCAGGCCGGGCCGCCAGTGGTCGTTGACCAGGTAGGAGTACGTCGTCCCGTCCTCGAGCACCTGGTAGGAGTTCCCCACGCCACGCGGCACGAAGACCGCGACGGTCGGGTCGGCCTCGATGGTGAAGACCTGCCCGAAGGAGTCGCCCTCGCGCATGTCGACCCAGGCACCGAAGATCCGCCCGTGCGCGACGCTGATGAACTTGTCCCACGGTTCGGTGTGCACGCCACGGGTGACCCCGCGCCGGGCGTTGTAGGCGACGCTGTGCTGGACCGGGCCGAAGTCGGGCAGGCCCAGCGCGGTCATCTTGGCGCGCTGCCAGTTCTCCTTGAACCAGCCGCGTGCGTCCTCGTGCAGCGGCAGCCTGACGACGAGCAGCCCCGGGATCGGGGTCGGCTCGACCGACAGCTCGGTCACTGGCCCTTGGCCGCGTAGAACGCCTCGGTGGCCTGCTTGCTCGGCCGCCACCAGTCCTCGTGCTTCTGGTACCAGTCGACCGTGTCGGCCAGCCCGGCCTCGAAGTTCTGGAAGCGCGGCGACCAGCCGAGCTCGGCGCGCAGCTTGCCGGACTCGATCGCGTAGCGGCGGTCGTGGCCGGCCCGGTCGGTGACGAACTCGATGTCCTCCTCGGAGCGCCCGAACTGCTTCAGCAGCGCGGTGACGACCTGGAGGTTGCTGCGCTCGCCGTCAGCGCCGATCAGGTAGGTCTCGCCGCTGCGCCCCTTGTCGAGGATCGTCAGCACCGCCGAGGAGTGGTCGTCGGCGTGGATCCAGTCGCGCACGTTGAGCCCGTCGCCGTACACCTTCGGCGGCACCCCGTCGATCAGGTTGGTGATCATCCGCGGGATGAACTTCTCGATGTGCTGCCAGGGGCCGTAGTTGTTGGAGCAGTTGGAGATCGTGGCGCGGACGCCGAAGCTGCGCACCCACGCGCGGACCAGGTGGTCGGAGCCGGCCTTGGAGGCCGAGTAGGGGCTGCTCGGGTTGTACGGAGTGTCCTCGGTGAACCGCTTCGGGTCGTCGAGGTCGAGGTCGCCGTACACCTCGTCGGTCGAGACGTGGTGCAGCCGGGTGTCGTGCCGGCGCGCCGCCTCGAGCAGGGTGAAGGTGCCGACCAGGTTGGTCCGGATGAACGGCGCCGGGTCGTCGAGCGAGTTGTCGTTGTGCGACTCCGCGGCGAAGTGCACGACGGCGTCGTGCCCCGCGACCAGCGGGTCGACCACCTCCGCGTCGGCCACGTCGCCGACCACCAGCGAGACGCGGTCCTCGGGCAGCTCGGCGAGGGACTCCCGGCTCGCGGCGTAGGTGAGCTTGTCGAGCACGGTGACCGACAGGTCGGTGTTGTTCACCAGGTGGTGCACGAAGTTGGAGCCGATGAACCCGGCGCCACCGGTCACGAGAACGCGGGAGAGATTGCCAGAGAGATTGCCAGTCACGGGAGGCCACTCTAGGGTTTTCGTCCCCGCGGAGCCGCATCGGTAAGGTCCGGGGAATGCGCGGAATCATCCTGGCCGGCGGCACGGGCTCGCGGCTGCACCCGATCACCCTCGGGGTGAGCAAGCAGCTGATGCCCGTCTACGACAAGCCGATGATCTACTACCCGCTGACCACGCTGATGCTGGCCGGGACCCGGGACGTCCTCGTGATCACCACTCCGCACGAGTCCGAACAGTTCCAGCGGCTGCTGCATGACGGCTCGCAGTTCGGGATGAACATCACCTACGCCGTCCAGCCCAGCCCCGACGGCCTCGCGCAGGCATTCATCATCGGCGCCGACCACGTCGGCGACGACCGGGTCGGGCTGGTCCTGGGCGACAACATCTTCTACGGCGACCGGCTCGGTGCCCGGCTGAACCGGTTCCACGACATCGACGGCGCCGCCGTGTTCGGCTACCGGGTCGCCGACGCGACGGCGTACGGCGTCGTGGAGTTCGACGAGAACGGCAAGGCCCTCTCGCTGGAGGAGAAGCCGGAGCACCCGAAGAGCAACTACGCCGTGCCGGGGCTCTACTTCTACGCCTCCGACGTCGTGGACGCCGCCGCCGAGCTGAAGCCGTCGGCGCGCGGTGAGCTCGAGATCACCGACCTCAACCGCCGCTACCTCGAGCAGGGCCGGCTTCAGGTCGAGGTGCTCCCGCGGGGCGCGGCCTGGCTCGACACCGGGACCTTCGAGGACCTCAACGACGCCAGCAACTACGTGCGCGCGATCGAGCACCGGCAGGGCCTCAAGATCGGCTGCCCCGAGGAGGTGGCCTGGCGGATGGGGTTCATCGACGACGCCCGGCTGGAGGAGGCCGCGCAGGGGCTGATGAAGAGCGGCTACGGCAGCTACCTGCTGGAGCTGCTCGACCACCGCTGAGTGGTGCTGCAGCCGCCCCGCGTGCTTCGGGCGGCACTTGGGCTGCGCTAAGCAACGCATCAGCAGGAGGACGAGGTGCTGGGCCACCTCGCGGACATACGTGCCCAGCTCACGCATCTGGGCAAATGGGCTGCCGGGCTCGGTCGCCGAAGTGCTGGCGCCACTCAGCTTCGGTGAGGTCGCGCCCGGCCAGCCGGCAGGCGACCTCGAGCGCGAACCCCAGGTCTGTGTCCCACTCGTAGAGTCCCCCGAAGTCGGTGGAGATCATGACCGTCGAGCTTCCCGCGACGAAGGTGGCGGTGGAGGTGACCTTTTCCGGCAGGAGGACCGAGCCCAGCAGCTCTCCCGTCGTGCCATCCCACAGGCTCACGCTGCCGTCCAGACCCGTCGTGACGATCCGCGAGCCGTCGGGCGAGTAAGCCGCGCCCCAGACGGTCGTCGCGTGTCCTGTGGTCGCTGCACCGACGGGCTCGCCCGAGTCGAGATCGAGTACGACGAGCTCGCCTCCCAAGCCGGTGATGGCGGCGTGGTGGCCGTCGGGAGAGCTCGCGAGCCACCCGGCGTCGAAGTCGAGCCGGCCCCGGTCGACCACCTCGCCCGTGTCGAGGTCCGCGAGCACCCACTGCCGGCTCGCGTGCTCGAACGTGTAGTCCAGGACGTAGCCGGGGGTGAGGACCAGAGCGCGTCCGTCCGGCCCGAACGACACCGCGCCGCCCTCGGTCCCCAGCTGCACCGGCTTGCCGATCGGGGTGAGCGTCGCGGCATCCAGCATGCCCAGATCACCCTGGTCGTCGAGGATGGCGATCCGGTCGTCGTCTGGACTGAAGTCGACCGCCGCGTAGGTGCCATCCAGTGTGGCCTCGTCCACGAGCCGCGCAGTGGCGGGATCCCAGATCGCGAGGAACCCTTCCCCGACCGTGGCGACCCGGTCGCCACGGGAGTTCCAGGCGATGCCCTCATGGCCGCGGTCCTCGCCGACCCACGGTGTCCACCGACGAGCAGCGACGTCGTAGAAGCGCAGTCCTGGGCCGATCCAGCTGCTGACGTAGCGTCCGCTCGGGGCCGGCACCTGGGCGCCGGTGGGTTCGTCGGTTCCCTGGACCGTGGTGACCAGGAACCGGCGGGTGCCACTCAAGTCCCACACCCGGAGCGACTCGTCCTCGCCTCCGCTGTAGAGCGACCTGTCGTCGAGACTGAACGCCAGGGCCAGGGCGCCCTCGCCGAGACGCACCTGCTCGAGCACGGCACCCGAACCCACCGCCCAAACGATCGCGGTCCGGTCCAGCGACGCGGATGCCAGCGACTTCCCGTCGTGGGAGAACTGCAAGGCCGTGACTTGGTCGCGATGGCCTCGGAAGGTATGACGAACCTGTCCAGATGCCGCATCCAGGATCACGACCCGGTCTGGCGTCACGGCCGCGGCCAGGAGAGCTCCGTCCGGGCTGAGGTCAAACACGTTGCTGGTGGTCTGCCGTACTCCGGGGACGCCCACATCGCGGGTGCGTGTGTAGATCGGCGCCCCGCTCTCGACGTCGTAGGCCGCAAGCGGGCGACTCGTGTACGCGATCCGGCCATCGGGGCTGAGCTCGACTCGGCCAGGTCGAAACGCGGGGAGCTGGTCCAGCTCGGTGCGCATCAGGACGGGCGCCTTCGCCGCCCGTGAGACCGCCAGGTCCCACACGAGGAGCTCGGTTGCGATCGGGAACCAATAGCCGGACTGCCGTTCGAGCCGTTGGACGATCCCGGCCAAGGCCGTCCCGTCCGCGCTGAAACTGAAGTCGATGACCCTCACCGGCCCCCGCGGGATTCCGGACGGTTGCACCTGCGCGGGCCCCAGCGCGTCGGTGTCGAAGAGCAGGAGTGGGTCACGGACGACGCCTGACGGGCCTGCCGCGACGAGCGTCCCGTCCGGACTGACGGCCAGCGGCGCGGACCACTGGAGCGGGATCCGGTCGTCGGGACTGTCGACCCTGGCAAGGAGCTCCCAGGTCTCCGTGCTGTGCAGCGCCAGGTTGCCCTGGCGGTCGTAGGTCACCAGCCCGCTGCCGTCGGGTGTCGCGGCCAGCCTCACGATCGGGGCACCGTCGTACAGCACCGACCGGATCAGCTGTGGCCGCTGCTGCAGCACCGAGAGCAGGTTGGCCCGAGTCGACGCCGAGTCGTCGAGCCTGACGCCGGCGACGGCAAGCAACATCGAGGTGTCGATGTCCTCGGTGGCCAGGGCCCGGGCGCCGGCCCGCCGTGCTTCGGCCGACCGCTGCGCATGCAGCGCGGACTTCGCACTGGATGCCGCCGCTAGGGCGCTGTCGTCGGCGCGGTCCGCCAGCCGCACAGCAAGGAGGCCCGCCGTCAGGGCTACCACGATCAACGCAGCCGCTCCGGCCAGGAGTGCGCGCTGGCGACGGATCATCCGTGCCTGGCCACGGGCGCGCTCCTCGGCGGCCCGACGATCCAACTCGTCTAGCCGTTCGGCGGCGTCGAGAAATGCGGTCTCGGTGTCGGTGAGGACGACCCTGGCCTGTGTCCTCCACTCCAGCGCCTGGGCGAGTCGAACCCCGCGGTAGAGCTCGCTCTCGGCCCGGCCGAGCTGATCCCAGGAGTCTGCGGAGGTGCTGAGGTGGCGCAAGATCCGCTGTCCGTCGACGTCCTCGTCGAGCCAGGTCCGCAACCGCGGCCAGGCCCGGACGAGCGCTTCGTGAGCGATCTCGACGACCCCGGCGTCGCTGGTGACCAGTCGAGACGTCACCAGGAGGTCGATGAGCTGGTCGTGCTCAGCGCCGATGGCGAGGACGCGACGCGGCACGCGGTTACGAACCGGTTCCCCCTCGGTTTCGGCAGTCACCAGACGCAGCACCAGGTCTCGGAGCATGTGCTGCAGCTCGGGTCCGACGCTCGCGTACAGCGACTCGGCGGACCTGGCGACCGCGCCGCGGATGCCGCCCGTTTCGGCGTAGCCCGCGACGGTCAGCGTCGACCCGTCTCGGCGCTTCCAGGTCTCGAGCAAGGCGTGGGACAGGAGCGGCAGGGCGCCCGGTGTCCCTTCGACCTCGCCGACGAGAAGGTCCACCAGACCCGCCTCGATCAGGAGCCCGGACTGCCGCGCCGGTGCCTCGATCGCCTCCCGCAAGGCGCCTTCGCTCATGCCTCCCAGCAGGTAGAGGCCGCGTTCGATGAGCCGGGCGAACGCGGGGAACGCCGACACCTGGGCCAACCGGTCCGCTCGCAGCGCCACCACGACCGTGCTGGGGCCCTGGGACCACTCGACCAGGGCGTTGAGGAACTCCCTACGTTCGCCATCGTCCTCGCACAACGAGAACACTTCCTCGCACTGGTCGACGACCAGGACGACGCCGGACCGCGGTCCCGGGACGCCAATCAGGGACTGCTGAGGATGCGCTCCCGGTGTGACGACGACGACGACCCGCCCCTCTGCGCGCAGGGTCGCCGCCACGCCAGCGCGCACCAGCGAGGACTTGCCGCAGCCAGAGGGACCGACAACCGTCAGCGCGCCGGTCCTCCGCAACAGGTCGAGACAGACGAGGGCCTCGGAGTAGCGGCCGAAGAACGTCTCGGCGTCGTCGACGTCATAAGGCATTAGGCCCTGGTACGGGCAGACGCTGCTGGTCGGCAACGGAGGACCGACAAGCAACGCGGGGTCCTGGCGCAAGATCGCCTCCTCCAGCAGGCCCAGCTCCGCGCCCGGGTCCAGTCCGAACTGGTCCGCCAACAGCGACCTCAGCCGGCGGATGGTCCGCAGCGCTTCCGTCTGGTTGCCCGCTTGGTACTGCGCCCGGGCGAGCAGCGTCCAGCGGGGTTCGCGAAGGGGGGCGGAGCGGACCAGGCTCTCCGCAGTCGCCAGGACCTCGAGGTGCCGACCGGTGCGGAGGCACGCATCGACCCGCAGCTCCTCTGCCACGAGCCTGAGCTCGCTGAGTCGCGCCGACTCGATGACCGCGGGATCCCAGGTCTGCACGTCCTCGTAAGCAGTCCCACGCCACAGGTCGAGTGCCTGCCCGACCAGCGAGCTGGCGCGTTCGCACTCGCCGAGGGTGACGAGCTCGCGACCTCGCAGGGTCAGCCGTTCGAACCGGTGCGCATCTATGGCGTCGGGCAGGACGTGCAGCAGGTAGCCGTCGTTCGTGGTCTCGATGCGATCCGCGCCGAGGACCCGGCGGAGCCTGACCATGCACCCCTGGAGCGCCTTGCGGTACGACGGGGGCAGCGCCTCGCCCCAGACCGCTTCTGCCAGCTGGTCAGCCCTGAGCGAGCGTCCGGCGTACAGGGCAAGGGCACTGAGCACGGCGCGATCCCGGCGTCCGACGACCGGACCGTCGTACGTCAACGGGCCAAGCACGCCGATGCCCATGGCTGCACTGTCCGCCGGTGGGTCGGAGCCGTCAACGCCAGAGTTACCGCTGGGTTACCGGCGGGTGCCACAAAGGAGGTTCCGCCGTCACCGCTCGTCCGAGCCAATCCCAGTCACGGCGGGCTACCAAGGAGGTGCGCAGATGCGCAAGCTCACCGGAATGCTCGCGGTCCTCATCCTGGCCATGACTCCTTCGGCAGTGCGACCGGCGGCCCAAGCCGATCCGGATGCGCTTCCGACGTACGTGTTGCCGGGTGAATGCGTGTTTCCCGAGAGCATCGCTGTCCGGGGAGGCAAGTACTACGTCGGCGGCACCTGCAACGCCATTCTGTATGTCGGCGACCTGAGGGACCGACGCGCAAGGGTCCTGGTCAAGAGCCCCGACGAGTTCATCATGGGTGGGATCGAGGCAACAGCGAACCGACTCGTGGTGACACGTGCTGCCTCCGGCTTCGCCGACGTCTACAACCGCTTCACAGGCGAGCTCGTCGTCCGGTTCACCAACGGTCGCCCGCAGGGCCAGTCGATCATCAACGATGTCGCCGTCACACCGAACGGCGACGCATACCTCACCGAGTTCGACGACTCGCAGCTCTACCGAATCCCGGCGTCCGAGCTCCAGGTCACGCAGGCCGACGTGCAGCCCCTGCCGCTGTTCCTCGACTTCGACGGTACGGCCTTCCCGACCCGCTCCGGAAGCGCCAACGGCATCGCCGCAACTCCGGACGGCAAGTACCTCATCGTCGCCCACTTCGACGCAGGCAGGCTCTACCGGGTCCGGCTGCGAGACAAGCAGGTGACCAGGATCGACCTGCACGGGGCCCGTCTCGCGGGTCCAGACGGGATCGAGCTCGCCAGCTCCGACGTGCTCTACGCCGTGGAGTTCCTGGCGGAAAGGATCGCCGAGATCCGGCTCAACGACCGGTACAAGAAGGGAACGGTCGTCTCCAGGACCACCAGTCCCCACTTCGACTGCCCCACGTCGGCCGCGATCGCCGGGGACCGCCTACTCGTGGCGAACAGCCAGATCTGCAACGGCGACAACTGGAGCCCGCCCTTCACCGTCGCCAGCATCCCCCTGCCGTGACCAATCGCCACGTGGGAAACGTGGCTTGCCGACACGCGGCGCGCGGCGAGTTGCGGCGGAAGAACCCCAACCCAGTTTGCGTCTCGGGACAACAGGTCAAGGAAGCGCTCAGATGAAACGTTCACCGACGGTCCTCTCCGCAAGGGCGCCCCGAGGTGGGCGCCGTACCACGCTCGCGCGCACTGCCGCGACGGTCACCGCACTGGTCTTGGCGTTCCTGGCCAGTCCCGGTGTAGTGGCTGCGCGTGGCGCGGACGCCGTCAATCCCCGCGACGAGGGACTCCCGCCGCTTCGTTCCCTGTCTGCGGGGCGCGAGGTGGTCTTTCAGCACGATGTGCCGATCAACGTGGTTCTCGTGGGCTACGACAAGACAGCTGTCAGCGGCGGAATCCGCTCTCAGCTTCCGCGGATCTCAGAGCCGATCGTGCGGTACCCACGGTTTCTCGGTTTTCCAGAGACTCGAGACGTCGGGCTCCGATTCAAGTACCGGTACAACCTGGTGGACGCTCCCCGGTCGTTCGAAGACGACTTCTTCAGGTGGGCACGGAAGTCGGCGACGAAGACTCCCCTGACCCTCTACCAAGAGGCGTACAACTTCCAAGAATCGAACATCCTGGACATCCCTCCCCGGATCCTGACCCTCGACGCCGCGGCGACAGAGCACTACCTCGACACCGCGAGCGACGAGCTGGGCCTGGCCGCGAAGACCGGGTACACCGTGTTCCTGGTGAACTGGTGGGGCCGCAGCGACTTCCGGTTCCACGTCTATCGGGCCGCCGATTCTCCGGACCCAGACACGGGGTCCCCGATCGGGCTCGAAGAAGAGCGCGCGATCATCGCTTGGGGTGGATCCCATGGCCGCAGCTGGTTCTACGACCTGTCGGCCGGCCCGGAGTACAACACGGACAACTGGTACGTCGACGCTCGCGACTTCTCGGGCAATGGCATCGCGGAGTATCGGATGCCGCCGGTCTGGGAGTACGTCGCCGGGGGCTACGGTGCGACTCAGGATCTGGGGGAGGACCTGGGTCGCGTGGTCCGGAACGTCGCGACCAATCTCCTGTTCACCTCATCGCCGCTGTACGACCCGCTCGTGATGGCACCGGACCCGAAGGCGGCCGTTCACGTCCGCATCAACCTGCTGGAAGGTGATCCCGCGACGAGCGCTCAGCCGTACCTCCGGCCCGACCTGGTCCAGGGAGCTCTCGAGGAGCTGGCGCCGTACTTCGACTGGGAGACCGAGGTGGCAGTCTTCGATCCCATGCCGGACGAGGCAGCTCAGGCGCTGGCATTGTGGAACGAGGTGACCACCGGGCCGGGGTGCTGGGAGTCCTACGGGCATGTGTTCGCCCAGCTCTTCTGCTACTTCGACCAGCATCGGAGTCAGTACCTCCCCGATGCAAGCGGCGACTATGTGGAGGGGGTGTTCGCGTTCAACACCACCGACGAGGCCATGGGTACGTCGTTCGGCCTCCTGGGCTTGGCCGACCACAACTGGACCGACGGGACACAGAGCTTTGCCTACGTCTTCAGCTATCCCTTCACCAAGGCACGCGTCGGACTGACTCGGGTCACAGCCCATGAGGTCGGTCACCATCTGGGTCTCTCCCATCCCCATGATGGCTATGACTTCGAGACAGATGTCGACTACGACCCCATAGATGACTACTGGTATGCGTGGATGGGTGACGAGAGCAACAGCCAGATGTCCTACCTCAAGCTGACCGACGACTTCGGCACCTTCGACCAGGACAACCTGGCGCGCTACGAGTTCGCCGGCTACTTCAACTGGGCGAATGCAATCCTCGGCGAACTACAAGGCGAAACCCTGTCCGCCGCAGAGCGCCGCACCATTCGATCCGCCGACAAGGAAGCCGGTCACGCCGTGCAGCACTTCTCTGCGTGGCGGTACATGTCAGCTGCGGGGAGTGCCCGCAAGGCTTGGGCCATGGTCCAGGCAGTCGCCACGAGTCACGGCATCGTCGTGAATCCGGCGCTATCGCTTCTGTCAGGTGCAGCCACGACTCCACCCGAGGTCGACCCCCTCGAACCGGACCGGCCCCACCCTGCTCCCACCCCGTTCGGGGGCAGGCGCTGGTAGCGGGTGCGGACCTGGGCCAGCGTCCTGAAGTGCCAGTCCTGACCAGGCAGTCCCGCGCCGTCCGGGCCGCCCCGGTGTCCTGGCACGCCGCACAGCTCAGTCGCGCGCCAGGTCGGCCTCGACCATCCGCTCGACGACCTCCTTGAAGCCCACCGTGGGGGACCAGCCGAGCTCGGTCCGGATCAGGGTCGCGTCGCCCGCGAGGTCGGGGGCGTCGACCGGCCGCAGCAGCGCCGGGTCGACGTCGACGTACGACGCCCAGTCGTCGATGCCGACGCAGCTGAACGCGGCGGCCACGAACTCCTCGACCGAGTGGCTCTCGCCGGTCGCGACGACGTAGTCGCGGGGGACGTCGGCGCGTGCGGCCAGCACCATCGCAGCGGTGTAGTCGGGCGCCCAGCCCCAGTCGCGGGTGGCCGCGAGGTTGCCGAGGGTGAGCCGCTCGGCGCGACCGCGGGCGATGGCGGCAACTCCGGCGGTGATCTTGCGGGTCACGAACTGCTCGGGACGGCGTGGCGACTCGTGGTTGTAGAGGATCAGGCTGACCGCGTGCAGGTCGCGACGCCGGTAGACGTCGACCATCAGGTGGGCGAAGGCCTTCGCCGCGCCGTAGGGGTTGACCGGGCGGACCGGGGTGTCCTCGCCCTGCGGTGAGCGGTCGGGCAGGCCGAAGATCTCGGCGCTCGAGGCCTGCATGAAGCGCACTGCACGGCCAGTGCCGTCCTGCACCTGCAGCGCGGACTCCAGCAGCCCCACCGCGGCGGCGCCGTTGACGCGGGCGGTCAGGTCGGGCTCAGCCCACGACCTGGCCACCGAGCTGATCGCGGCCAGGTTGTAGACCTCGTCGGGGGCGACGTCGAGCAGCAGCGCGCGGGTGCGGTCGATGTCCGCAACGTCCCCGACGTGCATCTCGACACCGGGGACGGGGGCGTCGTTGGGCAGTCCTAGTGCGTGCACCTCGGCACCCTCGGCGAGCAGCTGCTCGGCCAGATAGCTGCCGTCCTGTCCGCTGACCCCGGTGATCAGCGCGGTGGGCATGTGCTCATTCTTACCGACTCGTCTGGACCGGCCCTCCGGGCTCGTGACCCGCGGCGGTGGGTGGTCGTTGACTGGGCGTGGCTCGCACGGGGGAGCCACGGTTTCCTCGGAGGTCTTGCTCGGTCCGGGTCGGCGCGGCGCCCGCGGAGGTCGCCCCTGACCTGGACCTGGCCCTCGGTCCCGAGGCAACCACCGATGCTGGAGCGGGGACGACGTCGCCGTAGCCTTGGGGCCCATGAAGGTTCTCGTCACCGGCGGCGCCGGCTACATCGGTTCCACCACGGCCAAAGCGCTCGAAGAGGCCGGGCACACTCCGGTGATCCTGGACTCGCTCCTGACCGGGCCGCAGGTGTTCGTGCGGGACCGGATCTTCTACGAGGGTGACATCGCCGACCGCGATCTGGTGACGCAGGTCGTCCAGGAGCATCCGGACCTCGATGCCACGATCCACATGGCCGCGCGGATCGTGGTCCCGGAATCGGTCGAGCTGCCGTATGAGTACTACCGCGACAACGTCTCGAAGTCGCTGGAGCTCTTCGACCAGCTCGAACAGCTGGGCAAGCCGCGGGTGCTGTTCTCCAGCTCGGCCAGCCTCTACGCGACGAAGCCGGACTTCGAGGTCCTCGAGGGCGACCCGCTCGACCCACCGTCGCCGTACGCCAGGACCAAGCAGATGATGGAGCAGGTGCTCCAGGACCTGGCTGCCGCCACCGATCTGCGCGGGATCATCCTCCGCTACTTCAACCCGATCGGCTCCGACCCGGATCTCGAGTCCGGCATCTACGCCAAGGAGCCGAGCCATGTGCTCGGTCAGCTGGTGATGGCCGCGCGCGGGCAGAAGGACTCCTTCACGATCACCGGCACCGAGCACCCGACCCGCGACGGCACGGGCATCCGCGACTACATCCACGTCTGGGACCTGGCCCGCGCACACGTCCGCGCGATCGAGAAGTTCGACGACGTGATCGACGCGGCGGGCGCACCGAGCGTGGTGATCAACATCGGCACCGGCTCGGGGGTGACCGTGCGCGAGCTGATCGCCGCCTTCGAGCGCGTCTTCGGTCGCGCCGTCCCGCTCACCGAGGCGGCGCCACGCCCCGGTGACGCCGTCGGCGCCTTCGCCAACGTCGACCGCGCGCACGCGATGCTGGACTGGCAGTCGGAGCTCTCCCTCGACGAGGCGATCGCCTCGGCGCTCGCCTGGGGTGAGAAGCGACAGGAGATCCTGGGATACGAGTGAACTGTGTCCTCGGCTCGCTGGTAGCCGCCGTCCTCGGACTGGGACCTGCTCTCGGCTGCGGTGGTTTCGAGACGGTTGCGCGAACCCCTCCCATCGGCGACGGTTGCTGCGCAACCTCCTCAACGATCGGTGGCGAGAGCGGACCAGCCATTGGCGGGGAAGGTCATCGTGCTCGACGCGGGCCATCAGCTCGGCAACCACAACTTCCCCGAGGAGATCAACCGGCTGGTGCCGGCGGGCGGTTTCACCAAGGCGTGCAACACCACCGGCACCGCCACCCACGGCGGCTACTCCGAGGCGACCTTCGCGTGGAACGTCACCACCAAGCTGAAGGCCAAGCTCGAGAAGTCGGGTGCCACCGTCCTGCTGACCCGCACGTCCAACCGCGAGGACCGCTGGGGCCCGTGTGTCGACGTGCGGGGCCGGGCCGGCAACAAGGCCCACGCCGACCTCAAGATCAGCATCCACGGCGACGGCTCCACAGCCTCCGGGGCACACGGCTTCCACGTGATCTACCCGCCCAACCGCGCGCCGTGGACCGACGACATCTACCGGCCGAGCAAGCGGCTGGCCCTGGTGACGAAGGACGCGCTGACAGGCAAGGGTTTCTCGGTCGCCAACTACATCGCCGGCGGCGACGGGCTCGACGTTCGGGCCGACCTGGGCACGCTCAACCTGTCCGACGTCCCGACCGTCATGGTCGAGCTCGGCAACATGCGCGACTCCGGCGAGGCGTCGGTGATGACCTCAGCCCTCGGGCAGGGGCGATACGCACGGGCCCTGGCTGTCGCCGTGCGGACCTACCTCAGCGCCTGATCCCCCTGCCCACCAGGTCGACCGAGAGCCCTGGCTGTTCGCCGTCCACCCGCTCCAGGACCAACTGGCCGGTGCGCTTGCCGGCCACGTGCGGCAGGAACGCGACCGTGATCTGCCGCGCCTGGCCGGGTCGCAGCCTCAGCCTTTCGAGGACGGACGACGGTCCGGTCAGCTCGAACCCGGCCCCCAGCACGGAGAGGTCGAGGGTGATGGACACGCTTCCCGGCGTGCCGGGGTGACGGATCGTCACCACCCGCGTCGACTTGCCGCCGGCAGGGACGCGGCCGAAGCGGAGCGTCGACTTCGAGACGCGCACGTCGATGAGCGCGGACGGCATCGGCGTCACCGTCAGCGTCCCAGCACTGGCCCTGGCGCTGTGGCCGGCCCGGTCCGTGGCGACGACGGCGACTGCGTACGCCAGCGGTCCTCTGGTGCGGTTATCGGGCGCAGTGAACAATCCTTCGTACGACGTCTCGCCGAGAGCGGCGTACATCTGGACCCGAGTCTGGCTGCCGTCGGGCGCCTGTACCACCGCGTAGACATCGCCCATCGCACGGTCCTCGGTAACGATCGCTCGGATCCGGGCCAGCCCGCCTCCCGCAAGATTCCCGGGCACCACTGCGGCGTCGGTGATTTGCGGCGGTTGGTCGACGCGTGCCGCGACCGTGATCGTTCCGGCGGACTCCGAGCCTTGCTGGCCGATGTCGTCCAGGGCAACCACCTCGACCTGGTAGGCCGACGGCGCGAAGCGGACGTTGGCCGGCACGGCGAAAACGGCCTCATAGCGAGAGCTACTCACCGGCTCCATCGGGACGTGGCTGCTGGCACCACCCGGAGCGGTGACCACGGCGTACACCTCCGAGACGGCGCGATCGTCGGTGGCCGAAGCCCCGATGGTCACCTCGCCGCCGGTCGCCGGCAGCGTGGCCGGTGTCAGCGCGGTGTCGAACACGTCGGGCAGTTCGTCGAAAGGTGGGACGCCCTCGACCGTCACCGATCCTGCCTCGGCCGAGCCAAGTGCACCCTCGTCGTCGACGGCGGCCACGCTGACCACGTGCTCGGCCGCTGCCTCGGCGGTGTTGGCGGGCGCGGTCCAGCTGGTCTCGTACGGTGCGTCCGCCGATGGTTGGGTCATGGTGACGGTGGTGACGGAGCCGTCGGGGCTGGTGATGTCGGCGTGGACCTCGGAGACCGTCCCGTCCGGGTCAGTGGCATCCGCGCGGATGGTGACCGCGCCGCCCGTGGCCGGCAGCGACGTGGGCGTGACCGACGCATTGGTCACGACCGGCTCCTCGTTGGGGACAGCGGCGACGGTGATCGCGGGCCCGTCAGCGAAGGCGGACTGGCCGGCGTCGTCGAGCGCCGTGGCCTGGGTCGTGTAGGTGACCGCAGCGGTGTGCGACGTGTTCGCGGGTGCCGTGAAGGTGCCCTCCCAGCCGGAACCGCCCATCGGCACCAGGTTGACCGTTGCGAAGCCCTCGGGGCCGGTGACGGTGACGTAGACCTCGGACACCGAGTGGTCGTCGTCGGCGCTGGCCTGGATGGTGACGTTGCCCCCGTCCGAGCCGAGGTCGGTCGGGGCTATCGACGTAATGGACACGTTCGGCGCCTGGTCGAAGACCGGCTGGCCGTCCTGGTCGATCGAGCCGACGATCTCGAGGACGCTACCGCCGTCGTTGCCCTCGGCGGACATGTCCACGGGATGGTTTATGGGGTCGTGGGAGGAGTTGGGCGGGATCGCCACGTCGCCGGACCACACATCCGAGTCAGGCGCCGTACGGGTCATTGCGGCGCCTGCTTGCCCGCCACTCCCGCCGTTGAGGTTTACCGTGAAGCCCGCGCTCGCGATCCCGACCGAGCTGGTGATTGTGGCGCTGATGGTGACGGTGCCCCCGTCGGCCCCGACGCTGCTCGGGTTGATCTGCACGTTGCTGATGGCCGGGGTCTCATGCTCGGGCACGTAGGGGTCGACGACGATCGAGGGGCCGGCATCGGTGCCCTCTTGCCCGCCGTCGTCGACCACGTGGGCGACCACGGTATAGCCCACGACGTGGTCCAAGGTGTTGGCCGGGATGGTGATGAACCCTTCGTAGTCCGACGGCGAGAACAACGTCATCGGCACCGTCGTGGGGCCGTCGGGGCCCGTCACCACGGCATAGACCTGGCTGATGGCGTGGTCGTCGTTGGCGGTGGCCTGGATCCGGACATCCCCGCCCCCGACCGGCAGGAACTGCGGGTTGACGTCAGTGACTTCGACAGTCGGCGGCTGGTCCGATGTGTCCACGGCGTCCTGGGCGATCGAGCCCGCGTTGAGTGACTGGCCGGACCCAGTGGTGTCGGTCGCTGAGATCTGGACGTCGTGAGTGACCGCGAAGTCGTTGTTGTTGGACGGAACGGTGATGTCGATCTGCCAGAAGTCCGAGCCCGTTGACGACGGGGTCATCGCACCGCCACCGCTGCCACCAGTGGCGAACTGGACCGTCGTCTCGGCGCTGGCGATGCCGTCCGGGCTCTCGATCCGGGCGCTCACGGTCACCGTGCCTCCCCCGGAGCCGACGCCGGCCGGGACGAAGCTGACGTCGGAGATGACCGGCTGTGACGAGTCGGCCTCCGCGTTGGCGGGGAGCAATGCTCCGAGCAGGGCAACGAGGGCTACCGCGGCGGGATGGAGCAGCTTGGGTCGACGCCGGCCGCTCTGTCGTGCGGGCACGTACCAGGCAGCAATGGACATCGTGGTCTCCCCGGAACGTGTGCGCGACTGCGCGAGGCTGGCCCGAGTACTCGCCCGAGTATGTCGACACTCCTTCCACACAGCCATAGACCGCGTGGGCCATTTGCTCCCAGCTGCAATGTGTGGTGACCGACTCGACCAACGACAGCGGTCGTACAGGCGATCCCTAGTCATATCGAGCCATTTGCTCACTCCGGCGTTCCGTTGCCGCGAACATCGGAGTTCACTGCTTCTGGCTGTTCATGCCCAGTAGGGGGCTTTGATGCTCACCGGAACACTCCGTCGAAGTCGACGTTCTCTGATTGCTCTCGTCGTCTGGTCGGTCATCACGTCTGGTGCGTTGGTGCTGGCACCGGCCTCCCAGGCGGTCGACGACGCCCACATCACGGGAACCGTGACCAACGTGGGCGGGGCAGGGCTCGAGGACATCGATGTCACCGTTCACTTCTTTGATCCAGCGGCTGGGGATTCGTGGAGCTACGGAGGCTCGGTGGCCACGAATGCCCAAGGCCAGTACGACCTGGGCGGGTTGGCCGCCGGAACCTATCGAGTCTCCTTCTTCGACGACGTCGGGGTCCACGTGGGCGAGTCGTACGACAACAAGTCCAGCTTCCAGGACGCGGACAACATTGAGCTGGCGGAGTCGGCAACTGTAAACGGCATCGACGCTGTACTGGACGAGCGGCTTCCCCGAATCTCCGGCACGGTGACTCATTCAGGTCAACCACTTGCCGTCGCTAGTGTCACGGCCTACCGGTACGACACTGTGCGGGCTCAGTGGGTGGGTGCAGGCTTTGACACGACCCATGCCTCAGGAAAATTCAACGTGCAGGTTGTGCCAGGGACATATCGCCTCGGGTTCGAGTCTTATGACTTCGACCTTGACGATTACGCCGATGAATTCTGGAACGACAAGTCATTCCTCGATTCTGGCGACGACATCGTCGTGCCCGAGCCCGATTCCGTCGTCACCGGGATCGACGCTGATCTCGTGCCGGCATCACATATTGCCGGAACCATCACTGGGAACTTCGGTCACCCGGTAGAGGGAGTGTCCGTCGCGGCTTTCGGGTACAACGCGGAAACCGACGAGTGGGTGGAAATCAGGCCCACCGAACCTCCCACCGAAACTGATAGCGCAGGCAACTACTTCATCAAGTCCCTGCCACAGGGCACTTATCGAGTCAGGTTCTCCGACCCGCAGCAACGTTATCTGACCGAGTTCTGGGACAACGAGCCAACTCTGGCCTCCGCGGATGACATCAACGTGGGTCAGTCGGAAACCGTGTCGGGCAAGGATGCCGCACTGACCCCCCGGACACCCCCGCCGGTCACGAATGTGACCCCGCCAGCGATTCTCGGAACGCCACAAGTGGGGCGCGTGTTGTCGGCCACGCCCGGCACGTGGGACCCCGAGGACGCCGCCTTGGCCTATCAGTGGTTGGCCATCTTCGACCGGATCCCCGGAGCGACGGGATCGACGTACGTGCCCACGACCGCTGACATCGGCAAGGTCATCCGGGTGGAGGTAACGGCGTCCAAAGCCGGCTACTCGGACACCACGGCGCGGTCAGAGCCGACGGAACCGGTGACAGCCGCGCCGCCTCCGCCGCCTCCGCCGCTCGCATTGATGAACTCGACGCGACCTGTCATCTCAGGCGTGGCAAGGGTCGGCAAGCGGCTGGCGGTCAGCGGCGGCGCATGGATACCGCCGGACGCGCCTGTGTCCCTGAGCTTCCAGTGGTACGCGGCCGGGCGGGCGATCCGAGGTGCGACTGGGTCCTCGTTGCGGCTGCGTCGCGCTCACGCGGGAAAACGGATCACCGTTCTGGTGACGGCCTCCGCAACCGGATTCACGACGGGGGTTGTCACCACCAAGCCTTCCAAGAAGGTCAAGCCCAAGCTCAAACGTCACACTCCCCGGCCCGCTGCGGGCGATACGCCAGGACCGTAAACCCTCGTCTAGAGCGGTGGACCGAGGCGACCGTGTCACAGGCCCGGGACAAGATCCGAGGACTAGGTTCGGGCGTCGGCTTCAGGAGGGGTCGGCCTCACCAGTACGGGTTCGCTGGACAAGGCGACACACGGGGCGCGGTCGGCGCGACCCCATACGCCTCATCTCCCAGGAGACCAGTGATGGCCCGCAGGCTGCTCAGAGGACTCACGTTCGCCAACATCTGCTCGTTTCTCGCTCTCACCATCGCGCTCGGCACGGGCACGGCCTACGCAGCCAACACCGTGTTCAGCACCGACATCGTCGACGGCGAGGTGAAGAACGCCGATCTTGGTGCCAACTCGGTCACCTCGGGGAAGATCTACAACAACAGCGTCAACGCCGACGACATTCGCACTGACGCTGTCACCAGCTCCGAGGTCCTCCTCGACTCGCTGACCTCCGCCGACCTCGCAGACAGCTCGGTCACCGCCAGCGAGCTCGGGGCCAGCTCGGTCAATTCCAGCGAAATCGCCAGCGACGCGGTCGGTGCCACCGAGATCGCGAACAACGCGATCGACTCGGGCGAGGTCGCCAGTGACTCCCTGCTCGCCTCAGATCTTGCCGGCGCTTCGGTCGGCAGCTCGGAGCTTCAGGACGCCAGCGTGGGTACTGCCGAGTTGGCCAGCAACGCGATCAACGGCGCCAAGGTCGCGGGCAACTCCCTGACCACCGCGGACATCGCCGGTGCGGACGTCAACGGCGGGGGAATCTCGGTCCCTGCCGGCTACGTCCCCAACGGCCGCTGCCGACAGCTCGACGCCAATGTGGGCGGCGCGACGGCTGGCGAGGCAGTGATCTTCAGCATCAAAGCGCCGCTCCAGGACGGCGTCGTCATCTACGGGCAGCGGGTCCCCAGCGCCGGCCACGTGATGTTCGACGTCTGCAACTTCTCGGGGGTGACCCAGACCCAGATCAGCGACCTCCCGGTGCGGGTCATCACATTCGGCTGAGTCGCACGAGCTCGGGCCTGGGCCGGGATACGGCCCTGCCCCCAGGGCGAACGTCACCGGCGGTCGAAGTACGCCCGCGCGCTGGCGGTCGCGGTCCGCGGCTACCTCGGTTGACTAGAACCGTTTGTCGATTCGGCCAGGGCGAGCGAGAATCTAACGACCTCCGGGACTCGGTTCGGGGCACCCCATCGACTGACTGAGCCGGAAACCGGAGGGACCTGGTGACGACTACACCCAACCGTGCCCGCGCCACGGTCACGCCCCGCGAGGGGAGGCACCGGCCCGACGTACCAAGCGAACGAACGGTCGCGCGCGGCCGAGCGCCGGGTCGAGCGCCGGAGCGAGCGACCGGGCGAGCGACCGGGCGAGCGTCCGGGCCACCGGCCGCCAGGCCGCCGGCCCGACCTCCCGAGCCACCCCAGCGGGACCCCATTGACAAGGCCGCGTGGCGCAAGGCGGTCATGCTGCTGAACCTGGCTCTGATCGCCGCGGTGGCCATCGTCGGCCTCCAGTACGCCCAGCGTTCTGGGTCCTCGGAGCCGACCGGGTCGGCGAACCCGGGGGGCGTGGCCTCGACGCTGCCCGACCCGTCGACCGGAGCGCCGCTCGAGGACGTGGCAGAGCCGCCGGCGCAGCCGGAGCCGCCTCCGGAGGCGGACGTCAGCCCGCCGCCGAAGGTGCGGCCGACCATCCGCGCGAACTTCGCCGCCGGCGATCCGTGGCCGGTGGCTGCCGGGTTCCGGGAGACCGCTGGCGTCTCGGTGGCGCTGGGGATCGTGGACCGGCTGATGACCCACGGGCCACCGGACGGGCCGGGCGCCGTCAGCTGGCTCGAGCGGAAGCTGGACGCCGACGTGCGCACCCTGGGCGCACGAGTGCGGTTCGCACCGAACCACTCCGGTGCGATCGCCCTCACCGCCTGGTACACCTCGGTCCTCGAGACCTCGGGAAGCCAGGTACCCCGGACCGGCATGCGGCTGGTCGCGACCCCGGGCGAGTGGCGGCTCATCGCCATCGACGCGCAGGGCAGGACCACGATCGCCACGGGTCGCTATCAACGTGACGGCCAGACAGCGACGTTCAGCATGGTCCGCAGCGGCCGCACCCTGTGGGTGACCGACCCGCGCGGGACGGTGACGCAGGTGAAAGACCCGCGGATCGGCTCGTTCTCCGGCCCCTGGGCGTCGTGGGAGCTGAGCGAGTCGAACACCGGCCAGCGGCCGGCCGGCTTCCAGGAGATCTGGGCAGGCTGACCAGCGATCGGGCGGCCGGTTAGCCTCGACTGCATGGTCGGGGCTGGCGGTTCGTGGTCCGACCGCAACACCCATCACTGGGACGACTGGGCGCTCGACGAGCTGCTCGCGGCCAAGGAAGGGCGGGTCGTGAGCCTGGTCGTACCGGCCCGCAACGAGGCCGCGACCGTGGGCGACGTCGTGACCCGGGTCCGCGAGGCGCTGGTCGACACGGTCGCGCTGCTGGACGAGATCGTGGTCATCGACTCCGACTCCACCGACGCGACGTACGACGTGGCCACGGACGCCGGCGCCGTGGTGCACCGGTCCGCGGAGATCCGGCCGGACCTGGGGTCGGTGCCCGGCAAGGGCGAGGCGATGTGGAAGTCGCTGTTCGTGACCCGGGGCGAGGTCGTGGTGTTCATGGATGCCGACCTCCTCGACTGGGACACCCACTTCGTGCCCGGGCTGCTCGGGCCGCTGCTGACCCGGCCCGAGGTGCAGCTGGTCAAGGGGTTCTACGAGCGGCCGATGGTCTCGGGCAACGAGGCGGTGCCGTTCGAGGGGGGTCGGGTCACCGAGCTGGTCGCGCGTCCGCTGATCCGGCTGCTCTTCCCCGAGCTGGCCGGGCTGCACCAGCCGCTGGCTGGGGAGTGGGCGGTCCGCCGCGCGCTGTTCGAGACGCTCAGCGTGCCGACCGGGTACGCCGTCGAGCTGGCCGCGCTGGTCGACACGGTGCGCGGGCCCGGCCTCGACGCGCTCGCGCAGGTCGACCTCGGCACCCGGGCGCACCGGCACCAGTCGCTGCGCGACCTCAGCGGCATGGCCACCCAGATCCTGGCGGCCGCCCTGGCGCGGGCCGGCGTACCGACCCTGGAGCAGGAGCAGGAGCGGCCTCCGGCGGTGAGCGTCGCGTGACCCTGCGGCTGGGCCGGTCCGAGTTCACCGACGACGCCACGCTGATGATGGCGATCGTCAACCGGACCCCTGACTCGTTCTTCGACAAGGGCGCCACGTGGGACGAGCAGAAGGCCTTCGACCGGGTCGCCCAGGTCGCCGGCGAGGGCGCCGAGATCGTCGACATCGGCGGGATCAAGGCGGCGCCGGGCGTCGAGATCGGCGAGGCCGAGGAGAAGTCCCGGGTCGTCGACTTCGTGGCCCGGGTCCGTGAGTCGTACCCGTCCCTGGTCATCTCGGTCGACACCTGGCGGGCGACGGTGGGCGACGCCGCCTGCGCCGCCGGGGCCGACGTGCTCAACGACGCCTGGGGTGGCGCCGACCCGGAGCTGGTCGACGTCGCGGCGGCCCACGGAGCCGCGATCGTGTGCACCCACACCGGCGGCGTCGTCCCGCGCACCCGCCCCTACCGGATCGAGTACGACGACGTGGTCCGGGCCGCCATCGACGACACCGTCGGGTACGCCGAGCGCGCGGTCGCCGCGGGAGTCGCACCCGAGTCGGTGATGATCGACCCCGCCCACGACTTCGGGAAGAACACCTTCCACTCCCTGGAGGTCACCCGTCGCCTCGACGAGATGGTGGCCACCGGCTGGCCGGTGCTGGTCTCGCTCTCCAACAAGGACTTCGTGGGGGAGAGCCTCGACCTCCCGGTCGGCGAGCGGCTCACCGGCACCCTGGCGGCGACCGCGGTCTGCGCGCTCGCCGGCGCGAGGATCTATCGCGTCCATCAGGTCGCGGAGACCCGGCAGACGGTCGACATGGTCAACACCATCGCCGGGCGTCGGCCGCCGCGGCGGGCGATCCGGGGGCTGCAGTGACGCGCGTCGTCCTGGTGCCCGGCGTCCTCGCGCTGTTGCCGGAGTACGCCGGGATCGAGGACCCGGTCGCCGAGCTCCGCGCCGCCTGTCTCGACGCCGTGGGCTGGCTCGGCGGGGGCGTCACCGTGCTCGCCGACGCCCAGGGTGCCCGAGTCGCCTCGCACCTGTTGGCCGCGACCGTCCGCGGCGACGCCGAGCCGTCGTACCTCGTCGTCGGCAACGGCTCGGCGATGCGCACCGAGAAGGCGCCCGGGCACTTCGACGAACGCGCGGCCGCTTTCGACGAGGCGCTCGGGGCGTCGCTGCGGGCCGGCCGCCCGGCAGTGGACGCGGGCCTGGCGGGGGAGCTCTGGGCCAGTGTCGAGGCGATCGCCCGGCTCGCGGACCTCGACGACCTCGGCCCGGCGCAGGTCGACTACGACGACGCGCCGTACGGCGTGCAGTACTGGGTGATGCGGTGGACGTGCGGCAGCTGAGCGAGCTCACGGACGCTCAGCTCGACGAGCTGTACGCCGTCCCGTCGCTGCCCTGGATGCGCGTCGGCATGGTCAGCACCCTCGACGGTGCCGCCACCGGGTCGGACGGGAGGAGCGGCAGCATCAACAACCCGGCCGACAAACGGGTCTTCGACACCTTGCGCCGGCTCTGCGACGCGGTCGTCGTCGGCGCCGGGACGGCCCGCGACGAGGGCTACCGGGCCCTGGCCAAGCCCCTGGTCGTGGTCAGCCGCCGCGGCGAGGTGCCCGAGCAGCTCCGCGACGCGGCGCCCGGGGCGGTGCGGCTGGCCACCTGCGAGGCCGCCGAGCACCTCGACGAGTCACGCGCGATCCTCGGCGACGACCACGTCCACGTCCTCGGCGAGTACCGCGTCGACCTGGCCGGGCTCAAGCGCACCCTGGCCGGTCTCGGTCTCGTCAGCCTGCTCGGCGAAGGCGGCCCGCACCTCTTCCGCGACCTGCTGGACCAGGGCGTCGTCGACGAGCTCGACCTGACGGTGGTCCCGCGCCTGGTCGGCGGCGACCACGTCCGGATCACCAACGGCCCGCCGGTCGACGTACCGCTCTCACTGGCCTTGCTGCTCGAGGACGACGGCACCCTGCTCGGTCGCTGGCTGGCCTGACTAGCTCAGCTTCACGCTCAGCTGCTGGGTCACGGCATTTCCCGCGGCGTCCTTGGCGATGACAGTGATCTTGGCAGTGCCCTTGCGGGCTTCGGACGCCTTCAGCTTCCGCTTGGCGGCCTTCGTGAGCTTGAGCACCAGGGTCACCTGCTGACCGGCTGCGGCGGTCACCGGATCCGCCGTGAGCTTGAGCCCCTTGACTTTGACCTTCTTGGTCTTGACGTTGCCCGTCGCGGTCACCGTGCAGGCTTCGGTGAATGTCGTGGTCACGCTCACGGACTTGCCGAGCTTGGTCTTCGCGCCGGCCGCCGGGGCGAGCACCGCCGGCGAGATCGTGTCAGCGTCCTCCTTGCGGATGATCCAGCGGCTGGTCGTGGTGGTGCGCACGACCATGAGCATGTTGGCTCCGGCCGCTCGGCTGCTCGTCGACGACCCGCGGCGATCGACGCAGGACGTCCCGCTCGGCGGCAGCCCGGAGACCTGGCAGGTGGGCAGGACCGAGGTCGAGCCGTCGTCGGCCTCGCGGACGACCGACAGCTGGTCGGGGTTGACGGTGCCCGCCTCGGACTTCCCGATCCGGACCTCGATCACCGCGGGGTCCGCTGTCGTTGCCGCCAGCCCGTCGGCGTGGGCGGTGAGCACGTGACCGACACCTTTCGCGTCCACGGTGGTCGCGAGCGCGGGGTCCTCGCGAACGACGACCAAGGCGCCGTCGAGGTCGACCGTGGGCACGGTGAGTGTGACCGACTGCGGGTCCTGAAGAGGGTCGACGGTGACGTCGCACGCGGCCTCAGCGGCCCGCGCCGCACACTTGCTGGTGGACAGGCTGCGGCTGGGGGAGACCTTGGCCTGGTGGACGGTGCCACCGGGCTGGGCGACCGTCCCGGACTGGACCTCGATCTGGCCCGCACCAGTCTCGGTGTACGTCGCATCGATGACCGAGGTGCCGACTCCTCCGCTCTTCACGATCCGACCGCCGTTGGCGAGGGCGCTCGGAGCCGGTTGCCCAGCCTGGAATCCCTGGTAGTAGCCGCCGTCGTTGCGGATGTCGAAGAGGCCGTCGGCGCCGATGGTGAATGAGGTGCCCCAGCCGGCGGCCAGGTAGCCGTCAGACATGATGGCCGTGCCGTGCAGCTCCACGCCGTAGGAGTAGGTGAGGCCGACCCCGGACCGGGCGAGCTCGAGCGTGCCGGTTGGCTCCACGACGAGCAGCCCGTGGCTTCCCGAGTAGGTGTTCCCGAGGATGATCTCCGAGCTGAGGTGGGCCGGGAAGCTGGGGTTTGATCGCAGCTGCACCGATCCAGAGCTCTCGATCCGGGCGAAACCCCCAAAGGTTCCCTGCGCGTCGATGACAACGCCGCTGCCGAGCGTCGACGTAGCCCCGCCCATGACCAGGAGCCCGGTGTTCTCCGGCTTCAGGTGGACAGTGAAGTTGCCGTTGATGTGGAGCTCCTGGAGCCACACGAAAGCGGTCGTCGAGTTGTCGAGCTCGGTGAAGTCGCTCTGCCCCGGCGGGATCGAGATACAGGCGATCGTGTTCGAGGTGTCGCCGCCGACACCGGGTTGCCACGGGTCCGAGAGCGACTTGTTGTCGTTCGGTGCACCGGGAAGGTCGGTGGGGCCGTGCTCCCAGTTCGCGGGGTTCATCCAGTCGTGGTCTGTCTGCCCGCCGGACCACCGGTAGACGTTCGGGTCGCTGGGATCGCACGTCACGACAGCGTCCGCGGCTCGGACCGGCAGCACGGCCAGGAGCGCGGAGCCCAGGACGAGTGCCAGCCACGTCCCCCATCGTGTGAACACGTCGGGACCGTACGACGTCAAGGTGGGCTTGGTCTATGACCCAACCAGCCGGATGGCCTCGTCCAGCTGGGTGAGCATGGTGACCAGCGGGAGCGCGCCGCCGATCGTCCACTCGCGCTCGAACTCCTGCTCGTCGAGGGCCGCCCGGGCCCGGGCCAGCGCGGCGGACAGGTCGCGCTCCGGCGGCTCGTCGGTGCCGGTGGGTGCTGGCGACAGCGCCTGCGCGGCGGCGAACAGCCGGACCGCCAACGCGGGCTCGCCGCCGTTCTCGGCCAAGACTCCCCCGACGCGCAGGCACTGGGCTGTGGCCAGGCTCTGCCCGATCTCGCCGCTGGCGGCCAACGCGTCGCCGAGCAACCGGCCGGCCTCGGGACCCTCACCCAGCGCCACCGAGGCGCGGGCGAGCGTGATGATGGCGTCGCGCCGCTCCAGGGGCAGCCGGTCCGCGGCGAGCGCGAGTGACTCGGCGGCGTACCGTCGCGCCTTCGCGCTGTCCTCCTCGTCGAGGGCGATCTCGGCGAGGGTGTTGAGGGCGTCGGCCGTCCGGGCGATGTCTCCCCGCCGGCGCACCACGTCCAGCCGCCGCTCGTGGGTCTCGCGCTCGGCGACCAGCTCGCCGGCGATGCCGTGTGAGATGGCGAGCATCGACAGCGCCTCCGCGACCTGCGGATAGAGGCCCAGCGCCTCGGTCGCGGCGTACGCCTGCACCGCCAGCTTGCGCCCCTCGTCGACGTGCCCGCTCATCAAGAGGGTGCCGGCGAGGTAGCAGCGGGCGGCGGCCACGGCCACCGGATCGCCGGTCTGCTCGCCGAGAGTCACAGCGGTGCGCAGCTCCGCGCCGGCGGTCGGCCACTGGTTGAGGTGATAGGCGAGTCGGCCGAGCGAGCCGTGCAGTCGCGCTGCCCGGGGGCTGTCGCCGGGCAGCTGCTCGAGCACCCGCTCGCATCGCGCCTGCGCCTCGCCGATCCGACCCGTCGCGATCCACAGCCCCTCCGCTGCGAGCACCAGGTCGACGGCCGTGTCGGTCCGGCCTTCGAGGAGGGCGCAGTCGACCGCCGCCTCCACGTCGCGTGACGAGGCCGCGAACGCGGCGAGCACGTCGGGTCCGGCCGCTGTGTCGAGCTGGCCCAGCCAGTGTGAGGTCCGCTCGAGGAGGTACGCCGCCGCGGCCTCGTGGACCTTCTCGACCTGGTCGCCGCCCTCCAGCCCCCGGCGCGCCAGCAGCCGTACCGGGTGGGGCAGTGCGTAGCGGAGCTCATCCGACGTCTCGTCGACACGGACCAGCCCGGCCTCGACCAGCGCAGTCAGGGAGTCAACCGTGTCCGGGCCGGCGGCGACCGCCTCGACCGCGTCCAGCGTGACCGGTCCCTCGTAGACGGCGAGCCGCTCGACCAGATTCCGCTCCTCGACGTCCAGCCGGTCCAGCGACCACTGGAGCGACTCGCCCAGCGCCGCGACGAGGTCGAGGTTGGACGAAAGACCGCTGCGCAGCCGGTCCAGCCCGACCACCCGCAGCCGCGCGGCGGCCAGGGTCAGGCCCAGGGGCAGTCCCCCGAGCAGGCCGCACAGGTCGGCCACCTCTTCCGCGTGCGCGTCGAGGTCGAACGACGGCGCCGTGCGCTGCGCTGCGTCCCGGAACAGGGCCAGCGACGACTCGGCGTCGAGCGGAGGTACGGCGACCACGCGCTCGCCCGGGATCCCCAGGGGCAGTCGGCTGGTCGCGAGCACCCGCGCGGTCGGCGTACGGGTGAGATGCCCGTGGACCGCGGCTGGGTCGGCGTTGTCGAGCACGTCGACCTCTGGCACCGTCGGGGACACCTCGGCGGCCACCCGGGTCTTGCCGATCCCGCCAAGTCCGGTGAGGGTGACCAGCCGTTCGTTGCCTTCATCGAGGAGCTCGGCGACCTCGGCGCACACGGCCTGACGGCCCCAGGTGGTCCCGGGCGGACGAGGCAGCCTCGGCTGGGCGGTGGGCGACTCCGGGACGCCGACCGGTGTGGAGGGCGGCGCATGCGGGTGCACCAGCACGGGAATGCCCAGCAGGCGCTGCACTCCCGCCACCAGCGCGGCCTCCCAGGTCTCGGTGGACACCCCGACCGTGTCCAGCCACTGGGCTGCGCCGATGTAGTAGCGCAGGGACGGCGACGGCTCCAGGTCGTCGAGGCGGACGGGGAACAGCGCGGTGTCGGTCCCGATGGCGGTCTCCAGCTCGCGCCGGACGTGGGGGGAGTCGTTGGCCGCCCGGGAGAAGAGGAGTACGAGAGCCGGCGCGGCCGCCAGCCCGTCGAGGATGGCCTGGATGTACTGCGAGCCGGGCGGGATGTCGCGCGGAGCGATCCAGCACGGCACCTGCGCGGCCTCCAGCACCGCGACCACCTGACGGGCTGTAGGCGCGTTCTCGAAGGCGTGGCAGATGAAGACCCCACTGGGCACTCGTGGAGTCTAAGTTCGCAGGACCCCCGATGGCCTCGGGATAACTCCCGGAGCGGCGGCGGCGTGCCCGGTCTCACCGGAGTCTGCGGCGTCGACCGCCTTCTGGTGAGCGGGCAGCGTGAAGACGAACGCATTGTCGGCACCGTCGTAGTGGATGGTGCCGTGGTGGGCGCTGACCAGGTCGAGCACCACCGAGAGGCCAAGCCCGGAGCCGCCGGTGGCGGTCGCCTCGCCTTGGGTGTAGCGCTCGAACAGGCGCGGCACGAACGTCGCAGGGACGCCGGGTCCGGCGTCGGAGACGCGGATCGCGACACCACCGGAGGGGTCCGGGGCGGCCGCGATCAGGACCGGCTCGGCGCCGTGCTTCTGGGCGTTGCGGACCAGGTTGCCCAGGATCTGCTGGAGCCGCAGCGGGTCGGCGTACGCCGGGAGCCCGGGCGGGCAGTCCAGCTCGAGGTCGAGGTCGGGGAAGCAGGATGCGCACTCGCCGAGCTGCTGGTCGACGTCGATCTCCTCGGGGGTCACCACGAGGTCGCCGTGCTGGAGGGTGGCGGCGGCCAACAGGTCCTCGGTGAGCAGGGTGAGCCGGCGGGTCAGCATCCAGGTGCGCTCGAGCATCCTCTTGGCGAGGTCGCTGTCCAGGTCGTCGTCACGGAGCATCTCGAGATAGCCCTGGAGACCGGCGAGCGGCGTGCGCATGTCATGGCTGACCACGGCGGTCAGGTGGTCGCGCAGCTTGGTCGCCTCGAGCAGCTCGGTGTTCTGCTCCTCCAGCCGGCGGGCTGCGTCGCTGGTGCGCTCGTACAGCTTCGAGCTCTCCCGCAGGATCGCCAGCATGACGAAGGCCGACGCCGCCAGCCCGAGGAACCGGGCCAGGTAGTAGGCGAGCGTGAAGCGGTCCTCGTAGAGCGCGGTCAGCCAGACGTCGCCCAGGAAGGCGACCGACGTGACCACCGCCCACGCCTCGAGGCCCCGGCTGCTCCGGCGCTTGCTCACGCCCCAGACGGCCACCGCCACGGCGAGCAGGTTCAAGACGATGACCGACGTGATCACCAACCCGACGAGCCGGGGGGTTGTGCCGGCGGTGATCTTCGGGAGCTGTTCGGGGGCGTTCGCGATGAGGAGGGAGAAGAGCAGGGTGGCCACCGCGACGAGCACCCACGAGATGGTCGCTCGCACGTTCCTGCCCTCGCGGGCCTCGAACTTGCGCTCCATCCTGGCCGGCCACGGGGCCAGAGCCACCGCGATGAGGACCGGCGGGACGACGTGCCGCGACACCCAGAGCCACTGGAGGCTGTTGGTGTCCGCGGCGAAGGTGGGGTCCAGGCTGAAGATGCCGGGGACGCCCACCGCGATCTGGATCGCTGCTCCCGCGGACCACAGGTAGGCCCACGACAGCGCGAGCAGCCGGGCGGAGCCCCCGGTGCGGTACTGGCTGAAGAGGAGGAGCACGGTCAGGAGGTCACAGCCGACGAGCGCGGTCAGCCACAGTGGTGAGAAGCCGGGGACCGTCGCCAGCTGCTGGCCGCGCCAGGGCAGCACCAGCAGGATCGCCAGCGGAATGGTCGCGGCGATGACCAGGGGCGCACGCCCCCTCCAGGACGTGTGCCCGACGCCCTCCAACGTCGTCACGACTCCAGTCTCCGGGCCGGACGGCCTTCCGTGGGGAACCCGTGGTGTTTTCTTGCGTTCTGAGCGTGAAAATGACCCTTCAGGACTAGTCCGGCGTGTCATGTGCGCGTGCCCAGGAGCGGTGCGCCTCGAGCAGCGACGGTCCGTACCACGTCAGGAGCCGACCGCTGACCAGCCGGGTCGGGGTGCCCGGGAACGCCTCGGGCCCGTCGGCGTGGGTGAAGACATAGGGCTCGTCGGGGAGCAGCACCAGGTCCACACCGGCCGCCTCGACCTCGGCCGGGTCGATGGTCGGGTAACGGCCTTCGCGGGCGGCGAACGCGTTGACCCAGCCCAGCCGGCGGCCCAGGTCACTGGTGAACGTCGCGCCGCCGACGACCATCCACGGGTCCCGCCAGATCGGGATCGCGACTCGTTGCGTCGGCGCGGGGAGCTCGCCGCACCACAGCCGTCTCGCTTCGGCGAGCCATTCCGGGCGCGGCCACCCCAGCACGTCGTCGAACAGCTCGTCGAACGTGTCCATGGCCTCGGGCACCGTCTCGATCCTCGTGACGTGCACCCGGACGCCCGACTCGCGCAGCCGGCGTACGTCGAGCTCGCGGTTCTCCTCGTGGTTGGCGATCACCAGGTCGGGCCTGAGCTCTCGGATCGTCGCGAGGTTCGGGTTCTTGGTGCCCCGCACCCGCGCCTCGAGGGTCTCGTCGAGGTCGGCCGGGTGCGTGCACCAGTCGGTGGCGCCGACCACCGCCTCCCGGCGTACCGACGCCAGCGCCTCGGTGATGCTCGGAACGAGGCTGACCACGCGGCTCACCGGGACCGGTGGGGTAGTCACGGACAAAGGACTTGTGGACAAACGTTTGCGCACCAGTCGATCGTCCGTGACTACCGCGCCGGGCGGCGTACCGGCGGTCTCAGACATTCCGCCGGTAGGCCCCGCCGACCTCGAAGAACGCCTCGGTCACCTGGCCGAGCGAGCAGACGCGGGCGGCGTCCATGAGTACGCCGAACACGTTCTCGCCGCTGGCCGCGGCCTCCTTCAGCCGAGCGAGGGCAGCGGTCGCCTCCTGCTCGTGCTCCTTCTGGAACGCGTGCACGCGACGCAGCTGCGACTCCTTCTCCGTCTCGGTCGCGCGGGCCAGCTCGACGTGGTCGGGAGTGCCGTCGTCGCCACCGGGCTTGCGGAAGGTGTTGACGCCGATGATCGGCAGCGAGCCGTCGTGCTTGCGGTGCTCGTAGAGCATCGACTCGTCCTGGATCCGGCCGCGCTGGTAGCCGGTCTCCATGGCGCCGAGGACGCCGCCGCGCTCGTTGATCCGGTCGAACTCCGCGAGCACCGCCGTCTCGACGAGGTCGGTCAGCTCGTCGATGACGAACGAGCCCTGCAGCGGGTTCTCGTTCATCGCCAGGCCCCACTCGCGGTTGATGATCAGCTGGATGGCCAGCGCCCGCCGCACCGACTCGGTGGACGGCGTGGTCACCGCTTCGTCGTAGGCGTTGGTGTGCAGTGAGTTGGCGTTGTCGTAGATCGCGATCAGCGCCTGCAGCGTCGTGCGGATGTCGTTGAAGTCCATCTCCTGCGCGTGCAGCGACCGGCCACTCGTCTGGACGTGGTACTTCAGCTTCTGGGCCCGCTCACTGGCGCCGTACTTGTCGCGCATCGCGACCGCCCAGATCCGGCGCGCGACCCGGCCGATCACCGAGTACTCCGGGTCCATGCCGTTGCTGAAGAAGAAGGAGAGGTTGGGCGCGAAGTCGTCGATGTCCATGCCGCGCGCGAGGTAGGCCTCGACGTAGGTGAAGCCGTTGGCCAGGGTGAAGGCGAGCTGGCTGATCGGGTTCGCGCCGGCCTCGGCGATGTGGTAGCCGGAGATCGAGACCGAGTAGAAGTTGCGGACCTCGTGCTCGATGAACCACTCCTGGATGTCGGCCATGCACCGCAGCGAGAACTCGGTCGAGAACAGGCAGGTGTTCTGGCCCTGGTCCTCCTTGAGGATGTCGGCCTGGACGGTGCCGCGTACCGTGCGCAGGGCCTCCTCCGGGTCGAGGCCGCGCTCGCGGGCCTGGTCCATCGCGGTGTTGAGGAAGAAGGCCAGCACCGTCGGGGCCGGGCCGTTGATCGTCATCGACACGCTGGTCGTCGGGTCGAGCAGGTCGAAGCCGTCGTAGAGCGCCTTCATGTCGTCGAGGGTCGCGACGCTGACGCCGGACGTGCCGACCTTGCCGTAGATGTCGGGCCGTTCGTCGGGGTCGCGACCGTAGAGGGTCACCGAGTCGAACGCCGTCGACAGCCGGGTAGCCGGCTGACCCTCGGAGAGGACCTTGAACCGACGGTTGGTGCGGGCCGGGTCGCCCTCTCCGGCGAACATCCGGGCCGGGTCCTCGTTCTCCCGCTTGAACGCGAAGACGCCGGCGGTGAAGGGGAATCGGCCGGGGAGGTTCTCGCGGCGCCAGAACTTCACGAGCTCGCCGTGGTCGACGTACGCCGGCAGCGAGACGCGCGGGATCCGGTTGCCGGACAGCGACTCGCGGCCGGGGTGTGCGGCGTACTCCTCGACGACGCTGGGCCAGACCTCGAGCTGCTTCGAGACGTCCGGGTCGAGGGCCTCGCGGGCCTGGTCGAGAAGTACCGGTACGCCGCCCTGCTGGTCCTCGTCGAGCTCGGACGCGACCGCCTCGAGCCGCTGCAGCCGGCGCGCCTGGTCGACCAGCTCATCGGTGCGGGCGTGGTAGCCGCGGACCGTCTCGGTGATCTCGGAGAGGTAGCGGACCCGCTCCGGCGGCACCACCTGCCGGATCCGCGAGGAGTGCCGGACGTCGACGCGGGGGAGGGTGCCCTCGTCGAGACGAAGCCCCTGCTCGGACAGCAGCCCGCGCAGGTGCTGGTAGAGCGCGGTGACGCCGTCGTCGTTGAAGGTGGCGGCGCTGGTGCCGAAGACCGGCATGTCCTCGGGCTGCTTGCCGAACGCCTCGCGGTTGCGGACGAGCTGGCGGCCGACGTCCCGCATCGCGTCCTGCGCGCCACGACGCTCGAACTTGTTGATCGAGACGACGTCGGCGAAGTCGAGCATGTCGATCTTCTCGAGCTGGCTGGCCGCGCCGAACTCCGGGGTCATCACGTACAAGGAGGTGTCGACGAGCGGCACGATGGCCGCATCGCCCTGGCCGATGCCGGGGGTCTCGATGACGACGAGGTCGAAGCCGGCCGCCTTGAGCACGGTGATGACGTCGCCGAGGTAGTCGGGCAGCTCGTGGGCCCCCCGGGTGGCGAGGGACCGGAAGTAGACCCGGTCTCCGTCCAGGGAGTTCATCCGGATCCGGTCACCGAGCAGGGCGCCGCCGCCCTTGCGCCGGGTCGGGTCGACGGCCACGACGGCGACGCGCACCTTGTCCTGCTGGTCGACGCGCAGCCGGCGTACGAGCTCGTCGGTGAGGCTGGACTTGCCGGAGCCACCGGTGCCGGTGATGCCGAGGACCGGCACGGTGTGCTTGGCGGCTGCCTGTGCCAGTGCCTGCCGGGCGGCGTCGGGGAGGCGGCCCGCCTCGACCCCGGTGATCGCCCGGGCGATCGCCACGCGGTCGCCGCTGATCACCTCGTCCGCGTTGACCGGGCGCTTGTCCCACAGGTCGAAGTCGAGGTCGGCGACGACGCTGTTGATCATCCCCGGGAGCCCCAGCCGCTGGCCGTCCTCCGGGGAGAAGATCGTGACCCCGCTCGTGCGCAGCCGCTCGACCTCGTCGTGCACGATGACGCCGCCGCCCCCGCCGACCACGTGCACGTGGTCCGCGCCGCGCTCGCGCAGCGACTCGACGAGGTACTCGAAGTACTCGATGTGCCCACCCTGGTACGACGAGACCGCGACGCCCTGGACGTCCTCCTCGATCGCGGCGTCCACGACCTCCTGCACCGAGCGGTTGTGGCCGAGGTGCACGACCTCGCACCCCTGGCTCATGAAGATCCGCCGCATGATGTTGATCGACGCGTCGTGCCCGTCGAAGAGGCTGGACGCGGTGACCAGCCGCACGGGGTGCTTCGGGACGTGGAGTGTGCTCATGTGGACCTCAGATAGTTGGACGTCCTAGTAATAGTACGTCGGATGGCCGCCGCTGGGGTAGTCACGGACAAACGACTTGTGGACAAACGTTTGCGGGCCAGTCCCTTGTCCGTGACTACCCGGACGGGGAGGGGCTAGTAGGCGCCGCGACCCCGGAGGACCGCACCCAGGGTGCGCAGCAGGATCGTGAGGTCCTGGATCATCGACCAGTTGTCGACGTAGAAGAGGTCCAGCCGGACCGCCTCGTCGTAGGAGAGGTCCGAGCGCCCCGAGACCTGCCACAGGCCAGTCATCCCCGGACGGACTCGCAGCCGGCGCACGCTGTCCGGCTCGTACTCCGCCGCCTCGCTGAGCAGGCCGGGCCGCGGGCCGACCAGGCTCATGTCCCCGCGCAGCACGTTCATGAGCTGGGGCAGCTCGTCGAGGGAGAAGCGGCGCAGCCAGGTGCCGGGCCTGGTGATGCGAGGGTCTTCCTTCAGCTTGAAGAGCCCACCGGTGAACCCGGCCTCGGCCTGCAGTGCGGCCAGCCGCTCCTCCGCGTCGGGGACCATCGTGCGGAACTTCAGGCAGTCGAAGGCGTCGCCGTCGCGACCGACCCTGGTCTGGCGGAAGAAGACCGACCCGCCGTCGTGGCCGACGATGCGCGCGGCCGCGAAGGCCATGAGCGGGGCGAACACCAGCAGCAGCGCGATCGACGCGGCGATGTCGAACGTCCGCTTCGCCCATCGCCCGGCCTGGATGGCGCGAGGCTTCTCGATGTGGATGAGCGGCAGCCCGCCCACGGGCCGCACGCGCACGCGCTCACCGGAGATGTCGGCCACGCTGGGCGCCACCACGACCTGCACGTCGTCGGCCTCGAGCTCCCAGACCACGCGCCGCATCGTGGCCCCGCAGCCGGCTGCGCCGTCCGCGAAGAACACGACGTCAGGGGCGACCTGGTCGACGGTCTCCACGAGCTGGTCGGGTCGACCGAGCACCGGGATGCCGCACTGTGTCTC
Source organism: uncultured Actinomycetota bacterium (assembly GCA_963817125.1). Classification (GTDB taxonomy): domain Bacteria; phylum Actinomycetota; class Actinomycetes; order Propionibacteriales; family Nocardioidaceae; genus Nocardioides. The sequence continues at coordinate 705,703 of CAWFNB010000007.1, forward strand.
CTCCACGGTCGCGGCCTCGGTGACGAGAGCGCCGACGACCGTGTAGCCCAGCCACGACTCGCGCCTGAGCACCTGCGCGATCTCGTCGACGTGCGCAGCGGTGCCCGCGATGATGACCCGCTGCAAGAGGCTGCCCCGCTGCCGGGCCTGGTGCAGGGCGCGCCGGAGCATGAACCGGCTCACCAGCAGCGCGGGGACGCCGATCGCGAAGCTCAGGACGAAGAAGCCGCGGGAGAGCGGGAACTTCAGCAGGTAGCAGGCGATCCCCACCGCCGCGGCCGCCCCGAGGCTGGCGTGCAGGAGGGCCTTGTACTCCTCGGTCCCCGCTCCGAACAGGTCCCGGAGGTAGCCGCCGGCGATGGCGATGCTGACCAGCCAGAGGAGCATCATGAGCGGACCCGCGATGACCAGGGTGGACGGCACGGTGCTGGTGGGGGCGTCGGAGAAGAACCAGTTGCGACCCACTGCCGCGACCGCGGAGGCCGCGCCGATCACGAGCACGTCGGTCGTGAGCGCGGACGCAGGCACGTAGCGCAGCACGCTGCTCACGGGTCTGATCGCGATGGAAGTCGGAGTCTCGGCAATCAGGGTCATGAAGGGTCACCAGGCCTATGGGGAGTGAGCTGCCAAGCAGAGACCAGAGGCGCCAGATCCGGGAGTTACTGGCGGGTCACTAGGCTCACAACTGGCCGGGTCCCGGTTGGTTACGCCACCCGCTGGTGCCCGGTCTAGTCCGGTGTTGTTCGAGTGGCATTTGAGGTGTCAGCCCTTGTCGAGCACGGCCTCGAACGGGTCGTCCTTGCGGACGTCGATGATGTGGCCGGTCTGTGACGAGATGAGTACGTCGAGCGAGCACCTGGCCACGGCCTCCGACAGCAGCAGAGTGCCGGCGGGCTCGTCTCCGAACGCCCGCGTCCGCATCGGGGTCGCCGTCCGCTCGGGATTGATGCAGTTCACGCGGACACCCTCGGCCGCCCACTCGTCCGCCAGCGCCTGGGAGAGGTTGACCACCGCAGCCTTCGCCGAGGAGTAGAGGCTGTAGCCGCCGCGGCCACGCGTGTACGAGCTCGAGGTGAACAGCAGCAGCGAGCCGCTGGTCTCGGCCAGTGGCGCGAAGAACTCCTGGGCGATGAACACCGGCGCCAGGTAGTTGATCTCGGTGGCGGAGTAGATCTCCTCCTCCGACTTCTCCAGCAAAGAGCCCTGCGGCAGTACGCCGGCCGTGTTGACCACGAAGTCGACCCGGCCGGTCTCCTCGAGCACGGCCCGGGCGGCCGCCGCGATGTCACCGCGCCGCTCCACATGGGTGCCGGTGGTCGTCCGGCTGAAGACGCACACGTGCGCGCCGTAGGACTTGGCGAGCCGGGCGATGTCGGCGCCGATGCCGTAGCTGCCGCCGAAGACGACCATGGTTCGACCAGTCAGAGCCGAGCGGTACTCGTCCTCGGTCGCGGAGGCCGGCTGGTCGTGGCTGGTGAGCTGGAAGAGCTTGTCTGCGAGGTAGATGTCGATGGGCTCGGTGACCTTCATGTTGCGGTCGTCACCCTGGACCACCCAGATCGGCACGTCGGGGAGGTAGCGCAGCACGACAGTGCAGTCGTCGGTCGCGACGAAGCCGGCGTCGGACGACGCGAGCTCGTAGGCCTCCTTGATCACGGAGGCGCGGAACGCCTGCGGGGTCTGGCCGCGGCGCAGTGTCGCCCGCGGGGGGATGGAGGCGATCGTGTTCTCCGGAGTCACCTCGATGATCGTGTCCGCGGACGGGATCGCCACGTCCACAGCCGCGTGCGTCGCCAAGGCCTCGAAGCACTCGCTGATGATCCGGGGAGTGACCAGCGGCCGCACCGCATCGTGGAACAGGACGTTGCAGTCGGCCTCGCCGAGACCGTCCAGCGCCCGCATCGTGGTGCCGTTGCGGGTCTCGGCACCCTCGACGATGTCGACGACCTTGTCGTAGCCGCCGCCGCGCACGATCGCTCGTGCCGCGTCGAGATGGCCCGGCGCCATCATCACCACGATCTCGTCCACCTGGGGGTGGGACTGGAACGCGGCGATCGTGTGCTCGAGGATCGGCCGTCCGGCGATCTTCAGCAGCTGCTTGGGGAGCCCGAGGCCCATGCGCGCTCCCAGTCCGCCGGCGAGGATCACCGCGACGTTCTTCAGTGGCTGAGCTGACCCGGCCTCCTCACGCATGGCGGACAGCCTCTCATCACGACCGCCCTCGTAACTCGGGAGTTCGGTTGTCGTTCCCTGAAGCGTGGGCGCGGTGAGGACAGAGACGCGCCGGACGCTGCTGGCCGCGAAGGTTCGCTCGAGCGTGCCGGCCGCTGTGGTCCCCCTCGTGCACCGCCTTCGGCTGCGGCACGACCTGCGTACGCCGCGGGTCATGGCCCAGGCGCGCACGCACATGGAGTTCCTCGTCGGGAAGGCGCAGCCCGAGTCGGACGTGGACGCGTTGGCTCGCGAGTACGTCGCGTGGACGCGGTGGCGGATCGAGACCAGGTGGCACCCAGACGTCTTCCTCCCTCCGGTCCGCGTCGAGGGAGTCGAGAACCTCGAGGCGGGACGTGGCGGCGCGATCGTCAACTTCCTCCATCACGGCCCGTACGAGAGTCTCGGACTGTCGCTGGCGGAGTACGGCCACCACATGCACCTGATGATCGCGCCGTGGTTCTACCGCGAGGACCGTGCGCTCTGGCTGGACCAGCACCGGCTGATCATGGGCCGCGGCTGCACGGTGTTCCCGTCGACGGAGGGCGCGGACGGCGTACGTCGAAGGCTCACCGAGGGCGAGCTGGTCACGCTCGCCACCGACATGCCCGGGCGCACTCCGGTCACGTTCGTCGGCCGCGAGCTGCTGGGGACGTTCGGGGCGGCCCGGCTGGCACATGAGCTGTCGCGGCCGGTGCTGGTCGTGACCAGCCATCGCGACGCCGCGGGTGCGCCCTTCTTCCGGGTGCACGAGCCCCTCCGGCCGGAGCAGTTCGAGGACGCGCACGCGTTGCTGCGCAGCATGCTCGCGATCCACGAGCCCGCCGTCGTCGCCTGGCCCGCGTCGTACGAGGAGCCGAGGAGCAAGTGGGGCACGCTCACGCCATCGTGGGCGTCTCCGCACGGTGCCACTTGGTGAGCGGGTCGTAGTAGGCCTCAGGCCACGCGAGCACCGGTGCCTCCTGGAGCCTGAGGAGCTCCTGCAGCAACGACTCACAGCTGTCGAAGTCGTGGGGGCGGAGCGGCTCGCTGAGCCGCAAGAAGGGTTCGCCCTCGGCATTCCGGTGGACCGTCGAGGAGATGATCGGCGTGCCGGTCTCGTACGCCGCCCGGACAGCACCGGAGGAGCCCACCAGCCGCTGCCCGAGGAAGGTGACCGGCGTGTGGCCCGGGACGTCGGTGGCCACCGCGACCACCAGGCCGCGCGCGATCCGGTCACGGACCCCGGCCACCCCTTCCTCCGCGCTGAAGAGGTGGCAGCCGCGCGAGGCGACCGCGTAGGACTGGGCCTGCCAGGGGTGCCGGTCGGTCGCGCACAGCCCCGGATCGGCCACGACGTGCACCTCGCGGCCCGACTGCGCCAGCGATGGCCCGATCTGCAGGAACGGGCCGTGATGGACGATGTGCACCATCACCCCACCCTCGATCGAGGTGAGCCGCTCGAGCCCCTCGACCGGGACTGGTCCGCAGAGCTCGAGGTGCCAGCGCACCTCGTTCTGCCAGCGGACGTGCTCCAGGTACCGGCGCGCCAGTACCTCGATGTCGGCCTCGGGCCGGGCCTGCTCGAGGAGCAGCCGCATGCCGCTCCGCGCTCGCTCCAGCTTCGCCGGGTTCCGGGCATCCATCGCCGCAGCGGCGCGAGCGCGCCAGCGCAGGCTCGAAGCCGGCAGCCGCCGGTGCATGGCCGCCATCCACTCCCCTCGGGTCCTCACGGCCGTGCCAACGCCCGGACCGGCACGAGGTCACGGCCCACGCAACGGTCCAGACCAGCAGCTGCGACGCGGCGTGACCTGAGCCCTCCCGGCGAGTTTGCTCACCGGCCGGGGAGACTTGGCGCCGGACGGCTCGACGCACGGCTCGACGCACGGCTCGACGCATGGAGGGAGGTCGCAGTGCTGCAGCGCCTGGCACCGCCGTTCTCGACGCGACGGTTGGTGCTCCAGCTCGCCTGGGGCGGGCTGCGCCACCCGGGCCGCGTCCGCGCCCGCGTGACCCGCGCCAACCTCAAGGCCTGGCGCACCTGGCGGGCCACCGAGGCACGATGCAACATCTGTGGCCACGTGGGCACGCTGCGGTACGACCTGCCCGACCTCGAGACCTTCCGACGCCACCACATCCGCCCGCTCCGAGAGACCCTCCGGTGCCGCGGCTGCCACGCCAAGATGCGCGACCGGGTGCTGGCTGCGGGACTGCTGGACGCGCTGCAGGAGCGGGGCGTGCACGCGCAGACCGTCGAGGAGCTCGCGAGCCGGCTCCCGGAAGGCCTGAGAGTCCTCGACACGGATGCGCACAGCCGCATCGCCCGCCGGCTGCAGCACCACCCGGGCGTCGTCCGCTCGCTCTACCTCCCGGGCAGGCAGAGCGGAGAGCGGCTCGACGACGACCGGATGATCAACGTCGACCTCGAGCAGATGCCCTTCCCGGACCGGCACTTCGACGTGGTCATCACCTCCGAGGTGATGGAGCACGTCCGGTACGTCGACACCGCGCACGCGGAGGTCGCCCGGTGCCTCAAGGACGACGGCGTCTACCTGTTCACCGTCCCCTACGACCCGGCCCTCGAACACACCTGGCAGCTGATCGACCCGGAGACCGACGAGCTGCTGGTGACCCCGCCCCACATCCACGGCGACCCGATGATCCGGGAGGGCGGCATCAAGGCCTACCGGGTCTTCGGGCGCGACATCGTGGAGGACCTGGCGCGCGCGGGGCTCCGGGCCACGTTCACCGAGGTGCGCCGGCCGGACCTCGGGATCTTCGAGGGCGACCTCTTCGTGGCGGTGCCCGGTGCCCCCTGAGCCGAGCGGACGGCGGGTCCGCTCCTTCGACGTCTTCGACACCGTCCTGACGCGGCGGGTGGGCGACCCGGAGGCACTCCTGGACCTGCTCGCCGTCCGGCTGGCGCGCGCCGGCACCGCCTCGGCCACGCCGGCTGCGTTCGCGGCCGCACGCCGTCGCTGCGAGCGGGAGCTCACCCGGCGAGACGACCTGTATCCGACGCTGCTCCGGGTCTACGAAGAGGTGGCCCACGCGCTCAACGAGGCGCCGGAGCGAGTCGAGCTCTGGGTGCAGGCGGAAGAGGAGCTCGAGCGTGAGCTGACGGTCGCGGTGCCGGGCGCTGCGGAGCTGCTGGCGCAGGCCAGAGCCGAGGCGGACCTGGTGGTGTTCGTGTCCGACACCCCGCACTCGGAGGCGTTCGTCCGCCAGCTGCTCGAGCGGGCGGGTCTGCTGGCCGACGACGACCGGGTCTTCACCTCCGCCGGCCGGCCCTGCAGCAAGTCCGTCGGCGGCTTCTTCGGCGCCGTCGCCCAGGAGCTCGGACCGCCCGGCAGCCTCGACCTCCACCATGTCGGTGACAACCGCCGCAGCGACGTCGCGGGAGCCCGGCTGGAGGGGTGGGCGGCCTCATGGGCGCCGCAGGCCCGGCTGACCCGCTACGAGCGGCTGCTCGAGGAGCACGCCGCCAGCACTTCAGGGCTCACCTCCTGGCTGGCCGGTGCCTCCCGGCTCGCGCGGCTGGAGGCCACCGGCGTCCCCGCTCCGGTGGCCCAGGTGAGCGCGGGCGCGTTTGCGCCGCTGCTGGTCGGCTACGCCCTCTGGGTGGCGGGCCAGGCCAGGCTGCGCGGGGTCAAGCGGCTCTACTTCGTCGCGCGTGACGGACAGGTGATGCTGGACGTGGCGCGCCATGTGCTCGGTGTGGTGGCCCCGGAGCTGGAGCTGCGCTACCTGCACGGCTCCCGGCAGCCGTGGATCCTCGGCGCCAGCGCCACCTCCGAGGTGATGCTGGAGCGCTGGGTGACCGCGCGACGGGACTTCACCGCACGGACCGCGCTCGCCCGTGTCGAGCTCAGCGCCGAGGAGGCTCACGCGCTGACCGGCGACCCGCTGACCGACCCGCGTCGACAGGACGTGCCGCTCGCGGCGGACGAGCGGGACCGACTCGCTGCGCTGCTCCGGATGGAGCCTCTCGAGGGTCTGGTCCGGGAGGCCGCGGAGCGGACGGCCGGGGACACGCTGGCCTATCTCCGCCAGGAGGGCCTCCTCGACGGCGTCCCGTGCGCCTTGGTCGACGCCGGGTGGGAAGGTCGCACCGCGGCCGCCTTCGACCACCTCGTACGCCGCGGGGGCGGCGGCCAGGCCGACCACTTCGTCATCGGGATGCTGCCCTCCGCGGCGGACCCGCGCACCGAGGACGGAGTGCGGATGACGCCGTGGCTCTTCGATCGCCAGCGCGACCCCGGCTCCTGGCCGGGCTTCCCCGCACCGAACCTGCTGGTGGAGATGCTCTGCGCCGGCAGCACCGGGCGGACGCTGGGCTACCGCGTCGAGGGCGACCAGGTCCGTCCGGTGCTGGCCGACCTGCACAACCAGCCGGTGCTCGACTGGGGGCTGCCGCAGATGCAGGCGGTCGCCGTGCGCACCGCCGAGCTGGTGGCGCCCGGCCTCGACGGGACCGCGCTGCACACCGACCTGCGTGCGACCGTCGAGTCGGTGCTGCGCGCGTTCTGGACCGCACCCTCCGACGAGGAGGCGCACGCGTGGGGCTCCTTCCCGTGGGAGGAGGAGATCTGGCCGCCGTTCTCGCCGGTGGCCCAGCGGCTGACGACGGCCGACGTCATGGGGCGGCTACGGCGCGGCGACCGGCGGCTGCGACGTACCAACTCCTGGCGTGCCGGGTCTGCCGTGGTCAGTGGCCAGCCCTGGCGGACGCTGCTGAGGATGCGGGCCTGGCAGGAGACCCGCGCCGACCGGTTCGCAAGGATCTCGCGGCGGGTCCGACAGGAGATCGTCCTGCGTCGCCGCCGCTGACGTCCCCAGCTCGGCGCTAGACCTCTCAAGTTCCTGACCTCGGCCACACCGTAACCAGCGGGGGACTGGCGAGTTACTCACTCGGGCTGCGGCCCACGGTCTAGACCCGGGGAGTTTCTTGCATGAGCACTGAGTGGTCCCGCGCGCGGAGCCGGCGCGCGCTCGTTGCGCTGGTGTCTGGTCTCCTCGCCGCGCCGCTGCTGGCCGGCGTCACCGCGGCGCCGGCCCAGTCGGCTCCCCGCTCGGCGCAGTCGGCCCACTCGGCACAGGCAGCGGCAGCGCTGCCATCCGTGCAGGCGCGGCAGGCGGACAGCCTGGCCGACTCCTTCGGGGTCAGCCTGCACCTGAACTACCTGGACACGCCGTACCACGACACCGCGCGCGTGAAGCAGGCGATCAAGAGCCTCGGTGCGCGGCACGCCCGCACCAACCTCGACATGAGCGTCCCGGAGTCCTACCCGGCGATGCGTGACATCGCCTCGGCGGGGATCCGGTTCGACCTGATCATGGGGCGGCCGGGGTCGTGGCAGACCCCGGCGAGGCTGGTGCAGACGATCGCCACCGAGTTCCCGACCGGGGTCGTCGAGTCGCTCGAAGGTGCCAACGAGTACAACCTCGACCCGACCGCAGTGAACTGGGCCGCCGAGCTGCTCACCCACCAGCGAGACCTGTGGCAGGCGGCGAACGCCAACGCCGCCACCGCCGACCTGCCGGTGCTGGCTCCGGCGCTCGGCATGCGGACCGGGTTCACGCAGATCGGTGACATGGGCCAGTACGCCGACTACGGCAACGCCCACCTCTACCCCGGGGGGCGCCAGCCCAGCTGGGGGATCGACCAGATGACCCAGGCGGAAGCGACCGTCGTCCCGGGCAAGCCGGTGATGTACACCGAGACCGGCTACCACAACGCGATGAACACCACCTCGGGCCATCGACCGACCCCGGAGTCGGTCGAGGGCAGCTATGCGCCGCGGCTCCTGCTGGAGCACTACCTCCGCGGCACCAGCCGGGTCTACGACTACGAGCTGGTCGACCAGGCGCCGGACCCGGACCAGGCAAACCACGAGGCGAGCTTCGGGCTGCTGCGCAACGACTTCAGCCCCAAGCCGGCGTACTCGGCACTCAAGAACCTGCTCGCCCTGACCGCGGATCCCGGACCGGCGACCGCACCCAGCAAGCTGAGCTACAGCGTCAACGGCGCACCGTCGGACCTGCGGCAGATCCTCGTGCAGAAGCGCAACGGTGAGTTCGTCCTGCTGCTGTGGCGTGACGTGTCGATCTATGACCCCGACACCGAGCAGCCCCTCTCCGTGAACCCCGCCTCGGTGACGGTCCAGGTCGCGAAGCGCTCGAGCTTCGCGGTGCATCGACCCTCGTCCGGCGCCGGTGCGGTCTCGACGGCCCAGGGCACCTCGGTGCCGGTGTCCGTGGCCGGGGACGTCGTCGCGCTCCGCATCCGGACGCCGTTCGACCGCCCCGACTCCCCCCGGAAGTTCAGGGGCAAGTCCAAGAACCGGGCCGCACTCATCCGGTGGGCACCGCCGGCGTCCGACGGGGGAGCGCCCATCACCGGATACGTGATCTCGGGGCTGCCCGGCAAGAAGAAGGTCACTGTGACCGTGTCCGCCCTGACCAGGAAGTACCTCGTCAAACGCCTCAAGTACGGCAAGCGCTACAAGTTCCGCATCCGGGCCGTGAACGAGGCCGGCCAGTCACCGCCGGCCAAGGTCACTGTGAAGATCCGGCAGCCCCGGCACCGGCCGGGGGCGTCTGCGTAACCTGCCGATCGCTCACCCGTTGGGCTGGCAGCGGTGGGACTTCGGGGCTCCGACCGCCTTGCCACGGCAGTGTCGAGCGCTGCCCGGCCCCCAGCGGAGGAGTCCTCATGCTCGCACGCACTGACGGCAGCGCAGCCGCTGCCGCTCATCCGCGCGTGGTCATCGCCCACGACTACCTCACCCAGCGTGGCGGCGCCGAGCGCGTCGTGCTGGCCATGCTCGACGCCTTCCCTGGCGCGCGCGTGGTCACCACGATGTACGACGCCGACCGGACCTTCCCGGAGTTCCGCGGGCACCACGTCGAGACGCTCTGGCCCAACCGGCTGAGGGTGCTGCGCGAGGACCCCAGGCGCGCGCTGCCCGTGCTCGCCCGAGCTGTCTCCGGCCATCACGTCGACGCCGACGTGGTGCTCGTGAGCAGCTCGGGATGGGCGCACGGCTTCCGCACGGAGGCTCCCAAGATCGTCTACTGCCACACGCCGCCCCGCTGGCTGCACTGCAGGGAGGACTACTCGCTCGGTCTCCCGGTGCCGGCGCGGCTCGCGCTGGGTGCCCTGGCCCCGAGGTTGCGACGTTGGGACCGGCAGGCGGCCCACACGGCCACCCGGTACCTCGCCAACTCCACGATGGTGCGCGACCGCATCCACGCGGCGTACGGCATCCGCGCCGACGTGCTGCACCCGCCGGCCGGCCTCGACCCCGACGGGCCGCAGGAACCGGTGCCCGGGCTCGAACCGGGGTTCCTGCTCAACATCTGCCGCTCGCGCGGCTACAAGAACACCCAGGTTGTCTGCAAGACGGTCGCCGAGATGCCGCACGCCAGGCTGGTCGTGGTCGGCGGGCTGCCCGAGTCGGGGCGGACCTGGCCCGCCAACCTGGTGGGGCTGCGGGACCTGACCGACGGGCAGCTGCGCTGGCTCTACGCCCACGCCGCCGGGCTGATCGGGGTGAGCTTCGAGGACTTCGGGCTCACCCCGGTGGAGGGCTACTCCTTCGGCGTTCCGTCGGTGCTGCTGGCGGCCGGCGGCTACCTCGACTCCAGCGTCGAGGGACTGACCACCGTCTTCGTCGAGGCCGTCACGCGCGACGCGGTCGGCCGGGGCATCGAGCGGCTGCTGGCCGCCGACTGGGACGCCGACGCGATCCGTGCGCACGCCACCAAGTTCTCGCTGCAGTCCTTCCAGGCCGCCCTGCAGCGCGAGGTGGCTGCTGCGCTGCCGGCCAGGACCGTGCCGTGACCGACCAGCGGCACGATCCGCCGTCGGACCTGGCGGAGCCGACCGCGGCCGAGCAGCCCCGGCCGTCGCTGGTCCGCGTGCTTGTGTACACCGGCCTGACCAACTTCGTGCTGCCGCTCAGCTCGCTCGCGACGGCGCCGATCCTGGCCCGCCAGCTCGGCGCGGACGGCCGCGGCGAGATGGCGGCCGTGATCGCACCGATCTTCGTCCTGATCACGCTGGCGAGCATGGGTCTGCCCGAGGCCGCGGCCTACGCCGTGGCCAGGCTCCGTGAGCGGCCCCGCCGGGTGCTCCGGCAGGCCGGCTGGCTGACCATGGCCTACGGCGTCGTGGCGGTCCTCCTGGTCTGGGTGGTCGCCCCCACGTTCTTGCGCAACGCCCCGCACCTGGTGCCGTTGCTGCGTGCCGTGGTGCTGCTCGTGCCGGTCGCGATGTGGACGCTGCTGGTGCGCGGGGTGCTCGTCGGCATGCGCGAGTACGCCGTCGTCGCGGTCGAGCGGGTGGTGACTCCGGTGCTGCGGCTCGTGGCCCTGGTCGGCCTGCTCCTGACCGGGACGCTGACCGTCACCTCCGCCGTGTGGGCGCACATGCTGTGCTCGGTCGCCGGTGGTCTGTTCATGGCCGCGGTGCTGCTGAGGCGCAGGGCCACGGAGGCCTTCGTGGTGGCGGAGCCCAGGCTCACCCGGTTCGTCGGGCTGTACGGGCTGCGCGGCTGGGGCGCGGTGCTGGGCAACCTGGTCGTCTGGCGGCTCGACCAGGTCATCCTCGTGGCGCTGGTGACTCCGAGGCAGCTGGGCTACTACGTGGTCGCGGTGAGCTTCGCGGAGATCAGCGGGATGGTCGTCAACTCGCTGCGCAACGTGCTCTTCACCGAGTCCGCGCATCGCAACGACCGTGAGCTCATCGCCCGCGCGGGCCGGCTGATGGTCGTGCTCGTGACCGGGGCGGCCGTGGTCGGCGTGCTGCTCGCGGAGCCGGTCATGATGCTCCTCTTCGGCTCGGACTTCGCGCCCTCGGTCCGGCTCGCCCAGGTGCTGGTGGTGGCCAGCATCCCGTTCTGCGTCGACCAGATGATCGCCGCCGGTCTCTACGCGGAGGGCCACCCGGGGAAGCGTTCGATCAGCCAGGTCGCCTCCGCCGCCGTGACCGTGGTCCTGCTGGTGGTGCTCGTCCCGCAGCTGGGGACGATGGGTGCCGCCCTGGCCACCGCTGCCGCCTACTGCGTCGGGTGTGGCATGACGCTCGCCTTCTACCACCGCATCACCGGACTCCCGATCCGCCGGATGCTGGTCCTCGAACGCTCCGACGTCGAGTGGGTCCGGGTCCAGGTCGGTCGAGTCGTCGCAAAGGTCCGCGGCGGCCCGACCGCGGCGGCCGAGCCGGCTCCGTCCGCCTCCGACCACGAGAGCCAGCGATGAAGCACCTGCTGCGGCGCCGGGAACCCAAGGTCCTGGCCCGCGCGCTGGTCCGGCTGCTGCGTCAGGTGACCCCGACCCGACCGCACGTGGTGGTGTCGGGCTTCCCGGACACCGAGGGCAACGCGGTCGAGGTGATCCGCAGGCTGCTCCAGGACTCGGACCTCCAGGTGTGCTGGCTGACCAGCGGACTGGGCGCCGAGCAGGCCGCGCAGGCCCTCGGGACGACCGTGCCGCCGGGGCGGCTGCGGGTGCTGCCCAAGCGGTCGCCCCGTGGGCTCGCCTCCTATCTGACCGCCCACACCACGTTCTTCACCCACGGGCTCTACCTCAGCCCGGAGCCGCCGCGGCGCAAGCCGGTGGTCAACCTGTGGCACGGAGACGGACCCAAGGCGGGGCTGCGCGATCCCGACAACCTGCCGCCCCGGGCCACCGTGATCGTGTCCGGCGCCCGGATCTTCGGCGAGCGCAAGGCGGCCTTCCTCGGGGTCCCGGAGGACCGGCTGGTGGTCACCGGCAACCCCCGGTGGGACCAGCTTCGACGGCCGGCCACCGACGCCGAGCTGTCCGCCCTGGGGCTCGACCCGGCGCGGCCGTTCCTGCTGTACATGCCGACCTTCCGCACCTCGGTGGCGGTGGGCGCGCGCGCCGCGTGGAGCGACACCGACGGCGCGGCGGCGGCGTACTCCGCCCGCGACATGCTGGCCGGGCTGGTCGACGGCGCCCGCTCCGACGGCGCCCAGGTGGTCGTCAAGCCGCACCCGCTGGACGCCGAGACCTACGACCGCACGGGGGCCGTCCGGCTGACCAACGCACAGCTCGACGCCGCTCAGGTGCTGCTCTACCGGCTGCTCGGTCGTGCTGCCGCCCTGGTGACCGACTACTCCAGCGTGTGGACCGACTTCCTGGTGCTCGACCGGCCGATCGGCTTCGCCCTCAACGACCTCGAGGACTACGCCGGCGGTCGCCGCGGGCTCAACGTCGACAACCTCGAGGAGCTGCTTCCCGGCCCGCAGCTGCTGACCCCCGAGCTGTGCGCGGCATTCGTGCCGGACGCGGTCAAGGACGTCCCGGCTCTCGCGGAGCTGCGGGCTGCCGCCGCCGAGCGGATCGGCCTCGCACCCGTCGACGGCTCAGCGACCGGACGGCTCCTCGGCGAGCTCAGGCGCCGGGGCCTCATGCCCGGCTCGACCCGACGTCACGTCTGAAACTGACGCGTCGGGCTCGCCGTTCGCATCGCGATCCGAGGCCCGGCCCTGGACGGCGACCAGCATCCAGAGCATGACGCCGAAGGCGCCTCGCTGCGTGTCCTGGAACAGCATCCCGAAGGTCAGGGCGCACACGGCAGCGGCGCACGCAGCGTCGAAGACCGTGCCGCGCCGGGACCGGCGGGCCAGCCGGACCGCCACCACGACGAGCGAGCCGAGCAGCACCAGCCCGCCGACCGAGCCGTAGCGCACCATCGACTCGAAGACGCCGGAGTCGAAGCTCACGTAGCGCGCGGCCTCGATGTGCGAACCGCCGGAGACCAGGGCGGCCCGACCAGTGGCACCCATGCCGGACCCGTCGAGGTCCTTCAGCGCAGCAGGGGCGACCTGGTACTGGAACCAGTAGCGCGACACCAGGCTGGTGTCCTGGGTCCCCTCGGTGCGGGACTCGTCGAAGCGGTCGGTGATCCGCTCGACGATCGGGCTGCCGGTCGACATCAGGACCACGAAGAGCACGACCGCGAGCGCGAGCAGCCGCCAGGCCTGCAGCCGCCGGAGCGCGACGAGCACGAGCACGCCGACGAGGAGCGCCAGCCAGCCCTGGCGGGAGAGGGTGAGTCCGAGACCGGCGAGGGCGGCACCGCCGGCCAGCAGCTGCAGTGGCAGCCGGCGCTCGGCGACCAGGACCAGCAACATCGCACAGAGCACCTGAGCCAGGTAGCTCGCAGTCCCGAGTGTGCTGAACGTGCGGAACTGCCCGGCGACCGGGTCACCGAGGTTCCCGGTGCCCGAGGAGATCATCCACGCCTCGTCCCACGGCGGGAGCACCTGGAACTGCACGACCGCGTAGCCGCCGAGCAGGATGGCGCCGCAGACGGCCAGGTTCGCCACGAACTCCCGCATCCGACGGTCGTCGTCGGGGACCATGAGCACGAAGAGGCCGAGCATCAGCGGCGCGACGATCAGCGGGACGTCCGCAGCCGCGGAGACGAACCCGTTGCGGACGACTCCCACCGCCAGGGCGTAGGTCATCACGCAGACGGCCACCGAGAACAGCACCGCGACGTCGCGGTGCACGCGGCGTCGGCTACGGACCACCCAGGGGAGGGCGATCAGGCTCACCAATGCGGGCGTGACGTTGATCGGGCTGAACTCGTGGAACGTGGACTGCCAGTCGACGACGCGGCGTACCTCCGGGGCGATCAGCCACAACGTGCTGGCGAAGGCCAGGTAGGCGTACCAGCGGCGCGTGAGCAGCAGCCACGCCGCGACCAGCACCGCGGCCAGCGGGAACAGGACGAGCATCAGCGCGGCGGGTCCGAACGACAGCGCGATCGTGCCCGCGCACAGGCCGGCAGCGAGCAGCAGCCCGGTCAGCGCCCGGTCGGCCATCGCGTCCCCTCCCACTCCACCAGCCGGCTCGCCGCGCGATGCGGCTCGCAGAGGCAACAACGTGGGTGCACAGGGGAAAGTCACGGCGTACCCAACAGGCGAATCCGTCGTTGACCGTCTGGATTCCACGCCGGTGGGATCCGAAACATGTGGGGTGGGACATGGACAGCAAGTACGTCGACGTCAGCTCGGGCGGGCTGCTGCGCAGCCTGCGTGACCACTGGCGGCTCGTGGTCGTCTGCGCGCTGGTGGGGCTGGCGCTGGCCGGCGGCCGGGTGCTGACCCAGGGTTCGTCGTACTCCGCGGAGAGCCAGATCCTGGTCGGCCAACCGCTCACCCTGCAGACCCTGACCTCGGGCACCCCCTCGAACGTGGACCAGACCAGGCTCGTCGACTACACGCAGCGGGTCCTGGCCAGCGACACCATCTCCGACAGGGTGGACAAGCGACTGGAGCTGGACAGCGGCGACTACACCCTCGACGTGCTCAGCGCGAACGCGACCAGCGTCATCCTGCTCCGCATCACCGCCGACGACGCGGACCGGGCCCAGGCGGTCGCCAACGCGTTCGCGAAGACCTACGTCGCGTGGGTGGCCAGCGAGAACGCCGCCAAGGTCGACCGGGCGGTGCAGCACCTGCGCGGGGACATCAAGACGGCTTCCGACCAGCTGCTCAAGCTGGACCAGAGGGTCGCCAACGCCGACGTGCCCGCAGCCACCGCCGCCGCGCTCGCGCCGCAGCGGACCGCGCTGGTCCAGCAGCAGGTCATGCTGCAGACCCGGCTCAGCCAGGCACAGCTGGCCGGTGCGATCGATCCCGCCGGGGGCGCCCAGGTCGTGGAGCAGGCATCCAAGGGCAAGGTCTCGACGTTCGCCACGACCGGACAGCTGGTGCTTGGTCTGCTGTTCGGCGTGCTCGTCGGCATCGGCCTGGCCGCGCTGCGGCGGCCGCAGCCCAAGCAGGCCGACGGCGACGAGGCCGATCGGGTGCTGGCCGCCGCTCCGGAGCCGGCGAGCGCCTGACGGCCGTGACACGCCCAACCTTTCTGGTCGCCGGTGCCGGTCGGTCGGGGACCACTGGGCTGGTGGAAGGGCTGCGTGGACACCCGGACGTGTTCGTCACGACGCCCAAGGAGCCGGACTACTTCGCCTACCCAGGGCAGCGCCTGTCGTTTCGTGGGCCCGGCGACGACCTCGCCGTGAACCATCCGTCGGTCACCGACCGCGCGGACTACCTCGCTCTCTACCCCCACAACCCCGGTCCGGAAGCACTGGGCGAGGGGTCGGTGTCGACGCTCTACCACTACGAGCGGTCGATCCCCGAGATCCGTCAGGTCGCGCCCGATGCTCGGATCGTCGTCTTGTTGCGCGAGCCGGTCGAGCGTGCGCACTCGGCGTTCGACTACCTGTCCGTCCAAGGCCGTGAGACCGCCCCGTCCCTCCTGGACGCGGTCGCGGACGAGGACCGGCGCGTGCGCGACAACTGGGCGCACCTGTGGCACTACACCCGGATGAGCCGGTACGCCGACGCGATCGAGGCCTTCTTCGATGCCTTCGGCCGAGACCGGGTCGGGGTGTGGTTCTACGACTCGATGAGCGCGGACTATCCAGAGACCCTGCGCCAGGTGCTGCGGTTCATCGGCACCGAGCCGCATGCGGGCGAGCTGGCACGGGTCCCCGTCGTCAACGTCTCCGGCACTCCGCGGAGCCGTCTGGTGCAGGGCGTGATCGAGGCGGCGCGGTCCAAGGAGATCGTCAGACGGGCGGCCAGGGGAGCGACGACGTTCCGGATGCGCGAGGCACTTCGCCGTCGACTGGTCACGCGCAACGAGGTCGACCCCGAGGTGCGTCAGACGCTCGAGCCGCTCTTCGCCGACGACCTGGCCCGGCTGCGACGGCTCCTTCCGGTGGCGGGTCAGCCTGCCTGGCTGCGGGCGGCAGAGGACGACGCTGCGCGACCGGCCAGCCTGCGCATCCGCTGACCAAAGCCGAGGCGGCGGACCGAGCGGGCGAACTCCCCGAACTCCGCCGCGATCTCCTCGGGAGAGAACACCTCGGCCCGGCGCAGACCGCCCGCCGACAGCCGCTCGTAGAGGTCGGGAAGGCCAGCGAGCCGAGCGATCGTCGCCGCGAGGTCCGCGGTGTCACCGGACCGGTACGTCAGCCCGCTCAGGCCGTCCTCGACTATCTCGGCGGGGCCGCCCTGGTCCGGCACCACCACCGGCACTCCGTTGGCGATGGCCTCGACGACCACCTGCCCGAACGGCTCGGCGATCACCGAGGCGTTGACCACGATGTCGACGTCCTTGAGGGCCTCGGACACGTCGCCGGAGAACGAGTCCAGGGTGGCGGTGCCGGCCAGTGGCGGCGCAGCGAGGCGGGCGGCGATCTCGTCGGCGTAGCCCGACTCGCCGAACAGTGCCGCGCCCAGCAGCCGGCCCCGCACAACGATGCCCTGGCCGGCCAGGAGCTCCAGGGCGTCGAGGAACAGCCGTTGGCCCTTCCAGGGCGCGAGCCTTCCGACCAGCGCGACCACTGGCTCAGTGTCGGGGGCGGTGCGGGGCCTGACCGGCAGTGGCGAGCGGTAGGGGTCGCCGAGCACCCGGACCGGGACGGTGCGCCGCACCGCCGGACCCAACGTCTCGAGGGTGGCCGCCGAGTTGACCAGCACGGCGTCGGGGAGCAGGAGCAGCAGCGCCCGCACCAGCCGCACGACGCGGCGCGGGAGGTAGTCCGGCGCGACCCGGTCGCGGACGTGCCAGACCACTGGCACCCGGGCGGCGCGTGCGGCCAGGCATCCGTAGATGCCGCTCTTGAGGCTGTTGGCGTGGACCAGGTCGGCCCGCTCGTCCCGTAGCAGGCGCCGCACCTGCCGCACGTAGCCGACCACGTCCAGCAGGCTGCGCCACGGCAGCCGCGCAGTCTCCTCCCGGGAGAGCCGGTTGGTGCGCGGTGCCAGGGGCAGCACCCGGACCTCGATCCCGGCCGCCTCCAGCTCGCCCACCAGCGGACCGTCCTCCCCCAGGACGACGAGCGGCCCATCAGCCGCAAGAGGGACCAGCAACCGCTTGAGGGCGATCTCGCCACCGGACCACGCAGCGCAGTGGTCGAGGAAGACCATGCGCGGGAGTGCATGGCCCCGGCTCACCTCCGCATCGTAGGGGCGACTCGGGACGTCTACTCGAGTGCTTCGAGCGCGGCCGCGGCCTGGGCCGCACCGCCGTAGCCGCTGATTGCGATGGCCAGCTGCTTGGCGGCGGCGGAGCACGCCGGGTCGGCGAGGACGTCCGCGGCGGCGCTGGCGATGACCTCGCTGCTCGAGTCCGCCGTCAGCATCCGGCCCGCACCGAGCGACTGGACCTGCTCAGCGGTGAAGAACTGGTCGCGGCCCATCGGCGTGCAGACCATGGGTACGCCGGCCGCGAGCGCGGCGAGCGTGGTCCCGAGGCCGGCGTGGGTGATGACCAGCGCTGCGGAGGGGAGGACCCGGGAGTGCGGCACGTACTGCACCACCCGGGTGTTCGCGGCGGCGCGCACCGAGGCGGGGTCGATCGTGGGCCCGGTGGTCACGACCGCCCGGACCGGCAGCTGTCCGACCGCGTCGACGCAGCGCTTCAAGAGGTCGGCCTGGCCCTGCTCGCTGGTGCTGAGGCTGACGAGCACCAACGGCTCGGTGCCGTCGGTGACGTCGAGGTCGTCGACCTCGCGCACCAGCGGAGGTGCGTCGAGCACCGGTCCGATCCGGAGCACGTTGGCGGCGTCAGGCGCTTCCGGTTCGAGCTCGCGGGGTACGGCGACCAGCGCGAGTGCGCAGCCGTCGTGGATGTCGGCGAGGCTCTCCACCAGCGGCAGGCCGAGCTCTGCGCGTCGCGCGTTGGCCATCGGGATGCCCGGCGCGAACATGTCCACGAGCTCACCGCCGCGGTAGATCGAGTACGGCGTGTGCACCAGCGTCGCGGTCGGGATGCCCGAGGCCACTGCGGCGTCGATCGCGGTGAACAGCAGGCAGTCGACCAGCACCACGTCGGCCGCCTCACGAGCCAGCTCCTTGCTCACGTCGTCGGCGATCACCGGGCTGAAGCACAGGTCCTCCACCATGAGCTTGACCTCGGCCTCGAAGTCGTCCGGGTCCTCCATGGCATCCCAGCCCTCGGCCTGGCTGAGGGCCACGAAGTGTGCTCCGACGCCGCGACACAGGTCGGCGACGGTGTCGTGGCCGAGCAGCCGGACGTCGTGGCCGCGCTCGACCAGCGTGCGGGTGATGCCCAACGTCGGCGCGAGGTTGCCGGCGCCGTCCCACGTCACGATCAGGAAGCGGCTCATGGGTCACACCTCTCGTCGGTCCCGATTCACTTGACACCTTGTAAAGTACAGTACATTGACAGGGTGTCAAGTAGCAGGCGGTCGCAGACCCGGACCCAGATCCTCGACGCGGCTCGCGCCCTGTTCGAGGAGCGGGGCTACCACGGCGCCGGCCTCGAGGCGGTCGGCAGGCAGGCCGGCGTCTCCCGCCAGGCGATCTACCTGCACTTCCCGTCCAAGTCCGAGCTGCTGACCGCTCTCCACCTGCACATCTTCGAGACCGACGTCGCCCCGGCGGTCGACCGGCACCCGGTCACCCCGGCGATGTCCGCCCTGGAGGCGCTCGACGCGACCATCGCCGCCGACGTCGAGGTGGCCTCCACCATCTGGCGGCTCCACGAGGCCCTGTCGACAGCGCGGCGGCAGCACCCGGAGGTCGACGAGACGCTGCAACCGCGTGACGAGGAGCGCTACCGGGAGCTGATCGACCTCGGTGAGCGGCTCGAGCGCGACAGTGCCCTGCCGGCGGAGGTCGACGCCCGGACGTTCGCCGACATGTACTGGGGGCTGGTGAGCGTCGGCACCTACCGCAACCTCGTCGTCGAGCGTGGGTGGTCGCTGGAGCAGTACGAGCGCTGGGTGCGCCGGACCATCCGGCTGCTGATCGGGGCGGGTGAGGCCGGAGCTCAGTCGACCGTGTCGCCGGCGTCCGCCCGCAGTACGCCGAGCAGCTGAGTCAGGTCCTCGAGCTGGCGGGCAGTGAGGCCCGGCTTCTCGAACACCTCGCTGTTGAGGCCGTCGGTGGCCTTCTCGACGACAGCGCGGCCGGCCTCGGTGATCGCCGCGAGCACCACCCGCCGGTCGTCGTCCTGCCGCTGCCGCTCGACGAAGCCCTGGCGCTCGAGCCGGTCCACGGCGCTGGTGACCGAGGTCGGGTGCACCTGGAGCAATGAGCCGAGCCGCGTCATCGGCATCGCGCCGGCCGAGGAGAACGACAGCAGCCGCAGCACCTCGTAGCGGGCGAAGGTGAGCTCGAGCGGTCGCAGCACCGCGTCGATCCGCTCCAGGACGAGCTGCTGAGCACGCACCAGCGACGTCACCATGACCATGCCGTCGGCGGCCTCGGCCCAGCCGTGCCGCACCCACTGCCGGTGCGCCTCGCGGATCGGGTCGCGCTCGCTCATCCCAGCATCCTATTTGCACGACACGCTCAGGCAGCGACCGTCTCCTGCAGCAGTACGCCGACCGGCGCGACCGCGACGGTCCGACGGTGGCCACCGGCCACGGTGGCGACAAGGAGGGGCAGCAGGCTCGCGGCCGCCACCAGCAGCAACGCCGGCCGCGCGCCCCACAGCCCGGCCAGCGCGGGTGCGACGAGACTGCCCACGAGGCAGGCGCCGACCATGATCGTGTCCGCCAGGCCGAGCGCACCGGCCCGGTAGCGGTCGGGGACGGCGTCCTGGATGGTGCCCGTCAACAGGCTCTCGATCACCACGCCGGTGGCACCCGCCAGCGCCAGCACCGGCAGCGCCACCCACGGCACCGGTGTCGCCGCGACCACGAGCACGGCCCCGGCCAGGGTGACCAGACCGCGGGTGCATGTGGCAGTGACCAGCCTCGCCAGCGCCGGAGCCCCCAACGCGCCGAAACCCAGGCACGCAGTGGCCAGCCCGAACCCGGCGTCGCCGCGCCCCCAGGTGTCGTGGCTCAGCGGCAGCAGGAGGACGCCGGTGATCGTGAGCACCAGGTTGAGCAGCCCGGCCAGGCCGAGGGCGCCAAGGGCCGGCGGGCAGCGCAGCACCTCGCGCAGCATTCCGGCCACCGCGTCCGGCGCCCGGTCCAGGGGACCGGGGATCGAGATGCCCGAGACGAACAGCAGACCTGATGCGGCGAGCGCGACCGCCACGACGAGCGTCCAGGGCTGCAGTGACTGGGTCAGCAGCAGCCCGCCCAGCGCCGGGCCGACCACCCAGGAGGACACCTCGATGGTGACCAGCAGCTCGGTGGCGCGGGCTCGCTGCGCGCCGGCCAGCCGCGGAAGCGAGGCGGCGATCGCCGGGTAGGTGGGCGTGCCCACCGCCACCGCGAGCGCCGCCGCCACCACCGCCAGGCCGACCCGGTCGGACGCCAGCGCGACGGCCGCACCCACCAGGAACACCAGCCGCAGCGCCATCGTGGCGCGGACCAGGCGGTCCCGCCGCAGGTGGTCGCCCAAGGAGCCGACCGCCCAGGACAGCAGGACGTAGGGAACCATCCGGGCTGCCCCGACCAGTCCGACGGCCCAGGCCCCATATGGGCCGTCGCCGTACTGCTCCCACACGAGGACGAGCAGCAGTGGCCAGGGCAGCCCGGTGGCCAGCGACCCGCAGGCGTACCCGGCGAGCAGCCGTCCGACGACCGGGCGGCTGCGTCGGTGGGTGGTCATCCCCGGACCAGAGTGGTGAGTGGTGCGAACCCGTTGAAGCCGACGGTCGAGTACGTCGAGGTGTAGACGCCGGCGCAGTGGAAGCGGACCTGGTCGCCCTCGTCGAGCGCCAGCGGGAGCTGGACCATGGCGTGCTCGTAGAGGACGTCGGCGCTGTCACAGGTCGGGCCGGCCAGCACGCACGGACCGGTCGGGCCGGAGACGTCGGTGGCCAGCGGGTAGTGGATCGCCTCGTCGAGGGTCTCCACCAGCCCGGTGAACACGCCGGCGTCGAGGTAGACCCACCGCGTCCCGGCGCGGTGCAGCACCGCGACCACAGTCGTGACCAGGACCCCGGCGTCGGCCGCGATCCCGCGACCCGGCTCGGCGATCGTGGTCGGCCGGTGGTCGCCGAACGACGCGGCGAGGTGGCGCTCGATCGCGGCGCCGTAGGCCTCCGGAGCGGGGCAGGCGTCGTCGAGCCGGGCCGGGAAGCCGCCACCGATGTCCAGGAGCCACGGGTCCAGCCCGACCTCGCGCAGGGCGGCGAAGACGGTCGCGGCGGACGCGATCGGACCGGCCCAGGCCTCAGGGTCGCGCTGCTGGGAGCCGACGTGGAAGGAGACACCGTCGGCCCGCAGGCCGAGCCCGGCCGCGGTGCGGAGGATGGCGATCGCCTCGGCGGTCGAGCAGCCGTACTTGCGCGACAGCGGCCAGTCCGATCCGGCACCTGAGGTGACCAGCCGGCACAGGACGCCGGCGCCGGGCGCGGCCTCGGCGACCTTCGCCACCTCGCTGGGCGAGTCGACGACGAACAGGTCGACTCCGAGGCGGGCCGCGAACCGCACGTCCTCGCGTCGCTTGACCGGGTTGGAGTAGACGAGCTGGGCGGGCCCGGCGCCGGCCGCCAGCGCCGCGGTGATCTCGGCGGGGCTGGCCACGTCGAACCGGCATCCGGCCGTGGACAGGGCGGCCAGCAGCGTCGGGTCGGGGTTGGCCTTGACCGCGTAGTGCAGCGCGGTGCCGGACAGCGCGCGGGCGAGCCGGCGGTACGTCGCGACGGCGTACGGCACGTCGAGGTCGAGGTACGGCGTCGGGCGGGTCGAGGTGGCAGGGGCGGATGGCTGTGTCCCGAGACCGTCCACAGCAGGCAGCAGCAGGTCGGTCATGCCCCTTCAGGAGGAAACAGGGATGCGTCAGATACACCGACGGGCGAAGGCCAAGAAGAACGTCGGCACCGGGCTTTGGCGTTCCGCCACGCGGACCAGCGCGGCCCCCGCACAATGCTGGGAACCCCCATGTGAGCCTCGGGCTTCGCGCAAGGAACCCCCGTGTCGGGAACCCACCACCCCGCTCGCACGGCGACCCAGCTGCTGTGCGCCGTGCTCGTGACCCTGTCCGCCCTGCTCGCCCAGGTGCCCGCAGCCGCCTCGCCCACCACCGGGGCTGACCCGATCTGGACCCGCTCCGCGGCCCGCCCCGACCCGAGCGCGCTGCGCACGGTCAGCCCGCGGGCCTACACGGCGTACGAGCTGGACCGCGCCGCGCTGCTCGAGCAGCTCGCCAGCGGTCAGGTCGAGGTCCCGGACCCGACCGGTCGCCTGGTCGCGTTCCGGGTGGCACCGACGTCGGTGATGGAGCCGGAGCTGGCGGCCGCCCATCCTGACCTGCGGACCTGGGCCGGCACCGCCGTCGAGGGCGCGGCCACGATCCGGCTCGACTCGACCCCGGCCGGCGTGCACGCCTCGGTGCGTGGTGACGGGCCG
Source organism: uncultured Actinomycetota bacterium (assembly GCA_963817125.1). Lineage (GTDB taxonomy): Bacteria > Actinomycetota > Actinomycetes > Propionibacteriales > Nocardioidaceae > Nocardioides. The sequence goes on from CAWFNB010000007.1 coordinate 728,225, forward strand.
GCCTGGTACGTCGACCCGGCCTACCGCGCCGACGACCGCCTCCACCTCTCCTACGCCGGCTCCGACCTGCCGGCGCCCGAGCGCGGCCTGGTCGAGCCGGCGCTGCCGCCGCGCACCAGGGCACAGGTGGCTGCGGCCGCTGCGCGCACGGCTTCCCTCGGCGAGGGCCCGGGTGCGGTGGTCACGCTGCGCACCTACCGGCTGGCGCTGCTCTCCGACCCGACGTACGCGAACTTCACGGCGCCCGGCGCCGGGAGCAACAGCGCCTCCGACACCGCGGTGCTGGCCGCGAAGGTGACGCTGGTGAACCGGCTCGACCAGCTCTACGGAGACGACCTCAGCATCCGGTTCCAGCTCGTGGCCGGCACCGACACCAATCTGAACCTGTGGACCGCGGCCGAGGCCTCGGGCGCCAACGGCCCGTGCGGGCAGTTCCCGTGCTTCCCGTCGAGCATGCTCGCCGCCGGCTGCACGCTGCCGCTGCTGGACCGCCAGCGCTGGGTGGTCGGCCACCTCGTCGGCGCGCGCAACTACGACGTCGGGCACTTCGTCCTGGGGATCGACGGTGGCGGCATCGCCTACCTCGACGCGGTCGGCCACGACACGAAGGCCGGCGGGTGCACCGGGCTGAGCTCGCCGTCCGGCGATGCGTACACCGTCGACTACCTGGCGCACGAGCTCGGTCACCAGTTCGGCGCGGACCACACCTTCGACGGCAGCGTCGCCGGTTGCGCAGGCAACCGCGCCGCGGGCTCGGCGGTCGAGCCGGGCTCCGGGTCGACGATCATGGGGTACGCAGGCATCTGTGGCGCCGACGACCTCCAGGCGCACAGCGACCCGGTCTTCTCCGCGGTCAGCCGCGACGCGATCGACGCCTTCGTGCAGGCAGACGACTTCCCGGCGCTCGAGTGGCAGTCGGTGGCGTTCAGCCAGCTCGACGGCACCGACTCCTTCAAGCTCCAGTTCGGGGCCAGCCAGACCAGCACCCTGACCCGGGGCAGCACCTACAACGCGACCGACCTCAAGAACGCCGTCCTCGCGGCGCTGCCCGGCGGAACCACGCTCCAGGTCAAGCCGTTCTTCAACGAGGGCTCGTTCGACGACCGCGGCTTCAGCCTCTTCTTCACGGTCTACGGCGGCACCTTCTCCGGTGATGTACCCGAGCCGACGGTGGTCCCGGTGGCCGGCAGCTTCACGAGCTCGGTCAACGACATCGACGCCGGCAACCCGAACGCCACCTCCGGCGGCGCCACGACGGCGACCGGCAACCACAACCCGACGGTGACCGCTCCGGCCGACCGGACGATCCCGGTGCGGACGCCGTTCGCGCTGACCGGGTCGGCGACCGACAGCGACGGGAACGCGCTCGGCTACGTCTGGGAGCAGACCGACACGAGCGGGTCGGGCTCCGGCGTGGCCCTGGCCACCCAACCCAAGACCGCAGGGCCGCTGTTCCGGGTCTTCGGGACCGCCTCGTCGACGTTCGCCAACACCCCGACCGGCGGTGGTGCCACCCGCAGCTTCCCCGACCTCGCCCAGGTGCTGGCCGGGAACACGAACGCCAACACCGGCACCTGTCCCGGCGGCGCGGGCCAGGTCGACTGCCTGTCCGAGTGGCTGCCCACGTCGGCGTACACCGGCAGCGCGCTGCACTTCCGGCTCACCGCGCGCGACGCCTCGGCGCAGGGCGGTGGGCTGTCCTCCGACGACCTCACGCTGACCCTCGACAAGACCTCCGGCCCGTTCCGGGTGACGAGTCAGGCCACCGGCACCACCCTGGACGGCGGCAGCAGCGTCACGGTGGCGTGGACGACCGGCACCTCGGCGCTCGCGGCCAACGTCAAGGTCAGCCTCTCCACCAATGGCGGCGCGACGTTCCCGACGGTGCTCCTGGCCAGCACGCCGAACGACGGTTCGCAGGCGGTCACCCTCCCCGACCTCAACGTGGCCGCGGCCCGGCTCAAGGTCGAGGCGGTCGGCAACTACTTCTACGACGTCAACGACGCGTCGTTCGCGATCCAGGCCAGCGGCTCCCCGCCGCCGTTGGTCGTCGACCGCTCGTCGGTGCCGGCCACCCTGAACGTCCAGCTCACCGACGCCGTCAGCGCGACGTTCTCGGCGAGCACCGGCCAGGGCGCCGGCGCGCTCTCGGCGACCGCCACCGGGCTGCCCGCGGGGGTCACGCTCTCGGCGAAGAACACCACCTCGCCCTCGGCCGCGTCGTGGTCCATCACAGGTACGCCGACGGCCGCGGCGGGCAGCTATCCGGTGCACGTGAGCGTGACTGACGGGGTCGCGACCGTCGGCTTCGACGTGACGGTCGTGGTCGCCGCCGAGGGCTCGACGGTCGCCTACACCGGGCCGACCTCGGTGGTCGGGCCGGACCCGGACGCCGACGAGGTGTCCCTCACCATGACCGCCCAGGTCACCCAGGCCGCCGACGGCAGCCTCGGCCCGATCAACCTCGCCACCGTCACGTTCCGCGACACCCTCTCGGGCGACACGCTCTGCGCGGCGGCGCCGGTGACCACGAGCGGCACCGGCCCGGGCACCGCGAGCTGCGACGTCGTCGCCGACATGTCCGCCGTGTACTCACTGACCTACCGCGTCGCCCTGACCGTCGGCGGCTCCTACGTCGGCGCCTCGGCCACGGACACGACAGTCACCGTCTCGCTGCCCGAGGAGCCGGACCCGGTGCCGCCGGACACGACGATCACCTCGGGGCCCACCGGCTGGCTGCTCGGCACCTCGGCCACCTTCGGGTTCGCGTCCACCGTCCCGGGATCGACGTTCGGGTGCCGGCTCGACGCCGCCCGGGTGTCGTGCGACGGCTCGACGGTCACCCTCACCGGGCTGTCCCAGCGGACGCACCGGTTCTCGGTCTTCGCCGAGGACGAGGACGGTGAGCGCGACGAGACCCCGGCCACCCGCGACTTCGCCGTACCCGTGGACGACGCCGGTCTGGCGACCCGCGGGTCGTGGCAGCGCAAGCGCAACGGTGCGTCGTACCTCGGCACCTACTCGCAGGCCCGGAAGAAGGGCGTCGCGCTCACCTACAAGGTCAGCGACGTGCGTGAGCTGGCGCTGCTGGTGCGGACCGGGAAGCGGTACGGCGCCGTGAAGGTCTTCCTCGACGGCACCCTGCTCAGCACCGTGAAGACCGCGGGCAAGGCGGGGTCGAAGGTGGTCCGGGTCGGGCACTTCTCGGGGCCGAAGAGCGGGACCGTGCTAATCGTGACGACCAGCGGCCGGACCGTGCGCATCGACGGGCTCGGAGTCTCGACCGCGGCGTTCTGACTATCCCCTCTTGAGCGCCGCGGCGAGGGCGGCGACGTCCTCCAGCGGGGCGTCGTACCCCGGGAAGTAGCAGCACACCCGGTCGGCCAGGTCGCCGAAGCGGCGCAGCAGCTCGGCCGCGCACTGCTCGGGGGTACCCCGCACGGCCAGGGTGTCGACCATCGCGTCGGAGACCAGGGCGATCATTGCCGCCACGCTCTGCTCGTCGAGATGGGCCGTCTTGGAGAGCGTGTTGAGCTCGGGCTGCAGGTCGCCCCAGCCCTCGACGTCGAGGACCGGCCGATACGCCGGCGTCGAGCCGTAGAACGCCAGCAGCCCGCGCACGCCGAGGGTGGCCGCCTCGAGCTGCTCGGAGGCGCGGCCCATGGCCACGATCGCCTGCGGGTAGATGGCGAACGGCGCGTCGCCGGGGCGGCGAGCCAGACCGTCCTCGACCGCGGGCAGCGTGCGCTCGCGCACGTGCCGATGGCTGTGGAAGGGCATCACCAGCAGCCCGTCGGCGACCTCGGCCGCCGTGCGCGTCATCAGCGGCCCGAGTGCGCCGAGCAGCACCGGTGGCGGTCCCCACTCCAAAGGGCCCGGGACGAACGTCGGCGGCATCAGCGTGTGCCGGGTGTGCTCGCCGCGGAAGTCCAGCCGGCTACCGTCCTGCCAGGCGCCGAGGATCGCCTTGACCGCCAGCACGATCTCCCGCATTCGCGCGGCCGGCGGGCTCCACGTGGCGCCGTACCGCTTCTCGATGTGCGGCCGGACCTGCGACCCGAGCCCGAGCCGGAACCGGCCCCGGCTCATTCGCTGCAGGTCGTGCGCGGCGTGCGCGAGATGCACTGGCGAGCGCGGCATCGCGATCGCCACGTTGGTCATCAGGTCGGCCTCGACCGCTCCCGCTGCCGCCGCCAGCGGCAGGAAGACGTCGTGCGGTCCCTCGAAGGTGAACAGCCCGGCCGCCCCGGCATCCACGAGATCCACGGCTCGTGCCGCCGCCCGCTCGGGAGGTACGTCGAGCTGGACGTCGAGGAGCACGCCGCGACCCTAGGCCACGGACGGCCGGTCGCTCAGGCGTCAGCGGGCCTTGCGCACCCGAGCGGCTGACTTGGCCCGGTCGTTCTGGTCGAGGACCAGCTTGCGGATCCGGACCGTCTGCGGGGTGACCTCGACGCACTCGTCCTCGCGGCAGAACTCCAGGCACTGCTCGAGCGAGAGCTTGCGCGGCGGGATCAGCTTCTCGAAGTTGTCGGCCGTGGAGGAGCGGATGTTGGTCTGCTGCTTCTCCTTGGTGATGTTCACGTCCATGTCGTCGGCGCGCGAGTTCTCGCCGACGATCATCCCCTCGTAGACCTCGGTGGCAGGCTCGACGAACAGGATCCCGCGCTCCTGCAGCGAGGTCATGGCGTACGCCGTCGCGGCGCCCTTGCGGTCGGCGACCAGCGATCCGGAGCTGCGGGAGAGGATCTCGCCGGCCCACGGCTCGTAGCCCTCGGAGATGTGGTGGGCGATGCCGGTGCCGCGGGTGTCGGTGAGGAACTCGGTGCGGAACCCGATCAGGCCACGGGCCGGCACGAGGAACTCCATCCGGACCCAGCCGGTGCCGTGGTTGGTCAGCTGCTCCATCCGGCCCTTCCGGCTGGCGAGCAGCTCGGTGATGGTGCCGAGGTACTCCTCGGGCGCGTCGATGGTCATCCGCTCCATCGGCTCGTGGATCTTGCCGTCGACCTCGCGGGTGACCACCTGCGGCTTGCCGACGGTCAGCTCGTAGCCCTCGCGCCGCATCTGCTCGACCAGGATGGCGAGGGCGAGCTCGCCGCGGCCCTGCACCTCCCAGGCGTCGGGGCGCTCGGTCGGCAGGATCTTCAGCGAGACGTTGCCGACCAGCTCGGCGTCGAGTCGGTCCTTGACCAGGCGAGCGGTGACCTTGTGGCCCTTGACCTGGCCCACGAGGGGCGAGGTGTTGGTGCCGATCGTCATCGAGATGGCCGGCTCGTCGACGTGGATGAGAGGCAGCGGCTCGGGGTGCTCGGGGTCGGCCAGCGTCTCGCCGATGGTGATCTCGGGGATGCCCGCCACCGCGACGATGTCGCCTGCGCCGGCCTCCTCGCCGGGCTTGCGCTCGAGGCCCTCGGTCACGAGGAGCTCGGTGACCCGCACGTTCTTGACCTCACCGGTCCGGCGGATCCAGGCCACGTTCTGGCCCTTGCGGAGGGTGCCCTGGTGGATGCGCAGCAGCGCCAGCCGGCCGAGGAACGGCGACGCGTCGAGGTTGGTCACGTGGGCCTGGAGCGGCGCGCCCTCGACGTACGTCGGCGCAGGGATCGTGTCGAGGATGGTGCGGAACAGCGGCTCGAGGTCGGTGCCGTCCGGCATGGTCCCGTCGGCCGGCTTCTCGAGGCTGGCGATGCCGGCCTTGCCACTGGCGTAGACGACCGGGAAGTCCAGCGCGTCCTGGCTGTGGTTCTCGTCGAGCAGGTCCATGAACAGCTCGTAGGTCTCGTCGACGACCGCGGCGATCCGGGCGTCGCTCCGGTCCACCTTGTTGACGACGAGCACCACGGGCATGTCGGCGTTGAGTGCCTTGCTCAGCACGAACCGGGTCTGGGGGAGCGGGCCCTCGCTGGCATCGACCAGCAGCACGATCCCGTCGACCATCGACAGCCCGCGCTCGACCTCGCCGCCGAAGTCCGCGTGGCCGGGGGTGTCGATGATGTTGATCGTCATGCCCTCGGGCGCCGACGGCCCCGTGTAGTGGACCGCGGTGTTCTTGGCGAGGATCGTGATGCCCTTCTCGCGCTCGAGGTCACCGGTGTCCATGATCCGCTCGCCGACGATCTCGGCCTGGTGGGCCGTGAACGCGCCGGCCTGCCGCAGCATCGCGTCGACCAGCGTGGTCTTGCCGTGGTCGACGTGCGCGACGATCGCGACGTTGCGCAGGTTGGCGGTTTTCAGCTCGGGCACAAGGATCAACTTTACGGTTCAGGGGCCTCCGGACCCGCATCGCCGGACAACGCCCGCGGTTATGTTGACGACATGCCCCAGATCGCGACGAACACTCGGGTCGAGCGCGAAGAGCTGCTCGACTTCGTCCGGACCCGCCACCACCTGGTGCTGGTCACCCATCGCTCCGACGGAAGCCCCCAGCTGTCGCCGGTGACCGGCGGGGTCGACGCCGACGGGCGGATCGTCATCTCGACCTACCCCGACCGCGCCAAGGCCACCAACCTGCGCCGCGACCCGCGGGCCAGCGTGCTCGTCCTCTCCGAGGACTGGAACGACGCGTGGGTGCAGGTCGACGGCACCGCCGAGGTCCTCGACATGCCGAGCCAGGAGGCCGAGGACGGGCTGGTCGAGTACTTCCGCTGCATCTCCGGCGAGCACCCCGACTGGGAGGAGTACCGCACGGCAATGAGGAAGCAGGACAAGTCGCTGGTCCGGGTCACCCCTGAGCGCTGGGGACCGGTCGCCACCGGCGGCTTCCCGCCGGACCGGGTTCCGGCCTGATGGCGCGGCGCTGCTTCGTCCCGCCGTACCTGCTCCGCCAGATCGCGCTGAGCCGACCCGAAGACGCCACGTGGATCGAGTGGATGCTGGCGCACGATGACGCGGTCCGGCTCCAGCGCACGGTCGTCCGTCCCGCGGTGGCCGCGGGTCCCGCGTGGGTGGTGCACACCGCGCGGAACGAATCCGAGCTCCCCGGCGACCTGGTCCGGAGCCCCGGCGACCCTGCCTCCGGGGACCTCGCGGTCGACGAGGCCGCGGACGGCGTGGCGGCCTCCCTGGCGATGTTCGACGAGGTCTACGGACGCGACTCCTACGACGACGCCGGCGCCACGGCGATCGCGACCGTGCACTACCAGCGGAACTACGCCAACGCGTTCTGGAACGGTGAGCAGCTGGTGTTCGGGGACGGCGACGGCAAGACCTTCGACCGGTTCACCAAGCCGGTCGACGTGCTGGGCCACGAGTTCACGCACGCGGTCACCGAGCGGACCGCGGGACTGGTCTACGAGGGCCAGTCGGGCGCGCTCAACGAGTCGGTCTCCGACGTGTTCGCCTCCTGCCTCAAGCAGCGGCTGCTCGGTCAGGACGCCGTCGCCGGTGACTGGCTGATCGGCCAGGGCCTGTTCCTGCCGGGGGTGCAGGCGCGTGCTCTGCGCGACATGGCCCACCCCGGGACGGCGTACGACGACCCGGTGCTTGGCAAGGACCCGCAGCCCGACCACATGGACGGGTACGTCGACACCACCGACGACAACGGCGGCGTCCACATCAACTCCGGCATCCCAAACCGCGCGTTCCACCTCGCCGCCGTGGCGGTGGGTGGCTCGGCCGCTGAGGGCGCCGGCCGGATCTGGTACGCCGCCCTCACCAGCGGTCTGCCCAGCCGCGCCGACTTCGCCACGTTCGCCGCGGCCACCGTCGCGGCGGCAGGCGGGCACGCCGACCAGGTCGAGGAGGCCTGGAGCACCGTCGGCGTGACGCCCGGCACCAGCACGGCCGGACCGGGCCAGCCGCCACCGACCACCGCCGACCAGCGGACGGTGCGGGTCCGCCGTTCCGGCGGCTTCGCCGGCCTGGTCGCGGACGGCGAGGTCGACCTCGATGCCGACGACCGACGCGCCCCCGAGCTGGCCGAGCTGGTCGACCGGATCGACCTTCGCGAGGTGGCCGGCGGCGAGCCGATGCCGGACATGTACCTCTACGCCTTCGACCTCTGCGGCGACCTGGCCACGGTCCCCGAGCAGCACCTCACCTCCGACCTGCGCCGGGTCGCCGAGCTCGTCCTCACCGCCGGCGAGGACCGATAACTGAACGAGTCGGGGTAGTCACGGACGATCGACTGGTCCGCAAACGTTTGTCCACAAGTCCTTTGTCCGTGACTACCGCGACAACGGAGGCAGGCCGGCTACTCCGAGAGCGCCTGGTCCAGGGCCGCCTCGACGTGCAGCGTCGTGCAGGGGAAGACCGGCAGGTCGACGTCGGCCTGGTGGATCAGCAGCTCGAGCTCGGTGCAGCCGAGCAGCACGCCCTCGGCGCCGGCGTCCCAGAGCCGGTGGATCAGCTCGACGACCCGGCGGCGGGTCCGGTCGAGCACGTGTCCGTGCACCAGCTCCTCGTAGATCGCCGAGTTCAGCCAGTCGTGCTCCTCGGCCGGGGGGACCAGCACCTCGAGGCCGTGCCGGGCCATCCGGTCGATGAAGAACCCGTCGGACATCGCGACCGTGGTGCCGACGAACGCGACCTTGCCGACTCCGGCCTGCTGGCACGCGTCGGCGACCACGTCGGCCAGATGCAAGAGCGGGATGTCGACCGCGGCGGCGACCTGGTCGGCCACCTTGTGGAACGTCGTCGTGCAGAGCAGCAGGAAGTCCGCGCCGGCCCGCTCCACGCCGCGACCGGCGTCAGCCAGCAGGGTGCCGATCTGGTCCCAGCGCTCGGCGTCCTCGAGGTCGGTCAGCTCGGCGAAGTCGACGGTGCTCAGCACCAGCCGGGGTGAGGACAGCCCGCCGAGCCGTTTCTGTACCCCGAGGTTGAGGTCGCGGTAGTAGACCGCGCTGCTCTCCCAGCTCATCCCGCCGACCAGCCCGATGGTCTTCATGCGCATGTGCTCACTCTTCCACGGGCGCCGCAGGTGGGACGGGCACCCGGTAGACCTTGTGCTGCGCCGCCTGCGCCCGCGGCCGGATCACCAGCTCGTCGATGCTCACGTGCGAGGGCCTGGTGGCCATCCAGGTGATCGCGTCGGCGACGTCCTCTGCGGTGAGCGGATCGGGTACGCCGGCGTACACCGCCTCCGCCTTGTCCCGGTCACCCTCGAAGCGCACCAGCGCGAACTCGTCGGTCTTCACCATCCCTGGTGCGATCTCGCAGACCCGGACCGGCTGGTCGTAGAGCTCCAGCCGCAGCGTCTCGGTGACCACCTGGGTGCCGTGCTTGGCGGCGGTGTAGCCGCCGCCGCCCTCGTAGGCGACCCGCCCGGCCGTCGAGCCGACGTTGACGACCACGCCGTCGCCGCTGGCGATCAGCGCCGGCAGCAGCGCCCGGGTGACCTGCATCAGGCCGATCACGTTGACGTCGTACATCCGCCGCCAGTCCTCGGCGTCCGCCTCGGCGACCGGCCCCGAGCCGAACGCGCCGCCGGCATTGTTGACCAGCACGTGCAGGGTGTCGCCCACCGCGTCGGCCAGCCCGGCGACCGAGTCGGCGTCCGTGACGTCGCAGGTGACCGCCGTCCCGCCGATCTCGTCCGCGAGCTCGGCAACCCGGTCGGTACGCCGGGCCGCGCAGACCACGCGGAACCCGGCACCGGACAGCAGCCGGGCGGTGGCTGCGCCGATGCCGCTGCTGGCCCCGGTGACCACTGCGGTACGGACCGGCGACGACGTGGCGGCGGAGGTCTGACTCATGGACGACATTGTGGTGGCACACTCAGGCGTCGTGACACCGACCATCCTCGCCCGCATCGCCGGTGTCCTGGGCGGCCTGTGCTGGCTGGGACGCGCCCTCCTTGACGACGGCGACGGCCCGGCGTCCGTCATCGACGCCCTGCACTGGGGCGGGACGGCCCTGCTCGTGATCGCGCTGCTGGGCATCGGCGCCGGTCTGGTCTCCGGTCTGGTCGCGCTCCGCATCGTGGTCGCCATCTGTACGGCGCTGCTCGGCTGGGCGGTGCTGGAGTTCCTGCACCAGCAGTACGACGACCGCTGGGTCGACGGGACCCTGGGAGTCCTGATGGCGCTCTACTGCCTCGCGGGGCTGTTGCGCCGGCGTCGGCATCCCGGCGACGGCGAGCCGCGCGAGCCCCGGCGTTCGTCCGGGTCTCACGCCGCCTGACCGTCCCCGTGCCCGAGTGGCGCGGGAATGCCGCCGGACGCCCGGAGGTTCAGGTCGTGGGGAAGTCCAGTTGTCGGTGCAGGAGGTGCGGATGGGCGGGCTCCACCGGCTGGCCATGATCAGCCTGCACACCTCGCCGCTCGACCAGCCAGGCACCGGCGACGCCGGCGGGATGAACGTCTACGTCATCGAGCTCGCCAAGCGCCTGGTCCCGCACGGCATCGAGGTCGACATCTTCACGCGCGCGACCAGCTCCACGCTCGACCCGGTCGTGGCGGCGGGCGACGGCATCACCGTGCGGCACATCCACGCCGGACCGTTCGAGGGGCTCACCAAGAACGAGCTGCCCGCCCAGCTGTGCGTCTTCGCCCGCGAGGTCCTGCGCACCGAGGCCGCCCAGCCGCTCGGCCACTACGACGCCGTGCACAGCCACTACTGGCTCTCCGGCCAGGTGGGCGCGCTGGCGCGCGACCGCTGGGGCGTCCCGCTCGTGCACTCCATGCACACCATGGCGAAGGTCAAGAACGAGGCCCTCGCCGATGGCGACACCCCGGAGCCGCTGGCCCGCGAGATCGGCGAGCAGCAGGTGGTCGAGGCCGCCGACATGCTGATCGCCAACACCGACATCGAGGCCAAGCAGCTGATCGAGCTGTACGACGCCGACCCGGCCCGGGTCGAGGTGGTCCACCCCGGTGTCGACCTCGACGTGTTCCGGCCGGTGCCCAAGGCGGAGGCCCGGGCCGCCCTGGGGCTGCCCGCAGACGCCGACGTCCTGCTGTTCGCCGGCCGGATCCAGCCGCTCAAGGCGCCCGACGTCCTGCTGCGCGCCGTCGCGGTCCTGCTGGAGCGCGAGCCGCAGCGCCGGTCCAGGATCGTGGTCCCGGTCGTCGGCGGCCCGTCGGGCACCGGCCTCGACAAGCCGCAGGCGCTCGCCGACCTGGCCGCCGGACTGGGCATCGCCGACGTGGTCCGGTTCGTGCCGCCGGTCTCCCAGGACGAGCTGGCTCGCTGGTACGCCGCGGCCACCGTGGTCGCCGTCCCGTCGTACAACGAGTCGTTCGGGCTGGTCGCCGTCGAGGCCCAGGCCACCGGGACCCCCGTCGTCGCCGCGGCGGTCGGCGGCCTGACCACCGCGGTCCGCGACGGGCGCAGCGGGCTGCTGGTGCCTGGCCACAGCGCCGAGGACTGGGCGGACGCGCTGCATCGCGTGGTCACCGATGACGCGCTGCGCACCCGGCTGGAGCACGGGGCGCTCGAGCAGGCCCGGCTGTTCTCGTGGGACGCGACGGCCGAGGCCACCCTCGAGGTCTACGAGCGAGCCCGCGCGTTCGTCCGCGAGCCAGCATGAGCGACGCGGTCGCCGCGCTGCGCTCCTACCTCGCCGACAACGACATTGAGTACGACGAGCCGCAGCCCGGCCAGTTCTCGTTCTCGCTGCCGGGCGAGCAGAAGCTGCAGACGCCGGTCCGGCTCGACGTCGGCGCCCACGCGCTGGCCGTGCACGCCTTCGTCTGCCGCCGTCCTGACGAGAACCACGAGCGGGTCTACGAGTGGCTGCTGCAGAAGAACCTGCGGCTGTTCGGCGTCTCGTTCGCGGTGGACCGGCTCGGTGACATCTACCTCGACGGCCGGCTGCCGCTCTCGGTGGTGACCGGGGACGAGCTCGACCGGCTGCTGGGTTCGGTGCTCACCACCGCCGACGAGTCGTTCAACTCGATCCTGGAGCTCGGCTTCGCGTCCTCGATCCGCAAGGAGTGGGAGTGGCGCAAGCTGCGCGGCGAGTCGACGAAGAACCTCGAGGCGTTCCGAGGCTGGTTGGAGGCGGACGAGGCGGCCGGACGGTCCGACTCAGCTGCTGACTCAGCTGCTGACTCAGCTGGTCACCAGGACGAGCAGGAAGGCGACCAGGGCCGGTAGCGCCTGCACCACCAGGATCCGCCGGTTCACCGTCACGGCGCCGTACGCCCCGGCCACGATCACGCAGGCGAGGAAGAACAGCTTCACGTCGGTCCGGTCGTCGACCAGCCCCCACACCAGGCCCGCGACCAGGAAGCCGTTGTAGAGCCCCTGGTTGGCGGCGAGCGCCTTGCTCTCGGTGGCGAACGCCGGCTCCAGGCCAAAGGTCCTACGCCCGGTCGGGGTGTCCCACAGGAACATCTCGAGCACCAGGAAGTAGAGGTGCAAGGCGGCGACCAGGCCGACCAGGACATCCGCGACGATGTTCACCGGCCGATGATGGCAGGTATCTCAGCTGGGCGGGCACGGCTCGGTGGCGAGCGACCGTGGCTTGCGTCGCGCCACGGCCACGCCGACCAGCGCGAGCGCGCCTCCGACGTACGCCATCCCGGGCGGTGTCTCGTCCAGCAACAGCCAGCCCATCACGATCGTGATCGGGGGTACCAGGTAGGTCGTCACGCCCAGGCTGCTGGCCGTCATGGTCCGCAGCGCGTAGGCGAACGTGGTGAACGCGATCGCGGTCGGGAAGACGCCGAGGTAGACGACCCACCAGATGTCGGACGCCGAGGCGGCCCGCGTCTCCTCGACGAGCTGGCCCGCGAACGGCAGGCACACCACCGCCCCGATGGTGCAGGCCAGCCAGGTGACCTGGACGGCTGATATCCGCGCGACCAGCGGCTTCTGCAGCACCAGGCTGACCGAGTAGACCACCGCGGCGACCAGGCACAGCACGACTCCGAGCACGTTGCGATCCCCGCCCGAGCCGCCCGAGGCCGTGGCGATCAGCGCGACACCACCGAAGGCGAGGGCCAGGCCGAGGCCGAGGTAGAGGCTGAACCGCTCGTGCAGGAACATCGCGGCCAGCAGGGCCACCAGCACCGGCGAGACCTGGATCAGCATCACGGCCGTGCCGGCGTCGACGTGCTGCTCACCCCAGTTGAGGGTCACGTTGTAGACGCCGAACCAGAGCACTCCGATCGTCACCAGCGACACCCAGTCGCGGCGCGAGGGCCGGGGCAGGCCGCGGCTGAGGGCGACGGCGCCGAGGCAGACCGCACCCACCAGCAGCCGGCCGAGGGACAGCGAGCCGGGCGAGAACGAACCGGCGAGATGACGGATGGCGACGAACGCCGAGGCCCAGAACAGCAGCGTCACCGCGACCGCCGTCGGCGGCAGCCAGCCGGGCGCGGCCGGGGTCGGGGTCTGCGGCTCGGCCTGGGTCTGTGTCGTCACCTGCACAGGCTAGGGGCGAGGACCGACACCGGACACGCGGGATTCGGACGTCTGGGCACGACTTCCCGCCACGTGCAGGGTGGGACTCAGAGCTCGAGCTTGTAGCCCAGGCCGCGCACCGTGACCAGGTACTTCGGCTCGCTCGGGTCGGGCTCGAGCTTGGCGCGCAACCGCTTGACGTGCACGTCGAGCGTCTTGGTGTCGCCGACGTAGTCCGACCCCCACACCCGGTCGATCAGCTGGCCACGGGTCAGCACCCGACCCGGGTTGCGCAGGAACATCTCCAGCAGCTCGAACTCCTTGAGCGGCAGCCGCTGCTCCTCGCCGCCGACGGTGACGACGTGGCGCTCGACGTCCATCCGGACCGGGCCGGCCTCGAGGGTGCCCGGGGAGAGGTCCGGCTCCTGGCCGCGCCGCAGCACCGCGCGGATCCGGGCGACCAGCTCGCGCGGGGAGTACGGCTTGGTGACGTAGTCGTCGGCGCCCAGCTCGAGGCCGACCACCTTGTCGACCTCGTCGTCCTTCGCGCTGACCATGATCACCGGGACGCTCGAGGTCTGCCGGATCGTGCGGCACACCTCGGTGCCGGGGATACCGGGCAGCATCAGGTCGAGCAGCACGATGTCGGCGCCGTTGCGCTCGAACTCCGCGAGGGCGGCGTTGCCGTCGGCGGCGATCGCGACCTCGAAGCCCTCCTTGCGCAGCATGTAGGCCAGGGCCTCGCTGTAGCTCTCTTCGTCCTCGACGACGAGTACCCGCGTCACTTCAACACCTCGCTCTGCAGGGACTCGGGTCCGGCGCCGGACCCGGCGTCGCCGCCGTGATGGGAGACGTGCTGGGGCAGTGTCAGCGTGAACGTCGACCCCTGGCCCTCGACGGACCACACCCGGATGTCACCGCCATGGCTGGCGGCGACGTGCTTGACGATCGACAGTCCGAGCCCGGTGCCTCCGGTGGAGCGGTGCCGGGCCGGGTCGACCCGGTAGAACCGCTCGAAGATCCGGTCGATCTCGTCCGACGGGATCCCGATGCCCTGGTCGACGACCGAGATCTCCACCGCGCCGCCCTCGACCTTGGTGGTGACCAGCACGGTCGAGTCGGCGCGGGAGTAGGACACGGCGTTGGCGACCAGGTTGGCGACTCCGGCGGTCACCTGCTCCTCGTTGCCGAACACCTCCAGCCCCGGCGTACCGCCGGTGACGATCTGGATCCGCTTGGAGTCCGCGTCGATGGCGCTGGTGTCGACGGCGACGCCGATCACGTCGTCGACGCTGACCGCGGCGGGGGTCTCCAGCGGGTCGTCGGCCTGGAGCCGGGACAGCTCGATGATCTGCTGGACGAGTCGGGAGAGGCGGTCGCTCTCGGTCAGCATCCGGCCGGCGAACCGCTTGACGGCCTCCGGGTCGTCACTGGCGTCGGCCACCGCCTCGGACAGCAGCCGAATGGCGCCGACCGGTGTCTTGAGCTCGTGGCTGACGTTGCCGACGAAGTCGCGGCGGACCGCCTCGACCCGGCGCTCGCGGGTCCGGTCCTCGACCAGGGCGAGCACCAGGCGGGAGCCCAGCGGCGCCACCCGCGCGGTGACGTGCCGAGACGGTGCGTGCGGACGGCCGATGAGGAGCTCGGTCTCGCGGATCTGCCCGTCGCGCCGGACCTCGCGGACCAGCCTGTCGAGCTCCTCGGAGACCAGCTCGGTGCCCCGCACCAGCCCGAGGGCGTACGCCGGCGCGGACGCCTTCACGACCGTGTCGGTGTCGTCGACGACCACCGCGCTGCTGCGCAGCACCGAGAGCACCGTCGCGACGTCGGGCGAGATGATGGGCTCGTCGGCGACGGGGGCCGCTGACTGCTGACGGTCGCTGATGTGCCAGGCGAGCACTGAGCCACCGGCGGCGACCGCCCCGAGGATCGCGGCTAGAACCGCCTGCGTCGTCGGGTCCACACCACTGATGGTAGGGCGGTAGTCGCACCGTATTCGCTTCCACAGCGTCGGGGACCCCCAACGTTCACGCTCAGTTCACGTCCTCACCCCTGTTGGTCACGTTCTCGACCTAGGTTGTGATCATGCGTGAAGCCTTCCACGACCAGCTTGGGTCGATCTTCGACGATCTCGCCGCGATCTGCTCCCAGGTCGAGGAGGCGGTCTCCAGCGCCACCGAGGCCTTGCTCAAGGGCGACGCCGAGATCGCCGAACGGGTGATCAGCGCCGACATCGAGATCGACCGGGCCCGGGAGCGGGTCGAGGACAAGGCGTTCTCGCTGCTCTCCCTCCAGGCGCCGGTGGCCGGCGACCTCCGGGTGGTCGTCGCCGCGTTGCGGATGGTGACCGAGCTGGAGCGGATGGGCGACCTGTCCATGCACGTCGCCAAGATCGCGCGGCTGCGGGTGCCCAACGTCGCCGTACCCGAGGAGATCCGGCCGACCGTGAGCCAGATGGCCCACGTCGCCGAGGACATGGTGCACCGCGTCCACGAGATCATCACCTCCCGCGATGTCGGGGCCGCGATCGCACTCGGCCGCGACGACGAGGAGATGGACCAGCTTCGCCGCCGCAGCTTCACCGAGCTGCTCTCGGACAGCTGGACCCACGGCGTCGAGGCCGCGGTCGACGTGGCCCTGCTGGGCCGCTACTACGAGCGGATCGCCGACCACGCCGTCTCGGTGGCCAACCGGGTGGTCTTCGTCGTCACCGGCGAGAACCCCAGCGCTGTGCAGGCCTGATCGACTTCGTCCCCTCCGTTTGGGTAGTCACGGACAAACGACTTGTGGGCAAGCGTTTGCGCTCCAGTCGATCGTCCGTGACTACCGCAGCCCACCCCATGCCGCCCGCCCAAAATGGCCACCGAACCCACACAGGCAGCTCGGTTCGGGGCAGCGGGCTGAAGCTGTGGAAAGGTGCCCTGCCCGGCCCGACCGACGGGCAATGGTCCTGGGATGGACTCGGGACCTCATCCGCTGCACCCGCATGTCGTGGTGCCGATTCGGCACGACCGGACGGGACGGAACGGGCCGAACCACAATGTCGTCGCCGGCCCGCGATACCGGAGGACCAGCCATGGCTTCTACGTGCCGTCGGCAGTGGACGGTCACGACGTTGATCAGCGGATCGCCGAAGCGGCGGTGGTCCTACCTGACTACGGAGGTCTGACGGGTTGGTCGGCCTTCCGCTGGTCAGGTGCCACCTGGTTCGACGGGACGAGACAGGGCGGGTCCCTACGGCCGGTCGAGCTCGCCGTGATGCACGGTGAGATCAGGAGCCAGCCAGGCATTCGAGTCACGTCCGAACGGCTGCCTCCTCGCGATCTGACCGCCCATGACGGAATCTCGATCACCAGCCACCAGCGGTCGGCCTGCTTCGAGATGCGCTACGCCCGCTCCGATCGCGAGGCGGTGGTGATCCTCGACATGGCGATGATGTTCGACCTGGTGTCGATCGACGAGGTCGCGGCGTACGTCGCATTGCTGAACGGCTGGACCGGCGTCGGACGATGTCGCGTGGCCATTGCGCTCGCCCACGAGAACAGCTGGTCTGCGATGGAGACGGTGATGCGACTCATATGGGTCATCGATGCCGGCTTCCCTACACCGCTGTGCAACCAGCCCGTCTTCGACCTGCAGGGTCAGCACATCGGCACGCCCGACATCATCGACGTCGAGGCGGGGGTGGTCGGCCAGTACAACGGGAAGCTGCATCTTGAGGGCGGGCGCTATGGAAAGGACCTGCAGGCGGAGGCGGCCTACCGACGCGTGGGGCTGGAGTACTTCACGATGGTCGCCGCGGACCAGCGTTCTCCTCAGACCACGATCCTGCCGAGGATGGTGGAGGCCCGCCAGCGCGCCCACTTCGAGTCCGAACGCACACGTCGATGGACGGTCGAGCCCCCTCGGTGGTGGACATTGACCACCACGGTGGCCTCGCGTCGCGCGCTGTCGGCGCGTGACCGTGACCGCCTGCTGCGCTATCGCGCGGGTTGATGCGATGTGACCCCGCCGTGGCGGGATAGTCACGGACCAACGACTTGTGGGCAAACGTTTGCGGACCAGTCGATTGTCCGTGACTACCGCGAGCGGGCCAAGGTCAACGACCCTGGTTCGCGACCGCCGCAGCGGCAGCCGCGGCGGCCTCCGGGTCGAGGTAGCGGCCGCCGGGGACGGTCGGTGAGAACGAGTCGTCCAGCTCGTAGACCAGCGGCATGCCGGTCGGGATGTTGAGGCCGGCGATGTCCTCGTCGCTGATCCCGTCGAGGTGCTTGACCAGGGCCCGCAGGCTGTTGCCGTGCGCCGCGATCAGCACGGTGCGGCCGGCCACGAGGTCGGCGGTGATGTCGGACTCCCAGTAAGGCAGGAACCGCGCGATCACGTCCTTGAGGCACTCGGTGCGGGGGAGCTCGTCACCGAGGTCGGCGTACTGAGGGAGCCCGGCCTGCGAGTACTCGCTGTCGTCGTCGATGGGCGGCGGCGGGACGTCGAAGGAGCGCCGCCAGAGCATGAACTGCTCCTCGCCGTACTCCTCGAGGGTCTCCTTCTTGTTCTTGCCCTGCAACGCGCCGTAGTGGCGCTCGTTGAGCCGCCAGGAGCGGCGGACCGGGATCCAGTGCAGGTCGGCGACGTCGAGCGAGATGGCCGCGGTCGTGATCGCGCGCCGGAGCAGCGAGGTGTGCACGACGTCGGGCGTCAGACCGGCTTCCTTGAGGAGTACGCCGCCGTGCTCGGCCTCGGCACGCCCCTTGTCGCTCAGCGGTACGTCGACCCAGCCGGTGAACAGGTTCTCGGCGTTCCAGGTGCTCTCGCCATGGCGGAGCAGGACCAGCGTGTGGGTCACGCGGTCATCCGCCCCGGACCGAGCCGCAGTCGTAGAGGTCATCGCGGGGAGCCGGGCTGGCCTCCGCGGTCTCGCTCGGGCTCGGTGTGGTCCCGTCGGTCGGCTCCGGGCTGGGCGTCTCGCTCTCCTCGGTCTGCGGACCGGTGCTGAACTCACCCCCCGCGGAGCTGTCGAGACCCTCGTACTCGTCGCAGGCGTAGACAACAGGCACATCCATCGTGACGCTGTCGCCGTTGTCGAAGGTCAGCGTCAGCTCGACGAAGTCGCCGGCCTCGAAGTTGCCGGAGACGGGGATCCCACCCGCGTCGAGCAGGTTGACGAAGCCGCGCGGCGCAAGCTCGATCGGCGGGTCGACCTCGGCGACGGTGAGGTCCTGCCACTCGCCGGCGCCGGCCAGCCCGCTCAGCCCGGCTTCCTTCTTGCCCGAGTTGGACAGCGAGGCGAGGAAGGTGCCGGAGCCGGGCTGGGCGGCCACGACCACCGCGGCCAGGATCTTGACGTCACCGTCTCGGTTGTTGGTCCCGACGGCAGGGGTGAAGACGCGGTCGGTCGCCTTGCCGAACCCGCACGAGCTCAGGAGCGGGAGAGCGAGGACGAGGGCTCCTGCGACCAGCCGGAGGCGGCGTCGGGGCTGCATGGCACAGCACCCTAATGGACGCTCGGCGTGAGCCTAGAGCGGCTCCTGCGAGAGTCCGACGTAGGTGGCCGCGAAGGCCAGGCCGACCAGGACCAGCACCGTGTACGTCGCGGCCACCCACAGCAGCCGCGAGGCGCCGATCCGCAGCCCCAGCTTGAGCGGCAGGTAGGTCCAGCCGTCCTCGTTGTCCGGCACCAGCCCCCACAGGGCGGTCAGCAGATGGACGCCGATGCCGAGCAGCGCGGCCAGCCCGGTGATGAGCAGCTCGGGCGTTGAGCCGCGCTCCTGGCCGCCCCAGCCGCCGTAGGAGAGGAAGGCCGGGTAGAGCGCGTAGGAGGCCGCCCAGGGCAGCCACGAGAGGAATCCCTTGCGCAGCCAGACCCACTGGCCGGCCAGGCCGATGGCCAGGGACAGCAGGTACGCCGACCCGGCGTACAGGCCGTTGGCGACCGAGAGGGGGACCACGACGAAGACCGCGAGCGCCAGGCAGAACCACAGCGTGCCCGGATCGAGGCGCCCGTCCGCGACGGGCTTGCCGGTGCGCTGGTGCCGGGCGTCCCGGCGGCGGTCGACCAGGTCGTTGAACCAGCCGAGCACCACCTGCCCGACGAGCACGGTGCCGAGGATGAGCAGGAGCTCGCGGCTGGGCCGGCCCGCCAACGCCGCCGCCACAGTCATGCCGACCGCGGTGAGCAGGGCCAGGCGTGGGTGCGCGGCGCGGATCAGCAGGACCGGCGTGAGGTCGCGCCAGGAGAAGGCCGGACCCTCGGGCTCCGACGGCTCTGACGGCTCTGACGGCTCCGGATCGGAGGCCTCGACCGCCACAGCAGCCTCACCAGCCTCGGGCTCGGGCGCGGTCCCGCGGCCCCAGCGACGCGTCTTCGCCATGCCCCGCAGTATTGACCACCGGAGGTCGTCGAGCGGGCCCGCGGTGCCGGTGACCTGCGATTTCACCTGTGGAGAGCCTGAGAACGTCCCCATTTCCGGGGGTGGTCGAGGACCCCTCCCAGCACGAGCTCCCGGACTTTGTCAAGCCCGGATTGTGGCTCTGACCTGCGGAAACAGTGATCAAAGGCGCCCACGCCCGTGTTAGACTGGTCACCTAGGAAGGGGAACTTCACATATGACTTTCACTGTCGGCGAAACGGTCGTCTACCCGAACCACGGGGCTGCGATCATCGAGGACATCGAGACTCGGACGGTCAAGGGTGAGGATCGGGAATACCTCGTCCTCCGCATCGTCGCCCAGCAGGATCTGGTCGTGCGCGTGCCGGCCTGCAACCTTGACCTCGTCGGCGTTCGCGACGTCGTGGACAAGGCGGGTCTGGACCGGGTCTTCGACGTACTCCGGGCGGCCCATGTGGAGGAGCCGACCAACTGGTCGCGCCGCTACAAGGCCAACCTCGAGAAGCTGCACAGCGGTGACGTGATGAAGGTGGCCGAGGTCGTCCGCGACCTGTGGCGCCGGGAGCGCGACCGTGGCCTGTCCGCCGGTGAGAAGCGGATGCTGGCCAAGGCGCGCCAGATCCTCGTCTCCGAGCTGGCCCTGGCCGAGCACACCAACGAGGACAAGGCCGAGGCCATCCTCGACGAGGTGCTCGCCTCCTGAGCGACGCTCAACCAACGCAACCCATCGACCCGTCCGAGCCGTGGCTCGGACGGGTCGATGCGCTGGGGACGGTGGTCGAGACCGATCGCGGGTCGCTGCCGTTCGCACTCCTGCACGGCGAGTCACTGGTGGCCTCCGCCGCCTGGGCACTCGGCGAGGCAGGCGTGACTGTCGTCGACCTGGTGACCGAGTGGTCCGAGCTGGTCGCCGCAGAGGCGCCGTTCGTGCTCCACGACGCGCTCTGCCCGCTGACCCCGCCGGCGTTCGTCGCCGAGTGCGTGCAGCACGCCGCCGAGCGCTCCGCGGTCACCGTGGGTGTCCGTCCGGTGACCGACACGGTCAAGGAGCTCCGCGACGGCCGGGTCGGCGACACCATCGACCGGACCACGCTCCTCCAGGTCGTCTCGCCCCTCGTGCTGCCGCCCGCGGTGGTCGGCGCGCTCGACGGCGTACCGACCACCGACTTCGCCGAGCTCGCCGCGACCCTCGCCGAGCGGTTCCCGGTCGTGACGCTCGAGGCGCCGGCCGAGGCCCGTCGGGTCGCCGACCAGTCAGACCTGCGGGTCCTGGAGGCACTGACCGACCCGGGTCAGAGCTCACCCTTCATCGAGGGGTAGGCGTCCCAGGCGACCGGGAGGTCATCGACCTGGAAGCCCCCGTCCCCGCTGCCGGAGCCGTCCAGGGCCGCGGCCGCGATCGGCGTGCCGGCCGCGTCCAGGTAGGTGATGCGGTGCACGACGTTGCGGGAGTCGAGCCCGAGCAGTAGCCCGCGCTCGTCCACGCTCGCGCCTTCTGGCAGCGGCCGGAGCAGGTTGACCACGTAGTAGCCGCGCACGGCGGGCACGGTCTCGGTGTATCCGTCGGTCAGCTCGACCTGGACCGCGGCGACCTGCGGGGAAACCCTTTGCACGGTGCTCCACGCGTAGAAGGGACAGGCGCTGCTCCTCGGGGCGCAGCCGGCATCCACGGCGGACTGGTAGCCCTGGGTCGTGCCCTGGGAGTCGTAGGACATCCCCGACCCGGTCCGCTCGGATGGAGGGCCGAGGTCGAAGGTGCACTCGGCCCAGTAGCGGCCGTCCGCGGACTCGATCGCCAGCACGGCCTGGTAGGCGGTCACGAGCGCGACCGGGACCGTCTCCGCTCCGTCGAAGTACGGCTGTCGCAGGCTGCCGGCGGAGCAGTCACGGAGCAGCTCGGCGTCGCTGATTCCGACCGGAGGATCGGGGATCGGGACCGGTTCGCTGCTCTGTGACGGAGGGCTGATCGGGTCCTGGCCGTGATCCTCCGAAGCTCCCCGGGTGGCCAAGCCGATGCCGCCGGAGATGACGACGAGTGCGAGCGCCCCGGCCGCCACTGACGCGAGACGGCGCTGCCGCAGCCGCGTCCGGCCGGCCTCGAGGTCGGTGAAGACCGGCGGTGCGGGCGGTGCGTCAGCCGTGCCCTGGTCGAGCAGGTCGTGGAAGCGCTCTGGGCTCAGCGTCATCGGTCCACCTCGGTCATCAGTTCGTGTAGCGCAGCCAGGGCCCGAGACGTGTGGCTCTTGACGGTCCCCTCGGTGATGCCGAGGTCGTGCGCGGTCTCGCTCACGGACAGGTTCAGCCAGTGCCGGAGCACGACGGTCTTGCGCTGCATCTCCGGCAGCCGCGCAAGGGCGGCAACCAGGTCGTGGCGGGCCGGTACGTCGGCGCCGTCGGTTGGCCGGTCGAGACCGTCGAGCCCGCTGCGCTCGCGGCGCCACGGCCGGCGGGACTCGTCGATCGTCGTGCGGGCCACGGTCCGGCGCACATAGGCGTCCTGGTCGGAGGCTCGGCTGACCCGCGGCCAGGCGACGTACAGCTTGGCCAGCGCGGTCTGTACGACGTCGTCGGCGGCGTGCCAGTCGCCGCAGAGGCTGTAGGCAAGCCGGCGCAACCGCGGCCGGGCTGCGGCGACGTATGCCTCGAACTCGGCGTCGCGCTGGGTCCGTCTCACGGCAGCAAGACGGAACAATGGGGGCGATCGGTTGTCACAGCAGTCGTTCGGCTACCGCGAGGTCCTCGGGAAAGGTGACCTTCAGGTTGCCGGCGCTCCCGGGTACGCCGACCACGGGCAGGTCGCTGTAGCGCTCGAAGCAGGCGGCGGTGTCGGTGCCCTCGAAGCCGTCGGCCGCCGCCCGGCGATGCGCGTCCAGCAACGGCCCGGCCCGGAAAGCCTGCGGGGTCTGCACGCCGGCCAGGCCATCGTCCACTCGGCGCAGGTCGCGCCCGAGCAGCCCGGGGAGGGCGACGACGGGCAAGGCCCCGCCGTGCTCGCGGGCCGCGCCCATCGTGGCCTCGAACAGGGCCGTCCCCGCGAGCGGCCGGGCGCCGTCATGCACGGCGATGACGTCGACCAGTCCTGCGTCCACGTCGTCGCCGAGGACCCGGAGGGCCTGCCACTCGGACGCGTGCCGAGTGGCACCGCCCGGCACCAGCAGCACCTCGCGCTCACCGAGAAGCGGGGCCACCGCCTCCCGTACGCCGTCCTCGTCGCCCTCCCGCACGCCGATCACGAGCCGGACGAGATCCGGTACGCCGAGCGCGGCGCGCACCGAGTGCCCGAGCACGGTGCTCTCGCCCAGCGGCAGCAGCACCTTGTTGGTGTCCGCGCCGACCCTGCTTCCGGACCCGGCGGCCAGGATGACGACGGCGGCAGGCACGCAGTCACTGTAGGTGCGGGTGCGCCAGTGTTTACACGGCTGTTGCATGAGACGCGTCAGGGGAAACACGGCGTCCCTAGGTTCGCCGACGTGACGCCTCGGCCCGATCCCGTCGAGTGGCAGCCCGTGTGCCGGCTCGCCGAGCTCGAGATCGAGCGCGGGGTCGCGGCGCTGGTGCACGGACAGGCGGTCGCGATCTTCCGCGTCGACGAGACGACCGTCTATGCGCTGGCCAACCACGACCCGTTCGACCGCCACGCCATGCTGGCCAAGGGCATCGTCGGGTTCACCGGCGACGTACCGTTCGTCGCCTCGCCGGTGCACAAGCACGGCTTCGACCTGCGCACCGGTCACTGCCTGGACGACGCGCACGTCGCGGTGGCGGCCTACGACGTCAAGATCGTCGAGGGCGTCGTGCTGGTCGGCCACCGGAAGACGGCAGCGGCCTGACCAGGAGGCCTAGCGCTCCATGGTGCGGAACGCGTCGATCAGCGTCGACTGAGTCTCGGGGGAGAGGGTGTCCACCGGCACGGTGCCGAGCAGGTCCAGGGTCTCGCGCATCTGGTCGATGTAGCGGGTGCACGCGTCGCATGCGCGCAGGTGCTTCTCCACGCGCCGCCGGTCACGCCAGCCCAGCGAGCCCTCGAGGTAGTCGGTGACCAGCTCGACCACCTGCTGGCAGGTCAGAGCGGGCATGTCAGCTCCCCTCCAGGTAGGTGGCGAGCCCCGCGCGGACGGCGGTACGGGCCCGGTGGAGCAGTACCCGCTGGTTGGCCTGGGAGATCTCCAGCATCGTGCAGACCTCCTCGGAGCTGTGGCCGAGCACGTCGCGCAGGGTCAGCACCACTCGTTGTCGGTCGGGCATCGTGTCGAGGACGCTGCGCAGCTCGCGGCGTACCTCGCCGGCCAGGGCCGAGTCCTCGACCGCGACCTCGGCGGGCCACGACGACGGTGCGGCCCGCCAGCCCCCGTCCTGGAACAGTGCCGGATCCAGACTCGGACCCGCGTCCTCGCCGGCGAGGCTGCTCCAGGGCAGGGTGCGGTGCTCGCGGACGCCGCGGCTCTTCGCGGTGTTGACCAGGATCCGGTGGACCCAGGTCCGCAGCGACGACCGGCCCTCGAAGCGGTCCAGCCCCTTGAGCACGGCCAGCCAGGTGTCCTGGACGACCTCCTCGGCCGAGGCCTGGGTCGACACGAAGCTTCGGGCCAGCATCAACATGGATCGCGACCAGTCGTTGACCAGGCCCGCGAACGCGTCCTCGTCGCCCGAGCGGAGCGCGGCGACCAGCTCGCTGTCGTCTGCGGCCACTCGGGCACCCTAGGGCGTGTCTCCCAATTCGTGGTGGATGCCGGCGTCGTCCAGGCGCGGGCTGGCAAGGCGCCGGCCCGCGCGCAGACTGGGCGTCCTCGAAGGGTCGGCAACGCTGCCAGCGCGCGATGTGGGCGGCGTCCGGCGCCGCCGGGGATTCGGAGACACGCCCTAGCGACGTTCACCGGTACTCCGGGTTCTCGAAGTCGAAGCGGGCCCCGGCATTCCATTCCGAGCGCTGGTTGCCGTAGTCGGGCACGCCGCCGGCGTCCTTGAGCAGCTGCGCGAGGTGCATCAGGTTCCACGTCATGAACGTCGTGTTCCGGTTGGTGAAGTCGTTCTCCGGCCCGCCGCTGCCCGGGTCGAGGTACGACGGACCTGGCCCGGCCTCGCCGATCCAGCCGGCATCGGCGTTCGGCGGGATCGTGTAGCCGACGTGCTGCAGCGAGTAGAGAATGTTCTGCGCACAGTGCTTGATGCCGTCCTCGTTGCCGGTGATCAGACAGCCGGCCACCCGGCCGTAGAAGAGGTACTGACCCTTCTCGTTGAGCTCGCCGGACAGCGCGTACAGCCGCTCGATCAGCTGCTTGGTGACGCTGGAGTTGTCGCCGAGCCAGATCGGGCCGGCGACGACGAGGATGTCGCTGGCCAGGATGCCGGGATAGAGGTCCGGCCAGGCGTCTTGGTCCCAGCCGTGCTCCCGCATGTCGGGGTAGACGCCGGTGGCGATGTCGTGGTCGATGAGCCGGAGCTCGGTCACCTCGACGCCGTGCTTGCGCATGATCCCGGCACTGGCGTCGACCAGCCCCTGGGTGTGGCTGGGCTCCGGGCTGCGCTTCAGCGTGCAGTTGACGAAGGTGGCCTTGAGGCCGCTGAAGTCGTATGTCTGGTCCATGTAACGCTCCTGCTCGAGTCGGGACAGGTCTTTTGTCAGTGCCGACCGCGGCCCGCCGCGTTACAGCCGCCGATCCGAAAAGGAACCGCCCATGGACCACACCCGCACCCGACTCGCCCTGCACGGTGTCGCCGAGCTGCTGCTCGCCGGGCCGCAGTACGCCGAGAGCGGGACCATCCGGCTGCGCGTCGTCCCCGGCGGCGTGGCCACCGTCGCCGCGCCGGACCTGCGGCTCGAAGGTCTCGACCTCGTGGGCGCACACGGACGGCACCCACTGCAGGGCAGCTACGCCGAGGTCGGTGCCGCCGTCGGCGTGACGCCCCGGTCGCTCCGGGACACCTACAGCGATGGGCCGGACATCTCGGTCGACGACCCGATCGACCTCGACCCGGGCCACCTCGACACCTTGCTGGCCGCGCTGGCACTGGGTGACGAGGCGCTGCGGACCTTCGCTCCCGACGAGGTGCCCGTCCTCTGGCCCGAGCATCTCGACGTGGCGATCTCCCGCGACGAGGTCAATTACGGCGTCTCGCCGGGCGACGCCCACCTGCCCGAGCCCTATGCCTACGTCGGCCCGTGGACCCCACGCACCGGGGACTTCTGGAACCAGTCGTTCGGTGCCGCCCAGCCGATGTCAGCGCTCGGTGGAGCCGACGCGGTCGTCGGCTTCTTCCGCGAGGGTGCCCGGCTGGCCGCGCTCTGACCCCGCCTACAAGCCATCTGGGATCTCGGCGGTCAGCACGTCGTCGCCGCCGAACGCGGCGTCCTGCCAGACCAGCCGGTCGCCGGACAGGGACGGGAAGCCCTGCTGCCCACCCGCGGGGACCAGGTCGTACACCTTCCCGCTGGCCAGTGAGGCCAGGTAGAGGTCGGTCTCCGGGTACGGCGAGCTGCCGCCCGCGACGCCGGCCACCAGCGGGCCGAGCGCCTCGGCCCACACGACGTAGTCGCCGGACATGGTGATGCCGAAGGGCGACGCGGACTCGCTCAGCTGGAACGACTGCCCGTCGGCGGTGAACAGCATCGCAATGCCGCTGTCGTCGACGGCCACCACGTGGCCTGCGTACGCCGACACCGAGATCACCGCGCCGTCCATCGTCCCGATCGGGGTCACCTGCCCACCGGGCTCCCAACGCAGCACCTGCCCGCCGTCGGTACCTATGGCGACGAGGCCGTCGCCGGTCCCGAGGCCGGTGATCGTGTCGCCGCGCAGCCCGGTCACGTCGGTGCTGGTCGTCTGACCGGCCGGGTCCGCGAAGGAGACGCTGCTGTTGGGGCCCGCCCACGCGGTGCCCTCGTCGGAGCCGGCCAACCCCGCCGCGACCGCGGCCTCGAAGGGCACCTGGTCGAGGGTGGCGGACGACCCGTCGGCGTCGTACCGGTTGATGCGGCCGGACAGGTCCAGGGTGACCAGGGCGTCGCCGGCGAAGACCACCTCGGCGATGTCGGAGGTTGAGCCGAGGGTGGGGGTGGCACCGTCCACCCTGGACGACGCGGCGAACCCGAAGTAGTCCCCCTCGCCGCTGACGTCGAGCCACGCGACGCTGTCGCCCGACACGACGGGGTGCAGCTGGGTGGACGGGGAGGCCGAGACCGTGTCGCCGGCCAGCTCACCGGTGTCGGGGCACCCCGCACAGATCTTGTTCTGGTCAAAGACCTCGCGGGCCACCCGGAGCACGACCGGGTCGAGCTCGGAGTCGATGATGACCTGCTCGATCGCGGCCCGGGCGTCCAGGAAGCCGGAGGTGGGACCGAGCCGGGTGGTCAGCGCGGCGTAGACGACGCGGTCGAAGGCCTGGGCGAGCGGGGAGTCGTTGCCGGGTTCTCCGTCGATCTTGGCCAGGTTGACCCGGATCGACCACAGGGCGTGGTTCCAGATCGCGGAGTTGAAGTGCACCCCGCCCTGGTCCTGGCCGCTGAAGCCGAGCAGCTTGAGCCGGTATCCAGGGTCCAGGACGCGCAGGTAGTCGTCGAAGTCGTTGCCGGTCAGCATGTAGCGCAGCGACAGGCTGCCGTCGGGGTTCTTGGTGCAGATAACGGTCTCTTCGGTGTAGCCGGTGCAGCCGTCCTCGAAGACCGCGACGCTGTCGGTGCCCTTGACCTTGTTGCCGATCACGTTGCCGAGGTAGTCGGAGAAGCTCTCGTTGAGCGCACCGGACTGTCCGGTGTACTTCAGGCCCGCCGAGGTGGCCGTGACGCCGTGGGTGATCTCGTGGCCGGCGGTGTCGATCTCGACCTCGGTCACCTCGGCCTGACCGTCCTCGGTGGTGCACGGGTTGCCGTAGACCATCTGAGGCTGACGCAGCGAGCTGGTGAAGAAGGAGTTGCAGTAGTCGGAGGGGCCGTAGTGCACCGAGGAGACCAACGAGCCGCCCTCGCCGTCCCACGAGTCGCGGCCCAAAGACTCGTAGTAGTCGTAGACTTCCCGGCTGAGTGCGTGGGCGGCCATCGCCTCGGCGTCCCGGATCTCGGTGGTCGGGCTGACGACGAGCTCGCCCGGCAGCTGCTCGCTGTTGCGCACCCTGCTCGCGTCGTACGTCGAGATGCCGCCGGTCTGGTTCTGCTGGTCCCATGACGGCGTGGTCGTGTCGAGCAGGCCGACGCCGCCGTCGGTCTCGATGCCGTGGCCGGTGAGCGTCCCGCCGACCGGGTTCGGACCGGTGACCTCCACCGACCTCGGGTCCGGCTCGGTGGCCTTGGCCCGGTAGTCACGGACACTCGACTGGTCCGCAAACGTTTGCCCACCAGTCGATCGTCCGTGACTACCGGAGCCGGCCAGGTGGACACGATGCAGGTAGCGCGCCGCCGAGGCGGCGAACGGGAGCGCGACCCGGCCCTCGGCGGTGACCTGGCGGACGCTGAGGAGGCCACCGGTGGTGGCGTCGATGAAGTAGTCGGCGGCGGCCAGCGGGGTGACGCCGTCGGAGGGCGCGGCCACCGTGACCTGCCAGGCCAGCACCCCGGCGCCGGTCGGCATCACGACCAGCGCCGGCGGCGCCTGCGCGGTGCCACTGGCCGCCTGCTCGGCGATGGTCTGGGCCTGCTCGGAGGGCACGGTCGGCGTGGTCGAGACGGTCAGCCCCGGAAAGATCCGGCCGCGGACGCCGGTGACCCGCTCGTCCCGCTCGACGAAGACGACCGAGGCGTCAAGGACGGGCACCTCGCCCACCGCCTGGGTGGCCTTGGTGGTGACGATCCCGGGCACGGTCTCCCTGTCCGGCTCTTCCAGCCGCAACACCGAGGAGCCCACGCCGAAGAGCCCGTGGCCGTGCTCGTCCATGAACCCCGCAGGGGCACCCGGCCACGATCCGCCGGTGAGCTCGGCGAGGTAGCCGGTGACGTCGTCCTGGCGGCCGGTCCACCCGGTGCCGGTCTCCTTCCGGAGCGCGTCGATCGCCTTCTGGAGCGAGCTGATCCGGGCCTGCACGCTGGTGCCGCCGGCCGCGCCGCCGCCGGCGTCGCCCTGGTGGTCGGCGACCCACGACTCCGAGACGACCAGGGTCACCGGCGCTGCGCCGTCGTCGCCGTCCAGGTCGTTGTCACAGCCGGTGACCAGCAGGGCCAGCGCCACGACCGCGGGTCCGGCCCACCAGCCTCGGCGCCCAAGGCCGGTCGTCGCGTGCTTCATCAGAGTCCTTCCGGAACCAGTGCGGTGAACACGTCGTCCCCGCCGAAGGTGGCGTCCTGCCAGACCAGCTGCCGTCCCGAGATCGACGGGAACCCCTGCTGTGCCGGCGCCGGGTGGAGGTTGTAGATCGTGCCGGTCTCCAGAGAGAGCAGGTACAGGTCGGTCTCCGGGTACGGCGACTTCCCGCCAGGGACCACGCCCGCATTGATCGCCCCGGTCGCCTCGGCCCAGACGACGTACTCGCTCGACATGGTGGCGCCGAACGGCGTGGCGTGATCGGTGACACCGAGGGTCTGCCCGTCGCCGGTGAACAGCACGGACTTGAGGGTGTCGTCGGTCGTGAAGACGTCGCTGCCGTACGTCGCGATGCTGAGCACCGCGCCGCCGACCTGACCGACCGGCGTGAACCCGGCGGCATCCCCCGGCGCCCAGCGGAACACCTTGCCCTGGTCGGTGCCGACCGCCACGCTGCCGCCTCCGGCGCCGATCGCGGTGACCGTGTCGCCCTGGAGGCCCGGCACGTCGGCCTGGGTCAGGGTGCCGTCCTTGTCGACGTACTTCACGGTGGCACCCTTGCTGAGCCAGGCCGCGCCCTGGTCGGAGCCGGTGAACCCAGCCGCCACGGTGGCGTAGGGGTCGGCGTCGTCGAGCACGGTGGTCGCGCCGGAGCTGTCGGTGCGGGTGACCCGGCCCTGGATGTCGATCGCCATGACCGCCTCGCCCGCGAACGCCACCTCCTGGGCGTCACCGGTGGCCGACAGGCGGGGGGCGCCGCCACCTCCCAGGGACGTGGTCGCGGCGTACCCGGCCCACTCGGAGGCCGCACTGAGGTCGAGCCACAGCACCTGGTTGCCGGAGATCGACGGGTGCAGCTGGGTCTGCGGCGAGGTGGAGACGCTGTCGCCGGCGAGCTCGCCGGTCTCCGGGCACCCGGTGCAGATCTTGTTCTGGTCGAAGACCTCGCGAGCCGTGCGCAGGACCACCGGGTCCAGCTGGGAGTCGATGATCACCTGCTCGACGGCGGCCCGCGCGTCGACGAAGCCGCTGTTGGGGGTCAGCCGGGTGGCGAGGGCGCCGTACACCGCCCGGTCGAAGGCCCGCGCCAGCGGCGAGGTGTTGCCCGGCTGCCCGTCGATGGCGGCCAGCCTGGTGCGGATGCTCCACAGCGCGTTGTTCCAGATCGCGGAGTTGTAGTGCACGCCGCCGAAGTCCTGCTTGAAGTTGAGCAGCAGGATCAGCCGCTGGCCCGGGTCGAGGATGCGCAGGTACTGGTCGAAGTCGTTGCCGTTGAGCATGTAGCGGAACGAGACGCTGCCGTCCGGGTTGGGGACGCAGAGCCGGCCGGCAGGGATGCCGTCGCAGGAGTCCTCGCCCATGGCCACGCTGTCGGTGCCGTGGATCAAATTGCCGATCACGTTGCCGAAGTAGTCCGAGAAGCTCTCGTTGAGTGCCCCGGACTGGCCGCTGTAGAGCAGCCGGGCGGAGGTCTGGGTGACGCCGTGGGTCACCTCGTGGGCCGCGATGTCGGGCTCGACGAAGGTGCCGTTCACCCGCTCGCCGTTCAGCACGCACGGGTTGCCGTAGACCATCTGCGGCTGCGGCAGGAAGCCCGCAAACATCGCGTTGCAGTAGCTCGCCGGACCGAAGTGCACCGAGCTGTTGAGCGGTCCGCCCTCGTCGTCCCAGGAGCTGCGACCGAGCCCCTCGTAGTACTCGACGATGTCGTGGGTGTAGCCCTGCGCGGCCATCGCTTCGGCGTCGGTGACGGTCGTGGTCTGGCTGCGCCACAGCTCGCCCGGCAGCTGGCTCTCGTTGCGGACCGCGGAGGCGTCGTAGGTGGAGACCCCGCCGCGGCGGGTGGTCGAGTCCCAGGAGGGGGTGGTGGTGTCGGTGAGCTCGACGCCCGCTTCCGTCTGGAGGCCGTACGCCGTGACCTGGCGACCGAGCACGTCCGCGCCGCTCAGCTGCACGCTGTTCGACTCTGGCTCCGCGGCCCGGCTGCCGGTGCGGCGCGGCGCCTTCGTCGACCGGCCGGCCCTGGCGGCGTACACCTCGGCGGCGCCGGGCATGGGCGGTGCGATGTCGGCGCTGACCGGACGCACGTCGACGACGACGCCGGTCTGGGCCTCGATGTAGTAGTAGCCGGTCGCTGGGCCTGTGGGGGCGTTGGCGACGACCACCACCTCCCACGCCAGGACGCCGGCGCCGGTGGGCAGCACCACGAGGCGGGCCGTGCCGGTGCTGGTCCCGCTCGCGGTCTGCGCGGCGGTCGCGGCCGCCTGCTCGGGGCTGACGGTTGGCGTGGTGCTGACGGTGAGCCCCGGGAAGACCCGACCCCGGATGCCGGTGACCCGCAGGCTGTCGGTGCTGGCGCTGGACCCGCGGCCGGTGAAGACCAGCGTGGAGTCCAGGACGGGCACCTCGCCGAGCGCCTGGCTCGCCCGGGTGGTGGTGATCCCTGGGACGGTCTCGGTGTCGGGGTCGTCCAGGCGCAGGGTCGAGGAGTCCAGCCCGAACATCGCGGGGCCGTAGTCGTCCATGAAGGCGGCCGGCGTACCCGGCCACGAGCCACCGCCGAGCTCGCCGAGGTAGCCGGTCACGTCGTCCTGGCGGCCGGTCCAGCCGGTCCCGGTCTCCTCGCGCAGCCTGTCGATGGCGCCCTGCAGGCTGCCGATCCGGGCCCGGACCTCCCCGCTGGTTGCGCCGCCACCCCCGCTGCCCTGGTGGTTCTGGACCCAGGTCTCGGAGACGACCAGGGTCACCGCCGGGGTGTCGTCGTCGACGCCGTCGATCGGCGTCTCGCACGCAGTGCCCAGCAGGCCCAGCGCCACGACGACCGGCGCGACCCACCACGAGCGTCGGGAGCTGTTCGAGGACCGGCGGGAAGGAAGGGAGGCGCGCAGAGGGCGGTTCATGGTCACGCGATGGTGGGATGTGGCTCGTCCCTAAGTCAATGACCCGTCTGGGCGCGGGAAAAGATAGTCCTGATTCCATCCCCCCGGGTGCTCCAGATCGTGGCCAAGACCTGACAGCATGCCCGGCAGCACAGCGCCGCCGTCGCGGCGCGTTCCGCGCATGGACCCGATCCTGAGGAGTGATTCACGTGGCGTGTCCGACGTGTTCGTCCGTCAACCCGGAGGTGGCGTCGTTCTGTCACCGGTGTGGTACGTCGTTGCGGGCGGGTGGTGATGCGAATCGGGCGGGGTCGTATGCCGTTCAGTCGGCGGAGGGGGTGACCCAGTTCGCGCTGATCTCGACGGTGATGCCGCATACCTCGCGGCGTTCGGCCGACAACTATCGGTGGGCGATGATCTTGTCGGGGGTGCTGATCCTGGGTGCGACCGCGTTGGGGCTGTTGCCGATTGCGGTGGCGGCGGCGGCGTTCTTGGTGCCGTTGGCCTACTTGGTCTACATCGATGATGTGAACTTGTGGGAGGAGGCGCCGGCTGCGGTGGTGGTGGGCCTGTTCGTGGCCACGGGTGCGTTGGCGGTGCTGGTCTCGTTGTTCTTCTTCGACTGGGTCTTTGACGCCCAGTGGGCCAGTTTTGCTGGTGGTGGCCGGGCTCGTGGCGGGATCGGGTCGTTGTCGTTCCCGGCGCTGTTGTTGTTCGCGGTGCTGTTGCCGGTCGTGGCGGAGGTGGCCAAGAACGTGTTCGCGGTGCTGCTGGCCTCGCGGCCGCAGTTCGACGACATGATCGACGGGCTGACCTTCGGTGTGGCGGCCGGTACGGCCTACGCCGCGTTCGAGACGGTGGTCGTCTACTCCTCGGTGTTCACCTCCCAGGACTTCCGGACCACTTCGGGTATCGCCTCGTGGATGGTGGTGGTGCTCAACGTGATGGTGGTCAAGTCGTTGATCTATGGCACTGCGACCGGGATCGCGGTGGCGTCGTTCTCGGGGAAGGGCGAGGGGTATGACGGGTTCACGCCGGCGTACTTCGCGAGCTTCGGTCTGGCGGTGGGCGCCAACGTGGCCTACTGGCTGGGGGTGCGGTTGATGGCGTTCTTGCCGTTCGGCAACGCGTTGGGTCTGATCTGGGGGTTCGTGATCCTGGCGGCGCTGGTGATCAAGATCCGGATGATGCTGCAGGCGGCGTTGCTGGAGGCGGCGGTGGAGGCCGCGGTCAAGGGTGACGGGAGCGAGGACAAGCGGTCGACGTTCGCGGAGACCTACTGTCCCGAGTGCGAGAACCTGTTGCCGGTCAACGCCTCGTTCTGCATGGTCTGTGGCACCTCGGTCCGCTCCAGCTCCAGACAGGCCCGAACCGCCATGGGGATGGGTAGCCCGCCGGCCGCCCCGCCGGCCGCCCCGCCGACCGCGCCGACGACCGGAGGTGTGGCATGAGCGAGACACCCACCACGCCCACCACGCCCACCACGCCTGCGGTCAAGAGCAGCGAGGAGTACTTCAACAGCACCAGGCTCAAGGTGATCGGCATGATCACCGCGGCCACTGTCGTGGTCGGCGCCCTCGGCGGCATCGCCGGTGTCGCCTTCGACCCCGACCCGGTCGGCAAGGACAACGTCGTCCAGCCCGGCGGGGACGGCACCCGGCTTGCGCCGGTGGTGGACCCGGGATCGCCGGGCAACACCGCGCCGCAAGCCGCCGGGTCGCGGGTGACCTCGCGGACGTTCGCGGGCTCCGACTCGACGAGCAGCCCCAGCTCGGTGGGGAGCGCCTCGCCGAGCCTGGGAGGTTCCTCCGCCTCGCCGACCGACGAGCCGTCGGACATCACCGAGTCGCCCATCGAGTCGCCCACCGAGCCCACCGAGTCTCCGACTGGCAACGGGGACAACGGGGGCAACGGGCAGGACAGCGGCGTCACGATCGCAGCGACCGGCGTGGACATCTTCGTGCCCAGCGGCTGGCACGTGGACTTCCAGGACGACAACCGGGTCTTCCAGAGCGACGACACCGGGAGCTACTCGTTCGCGTTCAGCTTCGTCGACGACCCCTCGGTCGCGGCCGGCGACGTCATCACGCAGAACCTCGAGAACCTGCTGCCGGCCGAGAACTACACGCAGCTGCAGACCTCCGACGTGGTGCCGCTCGAGCCGTTCGGCTCGGTGGTCTCGCTGGCCGGGATCGAGTACGAGGCGCTCTGGGTCGACAACCAGGGTTCGATCAGCATCCATGGCCAGGTCTACGTCGGTGTCCGTCAGGACGGCACGGTGCTGGGCATCCTCGTCGAGCACATCCCGGCCGAGGACTTCGAGTCGGCGTTCACGAGCATGGTGCCGATCCTCGACAACTCCTACGGACGGTTCGGCGGACTGGGCTGATCGGACTGGGCTGATCGGACTGGGCTGATCGGACTGGGCTGAGTCAAGACACGTCACCGTCTCGGGGTGTCCGTCGCGTCGGCGGGCACCCCGAGAAGATGGTCCGGGAGTAGCCCCGATGGGCCCTTTCCACGGTGGTTCCGTCCTGCCACGATTCGAGGCAATGCGGCAAGGCCTCGGGCTGCGGCGGGGATGAGGGGATCTTCGGGGAGAGGTGAGTGTCGTGGCGTGTCCGACGTGTTCGTCCGTCAACCCGGAGGTGGCGTCGTTCTGTCACCGGTGTGGTACGTCGTTGCGGGCGGGTGGTGATGCGAATCGGGCGGGGTCGTATGCCGTTCAGTCGGCGGAGGGGGTGACCCAGTTCGCGCTGATCTCGACGGTGATGCCGCATACCTCGCGGCGTTCGGCCGACAACTATCGGTGGGCGATGATCTTGTCGGGGGTGCTGATCCTGGGTGCGACCGCGTTGGGGCTGTTGCCGATTGCGGTGGCGGCGGCGGCGTTCTTGGTGCCGTTGGCCTACTTGGTCTACATCGATGATGTGAACTTGTGGGAGGAGGCGCCGGCTGCGGTGGTGGTGGGCCTGTTCGTGGCCACGGGTGCGTTGGCGGTGCTGGTCTCGTTGTTCTTCTTCGACTGGGTCTTTGACGCCCAGTGGGCCAGTTTTGCTGGTGGTGGCCGGGCTCGTGGCGGGATCGGGTCGTTGTCGTTCCCGGCGCTGTTGTTGTTCGCGGTGCTGTTGCCGGTCGTGGCGGAGGTGGCCAAGAACGTGTTCGCGGTGCTGCTGGCCTCGCGGCCGCAGTTCGACGACATGATCGACGGGCTGACCTTCGGTGTGGCGGCCGGTACGGCCTACGCCGCGTTCGAGACGGTGGTCGTCTACTCCTCGGTGTTCACCTCCCAGGACTTCCGGACCACTTCGGGTATCGCCTCGTGGATGGTGGTGGTGCTCAACGTGATGGTGGTCAAGTCGTTGATCTATGGCACTGCGACCGGGATCGCGGTGGCGTCGTTCTCGGGGAAGGGCGAGGGGTATGACGGGTTCACGCCGGCGTACTTCGCGAGCTTCGGTCTGGCGGTGGGCGCCAACGTGGCCTACTGGCTGGGGGTGCGGTTGATGGCGTTCTTGCCGTTCGGCAACGCGTTGGGTCTGATCTGGGGGTTCGTGATCCTGGCGGCGCTG
Organism: uncultured Actinomycetota bacterium; assembly: GCA_963817125.1. Classification (GTDB taxonomy): domain Bacteria; phylum Actinomycetota; class Actinomycetes; order Propionibacteriales; family Nocardioidaceae; genus Nocardioides. Next base: position 763,579 of record CAWFNB010000007.1, read on the forward strand.
GTGATCAAGATCCGGATGATGCTGCAGGCGGCGTTGCTGGAGGCGGCGGTGGAGGCCGCGGTCAAGGGTGACGGGAGCGAGGACAAGCGGTCGACGTTCGCGGAGACCTACTGTCCCGAGTGCGAGAACCTGTTGCCGGTCAACGCCTCGTTCTGCATGGTCTGTGGCACCTCGGTCCGCTCCAGCTCCAGACAGGCCCGAACCGCCATGGGGATGACGGGTGGTGGTGCCACGTGAGCGACTCGACGTACTTCAACCGCAGCCGGCTCCAGGTGATCGGCATGATCACCGCGGCCACCATGGTCGTGGGCGGGCTCGGAGCCGTCGCGGGTCTCGCCTTCGACGCCGATCCGGTCGAGGCCGACCCGGCTCCGACGGTCTCGGACGGTGCGACCGGCTCGGGCGGCCAGGCCCGGCTCCTTCTCGCCGCCGCCCCAGCGGACGAGGAAGGTCAGTACATCGCGCTGGACAACGGCGTCGAGATCTTCGTGCCCACGGGGTGGACCGTCTTCAACCAGGACGCGGCGAACATCAACTTCACCAACGAGGCCGGCGCCTACGCCTTTGCCTACTCCGGTGGCGGATTCGACCCCCAGGCCACTGCCGCGGACGTCGTCCTCGACAACATCGACGCCATCCTCCCGCCTGACATCTACACGGAGCGGGCCGTCAGCGAGTTCCTGCCGTGGGGCGAGCCGTTCGGGACGGTGCTCTCCGTCGGATACCTGGAGTACCAGGCGGTCTGGGTCGACAACCAGGGTTCGCAACCCATCTACGGCCAGGTCTACGCCGGAATGAGAGAAGACGGCACCGCGCTCATCTACCTCATCGAGCACCTCCCGCCGGAGGGGTTCAACGCGACCTACGAGAACACCCCCCCGCTGGTGGGGTACACCTTCGGGCGCTTCGGGGGCGTCTCCTAGCTGGCGCCGACCACGAGAGCGGTGGCGAGCGCGGCGACGCCCTCGCCACGCCCGGTGAGGCCCAGCCCGTCGGTCGTCGTCGCCGACACCGACACCGGTGCGCCCAGAGCCGCGCTGAGCGCCGCCTCCGCCTCGGCCCGGCGCGGACCGAGCCGCGGCCGGTTGCCGACGACCTGAACGGCGGCGTTGCCGACCCGGAACCCGGCCGCCCGAACCCGCCGGCCGGTCTCCTCGAGCAGCGCCGCGCCCGAGGCGCCCGCCCACTGCGGGTCCTCGGTCCCGAACTGGGAGCCGAGGTCGCCCAGCCCCGCCGCCGAGAGGACGGCGTCACAGAGAGCGTGCGCCGCGACGTCGGCATCCGAGTGCCCGGCCAGCCCCTGCGCCTCGTCGGGCCACGCGAGGCCCGCGAGCATGAGCGGCAGGCCGTCGGCGTACCGGTGGACGTCGACGCCCAGCCCGACTCGGGGGAGTTCGCTCACCCGGCGAATCATGCCGCAGTAACGATTCAGGGGTTCTGGGAGACAATCGAAGGGTGAGGACGTTCCGCGGGGCGTGGTCGCTCGCCGGCCTCGCCGCCGGTGTCGCAGGCCTGGCGACCAGCTACTTCGTGGCGATGGCGATGACCATCCGCGAGTCGCCGGTCGTCGCCGTCGCCGAGCTGGTCATCCGGCTCACTCCGGGCCCGGTCGCGGAGTACCTCATCGGTCTGGTCGGGCGGCTGGACAAGCCGCTGCTGTTGCTGGGCATCTTCGTGGCCCTCGGGCTGCTGTTCGCCTGGGCCGGCCGGCTGGCGCGCCGGACCTGGTGGGCGCCCGCGATCATCTACGCCGCCCTGACCGCGGTCGGCGCGGTTGCGGTGGGCGTGCAGCGCGGGGCCACCGCGATCGACGCCGTACCGGTGGCCGTCGGGTTCGTGACCTGGCTGGTCACCCTCTCGCTGCTCACCGAGCCCCTTCGGACTGCCGACCTGACGGCGGCGCACGAGGCCACACCAGCGCGGTCGGGGGAGGCCGAGACAGTAGACCTGGTCGGTGGGGGTGGCGCGGCGGAGCTGTCCTCGGACCACACCCGGCGCACGTTCATGATCCGGGCCGGCCTCATCGGGGCCGGGGCCATGGTGCTCGGCGCCGCAGGCCGGATCGTCGGCCGTGGCCGACGACACGTCGAGGAGACCCGGCGACTGCTGCGGTTGCCGCAGGTGACCGAGCCGCGAGTGCCGCCGGCGGCCCGCATCGGCCTCAAGGGTGTCTCGCCCTGGATGACCGGAAACGGCGGCTTCTACCTGATCCACACCGCGATCGTCGTGCCGGCCATCGAGCCGAAGGACTGGTCGCTGCGGATCCACGGCAAGGTGGACCGGGAGATCACCTTGTCCTACTCCGACCTGGTGGACCGGCAGGACACCGAGGCCTGGATCACGCTCAACTGCGTGTCCAACCCGGTCGGCGGCGACCTGATAGGCAACGCCTGGTGGAGCGGCGTACGGCTCGCCGACCTGCTTGCCGAGGCCGGTCCGCAGGCGGGCGCGGACGCCGTCCTCCAGACCTCCGACGACGGCTGGACCTGCGGTACGCCGCTCGCCGCGATGACCGACGGTCGCAACGCGATGCTCGCGATCGCGATGAACGGCACGCCACTGCCGATCGAGCACGGCTTCCCGGTGCGCACCGTGGTGCCGGGGCTCTACGGATATGTGTCGGCGTGCAAGTGGGTCGTGGACATGGAGGTCTCGAGCTTCGACGAGATCTCGGCGTACTGGACCGAGCGGGGCTGGGGCGAGCAGGGGCCGGTCAAGATGTCCTCGCGGGTGGACGTGCCGCGGTCGGGTGCCGAGGTGCCAGCAGGCGAAGTGAGCTTCGGTGGTGTCGCGTGGGCCCAGCACACCGGCATCCAGGGCGTCGAGTTCTCGGTCGACGGCGGCGACTGGAGCACCGCCGAGATCGCCGCGGTACCGACCGATGACACGTGGGTGCAGTGGCGTGGCACGGCCGATGTCGAGGAGGGCGACCACGTCGTGCGGGTACGCGCGATCGACAAGGTCGGCACCGTGCAGACCGGCGTCGACCGCGACGTCCTGCCCGACGGCGCGACCGGGTGGCACACCTCCGACTTCTCGGCCCAGTGATCTGCTCCTGACGGCCTGCGACATCATCTGAGGGTGACCGACTTCGCGGACCGAACCGGCGCGTCGCTCGTGGTCGGCGGCAGTGGCGGCCTCGGGCACGCCGTCGTACGCCTGCTGGCCTCGCGCGGCTCCGCCGTCGCACTGACCTACCGCTCGCGGGAGTCGGCGGCGATGTCAGCCGTCGAGGTCGCACGCGGCTGGGGCGTTCCTGCCTCCGCGCACCAGCTCGACGTCACGTCGGCCGAGGAGTGTGCGGAGCTGGTGGCCGCGATCGCGTCGACGTACGGCGGCCTGCACACCCTCGTCCACGCCGCCGGCCCGCACGTGCCGATGCGGCACCTGTCCACCGTCGAGCCGGCCGCCATGGCTGGCCAGCTGGGCGAGGACCCCGCCGGGTTCTTCAACCTGGTCCATGCCGCCCTGCCGCACCTGCGTGCCGCCGAAGGATCGATCGTCGCGGTGACCACCGCCGCCACCGCCCGGTTCCCCGTCCGCGATGGTCTTTCGTCGGCGCCCAAGGCCGCGGTCGAGGCGCTGGTCCGCGCCCTGGCTGCGGAGGAAGGCCGCTACGGCGTTCGCGTGAATGCGGTCGGCCCCGGGATGCTCACCGACGGCATGGCGGCCCGCCTGATCTCGTCGGGCGACCTGTCCGAGGACGATCTCGCAGTCACTCGCGGCAACATCCCGCTCCGCCGGTTCGGGACCGCGACAGACATCGCCGAGGCCGTCTGCTTCCTGGCCTCTGACCGCGCCGGCTTCATCTCCGGCCAGAAGCTGGACGTGGACGGCGGATACTCGGTCTGATGGTGGAGCTGTTTGCAGGCATCGCGGTCAGCGACTTCGCCCGAGCCGTCGAGTGGTTCGAGGGGCTCGTTGGGGAGCCCGCGACGTTCGAGGCACACGAGACCGAGCGCGTGTGGACGCTGGCCGAGAACCGCTCGGTCTACCTCGTGCTGCAGCCCGAGCACGCCGGCCACTCGATGGTCACCTGGTTCGCCGACGACTTCGACTCGTTCCTGGCGTCGGCACGCAGTCGAGGGATCACCCCGGACACGGTCGAGACCTACGAGAACGGCGTCCGCAAGGCGACGTACCGAGACCCCGACGGCAACGAGGTCGGCATCGGCGGAGGCCCGTCATGACCCAGGACGAGTTCGTGCCAGTCGACTTCGATCCGCCGACCTCACTCGCCTCCAGCCAGTTCCACCTCGAACCACTCGGGCCGCAGCACAACCAGGCCGACCACTCCGCCTGGATGTCGAGCATCGAGCACATACGCTCCACTCCCGGCTTTCTTGACGGCAGCTGGCCGCCACGCAGCGGCATGACGCTCGAGGAGAACCTGTCCGACCTTCGTCGCCACGCCGACGACTTCACGCGAGGCGCCGGCTACACCTTCACCGTCCTCGACCCGGGCGACAACGACGTCATCGGCTGCGTCTACCTGTACCCCTCGGCCTCCGCGGAGTGGGACGTGAAGGTGCTGTCCTGGGTGCGGGCCGACAGATCGAACCTCGACGTACCGCTCGCCGACGCGGTCGCACGCTGGCTCGCTACCGACTGGCCCTGGGAGCGTGTGGACCGCTGCGGTCGCTGAGTCGAAACAGCGCAGGCGATCAGTCGTTGATTGCCTCGACACCCAGCCGCTTGAGCTCTTCCAGGCGGTCACGCATGTGTTGGAGTACCTCAGCGGGGTGTCCCACCCAGTCCACGACCTCTCCGACGATCAGCAGCGGCTGCTGGGTGCGGTACGACCTCGTCGGGTTGCCCGGGAACTTCTTGTCAGTCAGGTTGGGGTCATCCTCGTAGGGGCCGGTCGGCTCCACCTCGTAGATCCGGCCGGGCTCCTCGCCCAACGCGAGCTCTGCGCCCCAGATGGCCGCGTCCATCGTGGCGGTCAGGTAGATGTAGTTCGCCTGCCTCCGCTCGCCGAAGTTGGAGACCCTTCCGGGTTCCAGCAGGTCGCCGGGCCGGAGGTCGGCCTTCGTGCCATGGAAGAAGGGTCCGGAATCCAGAGGGGCGGAGGGCGTCGATTCGCTCTGCATAGCGCTCGCCACTCTAGGTCGCAGCCGGCGCTCGGCCGAACTCGGGCAGAATGCCGCGGTGCGAAGCTGCCGACTCCACATCACGGGCGCCAGCGGAAGCGGGACCACGACGCTGGCGAGGGCGATCGCTGACGTCTGGGCGGTGCCTCACGCTGATGTCGACGACTACTTCTGGCTGCCGACCGACCCGCCGTACGTGCAGAAGCGACCGCGCCGCGACCGCGTGGCGTTGATGGAACGGGTCTTCCTGCCCCGCCCGGCGTGGGTGTTGTCGGGATGGATGCTCGGGTGGGGTGACTCCGTGGTCGACCGCTGCGACGCCATTGTGTTCCTCACGCTCGAGTCGTCGGCGCGGATGCAGAGGCTCGAGTCGCGCGAGCTGGCCCGCTACGGCGCTGGCGCCGTCGACGAGGCGTTCCTCACCTGGGCACGGGGATACGACGATCCCGAGTTCGACGGGCGAAGCCGTGTGCGGCAGGAGGCGTGGCTTGCAGAGCTCCGGCTCCCGGTGCTCCGTCTCGACAGCACCCTGTCACCAGCCGAGCTCGTGGCCGCGGTGCTCTCGTGGGAACCGGGAGGCCAAACTTCTCGACCGGCACAATGAAGGGGTGCGCACCCAGCAGGAACGCGAGGAACAGTCGGCCGCCATCGCGAGCGCACTAGGCCTCTTTGCCATCATCGTGATGGCGGTTGGACTCGTCACCTGGGGGCTTCTGTTGGTGTCAGATGTCGTGGACGGTCGCGAGGAAGCAGTCATGGGGACCGCGATCCTCGTCGCCGGGATCGTGGCGTTCACGAAGTTGGCGCGATCGGAGAGGCCCTGAGTTCGCCCGCCCTTTGGAGGCTGGGCGGGCGGACCGCACCATTCTTTGTCGAGATTTGGCGCGTGGGTCCGCCCGCATCTGCCTGCGGGCGTTCCACGCAGGTCGCACTCGAGAAGGAATCCGCGACCTACGATCCGTCCATGGGTGAGGCTCAAGACCGGTTGGACCGGTTGCTGAGGACGGTGTGGGGGCCGGCCCTTCGCGAGTTGGGCTTCAGGGGTTCAGGAAAGGTGTGGACGCTTCCCGACGACAGAGACTGGGCGATGTTGGGCTTCCAGACCTCCCAGGCCAGCACGCGCGACGAGGCGAAGTTCGCGATCAACCTGTTGGTGGTTGGCAAGGCTGCCTGGGATGATGCGCGGGCGCGGAATAGTCACTACGCCGCGAAGCCCAGCCCAAACACGATTGTTTTCCATCGCTACGTGCAGCGGGCTGGCTTCTTGACCCACGGCCGGGACCACTGGTGGAGACTTGCCGGCGACGGCAGCAACGAGGGGCAGATCAGGGCCGAGGTGCTCAACGCCCTTCGGGAGGTCATCGTCCCGCATCTGAGGAGCGAGATGGCGGACCAGACACCCGGTCCCCGCGGCACCTTCCAGGACGTCCAGCGAGGCTGATGATCCGCCCGACCCTGCCGCGGGCAGCGCGTGGAACTGTCGATGAGCGGGCCGCTAGAGGACTCTGACGCGGGGTGCAATGCTCTCGGCTTGGCGGTTTGCGCTCGCGGCTAGGAGGCCATCGATGGCGAGACCTCGGCCAGCCGCGGTGTGCATGGTTCTCGGCGGTCTTCTGATGTCGGTGCTCTATGTGCCGTTCACGGTTGCCCACGGCCCGACTTCGGTCAATCGTGGTGACGAAGTGCTTGGTGCTGACATGCAAGTGTGGGGCTGCCTTCTTGGCGTCGTCCCATGCGCCGTGCTGGGGCTGGCGCTATGGCGTCTGCGTGACACCGCTGCGGGCGCGAGAGCGGCTACTCGGACGGCTTGGACTGCCGTCGCGGTGCTGCTCCTGCTCTCGGCAGCGCAGGACTTCGCGTTCCGCGCGCTGGGCCCACCCTTCGTCTACTTCGTGATGGTCCCAGCGCTGATGGTCGCTGCTGCGACGCGCCGATCACGTGTGGTGCCTGGCGATCCAGCCGTGCGCGTCGTCACCGCAATGCTCTCGCTGGTACTGCTCGGGGGTCTCGTCAACATGGTCTTCCTGCAGGAGACCGAGGACGCGTTCGGCAACTACCGGATGGCCGCGTTCCTGCTCTACGGAGCGGGCGGGCTGGGGTGGGCCACGCTTGGGGTCGCACTGAACCGACCCGGCGCGGACGTTGGACTGACGACATGACTCCTAGACTCGTTCGCCGCCTGAGCTTCGGGTTGGCTGCCGTGTACGCCGCATTGGGAACACTCGAGGTCATCCTGAAAGTCGCTGACGATGAAGCCGTGGCCACGATCGCGTTCTTCGGCGGCACGCTCTTGGGCGGCGCGGGACTTATCGTCTGCGGACTCGTTGCCCACGTATCCAGCACAACGCGCCGGGTGTGCATCATTGTCGGGGCGGCGGTCGGGTTCCTTGCGAGCATCTGGACGATCCTGGTGCCTGTTCTTGCCATCACGGTGATCGTTGCCAATGCCCAGCGACCAACGCCGCCCGAGCATGGGCCGGCCAGCCGCTGATGCCGCTGCGCGGCCGTCCGCTCCTGCCGCTGTCGGCTCCGCCCGACGTGCCGCTGTCGGCTCCGCCAAGCCCGGCGACTTCGGGTGTATTGACTCCTCAGGACGCCTCGCTGGTGCCGGCTGCTGGGGGTGGCGCTGGGTGTGCTGCTCTCGCGCGTGCGCAGGTGTGGTGGCTACTTGCGAAGGGGCGGCAGGACGGTAGGTGTCACTGGATCGCGGCCAGGGCTCGGGCGGCAAGCGCTGAGGGGTCCATGGACGGGTTGTTCCAAGCCATCTTGGACGGGTGAGCGGCGACCAGGTCGGGGTCGAGGTCCTCGGGCAGCTCGTCCAGGGCCCGGCAGATGACCTCGGCCTGCTCCACATGAAGCCGTCCCTCGGCGAGCGCAACCCGAGTCTGTTCGTACTTCTCGAGCGCGGTGGCGAGCCGGGTCTGGCGGTGGGCCTCACGCCGGGTGAGCTTGGTGTGGTGGGCCAACCAGTTGGCGGTGGAGGTGGCGCCGACCTGGTCGGCGACCTTGAGCTGGTCGGCGTGGGCCAGGGCCGCGGTCTTGAGCTGGACGACCTGGGCTTCCAGGGCCAGGAGCTGGTCGATCGCGGCGGTGGCGGCCTGGGAGTCCAGGGTCCACAGCGGGGTGTCGGTGACCGAGGCGAGGTCGGCTCGGGCGTGCAGCACCGCGTCGTTCACCCGGTCCAGGGGTGGGTTCGCGATCGCTGTCATGGAAGCAATTCAAGCACCGGCCACCGACAGTCAGGGGCCCCCGAAAGCCCTTGTCCACAAGGGGTTCCGAAACTTTCTCGAAGTAGTTTCGCCCGGGGCCGGCCCCGGCGTTCGTTGCGGGTGATCTCGACAGGCTCGATCAGCGGTGGTCGGGTCCCAGCCTTCGTTGCGGTGGTTTTCGAGACGGTCGCTAGCGCGACCTCCTCAACCACCGAATGGGTCGGCTCCCGGCCTTCGTTGCGGTGGTTTCGAGACGGTCGAAGAACGACCTCCTCAACCACCGGGACCGGCCCGACCTACCAGTTGCCCGGCGAGGCCGGGAGCGGGTGCGCGTCGTCGTGGATGACGTACGCCGTGCCGCCGGAGCCGCCGAGCCAGGCGGCCTCGAGCTGGGCGCGGTCGTAGGTGCGGCGGACGCCCGAGGACGAGGAGGCGGCGGGGTCGTTGACGACCACGTCGCCGGTGGTGGTGAAGCCGACGATCACCAGCAGGTGACCGTTGGTGGCCGAGATCGGGGCGCCGGCCAGGGCACCGGACGAGAACGACAGCGAGGCGATCACCGGGATGCCGGCCGCCACGAGCGACTCGGCCTCGCGGAGCGAGCGCAGCCGGGTCACGAACGCGTGCAGGCCACGGGAGGCGGCGTACGCGGTGTTGAACGGCCAGTTGCCGGTGCCCTCGTAGTCGACGTCGTACGTGCGCCGGGCCACCTCGTCGACCCACGGGTCGGCGCGAGGGCCGACCCATGCGAACGACGCTGCCGAGGGCAGCCTGCCGTAGTAGCCCAGCACCATCGCGGTCGAGGTGGGCGAGCACCAGGCCTCGCCGCCGCCGCCGTACTGCGGGAGCTCGCCTCGGTGCACCATCTGTGAGTACTGCGGCACGTCCAGCACGACGCCTCGGGCCGCCCCGGAAGCGGAGACCGAAGGCACCGCGGACGGCAGCCGTGACGCCATCGCGCCCACCGCGCCCACGGACGGGGGAGCTGAGGACGCACCCGAGCGCCGCATCAGCCGCACCTGCAGCTGGTAGGACGCCACCCCGGTCGCGGAGGCGGCCTTCCAGGTGTCCACGTCGACTCGTCCCAAGACGTCCGACTGGCCGGACACCGAGGTACGGCGCACGTGCTTGTCGCCGGACGCCCATCGTCCCAGCACCTGCCAGCGCGAGGTCGCCGGACCGGTCGAGACCCGGACCCGCACCTCGACCCAGCTGTTCTTCGGCGTCACGGCCGACCACGACGCGACCAGCTGGGTGAAGCCGTACCCCGGTGAGGCCCAGGGCGACGTCCAGGTGCCGACGTCGTAGCGGGTGCCCCGGTAGCCGCGACGGTCCGAGGCGCCGTCGAGCACCAGCGACCCGTGCCGCACCCGGACGCCATCCACGGCGCCGGTGCGGAATGCTGCGCCGCTCTCCCAGCGGGAGAACGTGACAAGCCGATCCGGCGCCGCCGCTGTCGACGCCCCGGGCACCGCGCACAGCACCCCCACGGAGACGACGAGGGCCAGCAGCGAACGCATGGGACAACGCTAGGTCACTTCCGCCACATTCGTCACACCATTCTCGTTCAGGCCGTAGGCTGCCGCCTGGCCACCAGGCCCTCGGGATGCGCGCGCCAGAGGGAGCGGGGATGACCCAGTCGCTGTCGGGCGTCTTGCTCGTCGAGGACGACGAGGGGGACGCGCTCCTCGTCCGCGAGTGCCTGCGCGAAGCCGGCATCGCCGACGGCGACGTCACCTGGCGACGGACCGTCCGCGAGGGCATCTCGGCGCTGGCCGACCACCCCTCCTGCGTGCTCCTCGACCTCGGCCTTCCTGACGCGCAGGGCCTCGATGCGCTGCACGCCCTGGTCGCCCAGGAGAACGCCATCCCGGTGATCGTGCTCACCGGCCGGCACGACCGTACGGGAGTCGATGCCGTGGCGGCCGGCGCCCAGGACTACCTCGTCAAGGACGACATCACCCCCGAGATGCTCGACCGCACGATCCGGTACGCCGTCCAGCGTCGCCAGGCGCAGCTCACCGAGTTCCAGCTGCGGGAGGAGCGGCTGCTCGCGACCGAGAACGCGCGGCTCGAGCGCGGCCTGCTGCCGCGGCCACTGCTGCGCAGTGACTTCGTCCGCTGTGCCAGCCACTACCGCCCGGGTCGGGCGCGGGCGGTGCTCGGCGGCGACTTCTTCGACGTCGTGGAGACCGCGGACGGCCGGATCCGCGCCGTCATCGGTGACGTGATGGGCCACGGCCCCGACGAGGCCGCCATCGGCGTCCACCTCCGCGTGGCCTGGCGCGCGCTGGTCCTCGCCGACGTCCCCGACGACCAGATCCTGACCACGCTCTCCCGCCTGCTCGAGGCCGAGAGCGGTGGCGGCATCTTCGTCACCGTCTGCGACCTCACCCTGGGCCGCGACCTCGAGCTCACGGTGCGGGTCGCGGGCCACCCGCCGCCATTGCACTGCGTTGATCGAGTCGTGACCTACCTCGACGTCGCGGTCGGACCGCCGCTCGGCGTACACGACGAGGCGGCCGACGCCCGGTGGCCGGTCACCCGCACCGCGCTGACCCGCGGCTCCTCACTGGTGCTGTTCACCGACGGCCTGCTCGAGGCCTACCGCCGACCCGAGAGCCAGACCAGCGTCGGGCTGGACGAGCTGCTCGACGTCGCCACCGCGGCACTGTCGTCGGGCGAGCCGGTCGAGCAGCTGGTCACGACGGTCGTGGGCCACGCGCCCGCCCGGGCGGCCGATGACACCGCGCTCGTGGTCCTCACGGTCGGCGATGCCGACTCATGACCGAGCCCGTGGCCGTTGCCGAGAGCTCCGGCTGGAGCCTGCGCCGTCGCGTGAACGGGTCGATCATCGGCGTGCTGCTGCTGCTGCTCACCCTGATCGCGGTGATCGTCGGCCTCCTGGTGGACTCCAAGCGTGAGGGCGACGAGCTCATCGACCGGTGGGACCCGGCGTTCCTCACGAGCCAGAACGCACTTGCAGCGATGGTCAACCAGGAGACCGGTGTCCGCGGCTTCGCGCTCGGCCGCGACGAGCAGCTGCTGCAGCCCTACAACCTCTACTCGGTGCTGGAGAGCGGGGCCCAGTCGACGCTTCGGCGCTACCTGCGTGGGAACGACGAGCTGATCGCGCTGCTGAACGACTACCGCGACGCCGTCGAGGTCTGGCAGATGACGATCGCGCTGCCCGTGATTGAACGGGTCCGGGCCGGCGACCCGACAGCGGTCGACACGGCCAGCTCGGACGAGGCGCGAGCCACGTTCGACCAGATCCGCGTCGCCTCGTCGCGGCTCACCGACGGCATCGACAGGCAACGCATGGAGAGCACCGCGGCGCGAGAGCGGGCTTTCACCTACGTCTGGATCGGCATCGGCGTCGGCACCGGCGTGCTGCTCGTCGCCGCGGCGCTGCTGTGGCGCGGGCTGCGCCGGTCGGTCCTGCGGCCTATCGACGACCTCGCCGACCAGACCCGGGTGGTTGCGAACGGCTCGCTCGGGCGGCACATCGTGCAGAGCGGCCCCTCCGAGATCGTCGACCTCGGCCGGGACGTCGAGGTCATGCGAGCGCGGCTGGCGGCCCAGATCGAGCGGATCGAGCAGGCCCGGCTGCGGCTCGAGCAGCGCAGTGCCGAGCTGGCCCGCTCCAACGCCGACCTCGAGCAGTTCGCCTATGTCGCGTCCCACGACCTCTCCGAGCCGCTGCGCAAGGTGACCAACTTCTGCCAGCTGCTCGAACGGCAGTACGCCGACCAGCTCGACGACAAGGCCCGGCAGTACATCGGCTTCATGGTCGACGGCGCCAAGCGGATGCAGGCGCTGATCAACGACCTCCTCTCGTTCTCGCGGGTCGGTCGCAGCATCGAGAGCTTCGTCCCCGTCGACCTCGACAGCGCCCTCACCCGCGCGCTCGCCAACCTCGACGTGACGATGTCCGCGGCCGGCGCCGAGGTGGTGGTGCGCGGCACGCTCCCGACGGTGCCGGGCGACCCGATCCTGCTCACCGCGCTGTTCCAGAACCTGGTGGTCAACGCGATCAAGTACCGCAGCCCGGACCGGCCCTCGCGGACCGAGGTCAGTGCGGAGCAGCGGGACGACCACTGGCTGGTCAGCGTGGACGACAACGGCATCGGCATCGACCCGCAGTACGCCGAACGGATCTTCACGATCTTCCAGCGGCTGCACCTGCGCGAGGAGTACGACGGCACCGGCATCGGCCTGGCGCTGTGCCGCAAGATCGTGGACTTCCACCGTGGCCACATTTCCCTGGTCGAGAAGACGGACCCGGGTGCTAGGTTCCAGTTCACTCTGCCCGTGACCCAGGCCCCCATGGAGACCGTGGACGACGATGAACCCGAGGTACGCGCTCACGCCTGACCAGCCGCTCTCGGTGCTGCTGGTCGAGGACGACCCCGGGGACGTGATGATCGCGCGGGAGGCGCTGGCCGCCGGCCGGCTGTCGACCGACCTCCACGTGGTCACCGACGGGGTCGAGGCGATGTCCTACCTCCGCCAGGGCGACGGGTACACCGACGCGACCCGCCCCGACCTGATCCTTCTCGACCTCAACCTGCCCAGGAAGTCCGGCCACGAGGTGCTCGCCGAGGTCAAGCAGGACCCGTCGCTGCGCCGGATCCCGGTGGTCGTGCTGACCACGTCCCAGGCCCAGGACGACGTCGCCAGGAGCTACGACCTGCATGCCGCGGTGCACGTCTCCAAGCCGGTCGACTTCGACGAGTTCACCGAGGTCGTCCGGCAGATCGACGACTTCTTCGGCAACGTCGCCGAGCTCCCGGAGTAGCGAATCGCTGTATCCCACCCGTCTCCCTAGACTTGGCAAGTGCTCAGGCTCTACGACACCCAGACCCGCGAGGTCCGTGACTTCGTGCCTCTCGAGGAGGGGAAGGCGGGTCTCTACGTCTGCGGCCTGACCGTGCAGTCGGAGCCGCACGTCGGGCACGTGCGCTCGGCGGTCAACTTCGACGTCCTCCAGCGCTGGCTGCGCCATCGGGGCTACGAGGTCACGTTCATCCGCAACGTGACGGACATCGACGACAAGATCCTGATCAAGGCCGCGGAGCAGGGGCGGCCCTGGTACAACCTCGCCTATGCGATGAAGCGCGAGCTCGACGTGGCCTACGCCGCGCTCAACGTCGCCCCGCCGACCTACGAGCCGGCCGCCACCGGCCATGTCCCGGAGATCCTCGAGCTGATCGCCAAGCTGATCGGGAACGGCCACGCGTACGCCGCGGATGACGGCTCGGGCGACGTCTACTTCGACGTCCGCTCCTGGCCGCAGTACGGCGAGCTGACCCACCAGAAGATCGACGACATGGAGGCGGCCGAGGACGCGACCCCCCAAGAAATAGCACTGCGCAAGCGTGACCCCCGCGACTTCGCGCTCTGGAAGGGTTGGAAGAAGGAGAGCGAGCCGGAGACCGCGGCGTGGCCCAGCCCGTGGGGTCCGGGACGCCCGGGCTGGCACATCGAGTGCTCGGCGATGGCCGGCAAGTACCTCGGCACCGCCTTCGACATCCACGGCGGTGGCGTCGACCTGCGCTTCCCCCACCACGAGAACGAGCAGGCCCAGTCCCGCGCGGCCGGCCACCGGTTCGCGACGTACTGGATGCACAACGCGTGGATCACCACCTCGGGCGAGAAGATGAGCAAGTCGCTCGGCAACAGCCTGCTGATCCCCAACGTCCTGGAGCAGTTCCGCGGCATCGAGCTGCGCTACTACCTCGTCGCGGCGCACTACCGCAGTCACGTCGAGTTCAGCTTCGACGCCCTGGAGGAGTCGGCGGCCGGGTTCCGGCGGATCGAGAACTTCCTCGACCGCGCCGGAGCAGGCGAGCCCGGTGAGCTTCCTGAGGAGTTCTCGGCCGCGATGGACGACGACCTCGGCACACCGGCCGCCGTCGCGGTCCTCTACGACGCCGTCCGGGAGGGCAACCGCCGGCTCGCTGCCGGGGAGGACGCCGCCGCCGTGGCCGGTCAGGTCCGCGCGATGCTCGACGTGCTCGGCCTCGACCCCGCCGACCCGGCCTGGCCGAGCGCGGGGGCAGGTGCGGACACCCAGCTCACGGCCGCCGTCGATGCCCTGGTCGCGGCCCTGCTCGAGCAGCGGGCGGAGGCGCGCGCGGCCAAGGACTTTGCCACCGCCGACGCGATCCGCGACCGGATCAAGGCCGCCGGCATCGAGATCGAGGACACCCCCAACGGACCGAAGTGGAGCCTCGGCTGATGCCCGGCAACAGCCAGCGCAAGGGGTCGGTCCGCAAGACCGCCAAGAAGCCCACGGTCGGCTCCGGGGGCCGGGTCAAGCGCGGCCTCGAGGGCCGCGGCCCGACCCCCAAGGCCAAGGACCGGCCCTACCACCAGGCCCACAAGGCAGCCAAGAAGAAGGCCGCGGCCAAGTCCGCGGGCGCACGCCCGAAGCGGCGTAACACCAGCGACGCCGAGTGGGTGGCCGGCCGCAACGCGGTCGTCGAGGCGCTCCGCGAGGGGGTGCCCGTCAACGGCGTGTACGTCGCCGAAGGAGCCGAGCGCGACGGCAGGCTCCGCGAGGCGTTCCGCCTGGCCAGCGAGCACGGGATCAGCCTGCTGGAGGTGGCCAAGGTCGAGCTCGACCGGATGACCGGCGGCGCCGTGCACCAGGGGCTGGCCGCGCGGATCCCGGCCTACGAGTACGCCCACCCCGACGACCTGCTCGCCCGCGCCGCCGAGCTGGGCGAGCCGGCCCTCGTGGTCGCGCTGGACCAGGTCACCGACCCGCGCAACCTGGGTGCAGCAGTGCGCAGCGCAGCCGCCTTCGGTGCGCACGGCGTCGTGGTGCCTGAGCGCCGCGCTGCCGGGATGACCGCGTCGGCCTGGAAGACCAGCGCCGGTGCCGCGGCCCGCATCCCGGTGGCGCAGACCGTCAACCTGGTGCGCCAGCTCAAGAGCTACCAGGCGGCCGGCTGCATGGTGGTCGGCCTGGCCGCGGACGGCGACGTGTCGCTGCCCGACCTCGACCTCGCCGACGGGCCGCTCGTCGTCGTGGTCGGCTCCGAGGGCGACGGGCTGTCCCGGCTGGTGGCGCAGACCTGCGACCAGCTCGTCTCGATCCCGATGGTCAACCAGGTCGAGTCCCTCAACGCGGGCGTCGCCGCCTCGGTCGCGCTCTACGCCGTGGCGCGTGCCCGGGCCTGACCGGAAGAGTGCCGCGATGCGCCGGGTCGTGAGAGGGGCGGCGTACGGCGCGGCCTGGGTCGTGCTGTCCCTGGCCTGCGCCGCCGGGCTCTTCCTGAACAGCAGCCGCGAGATGACGCTGGCCAGCCACGACGCCGTCCTGCGCCCGAACCTGACGGGCTACGTCACGCTCCTGACCGGACCGGTGCTGCCGGACGTCCGGGTGCCGGCAGGCGAACGGGTCGGCGTCTCGATCCAGCTCGGCAAGACCGACGCGGCCAGCACCGAGGTGCTGGTCGACCGCTACGCGTTGATCGCCAGCCAGCCGCAAGGACCCGAGGCGCGGGTCCGCGAGGTGCTCGCCGACATCGTCATCGACTCCCTGATCCGGGGTGGTGCCCTCGCGGTGCTCCCGGTCCTGGTCTGGGTCCTGGTCGGCCCGGCGCGCCGGCGGGTGCTGATGGGGAAGGTCCGCAGCCGACGCGGGCTGGCGGTGCTGGGCACGGTCTCGCTCGTCGTGGTGATGGTGGCCCAGCCCTGGGCCGACGACGCGGAGACCCTCGACCAGCAGCAGGAGTGGCAGACGCTCGGCGAGTTCCTCGGCCCCGACGTACCGATCCCCGAGGAGCTGGACCGGGTCGAGGTCCGCGGCGACGTGACCACCAGCCAGACCCGGCGGCTGGTCGAGAGCGCCGTGGGCACCTACGAGGCGGGCCAGACCTTCTACCGCGACGCGGCCGACGCGGCCGCCGACCTCGACCTGCGCCAGCCGCGCGAGGGCGAGACGGTGGTCCTGCTGGTCTCCGACCGGCACGACAACATCGGCATGGACCGGGTGGCTCGCGCGGTCGGTGACGCGGGCGGCGCGGACGCGGTCTTCGACGCCGGTGACGACACCTCCACCGGCAGCACCTGGGAGGCGTTCTCCCTGGACTCGCTGGACGCGGCCTTCGACGACGCGCCATACGCCGAGCGCCGCTGGGCCGTGACCGGCAACCACGACCACGGCACCTTCGTCGGGCGCTACCTGGCCGACCACGGGTGGATCGTGCTCGACGGTGAGGCGGTCGACGGCCCCGACGGGGTCCGGCTGCTCGGTGTCGGGGACCCGCGCTCCAGCGGGCTCGGCAGCTGGCGCGACGAGAGCGGGCTGAGCTTCGGCGAGGTGGCCGACCGGCTCGCGGACGCCGCCTGCGAGTACGACGAGGACGGCGGCCGGATCAGCACGGTCATGGTCCATGACGCCAACATGGGCGACGAGACGCTGGCCCGCGGCTGTGCCGACCTGGTCGTCGGCGGCCACCTGCACGTCCAGGGCGGGCCGACCCGAGTGGTCGGCGAGAACGGCGCGGTCGGCTACTCCTACACGAACGGGACCACCGGTGGGGCGGCCTATGCCATCGCGG
This sequence comes from uncultured Actinomycetota bacterium, assembly GCA_963817125.1. GTDB lineage: Bacteria > Actinomycetota > Actinomycetes > Propionibacteriales > Nocardioidaceae > Nocardioides. The sequence continues at coordinate 780,457 of CAWFNB010000007.1, forward strand.
TCGGGGCGGCCATTCGGAGGCCCGCGGGGCTCACGCTGCTCACCTACCGCGACGGCCGGCCGGTCGGCGTCCAGGCGGTCCTGCTCGACACCACCGGTGTGTTCACGGTCGACCCGTACGCCGAGCTCGACCCCACCTCCGACTGAGCCCACGAATCGGTGTGGCCGGCGTCACCTTTCCCCCGAGCGATCGTTGACGGACTGATACGTGTTCTAGTTCTGCGCCTGGGAGGAAGCCCGTGCCCCGTCTTGCCGCGCGCTCACGCGTCGCCCGCACTGTCGCGGCTGGGGGCGCCCTCATGCTCGCGCTGACCCTCGCGGCCTGTGGGTCGCAGCTCGAGCCCGACCAGGTCGCGGACCAGACCGGTGCCGGCGGCACCACCACCCAGGGCGGCGAGATCGTGCCCGGTGGGACCAGCGACACCGGTGGCGACGTGACGGCCGGCGATATCCCCGATGGCACCACCTCCGGTGGCGGAACGACGTCCGGCGGTGGCACCACCACCGGCGGCGGGACCACGGCCGGAGGCACCACGGACGGCGCCTCGGGCGACGACAGCGGCGGTGACGGCGGCGCGGAGGGTGAAGGCGACAACGCCGCGAGCGGCGGCAACGAGGGCGCCAGCTGCGACGGCTTCAAGAGCGGCACCGGCATCAGCGACAGCGAGATCCTGATCGGCAATGCCTCCGACATCTCCGGCCCGGTGCCGGGCCTCTTCGAGTCCAGCCAGGACGCGGTGAAGGCCTACGTCGCCTACTTCAACTCCAACAGCGACATCTGCGGACGCAAGCTCAAGCTCACCAACTACGACAGCCGCACCGACGGCGCAGCCGACCAACAGGCCTACACCAAGGGCTGCGACGAGGTCTTCGCGATGGTCGGTTCGATGTCGGCCTTCGACTCCGGCGGGGCCGCGACCGCGGAGGGCTGCGGCCTGCCCGACATGCGCGCAGCCGCGGTCACCAGGGAGCGCAACGCCTGCAGCACCTGCTTCGGCGCCCAGTCGACCAACACCGGCGAGTTCGAGAACGCCGTGCCCGACTTCGTCCTCAAAAACTACGGCGACTCCGCCCAGCACGCAGGGTTCCTCTACATCAACGCCGGCGCCGCTGCCCAGAACGCCGTCGTCCAGGCCAAGGCGATGACCAAGCGCGGCATGCACTTCGACGTCGTGCAGGGCATCGACATCTCCGAGTTCAACTACGCGCCGTACGTCCAGCAGCTCAAGGACAAGGGCGTCGAGGTTGTCTTCTGGACCGGCGCCTACCAGCAGTCGGTCCGGCTGCGCCAGGCGATGCAGCAGCAGGGCTACGAGCCCAAGCTCTACCTGCGGGACCCGACGGACTACAACCCGGGCTACGTCAGCTCCGGGGGCGACGCAGTCGAGGGGACCGTCATCTTCCTCAACTTCGTCCCGTTCGAGGAGGCCAGCTCGAGCAAGGAGCTGCAGCTGTACATGAGCTGGCTCCAGCAGGTCAGCCCCGGCGCGGAGCCGACGTTCTTCGGCCTGTTCTCGTGGTCGGCCGCTCGCGTGTTCGTCGAGCAGTCGGTCAAGCTCGGCGGCGCGCTGAGCAGGCCGACGTTGATCGACGCGCTGCGCAAGGTGGACAACTGGACCGCCAACGGCCTGCACGCCCCGCAACACGTCGGCAGCAAGAAGACCAGCGAGTGCTGGCGCTTCGTGCAGCTCACCGGCGGCAAGTGGGTCCCGGTGGGCGGCACCAAGTACCAGTGCTCGGGCAACACGACAGCCTGAGGGGAGGACCACCGCCATGAGCTCGTTCATCGCGTACACGATCTTCGGGCTGTACTCCGGAGCGGCGTACGCGATCGCGGCGAGTGGCCTGGTCCTCACCTACACGACCACACGGGTCTTCAACATCGCGCACGGCGCGTTCGGGATGCTGCTGGCGTTCGTCTTCTGGGACTTCAGCGTGCGGCAGGGGATGCCGGCCTGGCTGGCACTGGCGCTCGTGCTGCTCGTGGTGGCGCCGCTGATCGGCTGGTTCCTCCAGCGGTTCGTGGTCCGGGGCCTGGGTGAGGGACCGGTCAGCGTGTCGCTGGTGGTGACCGTCGGACTCCTCGTGCTCTGCATCGGCGCGGCGCAGCAGATCTACCCCAACACCACGTCCCGGAGCGTGCTGCCCTTCTTCCCGGAGACGTCCTTCGCGATCGGGGAAGCGCGGGTCACCGCGCACCAGCTCCTCACCATGCTGGCCTCGGTCCTGGTGGCGGTCGGGCTCTACCTGCTGCTCAACCGCACCCGGATCGGGACCGCGATGCGGGCCTCTGTCGACAACCCCGAGCTGCTGAAGCTGTTCGGGGGCAAGCCCGACCGGGTGGCGGCGCTGTCGTGGGCGATCGGCACGTCGCTCGCGGGTCTCGGCGGCATCATGCTCGCCTCGCAGGTGGGCCTGAACTACTTCGACCTCACGCTGCTGGTGATCAACGCGTACGCCGCGGCGATGCTCGGCCGGTTGAAGAGCCTGCCGCTGACGTTCGCCGGCGCCATCGGCCTGGGTCTGTGCACCTCCTACATCACCGGCTACTTCCACGCCGAGGGCGCCCTGGGCCAGGTCAAGAACGTCGTCCCGGCCCTGTTCCTGTTCGTGGTCGTGGTCGCCATGCCGCAGGCCCAGCTCCGGATCGGGCAGGTCAAGGGCATCGTGTCGGCGCCGCAGCCGTCGGCGCCCAAGGCGCTCGGCTGGGGCGGCGGACTGCTCGTCTTCGTCGCCCTGCTCGCCGGCAGCCTGTCCACCGCCAACCTGCTCCTGGTCGGCACGGCGGCGACGTACGCCATGGTGATGCTCTCGCTGGTGCTGCTGAACGGCTACGGGGGCCATGTCTCGCTCGCCCAGTTCACGTTCGCAGGGGTCGGCGCGCTTGCCTACGCCAAGCTCGACGAGCCCAATCTCTACGGGCTGGCGCTCTCGGCGCTGGTCGCGGCCGGGGTGGGTGCGCTGGTGTCGTTGCCGGTGATCCGGCTGACCGGGCTCTACCTGGCCCTGGCCACCCTCGCCTTCGCCACGATCATGGACAAGATGGTCTTCCAGGCCGACTTCGCGTTCGGCTTCAACGGCACGCTGGCCGCGGAGCGGCTCTCGATCCTGGGCCGTTCGGTGGACTCGACCGGCGGCTACGTCTTCGTGATGGCGGTCTTCCTGGTGATCATGGGACTGCTACTGCTGGTGCTCCGGCGCGGTGTGGTCGGGCGGATGCTGATCGCGATGCGCGACAGCCCGGCCGCGTGCGGCACCCTGGGTCTGGACCTGCGCTGGTTCCGGGTCGGCCTGTTCGCCGTCTCGGCCGGGATGGCCGGCCTGGCCGGCGCGCTCTACGCCGGGTTGCGCCAGACCATCGGCGCCTCGGACTTCCTCTTCTTCCAGAGCCTCCTGCTGCTGCTGTTCGCAGTGGTCCTCGGGGTCACCTCGGTCACGGGCGCGGTACTCGGCGGTGTCGGCTTCATGATGCTGCCGGTGCTGCAGAGCGACCACCCGTCGATCGCCGGCCTCTTCTTCGTCGTCCTGGCCATCGGCGCGGTCACGCTCGGCCGGGACCCCAACGGCCTGGCCAACCAGCTGTTCAAGCTCGGCCGCTGGCTGGAGCGCCGGATCGCCCCGCGGATCCGGGCCAACCTGCCCTCGCTCCCTGGCGCCGGCGGTGACCGAACCGGGTCCGACGCACCGAAGCAGGCCGACGACCGCACGGCGGTCGCCGAGTCCGAGGGGGTGCCCGCCCATGCGCACTGAGCCCCTGCTCAGCGTCGAGGACGTCGTCGTGCAGTTCGGCGGCGTCACCGCGGTCAACCACGCGTCGTTCACGGCCGAGTCCGGCCGGGTGACCGGGCTGATCGGTCCCAACGGCGCCGGCAAGACCACGTTGTTCAACGTCATCAGCGGCCTGCAGCGGCCCACCCGCGGCAAGGTGCGCTTCAACGGGCGCAGCCTCAGCTCCACGCCGGTGCACCGCCGCGCCAAGCGGGGCATGGGCCGCACCTTCCAGCGGCTGGAGGCGTTCGGCTCGCTGACGGTGCGCGAGAACGTCCGGGTGGCCCACGACATCCACCGCGGGCTGCTCGGCCTGGTCCGGCCGTCGCGCGGCGACGTGGACGGCCTGCTCGAGCGGGTCGGCATCGCGGCGTACGCCGACGAGCGCGCCGACTCGATCCCGACCGGCACCGCCCGGCTCCTCGAGCTGGCCCGCTGCCTGGCCGGCGACCCGCAGCTGCTGCTCCTCGACGAGCCGTCGTCCGGCCAGGACGAGAGCGAGACCGACGTCTTCGGTGAGCTGGTCCGCGACCTGGCCGCCGAGGGCCGCGGGGTCCTCATGGTCGAGCACGACATGGACCTGGTCATGACGGTCTGCGACGTGATCCACGTGCTCGACTTCGGCTCGGTGATCGCCTCCGGGACGCCGGCCGAGGTCCGCGGCGATCCGGCAGTGCAGAAGGCCTACCTCGGCTACTCGCACGAGCCTGACGACGAGACCCGCACCGACCTGCAGCCGGTCGAGGCGACCACCACGATCCCGGCGGTGAGCCGATGACCGTCCCGATCCTCGAGGTGTGCGACGTGCACGCCGCCTACGGCCGCATCGAGGTGCTGCGCGGCGTCGACCTGACCGTCCCCAAGGGGGCGGTGATGGCCCTGCTCGGCCCCAACGGCGCCGGCAAGTCCACGCTCACCAAGATCATCAGCGGCCAGAAGCTGCCGACCAGTGGCGACGTCCACCTCGGCGGGGTCAACGTCCGGCAGGCCGGACCCGAGGAGCTCGCCCGGGTCGGGTTGTGCACCATCCCCGAGGGTCGGTCGGTGTTCCCGAACCTGACCGTCGAGGAGAACCTCACCCTGATGTCGTACGCCGGGGTTCCGGCACCCGCGGTGCTCGACACCGCCTTCTCCTACTTCCCGCGGCTCCACGAGCGCCGTACCCAGCTCGCCGGGACCATGTCCGGCGGTGAGCAGCAGATGCTGGCCATCTCGCGGGCGCTCGCCTCCGACCCGGCGCTCCTGATCCTCGACGAGCTGTCGATGGGACTCGCGCCGCTGATCGTCGACGAGCTCTACGACACGGTGGCCGAGATCGCCGAGACCGGGGTCTCGATCCTGTGCATCGAGCAGTTCGCCCGCACCGCCCTGCGGATCGCCGACTATGCCGCGGTCATGACCGGCGGCCGGGTGGTCGCCACCGGCGAGCCCACCGAGATCCTCGAAACCATGTCCGACGTCATCCTGGGAGGGGCGGCATGAAGCGCTATTCGTATCCAGTGGTGGCGGCCGCACTGGCCGGCTCGATGCTGCCGTTCGGCGCGCTGATGCCGGCCAGCGCCGACGAGGGCGACGGGCCCCCGGCGTTCAGTGGCTACAGCACCAGCGCCACCTCGTCGCCGGTCAAGGTCGAGATCTTCGAGCCGACGATCCCGATCCCGGCCTCGCCGCAGCTCGAGCTGATGTTCGGCTACACCCGGATCAAGGCCGACTCCTCCACCACCAAGGGCCGGGCCACCTTCCTGTGGCCGGGCGACCCGGTCGGCGAGGGCACCAAGACCATCGTCGAGCAGGCCGGCCTGCCGCCGCAGCTGGGCGAGCGCGGCTACCCGTTCCAGGTGAACTCCTCGTTCCCGTCCGGCGCTGCGACCGAGAAGCAGGAGCCGTTCCCCGGCGTCGCCATGCGCACCACCTCGGGCGACAAGACCGCCGAGGCCTCGATCGGTTACTCCAGCAACTGCAACGTCGCCGACGGTGAGAGCTCCGGCGACAGCGGTGACGGCGGTGGCGGCGGTGGTGTCCCAGGCCTGCCGGAGATCCCGGGCCTGCCGGAGCTCCCGGGCCTCGACGCACTGCTCGGCGGGCTGGGCCGCCAGTCGGCCTCCGTGAGCAGGTCCTCCGACCGCTCCCGCACCGGCGCGTCGGCCGAGCCCTGCCAGATCCCGGATGCCCTGGCCGCGGTCATCGACATCGGTGGCTACATCTCCGACACCGCCTCGGACGCCGACAAGTCCAAGGTCACGACCACGTCGCGGGCAGCGCTGGGTGACGTCAAGCTGATCGGCGGACTGGTCACGATGTCCGGCATCACCGCCAAGGTGACGAGCGCCAGCGACGGCAAGGCAGGCACGTCCAAGGGCCGCGCCGACTACGGCACCATGACCATCGCCGGCCAGACCTTCGCCTTCGGCCCCGAGGGCTACGTCGCCGTCGGTCAGAGCGGCCCCATTCCGGGGCTCCCCGACGACCCGGCCGCCGCACTGGCCATGCTCGGCATCACGATCACCGTCCCGCAGCCGACGTACAAGGTGGTCGATGACAAGGCCGTCGGCACCGTCGAGGGGCTGATCGTCACCATCGACATGAAGGTGCTCGCGCCAGTGCTCAAGCAGATCCCGCTCCGCGAGATCCTCAACGCGATCCCGTTCCCGCCCGAGATGAAGCAGCTGAAGAGCGCGCTGGACGCGGCCGGGGGTCTGTCGCCCAAGTACGTCATCCACCTCGGCTACGCCACGTCGACCGTCGACACGGTGCAGCCGATCGAGGTGCCGGACTCGGTGCCGGACAACGACCCGGGCGGTGAGGACGAAACCACCGACACCACCGAGGCCGGCCAGACCGCGGGCGGCGGTGTCAGCGGCGGCGGCGCCTCGTCCGGCCTCCCGCCGACGGACACCACCGCCGCCCCGACCGACGCCTCGGCCGGCACGCTCGACAACGCCGAGCTGACCTCCGGTCTGCCGCCGCTGTTCTCGATCCCCGGCCTGCTGATGGCGCTGGGCATCGGCGGCGCCTTGCTGGCCGGCAACTACGTGCGCCGGATCGGCGCCATGGTGCTCGGCGGTGCCGGTGCCTGTACCCACGGACTCGCCTCCGGCCTGCCCGACTTGCGAAAGGTTCAGTGATGACTGCCGTGTCCTCCACCCCTGCCAGTGGCTCCCGCCTCGGTTCCGGCACCGCCCTGCCCCGGGCAGGTGTCGGGCGCAGCGGCGCCGCGCCGCTCAAGAACGACAACTCCCGCCTCTTCCAGCAGGTCCTGTTCTGGGCGGGCGCCTCGCTGCTCCCGCTGGGCATCGTGGTGATCGTCCTGGGCTGGTACGGCGTCGCCAACACGCCGTTCGGCTACGACCAGCAGTCGTACATGATCTCGGGCGGCTTCGGGGGCCTCGCCCTGACCTTCGTGGGCGGCTTCCTCTACTTCGGCGCCTGGCTGGCCCGGATCGCCGACGACAACCGGGAGGCCTCCCGGCGGCTCGCCGACACCCTCCTGGTGCTGGCCGACGTCACCTCGCGCGCAGCCTCGCTCAACGACCAGGGCGTCGACGTGGCCGCCCTTCCGGTCACCGCGGGTGAGGGCACCACGATGCACCGCCGCGACTGCGCCCTCATCTCGCACCGCGACGACCTGCGCCCGGTCGGCGAGAACAACGCCAACCTCATCCCCTGCCGGGTCTGCCGGCCTTAGCCGTCCACAACCGCGCCGAGTCGGGGTTACTGATGCGCAGTAACCCCGACTCGGCGTCGTTCAGGCATCCGGCGGGGCGGCTGCGGCGGAGGTGATGGCCTCGTCCGGCTTGTCCTTCAGCACGCGGTCGATGTAGTCGCGGGCGGCCTCGAAGGTGTCGATGTCGTGGCCGGCCTGCTCGGCGAGATACCAGCGGTGGGCGAGCACCTCGTGGAAGACCTCGGCGGGCTCGAGCTTGCCGCTCGCGTCCGGGGGGATCAGCGCGCCGACGGGTTCGTAGATCTCGTCGAGCCAGCGGTTGGCCACCAGCGTGCGGTCCTCCCGGCCGAGGTTGAGCGCTGCCGTGTACGCCGCGATGTCGTTGAGCAGCCGCCGTGCCTGGGCATCCTCGACGTGCAGCCCGGTGAGCCCCTGCAGCTCGCGCTGGTGGTGCCCGGCCTCGACGACCTTGGGCTGGATGCGCACCTGGTCGCCGTCGAAGTCGGTGACGATGTCGAGCTCGTCGACATCGAAGCCGAGGTCGTTGAGCCGCTCGATCCGCTGCTCGATCCGCCACATCTCCGAGGACGAGAACTCCTCCTCGCTGGTCAGCTCGTCCCACAGCGCGTGGTAGCGGACCTCGAGCAGCTCGACGATGTCGTGGGCCTCGACCTCGTAGCTGAGCGACTCGCTGGCCTGCAGGTCGAGGAGCTCGGCAAAGACGTTCTCGGTGGCGATCGTGAGGTCGTACTCGCGCATCGACGCCGACAGGCTGGGCCGCAGCTCTCCGGTCTCCGCGTCGACGAGGTACGCCGCGAAGCCGCCCGCACTGCGCCGGAACAGCACGTTGGACAGCGACACGTCGCCCCAGAAGAAGTCAGCCAAATGCAGGCGGACCAGGAGCACGACCAGCGCGTCGACCAGCGAGGGAAGCGCCTGATGGCTGAGTCCGTGGCTGAACAGGCTGCGGTAGGGGAGCGAGAAGCGCAGGTGCTCGGTCAGCAGCGCGGACGGCAGCCCCTCGCCGTCGCCGCCCACCCGGCCGGTCACCACGCCTTGCGGCACCACCGCCGGCAGGCCCATGCGCTGCAGGTCGCGCAGCAGCCGGTACTCGCGGAACGCGATGTCCTCGACGGTCTCCTTCACGGCGTACACCCGGTCGCGCAGCCGCACGATCCGGACCACATGGCGCGAGAGACCGCGCGGCAGCGGGAGGACATGGGGGTCACCCCACTCCTCCAGCGGCACCGACCAGGGCAGCGTCACGATCGCCGGGTCCGGCCGGCTCGCGACGATCCGCAAGGCCATGGGGCTCACGCTAGTGGTTGCGTCGCAGCGCGCGCTCAGCTGGTTTCGAGACGGTCGCTGCGCGACCTCGTCAACCACCGGTGGTTGAGGAAGGCGCTCTGCGCCTGTCTCGAAACCACCCAAGAGAAGGCTGGGAATCAATCACCAAGGCCGCTTGTCGGGGTCCAGCAGCACGGCGCCGGGGCCGCGGTCGGCGAGGTCGTCGCCGGGGTTGGTGAGCGCGCAGGACTTGAGGCTGAGGCAGCCGCAGCCGATACAGCCGTCGAGCCGGTCGCGCAGCAGCTCGATGCGGCGGATCTGGTCGTCGAGCCGGGGCCGCCAGTCGCGGCTGAGCCGGTGCCAGTCGGCCTTGGTCGGCGTCCGGCCGTCGGGGAGGGTGGCCAGCGCGGCGCCGATCTCCTCCAGGGTCAGCCCGATCCGCTGGGCGGTCTTGATGAACGCCACCCGCCGGAGCGTCGACTGCGCGTAGCGACGCTGGTTGCCGGTCGTCCGCTGCGAGGCGATCAGTCCGCGGGACTCGTAGAACCGGATCGCGGACGTGGCGACGCCGGCTCGCTCGGCCAGCTGGCCGATGGTGATGGCGGTCATGACTTCAACATTACTTCAAGATTGAAGTCGACCTCTTGAACATAGAACACGTTCTAGTCTGGCTGGTACCGTCCCGCCATGCCGCTCAGCGCCGGGGACGAGGTCCGCTCCCTCCTGGGTCGCTACTGCCAGCTCATCGATGCCGGTGACTTCGCCGGCGTCGGTGACTTGATGGCCGATGCCGTGCTCTGCACAGAGGACGGCACTCCGATCGCCCGCGGGGCAGCCGAGGTCGCCCAGCTGTACGCCGGACTGGTCACCCTGCACGAGGACGGCACCCCCGGCACCCAGCACGTGGTGGCCAACACCGTGCTGTCCGAGTCCGGCGGGCACGTCGTCGCGCGGTCGTCGTACGTGGTCTTCCAGGCCCTGCCCGACCTGCCGCTCCAGCCCATCGTCACCGGCTCGTACGTCGACACGTTCGCCAGCGACGATGCAGGGACGTGGCGGTTCATCGAGCGCCGCTTCTCCATGGGCGGCGCCGGCAACCTCGACCACCACCTCGCCCCAGGAGTCATCCCATGACCGAGACCAGTGAGCAGCCGCGCGTCGTCGTCATCACCGGCGCCGCCTCCGGCATCGGTCACGCCACCGCAGAGCTGTTCCGCGATCTCGGCGACACCGTCTACGGCCTCGACATCAACCCGACGGTCCCCGACGGGGTCACCTACGTCGAGTGCAACGTCGGCTCCAAGCAGTCGGTCGACGCCGCGATTGCGCGCTGCGCCGAGCACGGCCGCATCGACGTGCTGGCCAACGTCGCGGGCATCGTGCAGTTCGGCCGGTTCGAAGGCATCTCCGAGGAGGAGTGGGACCGCGTCCACGCCGTCGACCTCAAGGGGCCGTTCTTCGTCATGCAGGCCGCGCTACCGCACCTGCGAGCGGTCAAGGGCAACATCGTCAACGTCTCCTCGGTGGCCGGCAACGTCTCCCAGCCCTACGCCACGGCGTACGCCGCCGCGAAGGGCGGGCTCACGATGCTCACCAAAGCCCTGGCGCTCGAGCTGTCCCCCGAGGGCATCCGCGTCAACGCGGTGTGCCCGGGCACCGTCGACACCCCGATCGTCAGCCAGGTGGCGAGCAACTTCCCGACCGACCTCGACCCCCGGGTCGCGGACCGGCTGATGATGATGCTGCCGGGCAGGGCCATCACTCCCGCGGAGCTCGGCTCCGCGATCGTCTACCTGGCTTCGCCGTCGGCCCGGATGATCACCGGCACGGTGCTGGCCTTCGACGGTGGGATGAGCTGACGCGGCAACTACCATGTCCGGCGCATGCATGCCGGTGTAGCTCAGTTGGTAGAGCGTTGCTCTTGTAAAGCAAATGTCGCAGGTTCGACTCCTGTCACCGGCTCCGACTCGGCTCGACCATGCCTGACAGACTCGCGCAGGTGACCTCCCCGACCGGCCCGCTCGTCGAGCTCGCGCGGGCCTACGGCGTGATGACGGAGTACGTCGACTTCCGCGGCCAGCAGGTGCAGGTGTCGGAGCAGACCATCGCGGCAGTGCTGACCGCGATGGGCATCGACACGTCCGACCCGGAGAGGGCCCGCGCTGCGCGGGAGGAGCAGCCGTGGCGGCGGATGCTGCCGCCGTGCGTGGTCACCGTCGAGGGCGAGACGACGTGGGTGCCGGTGCACGTGGTCGACGGTGACCCGGCCGAGGTGTGGGTCGTGCTCGAGGACGGCAGCGCCCGGCGGTGCGACCAGGTCGACCACTGGGTCGAGCCGCGCCAGGTCGACGGGTCGCGGATCGGCGAGGCGACCTTCGCGACGCCGACCGATCTGCCGCTCGGCTACCACACCCTGCACGCGCGGAGCGGGGACACCGAGACGACCGCACCCCTGATCGTCACCCCGGCCTGGCTCGGCCTTCCGGAGCGGGCCGCGAGAGGGCAGGTCGTGGGGATTCGCCACGCAGCTCTACAGCGTCCGGTCCAGCGGGAGCTGGGGGTTGGGTGACCTCACCGACCTGACCGACCTTGCCGTGTGGTCCGCGGCCGAGCTCGGCGCCGGCTACGTCCTGGTCAACCCGCTGCACGCCGCCGAGCCGCTGGCGCCGATGGAGCCGTCGCCCTACCTGCCCTCCAGCCGCCGCTTCTTCAACCCGACCTATCTGCGCGTCGAGCGGATCCCCGAGTACGCCGCCCTCCCGTCGGCCGAGCGCGCGGCGGTCGACCAGCTGGGCGCGCAGCTCCGGCCCTGGCTCGAACCGGGCGACGCGGTGGACCGGGACGCAGCCTGGACCGCCAAGCGCGCTGCTCTGCGGATCGTCCATGCAGTTCCGAGGTCCGCAGGTCGCGAGCTCGACTACGCGGCGTACCGCCGGCGCGAGGGCGAAGCGCTCCGCCAGTTCGCGACCTGGAACGTGCTGGCCGAGGACCACGGCAACGACGCCCGGCGGTGGCCCGACGACCTCGCGGATGCCGACAGTGCTGCGGTCGCCACCTTCGCCGAGACGCATGCGGAGCGGATCGACTTCGAGTGCTGGCTCCAGTGGGTCATCGACGAGCAGCTGCAGCAGACGCAGGCCAAGGCGACGGGGGCCGGGATGCGGCTGGGCGTCGTGCACGACCTCGCGGTCGGCGTGCACCCCGGCGGCGCCGACGCCTGGCGGATGCGCGACGTCTACGCCCAGGGCGTCCAGGTCGGTGCGCCACCGGACCCCTACAACCAGCTCGGCCAGGACTGGAGCCAGCCGCCGTGGCGGCCCGACCGGCTGGCGGAGCTCGGCTACCAGCCGTTCCGCGACCTGATCGCCGCCGTGCTGCGGCACGCCGGCGGCGTCCGCGTCGACCACGTCATCGGACTGTTCCGGCTCTGGTGGATCCCGGTCGGCAGTCCCGCCGGCAACGGCACCTACGTCCAGTACGACCACGCCGCACTGATCGGCGTTCTCGCTCTGGAGGCGCACCGGGCCGGCGCGGTCGTCGTCGGTGAGGACCTCGGCGTGGTCGCACCCGAGGCCCGGGAGTTCCTGCGCGCCCGCGGCATCCTCGGCACGTCGATCCTGTGGTTCGAGCGCGGTCCCGACGGTCGCCCGCTGCCGGCCGAGCAGTGGCGCGAGTGGTGCCTGGCGTCGGTCACCGTCCACGACCTCCCGCCCACGGCCGGCTACCTCGCCGGCGACCAGGTCCGGCTGCAGCACCAGCTGGGCCTCCTCGAGGGTGACCTCGACGCCGAGCTGGCCAAGGCCCGGGCCGAGGTCGACGAATGGCTCGCAGAGGTACGCCGCCGCGGGTTGCTCCCAGACCCAGCCGCGACCACCGACGACGCGGTCGCGGCGCTGCACCGCTACCTGGCGCTCACCCCGGCCCGGCTGCTGTGCGTCGCCCTGACCGACGCGGTCGGAGACCGGCGTACCCAGAACCAGCCGGGCACCACCGACGAGTACCCCAACTGGCGAGTTCCGCTCGCCGGGCCGGACGGCCGCCCGGTCCCGCTCGAGGAGGTCTTCAGCTCGCGCCGGGCGGTCGGCCTGGCGCAAGCCGCGCAGGATCCGCGCACCGAGCACGCCTAGTACTCATGGGCTAGAGACGTCGGTGCAGCCGGTGTGCCACGCTGCGCGTCGAAACCGGGACGGACGCCGGATGAGAGGCAACGCCATGACGCAGACACCGCCACCCGCAGGCTGGTACCCGCAGGGCAACCAGGAGCGCTGGTGGGACGGCAACGCCTGGAGCGACAACTTCCGGCCGCTCGGCTCCCAGCCGGTCCAGCAGCCCGGCTATCCGCAGGCCCAGCCGACGTACGGCCAGCCCCAGCAGCCGTACATGGCGGCCCAGCCGGTCAAGCAGAGTCACACCGGGCGCAACATCCTGATCGTCTTCGGGGTGCTGATCCTGCTCTTCGTCGGCGGCTGCTTCGCCGTCGTCGCCATCGTCAGCGACCAGGTCAACGAGGCGGTCAACGACGACTCGCCCGGGGGACCGAACAACCCGCTCACGATCCAGGCGGGGCAGGCTTTCGAGGTCAGCGGCTTCGAGTACGCCGACGGCTGGACGGTGGGCGCGGACGCCGGAGGCTACCTCCTCGTGAGCAACCTCAAGCTGACCAACAAGCGTGGCAAGGCCGACCGGCTCTATGCCGAGATCGACCTGCTCAACGGCAACGAGGTACTGGCCACGGCCACCTGCAACAACTTCGACAAGATCGCGGAGGACACGACCATCACCCTGGAGTGCACGAGCACCGACCTGCTGCCGACGACCTACGACAAGATCACCATCCACGACGCGTTCTAGCCGTCCACCCCTCGGGCCGGCGGGGGCGACCAGCCCCGATGGAGCGCGAGCGCGCGCCAGACGAAGCAGGCCAGCATTCCCGGGACGAGCACGGCGACCGTCGGCAGGTCGAAGTGGTGCGCCACGGCCGCCCAGGTGGCACCGACCAGGGCCGGGGTGGCGTACCAGCCGCCCTGGAGCACCACCGGCACCCGATTGGCGAGCACGTCGCGGGCGATGCCACCGCCGACGGCGGTGATCATCCCGAGCAGCGCCGCCGGCACGATGCCGAGACCGGCGTCAGACGCCTTGAGAGCGCCGGTCACGCAGAACAGGGCCAGGCCGGCGGCGTCGAGGGTCAGGATCAGGTTCTCCCACCGGGCGAACGCCGGGTGCCAGAGGAATGTCGCCACGCCGGCCAGCGCTGCCGCGACCAGGAACCACCAGTCGACCAGCCCCGGCGGCGGTACGTCGCCGAGGAGCACGTCACGCACGAGGCCGCCGCCGAGCCCGGTCGCGCCGGCCAGGACGAGCGTGCCGAACAGGTCGAGGCGGCCGCGGACCGCAACCAGGGCGCCGGAGACGGCGAAGACGAAGGTGCCGAGGAGGTCGAGTGAAACCGGGAGGTAGGACACCAATCCGCCTAGCGCAGCTGACGCGCGGCGAACGTCGGTGGCGGGTCGGCGAGCGCGTCCTGCGCTGCGACCAGCTGGATCTCGCGGGTGCCGGCGGCCAGGGTCGCCTCGAGGACCGCGAACACCGAGCCGGTGGTCCGCTCGAGGGCCAGCGCCGGCGAAGCGGTCGTGTGCAGGTGCGCGAGGTAGAGAGCAGCGGTGACGTCGCCGCACCCGTTCGGCGAGATCGGGAGCAGGGGAGTGGTGACCGCCCAGGCGCCGGCGTCGGAGACCGCGACGACGTCCAGCGAGTCGGGCGGCACGCCACCGAGCAGGACCGAGGTGACGAGTACGTCGCGCGGCCCGCGCTCACGCACCGTGTCGACCGCAGCCAGCACCTCGTCCATCGTGGTGGTCGTCGTGCCGGCCAGGAAGTCCAGCTCGAAGTGGTTCGGAGTGAGGATGTCGGCCTGTGGGACCACCGTGTCCCGCATGAACTCGGGGATCCCCGGCCGCACGAACATGCCGCGGCCGACGTCGCCCATCACCGGGTCGCAGCAGTAGACCGCGTCCGGGTTGGCCGACTTGACCGAGCCGACCGCGTCCAGGATCACCGCACCCACCGCCGGGTCGCCCTGGTAGCCGGACAGCACCGCGTCGCACTGCCCCAGCACCCCGCGGTCGGCGATCCCGGCGACCACCTCCCGGACGTCTGCCGGGTCCAGCAGCGGACCGCGCCACTCGCCGTACCCGGTGTGGTTGGAGAAGTGCACGGTGAGCACCGGCCAGACCTCGTGCCCGAGCCGCTGCAGGGGGAAGACCGCTGCCGAGTTCCCCACGTAGCCGTAGGCGACCGACGACTGGATGGACAGGACCCGCACGGGGACATTCTCGCCGCTGGTGCGGAATCCCCGGGCGCCCGGGGTTTCTGACCCCTGACGGGCGTTGCAACACCCTTCCGGGGCCAGGTTCCCCGGGCGCCCGGGGATTCCGCGGGGCACCTGTACCGAAAAACTAGAACAGGTTACAGTTCTGCCATGGCACTGAGTTCGTCCAAGCGGGGTGCTCCCCGGGCCAGCGAGGCCGACTACGTCGTCGTCGGTTCCGGCAGCTCCGGTGCTGCGATCGCCGGCCGGCTGGCCCAGTCCGGCGCGAGCGTGATCGTGGTCGAGGCCGGGAAGAGCGATGAGCGGTTCCTGGTCAAGAAGCCCGGCATGATCGGCCCGATGCACTCGGTCCCCGAGATCAAGAAGAAGGTCGACTGGGGCTACTACTCCACCCCGCAGAAGCACCTGCTGGACCGGAAGATGCCGGTCCCGCGGGGCAAGGTGGTCGGCGGATCGAGCTCGATCAACGGGATGGTCTACGTCCGTGGCAACCGGGCCAACTTCGACGCGTGGGCGGCCGAGGGCAACACCGGCTGGGACGCCGACTCGGTCAACGCGGCGTACAAGCGGATGGAGGACTTCGAGGACGGCGCCAACGACTACCGCGGCGCCGGAGGCCCGATCCGGGTGACGCGCAACAAGACCCCGCAGGTGGGCTCCCTCCAGTTCATCCAGGCCGCCTCCGACGTGCTCGGCGCGAAGATCCTCGACGACTACAACGCGGAGTCGCAGGAGGGCGTCAGCCGGATGCAGCAGAACGCCGCAGCCGGCCTGCGCTACTCGGCGTCACGCGGCTACATCCATCACCTTGCTCCGGGCACCCTCGAGCTGCAGAGCGAGACCCTGGTCCACAAGCTGGTCATCGAGAACGGGCGGGCCGTCGGCATCGAGGTCACCGACATCTCGAAGCATGGCCAGAAATTGGGTGCTAGTGGGGCGAAGCGGACGATCCGCGCCGGCAAGGAGGTCATCCTCTCGGCCGGCTTCGTCGGGTCGGCCCAGATCCTGATGCTCTCCGGCATCGGTCACGCCCAGCACCTGCGCGACCACGGCATCGAGGTGGTCGCGGACCTGCCGGTCGGCGACAACCTGCACGACCACCTGTTCCACGCGCTCACCTTCCACACCACGACCTCGAAGATGCGCGGCAACGCGTTCTTCTTCGCCAGGGGCGTGGCCAAGGAGGTGGCGCGGCCCGGCACGTCCTTCCTCGCCAACACCGTGTTCGAGGCGGTCGCGTTCCTGCGTACGTCGCTCGCGACCGACGTACCGGACCTGCAGCTGCACCTGCTCCCGTGGTCCTACGTCTCGCCCAACCAGGACGAGCCGATCCGCCACAAGGTCGACCCGCGCCCCTCGATCACCGTCCTCTCCACGTTGATCTACCCGCGCAGCCGGGGCACGCTGCGGCTGGCCTCGACCGACCCGACCGCCGCGCCGCTGATCGACTTCCAGTACCTCGCCGACCCTGCCGACCTCGAGGTCCTCGCCGAGGGCTCGGAGATGGTCCGCGAGATCATGGCCGGGGCTGCCTTCGGGGGTGCAGTGCGGGAGGAGATCCATCCCGGCACCCAGTTCCAGGGCCAGGGGCTGCGCGACGAGATCCTCAACCGGGCCACGTCGGTCTACCACGGTGTCGGCACCTGCCGGATGGGTGTCGACGAGCTCGCCGTCGTGGGCCCGGACCTGCGCGTGCGGGGCGTCGACGGGCTCCGCGTCTGCGACGCCTCGATCATGCCGTCGATCACCGGCGGCAACACCAACGCGCCCGCGATCATGATCGGTGAGCGCGGCGCCGACCTGGTCCTTGGCCGAAGCTAGACAGAGGGGATGACTCCGATGGCGCTGCAACGTCCCGCCTCGCTCACCGACGCCTTCCTGGAGGGTCTCGTCGCCCGGGTGCCGTCGACCAGCGGCGGCAGCTGGAAGCTCACCGAGGTCTACACCGGCGAGGTGCTCGTCGAGCTGCCCCAGTCGACCCCGGCCGACGTGGAGGCGGCGTACGCCACGGCTCGTGAGGTGCAGCGGGAGTGGGCGGCGCGGCCGCTCAAGGAGCGGCTCGCGGTCTTCAAGCGGGCGCACACGCTGTTCATCGAGCGCGCGCAGACCACGACCGACCTGATCCAGGCCGAGTCCGGCAAGAACCGCCGGATGGCGATCGAGGAGACCTGCGACCCGGTGATGGTGATGAGCCACTACCTCAAGCGGGCGCCCGCGCTGCTCAAGCCGGTCAAGCGCGGCGGACCCGTCCCGTTGCTGTCGACGTCCACCGAGATCCGGCAGCCCAAGGGCGTCATCGGCATCATCGCGCCCTGGAACTTCCCGTTCGCCACCGGCATCTCCGACTCGATCTCGGCGCTGATGGCGGGCAACGGGATCGTGCTCAAGCCCGACAACAAGACCGCGCTGTCGCCGCTGTACGGCGTCCAGATGCTCGAGGAGGCCGGCCTGCCGCGCGGTCTGTTCCAGGTGGTGTGCGGCGAGGGTCCAGACGTCGGTCCGACGCTGATCGACAACGCCAACTACGTGATGTTCACGGGTTCGACCGCCACTGGCCGGGTGATCGGCGAGCGGGCCGGCCGCAACCTGATCGGCGCCTGCCTCGAGCTGGGCGGCAAGAACCCGATGATCGTGCTCGAGGACGCCGACCTGGACGAGGCGGTCCAGGGCGCGCTGTTCGGTGCGTTCGGGAACACCGGCCAGATCTGCATGCACATCGAGCGGATGTACCTGCCGACGTCGAGGTACGACGAGTTCCGCTCGCGGTTCGTGGCCGCCACCGAGGCGCTCAACCTCGGCGCGTCGTACGACTTCGGGCCGGACGTGGGGTCGCTGGTCTCACCCGACCACAAGGATCGGGTCCAGTCGCACGTCGAGGACGCGGTGGCCAAGGGCGCCATCGTGCTCACGGGTGGTCGTGCGCGGCCCGACCTGGGGCCGGCGTTCTTCGAACCGACGATCCTCGAGGGCGTCACCAAGGACATGCTGGCCGGCGTCACCGAGACCTTCGGGCCGGTTGTGGCCCTGCACAAGTACGACACCATCGACGAGGCGGTCGCGCTTGCCAACGACACCGACTACGGCCTCAACGCGTCGGTCTGGGGCGGCGACGTCGACAAGGCATGCGCGGTCGGCCGCCGGATCGAGTCCGGCAACGTCAACGTCAACGACATCCTCGCCACAGCGTTCGCATCGAAGGGCACACCCTCCGGCGGTGTGAAGCAGTCCGGAGTCGGCGCCCGGCACGGTGACCAGGGGCTGCTGAAGTACACCGACGTCCAGAACCTCGCGGTGCTCAAGAAGCAGGTGATGGGTGCCCGCCCGGGCCAGGACCACGACAAGTACGTCAAGCAGATGCTCTCCGGGCTGAAGATGATGCGAAAGACGCGGATCCGCTAGGTCGCGGCCTGGTCAGGAGCCGGCCAGCCCGCGGATCGGCGCGGGCAGCTCCACCGTGACGGTGGTGCCCTCGTCGACGACGCTGTGCAGCTGCACCAGGCCGCCCTGCTCCTCGACCAGCGTCTTGACGCTGGTCAGCCCGAGGCCGGTACCACCGTCGTCGGTGGCGAGCGAGCCGCGCTCGAACTCGTCGAAGACCCGCTGCAGGTCCTCCGGGGCGATGCCGCGACCCTGGTCGGAGACGGTGAGCCGGATCCACGTGTCCACCCGGGCCACGTCGACGACGATCGGACCGGTTGCGGAGTACTTGAGCGCGTTGCTCACGAGGTTGATCAGCACCCGCTCCAGGGAAGCCTTGTCGGCCATCACCAGGGCGCGGTTCTGGGGGAGCACCACGCGGGTCAGCTCCTCGGCGCTCCCCATCGTCGAGACCGTCTCGCGGGCCAGGGCCGCGAGGTCGAACAGCACAGGGCGGCTGCTCGTGGTGATCGCGTGGGCGGTCGCGAGGCTGACGAGGTCGTTCATCATCTGCATCAGCCGGTCGGCGTTCGCGTCGATGCGGTGCAGGAAGTCCTCACGCATCTCTTCGGGTGCGTCGCGGACCAGCTCGGTGAAGCCCTTCATCGCCGTGATCGGCGTGCGGAAGTCGTGGGCGATCGTGCCGAGGAACGACGCCTGCGCCTCCTCGAGCTCCTTGCGTCCGGTGAGGTCGCGAGTCACCTTGCCGAAGCCGAGGAGCTGGCCGGTGTCGTCGTGGAGCGCGGTGATGACGACGTCGCACCAGAACGTGGTCCCGTCCTTGCGGACCCGCCACCCGGAGTGCTCGACGCGACCCTCGCGGCGAGCGGTGTCCAGCAGATGAAGGGGGAGCCCGGCGCTGCGGTCCTCCTCGCTGTAGAACATCGAGAAGCTGCGCCCGATCGCCTCGTCGGCGGTGTAGCCCTTGAGCCGCTCCGCGCCGACGTTCCAGGTCTCGATGGTGCCGCTCGGGTCGAGCGCGATGATCGCGTAGTCCTGCACCTGGCTCACCAGCAGCCGGAACCGCTCCTCGCTGCGACGCAGGGACTCCTCGAGGTCGTGCTCCGCGGTGACGTCACGCGTGATCTCGACGAACCCGACCACGGCGTCGTAGTCGTCGTGCAAAGCGGTGATGATGACGTCGCCCCAGAACCTGGTGCCGTCCTGGCGGACCCGCCATCCCAGGTTCTCGACCCGGCCCTTGCTCCGCGCCTCCTCGAGCAGCATCAGCGGCAGGCCGGTGTGGCGGTCCTCGTCGGTGTAGAACATCGAGAAGCTGCGCCCGATCGCCTCGTCGGCGGCGTAGCCGGTCAGGCGCTGGGCGCCGGCGTTCCAGGACTCGATGGTGCCGCTGCTGTCGAGGGCGATGATCGCGTAGTCGACGACCTGGTCGACGAGACGTGCGGCGCCGGCCGCCATCGGCGGCGCCACTGTGCCGTCCGGGGTCTCGTCGTGCACCTCACCACCATAGGACCGTCTCCTCGGTGGGTGTCGGAAAGACGTCAGGCCACCTGCAGGCTGCGCTTGGACAGGCCCATCCAGAACCCGTCGATGACCTGCAACCCGGCCTGCTCCGGGTCGGTCGCGGCGCCCAGGGTCACGAAGAGGGGCGTGTAGTGCTCGACCGTCGGGTGCGCGTAGGGCATGCCCGGCGCCTTGCTGCGGTACGACGCCAGCTCATCCACGTCGCCACGCGCCATCGCGTCGCCGGCCCAGGCGTCGAAGTCCACCGACCAGCCGGGCGCGGGCGCTTCGATCCGGAACTCGGTGAGGAACGGGAGCCCGTGGGTGAGGAAGCCGGAGCCGATGATCAGCACGCCCTCGTCCCGCAGCGGCCGCAGCCGCTTGCCCAGCTCGAGCAGCCGCTCCGGGTCATGGGTCGGCAGAGACATCTGGAGCACCGGGATGTCGCCGTCCGGGTACATGAGCCGCAACGGCACCCAGGCGCCGTGGTCGAGGCCTCGGCTGGGGTGCTGGTGCACCGGCTCGGTGCTCGGCATCATGGCCGCCACCCGCTGGGCGAGCTGGGTGGCCGGCGGGGTCCGGTAGGTCATCCGGTAGTACTTCGCGTCGAACCCCCCGAAGTCGTAGACCAGGGGCGCGCCGTCGGCAGACAGGGAGACCGGAGCCGACTCCCAGTGCGCGCTCACGATCAGGATCGCGGTCGGGCGTGGCAGGTCCTGCGCCCAGGCCGCCAGCTGGCCCGACCAGATCGGGTCGTCGAGGAGCGGGGGCGCGCCGTGCCCGATGTAGAGGGCAGGCATCCGAGATTCCGTCACGAAAGCATCATAGTTCAGCATTCAACTGTTTTCGACGTGTCGCAGACTGGCAGTGACCAGTCGACCGGTGCGGCGCCCTGCTCCTCGAGCAGGCGGTTCACCCGCGAGAACGGCCGGGAGCCGAAGAAGCCCCGGCTAGCCGAGAGCGGTGACGGATGCACCGACTCGACCCAGGGGATCCGGCCGAGCATCGGCTTGAGCGACTGGGCGTCGCGGCCCCACAGGATGGCCACGGCCGGTCCGCCGCGCTCGACCAGGGCGGTGATCGCGCGCTCGGTGACCTCCTCCCAACCGCGGCCGCGGTGCGAGGCGGACTCGTTGGGTCGGACGGTCAGCACCCTGTTGAGCAGCATCACGCCCTGGTCGGCCCAGCCGGTCAGGTCCCCGTGCGCGGGTGGCTCGACGCCGACGTCGGTCCGCAGTTCCTGGTAGATGTTCACAAGGCTCCGCGGGATCGGGCGCACGTGCTCCTCGACCGCGAAGCTCAGCCCGATCGGGTGACCCGGCGTCGGATAGGGGTCCTGACCCACCACGAGCACCCGGACGTCGGCCAGCGGACGCTGGAACGCTCGGAACACGTGCTCTCCGGCCGGCAGGTAGCGGCGCCCGGCGGCGAGCTCCTCGCGCAGGAACTGGCCCATCCGCGTGATCCGGTCGTCGACCGGCGCCAGGGCGATGGCCCAGTCGGGCGCCATCAGCCCCCTGTCGACCAGTCCCCCGAGTGCACCCATCAACCCCGAAATCTAGCCCTCTTTGGCAGGAACGGCGGCTGCCCCGTCTCACCCACGTCGACCGCCAGGATCGCCTGGTGCGCAGCGTCGCCCGCAACGGCGGACTGGTTGGCGACCAGGACGCGGGTGCCGAGGAAGGTGGCGTTGCAGGGGGTGTCGAAGGGGACCGCCGAGCCGTTGTCGCCGGTCAGGGGTACGTCGGGGAACCGGTCGAGCTCGGCGCCACCGGCCGAGAGCTCGACGAGCTGGGCGGACAGCCCGGCCAGGGCGACGTACACGTGCCCGGAGCGGCCGATGCCGAACCCGTCCGGCAGGTCACCGGCCTGGGAGGTCCACAGCGTCTCCAGGGTGCCGGGCCGGCCGCCCTTCTGGATCGGCAGCCGGTAGAGATGACCCTGGGTCGGGGTGTCCGGCGAGGTCTGCTGGGTGATCAGCAGGTCCCGGCTCTGCTTCCGGAAGACGATGCCCGTGGTGCCGAAGCCGGCCATGCCGTCGAGCGCCGTCGACCGGAACCACGGCCGGGCCTTGCCCTTGCGCGACACCTTCCAGAGCACGCCCTGCGCGTAGTCGGTGACGTAGAGCGCTCCGCCCGGTCCCCAGGTCGCGTAGTTGGGGGTCGCCCCGGGGAGCGTGACGATCGTCCGCCAGCGGCCGGAGCGGAGGTTGAGAGTGCGCACCGTCGAGGTCGACGTCTCGAGCACGACCAGCCGGCCGGGACGCGTCTGGTTGGCGACCTGGACGCCGTGCTTGGCGGCCAGGTCCTGACCGGGGACCACCCAGGAGCGGAGCAGCCGGCCCTCCGCCGACCACTCGAAGACCCGCGACGGCACGCCGGCGCCGTTCGGGTCCTGGTAGCTGCCGGCGTAGACCCGGCCGTTGCGGTGCGCGAAGACGTATGCCGGGAAGCCGGGCTCGGGGACCTGCGCGAACACGGTGGTCTTCCAGTGCCCGTCGACGGCGTTCGCCGGCCCGGGAAGTCCGGCCGCGAGCAGGACTGCGGCCAGGGCTCCAGCGAGGGCACGCGCCAGTTGGCTCATCGGAGCTTCGCGAGGACCTCGGCGGCCGCGCGTTGACCGGAGCTGACCGCACCGTCCATGTAGCCGGACCAGTACGTCGCGGTCTCGGTGCCGGCCCAGTGCACCCGGCCGTGCGGACGGCGTACGGCGGGGCCGTGGGGCACCAGGGTCCCGGGCCCGTGGATCGCGGTGGGGCCGCCTCGCGTCCAGCGCTCCTTGGTCCAGTCGTACTCGACGTAGTCGACCGGGTGCAGGGCGGCGGGGCCGAACATGTCGGCGAAGCCCTGGAGCACTGCCGCACGACGATGGTCCTTGGACTGGTTGCCGAAGGTGCGCCAGGTCGAGCCCCCGACGAAGGCGAGCAGCACGCCCGGCCCGCCCGAGGGCGGGGTGTTGTCGAACACCGCGCGGGCGGCGCCGTGGTCGCTGATCCCGAAGCCGTTGAGCCCGGCCGCCCTCCAGAACGGCGTCGGATAGATCGCGTCGCACTTCATCAGCTGGCCCATGTGCACCGAGCTCAGCAGCTGGCGATGGTCGGCGGGCAGCTTCGGGTGGAAACCCAGGTCGAGGACGGTCGACGGCGGTGCGGCCACGATCACCCGCTTGGCCACGACGGTGCCGCGACCGGTGTGCACGTGCACCCGACGGTCCTTCTGGACGATCCGGTGCACTGGCGCACGCAGCGCGACGATGTCGCCGAGCTTCTTGGCCAGCCGCAGCGGCACGCGCTGCGAGCCGCCCACGAAGCGGCGCTCCTGGGCGCCGTTCGCGGTGTCGGAGTTGCGCGAGAACGTGCCCTTGTGGGTCTCGTCGCCCGAGCACGCGACGTACCACAGGGTGAACAGGAAGGAGAGCTCGGCGGGGTCAGCGCCGAAGCCCGGTTGGGTCCAGCACGCGATCAGGTTCTCGACGCCGGCGCCGTTGATCGCGTTGCCGCGGATCCACTGGCTGAGGGTCATCGAGTCCCACTCCCGCGCCCTCGGGTGCGCCCAGGGCGCGGCGACGTCGATCTCGGCTGCGTAGCCGTCGATCTGCTGCAGCAACACCGCCGCGTCGGGCAGCACGGTCGGGTCCGGCGGGACGGTGCCGGAGTACTCCAGCCGGCCCAGCGTCGAGGAGATGTAGACGCTGTTGCCCGAGTTGTACTCGAGGAACGTGGCGACTCCGAGCTCCTGGGCCAGCGCGGCGATGTGGTTCTGGGTGGGGCCGATGAACGCGCCGCCGGACTCGATCACCTGGGGGCCGTTGTGCTTCTTGGTCAGGTAGTGGTTGAGGACCCGGCCGCCGACGCGCTTGCGGGCCTCGACCAGGAGCACGGAGCGGCCCTTGCGGGCGACGTCGCGGGCCGCGACCAGGCCTGAGATGCCGGCCCCGACCACCACCACGTCGACCTTGGCGGGCAGCGGTCCCTGGAGGGTGCCGGCCAGGACCGTCGCCTCGGCGTCGGCGGTCAGGGAGCCGGTGCCGAGGAGCAGTCCGGCTCCGGCCGCGCCGCCGACCAGCGCGCGACGGGAGAGGGCATCGGGCGGCGGAGTGCTCATGGTTCTCCCGGTGATAACGTGAACATGGCTCAGGTTCGGGTTCGTAATCTACACTGACCAGCATGTCGGTGACAGCCCCCTCTGCGCGACGGGTGCCGACCCAGGAACGCAGCCGGCGCCGGGTGGCGCGGGTGCTCGACGCGGCCGCGAAGATCGTGGTCCGGGACGGGGTCGAGGCGCTCAGCACGCGCGAGATCGCACGTGCGGCCGGCATCCCCATCGCGACGCTCTACCAGTACTTCGCCGACAAGGAAGCCGTCCTCATCGCGCTCACCGAGCGCGACACCGACGAGATGGACGCCGAGGTGGCGACAGCGTTGGCTGAGCTGGACGAGCCCACCGTGGCCTCGGTGGTCCGCGCCACCATGGAGGCGTTCGTGCGGGTCTACCACCGGCGCCGCTCGTTCGTGGAGATCTACCTGCGCGGGCGCACCAACCTCGCCGTGCACCGCTACGGCCGCGAGCACAACGAACGCGTTGCCGCAGCGTTGCGCGACTACGCCGTCGCGGCCGGCCTGATCGGCGAGGAGCTGACTCCTGCGCGAGCGCGCCTGGCCGTCGAGGTCGGGGACCGCATCTTCCAGCTCGCCTTCGAGCACGACGACGAGGGCGATCCCGACCTGGTCGAGGAGGGCATCGTGCTGGTGACCTCCTACCTCGAGCGGTACGCCGCGTGAGCAGCCTGCCCCTGCGCGAGGAGGTCGCCGCGGCCGCGCGGCAACTGGCCCACGAGGGGCTGCTGGTGGGCACCGCGGGCAACGTCTCCGCGCGGTCCGGCGAGATCGTGGCGGTCACCGCCTCCGGCGTGACCCTGGCCGGCTGCCGGCCCGAGGACGTGACCGTGGTGTCGCTGACCGGCGACGTGGTGGAGGGCGAGCTGCGGCCGACCTCCGAGCTGTCGCTGCACCTGGGTCTCTACGCCGACTCGTCCGACACGACGGCAGTCGTGCACACGCACGCGCCGTGGTCGACCGCGGTCGCCTGCGTCCTCGAGGAGCTGCCGGTGCTGCACTACCAGCAGCTGCTGCTCGGCGGGGCGGTACGAGTGGCGCCGTACGCCACCTTCGGGACGCCCGAGCTGGCGGCCCACGTGCGCGCGGCGCTGGCGGGACGGCAGGCGGCGCTGATGGGCAACCACGGCTCGGTCGCGATCGGGGCCACCCTCGAATCGGCGGTCGAGAACGCGCTTCTGCTCGAGTGGTTGGCCGCTCTGCACCACCGGGCGTCCGCGCTCGGGACCCCGCGGACGCTGACCGCCGCGGAGCAGGAAGACGTGGTCCACGCCGCGCTCTCGCGCGGCTACGGGACCGTCCATTCAACCAAGGAGGACGACCAGTGAAGGTGGCCGCCGTCGGGGTGCACGTCCTCGACACGCACGTGATCGGCATCGAGACGATCCCCGACGGGTCCGACGGGCAGCTGGTCGAGACGATCCGGATGTCGCCGGCCGGCACCGCCGGCGGGACGGCCGTGGTGCTGTCCCGGCTCGGCGCGGACGTGACGTCGTACGGCGCGGTCGGCACCGACCCGATCGGCGACTCGCTGCTGGCGCTGCTCGCGGCAGAGGGAGTCGACACGACCGGGCTGGTCCGCAAGCCCGACCAGCAGACCTCGGCGTCGGTGATCCCGGTCCGGCCCAACGGCGACCGGCCGGCCTGGCACTGCATCGGTGCGAACGGTGCGTTCACCCTCGACGACCTGCCCTCCCTGGACGGGTTCGAGGTCGTGCACCTTGGTGGACCGGAGTTCCTCGGCGGCGAGGCCGCCGGCGAGCTGCTGTCGAGAGCGCGGGCGGCGGGTGCGACAACCTCGCTCGACATCCTGGCGCCGGGCGACCCGGACATGCTGGCGTGGGTGGCGGATGCGCTGCCACACGCGGACTACCTGCTGCCCAACGACGAGCAGGTGCTCGGCTTCACCGGCGCGTCGTCGCTGGAGGCG
Organism: uncultured Actinomycetota bacterium; assembly: GCA_963817125.1. Taxonomy (GTDB): domain Bacteria; phylum Actinomycetota; class Actinomycetes; order Propionibacteriales; family Nocardioidaceae; genus Nocardioides. Next base: position 806,431 of record CAWFNB010000007.1, read on the forward strand.
GGCGCCCGAGCCCTGGTGGATCGCGGCGTCGGCTGCGTCGCTGTCACCCAGGGAGCCAAGGGCGCGCTGGTCGTGACCGCCGACGACGTGATCGAGGTGCCGGCCTTCCAGGTCGACGTCGTCGACACGACCGGCTGCGGGGACGCGTTCTCGGCCGGGTTCCTGCGCGGGGTCGCACTTGGACGTGATCTGCGCGCCGCGGCGGTCCTGGGCTGCGCGACCGCGGCTCAGGTGGCCCAGGGGCTGGGCACGGACGCCGGGTCGTACTCGCTGGAGTCGGTCGAGCTGCTCGCGTCGTCGGGGGCGACCCGATGAGAGCGGTGGCCTGCGCCGACACCAAGCTCTCGGTGGTCGAGCTGCCCGACCCGTCGACCGACCGCGGCCAGCTGGTCCTCAACGTGCTGCGCTGCGGCATCTGCGGCTCCGACCTGCACGCCCGCGAGCACTGCGACGGGCTGGCCGAGGTGATGGAGGAGCTCGACTACGACGAGTTCATGCGGCGGTCGTCCTCGACGGTGCTGGGCCACGAGTTCGTCGGCGAGGTGGTCGAGCGCGGCCGTGGCACCCGTCGCGAGTTCCGCGAGGGCGCGCACGTGGTGTCGTTCCCGCTGGTCCGGCACGGCCGCGACGTGCACCCCATCGGGCTCTCGCCGCTGGCGCCGGGTGGCTACGCCGAGCGGGTGCTGGTCGAGCAGTCGATGTCGTTCGTGGTGCCCAACGGGCTCTCGCCCGATGTTGCTGTGCTGACCGAGCCGATGGCGGTGGCGTTGCACGCCGTCAACAAGTCCGACGTCTCGAAGCGCGACGTCGCGATCGTGCTCGGCTGCGGCCCGGTCGGGCTGGCGGTCATCTGCTGGCTCAAGGCGCGCGGCGTGCGCACCATCGTGGCCTCCGACCTCTCTGCCGGCCGGCGGGCGCTGGCCTCGGCGTGCGGTGCGGACGTCGTGGTCGACCCGACCGAGGAGTCGCCGTACGACGTCGCGAACGCCAAACACCTCAACTCGGCGCCCGACCTGTTCCGCCTCGCGGTCGGCTCGATGGACCGGCTGCGTCGGGTGCCGGGCTGGCGGCACGTCTTCCGTGTCGCCGACGCCCTCGGCGCGGCGACGCCGTCCGGGCCGGTGATCTTCGAGTGCGTCGGCGTTCCCGGCATGATCGAGTCGGTCGTGTCGGCGGCCCCGATGGCCGCGCGCGTGGTCGTCGTCGGCGTCTGCATGGGCGCAGACAGCTTCCGCCCGTCCATGGCGATCAACAAGGAGCTCGACCTGCGGTTCGTGCTCTGCTACACGCCGCTGGAGTTCCGCGACACCCTGCACGCGCTCGCCGACGGCGACGTCGACGCCTCCGCCCTGGTCACCGGGCACGTCGGCCTCGACGGTGTTGCGAACGCCTTCGAGGCGCTCGGCGACCCCGAGCGGCACGCCAAGATCCTCATCGACCCCCGCAGCGACGCGACCACGCCGATCTGAGCATGGCCCGGGCAGCGACCGTCGAGGACGTCCACGAGCTCGCGCTCTCGATGCCCGGCACCACCCGCTACGAGGACCGTGAGCGAGCCGTCTACCAGGTCGGCCGCCGCAGCTTCGTCTTCTTCCGCACCCCGCGCCCGGACGCGGTCGACCCCGAGACCGGCGAACGCTACGACGACGTCATCGTGTTCTGGGTCGAATCCGAGGAGGACAAGCGGGCCCTCGTGCTCGACGACACGACGCCGTTCTTCACGACCCCGCACTTCGACGGCCACCCGTCGGTGCTGCTCCGCGGTTCCCGCATCGGTGAGCTCGACGTCGACGAGCTCACCGAGGTCGTGCAGGATGCCTGGCTTGCTCGAGCCGGCAAGCGTGCGCGGGCGGCCTGGCTGGCCGAGCACCCGTCGCCTCAGTAGCGCCCACCCGGCGGCTCCTCGAGCACCGGCCTGTCTTCTTGGGGACCGCTGAGCGGGACTCCTTCGTAGTCGCCGGTGTCCCAGTCTGCGTGGAAGTACGGCAGCCAGCCACGGCGGGCCAGGTCGACCGCGCGGGCCAGCCACTCGGCGTACGCCGGGTCCTGGCCGCGACCGGCTCGGACGAGTGCCGGGTGGTCGGCGGCGAACTGGTCGGCCAACGCCTCGGCGTCCAGCCCCTCGTCCGGGTTGCCGGTGGTCCAGCGGTCGACGTCGTCGCAGCCCGCGACTGAGACCGTGAGCCGCCAGTAGAGGCCGCTGGGGGCGATGGACGGCATGATCCGCAAGCGCTGGAGGCCGCGCCGGTGCAGTGCCTCGACCATCTCGAGGCGGCGGACCGCGCTCTCAGTCATCTGGTCGGCCGCGAGAGCCGGTCGAGGAACGCGATCAGCAGCGCCTCACGGAGCGCGGGGGCCGCGATGTCGAGCAACGTGTTGACCTCGGCCAGCCGCTCGGGGAGAGCGAGGCCACCGGCGCCGGAGGCATCGACGAGGCCGGACGCCACGAGCAGGCCGTCGAAGTCGGCGTCGGTGAGGGCCGCCGGGTCGAGCGACTCGATGAGTGCGACCACGTCGGCGTCGACGCTGACGGGGCCGGCCTGCTGCGCGGCCCTGACAGACGCGCTGAAGGCGTCCAGCAGCTCCGGGACGTGGTCGCGCGTGGCGGCGCTGACCGAGAGGTGGATGGTCGGCGGCGTCCCGCCGTAGGACATCTGGGGCTGGACGTACCAGCCTCGCGCCGCCATCTCGTCGCAGACCGTGAAGGCATCACACGAGCCGTCGGTGACGAGTGCGAGGAGCGTCGACTGTGGAGGGACGAGCACGTCGAGCCCCGGGATGTCGGCGGTGCCGGCCACGATCGCGTCGACGGCCTCGAAGACCTCGCGCGAGAGGAGCTCGTACCCCTCGTCCCCCAGCGACTCGACCACGGCCCAGGCGCCGGCCAGGGGCCCTCCTGACTTCGTCGACTGCATCGTCGAGTTCAGCATCGTGTAGCCCGGCCAGGCCGCCGAGGCGAAGAACTGCGGCCGTCGCACCTCCGAGGTTCGGTGCAGCAGCAGGGACGTGCCCTTGGGTGCATAGCCGTACTTGTGCAGGTCGACCGAGATCGAGGTGACCCCCTCGACCGCGAAGGTCCACGGCGTCACGACCCGGCCGAGCCGCGCGGCGTAGGGCAGCACCCAGCCGCCGATGCAGGCGTCGACGTGGCACCGGATGCCGCGTGCCGCTGCGATCGCCGCGAGCTCGGTGACCGGGTCGATCACCCCGTGCGCATACGACGGCGCGCTGGCCACCACCAGCACCGTGCGCTCGCCCGCCTCGTCGACGGCCGCCTCCGTCGCCGCCACGTCCGCGGTGAAGTCGCGTCCGACCGGGACCAGCACCGCCTCCACGCCGAAGTAGTGCGCGGCCTTGTGGAAGGCCGCGTGCGCCGTGCTCGGCAGCACCATCCTCGGCTTGTCGACGTCCGGCTGCGCGTCGCGCGCGGCCTGCACGGAGAGCAGCACCGACTCGGTGCCGCCCGAGGTGATGGTGCCGACCGCGGTGTCCGGTCCGTCGAGCAGCTCGAGCGCGAACCCGACCAGGTCGTTCTCCATCCGCAGAAGGCTCGGGAACGCCGTCGGGTCGAGCCCGTTCGAGCCCGGCGTACGCCGCGACCGCCTCGCGGCCGATCCGGTCGATGTCGGGACGCCCGGAGTCGTAGACGTAAGCGAGGGTCCGACCGCCGTGCACGGGCAGGTCCGCGGCCTGGAGCGCCTTGAGGCGGTCGAGTGCGTCGGTCATGCGGCCGCTTCCGTGGGGGTGTCGGGGGTGAGATCCACCTGGTCGGAGCCGAGCGTGTAACGCACCAGCCAGAGCAGGCTGAGCACGACGAGGGCGGCCGGCAGTACCGAGAAGCCAAGTGTGATCGCCGTCAGCGCGGTGTCCGGCTGGGCGATGTCGCCGTCGGTGCTCGAGCGGTAGCCGCCGCTTGCCAGCACCAGCGCGAACAGTCCCGGACCGAGAGCAAGCCCGAGGGTCTCGCCGGCGGTCCACACGCCGGTGTAGACGCCGACCCGCGAGGTCCCGGTCCGCCGCGCGTCGACGGCGGCCGCGTCGGGGAGCATGGCGAGCGGGAAGACCTGGCAGCCGGCGTAGCCGACCCCGACCAGGGCGACCGCAGCGACCACCACACCGAACGGGGCGTTGCGGGCAGTCGCGGCGAGCAACGCGCCCGCGGCCAGGATCAGCGAGGAGATCAGGTAGCCCTGCTTCTTCCCGATCCGTGCGCCGATCGCCGACCACGCGGGGGTGAGCAGCAGCGCGGGGGCGACGAAGCAGACGAACAGCACGGTGGTCGCGCCCTTGCGGTCGAGCACGTCGCCGGCCAGGTAGTCGACACCGGCGAGCATGCACCCGGTGGCCAGCGCCTGCATGACGAACGTGACGAGCAGCAGCCGGAAGTCGCGAGCAGCGGCGATGATCCGGAGCTGGTCGCGCAGCGTGCCCGGTCCGGCTTCGACCGCGCCCACCGGCGCGTGGCGGGTGCCCCGGTAGGCGGACACGACGCCGACGACGATGACGAGCGCCATGGCGATCCCCATCACGCGGTAGCCGGCCCGGCCGCCGACCGCGTCGCGGATCACCGGAGCGGTCGCGCCGGCCAGCATGATGGTGAACGCGAGGATCGCCACCCGCCAGGTCATCAGCCGGGTGCGCTCGTCGTACGACGAGGTCATCTCTGCGGGCATGGACACGTAGGGCACCTGGAAGAACGCGTACGCCGTCGCGCAGGCGAGGAAGCAGACCAGCACCCACCCGGCCTCGGCCACCTTCGAGCCCATCGTGGGCGCGGCGAACAGCAGCGCGAACGCGACCGCGAGACACAGACCGGCACGCAGCAGCCACGGGCGGCGTGGACCGCGAGGGTCGACGGTCCGGTCGCTGATCCGGCCCGCAATGGGGTTCAGCAGGACGTCCCACGCCTTAGGCAGGAAGACGATGAAGCCAGCCGCCACGGCCGCGATGCCCAGACTGTCGGTGAGGTAGGGCAGCAGCATCAGCCCGGGCACCGTCCCGAACGCGCCGGTCGCCACCGACCCGGAGCCGTAGCCCAGCCGCACCGACCGCGGCAGCGTCCCAGTGCTCAGCGGGCCAGGCTCCGCGATCCGGCCGAGCCGTAGCGGCGAGTCGGGTTGATGCCGATCGACTCCGCGCCGTCCGCCGCGGGCGGTTCGTCAGTCGGTTTCGCCGACCTCTTCGCGGGCGTCGCCTTCCTTGCTGTCCTGGTCGGAGCCTTCTTGGTCGGACTCTTCTTCGTGGGGGCCTTCTTGCGCGCCGTCTTCTTGGCGACGGGAGCGTCGGCCGTCGACCACTCGCCGACCCACTCGTCGAGCACCCGCCAGGTCGAGCCGCGCGCAGCACGTCCCGTCAGCATCCCGAGGTGGCCGCCGGGGACGATCTCGAAGCGCACCTCGGCCGACCCGGTGAGCAGCGGGACGACGGCCCGGACGGCGTTGACCGGAGCAATGCCGTCGGTCGCGCCCGCGAAGACCAGCACCGGTGCGGTGATCGCCGCCAGGTGGATGGTCCGGTCGCCGAGCTGGAACCTGCCGGTGCTGAGCGCGTTGGTGCGCACGAAACGGTGGTAGAGCTGGCCGAAGCTGCGGCCCGGGTAGGCGATCATGTTCGCGGTGAACCGGTCGACCGCCTCGATCTGGGCCAGGAAGTCGGCGTCGTCCAGGCGAGTGGCGACCGCGAGCGGCTTGGTGATCAGCTTCTGGAACGACGAGAGCTGGAAGGCCCACTTCACCAGCGGCTTGGGGGCACCACCCAGCAGCTGGTAGACCGACGTCAGCACCCGCCCGTCGGAGAAGGCGAGCAGCGGCCGCAGTGGTGCGACCAGCGGCACCTGGCTGACGTCGACCGGCGACCCGACCACGGTGAGCGAGCCGATCGGGAGATCGGTCCGGTCGGCGGCGGTGAGCATGGCGAAGATGCCCCCGAGGCTCCAGCCGACGACGTGCACCGGTCGCCCACCGGCATGCCGCGACACCTCCTCGATTGCGGTCGGCAGCACGTCGTCGACCCAGTGCTCCATGCCGAGGCTGCGGTTGCGGAACGAGACCTCGCCGTACTCGACCAGGTACGTCGGCCGCCCGGCCTCCACGAAGTGCTCGACCAGTGAGCACCCGCGGCGCAGGTCGAAACAGAGTGCCGGCGCGGCCAGCGGGGTGACCAGCAGGACCGGGTCGCCCGTCTCGCGGGCGGTGGCGGCGGGCCGGTAGTGGTAGACCTCCCGGAGCTCGCCCTCGTCGATCAGGGTCCGCGGCATCGGTCGCAGGTCGGCCAGCCCGCCGTAGAGCACCTTGTGCGCCACGTTGCTGGCCGCGGAGACGACCTGATCGGGCTTGGGGATCAGATCCATGTCGGAACCGTAGTCCGGAGTGAGCATGGACTCGGCAGGGTCCTGGCACTAGACACAGGTAATGAAGTGGACCCGAGTGGCGGCCGGCGCCGCTGCCGCGCTCGGCGCGGTGACGGCCTACGACCTGACCCAGAAGAGGCACGCGATCCTGCGCAACTTCCCGGTCGTGGGTCACCTGCGGTTCACCCTCGAGCGGTTCGGCCCCGAGCTGCGGCAGTACATCGTGACCTCCAACGACGAGGAGCGGCCGTTCAGCCGCGACCAGCGGCGCTGGGTCTACGCCTCCTCCAAGGGCGAGAACTCCTACTTCGGCTTCGGCACCGACAACGACGTCGAGAACGCCGAGGGCTATCCGATCATCAAGCACCGCACGTTCGCCGGTCCCGGTGCGATGACCGGGCGGCACGCCGACGAGGGCGTGCCGCTGCCGATGGCCAAGGTGGTCGGGGCCGCCCGCGGCCGGCGCCATGCGATGCGGCCGGCGTCGGTCGTGAACATCTCGGGGATGAGCTTCGGCTCCCTTTCCGGCAACGCGGTCGAGGCCCTCAACCGCGGGGCGGCCATGGCCGGCTGCCTCCAGAACACCGGCGAGGGGGCGCTGTCGCCGTACCACCGCAACGGCGGAGAGATCGTCTTCCAGATCGGTACGTCGTACTTCGGCTGCCGCGACGAGCACGGCAACTTCGACCTGTCCCGGCTCAAGGACCTGGTCGCGTCGGCGCCTGTCCGGGCCATCGAGATCAAGCTGTCCCAGGGCGCCAAGCCCGGCCTCGGCGGGATGCTGCCGGCGGCGAAGGTGACCCAGGAGATCGCTGACATCCGCGGCATCCCGATCGGCAAGGACTGTGCCTCGCCGAGCCGGCACCAGGTCTTCGGCGACGTCGACTCGATGCTCGACTTCGTCGAGCTCGTGGCCACCGAGACCGGCCTGCCGGTGGGCATCAAGTCGGCGGTCGGCAATCTCGACTTCTGGGACGAGCTGGTCGAGCACATGGAGGGGCTCAGGTCGCAGAACGGGCGCGGAGTCGACTTCATCAACATCGACGGCGGCGAGGGTGGTACCGGTGCCGCGCCGCTCGTGTTCGCCGACTCGGTGGCATATCCGTTCCGCATCGCGCTTCACCCAGGTCTACTCGCGGTTCGCGCGAGCGGGGCTGACCGACGACGTCGTCGTTCATCGGCGGCGGCAAGCTCGGGCTCCCGGAGAGCGCGGTCGTCGCCTTCGCGCTCGGCGCGGACGGCATCCAGGTCGGCCGGGAGGCGATGTTCGCGCTCGGCTGCATCCAGGCCCAGAAGTGCCACACCGACGAGTGCCCCACCGGCGTGGCCACCCAGAACCCTCGCCTCGAGCGCGGCCTTGACCCCGACCACAAGTCCGTACGGGTCAAGAACTACGTGATCGCGCTCCGCCGCGACCTGCTCAAGGTCTCGGAGGCGGTCGGGCGTCGCCCACCCCGGTCTGATCGGCCCCGACGACGTCGACCTGGTCGAGGGGATCCGCAGCACGGAGGGACTGCGGGCGGTCTACGGGTACGAGCCCGGCTGGGGCGAGCTGGGCCCGGCGCTGCGCGAGGAGATCACCGCGCTCATGGCCGGTACGACGCCCGAGCGCGAGCGGCCACCGACCAACTAGGCCCCCCAGGGCTCACGACCGGCGTGCCGGCCTCAGGTTCTTGCCGTGCGCGTCGCGCACGTCGACCAGCTCGGACATGAAGCTGTCCGCCCAGGCGGCGACGTCGTTGTTGCGGACCGTCTTCCGCATCGCCTTCATCCGTCGCGTGAGCTCCTTCTCCTCGGCCTGGTAGGCCTCGAGGAGCGCGGACTTCATCCCGTTGATGTCGTAGGGGTTGACCAGCCAGGCCTGGCGCAGCTCGTCTGCGGCACCAGCGAACTCGGAGAGCACCAGCGCGCCGGCGTCGTCGTACTGGCAGGCGACGTACTCCTTGGCGACGAGGTTCATGCCGTCGCGGTAGGGCGTGACCACCATGATGTCGGCGGCGCGGTAGAGCGCGGCCATCTCCTCGCGCGGGTAGGACGAGTGGAGGTAGCTGATCGCCGGTCGCCCGATCCGGCCGAGGTCGCCGTTGATCCGGCCGACCAGCCGGTCGATCTCGTCGCGCAGGATGCGGTACTCCTCGACCTGCTCGCGCGAAGGCACCGCGACCTGGACGAAGACGGCGTCCTCGACGTCGAAGTGCCCGTCCTCCATCAGCTCTGCGTACGCCCGCAGCCGCGCGTAGATGCCCTTGGTGTAGTCGAGCCGGTCCACGCCGAGGAAGATCCGCCGGGGCTCGCCGAGCGCGCTGCGGATCTCCTTGGCCCGGGCGGTGACCTCGTCTGACTGGGCCAGCTCCTCGAAGCCGGCCGCGTCGATGGAGATCGGGAAGGCCGCCGCTCGCACGGTCCGGCCGTCGGGCAGGTAGACGAGGTCCCGGTGGGTCTTGTGGCCGACCCGCTGACGCACCAGCCGAACGAAGTTCGCGGCGCCGCCGGGCAGCTGGAAGCCGACCAGGTCGGCGCCCAGCAGCCCCTCGAGCAGCTGGCGCCGCCAGGGCAGCTGCTGGAACAGCTCGGCGGGTGGGAAGGGGATGTGCAGGTAGAAGCCGATCCGCAGGTCCGGGCGGAGGTCGCGCAGCATCTGCGGGACGAGCTGCAGCTGGTAGTCGTGGACCCAGACGAGGGCGTCCTCGTTGGCCAGCTCGGCGGCCGCCTCCGCGAACCGCCGGTTCACCTCGACGTAGGACTCCCACCACTCCCGGTGGAACTCCGGCTTGGCGACCAGGTCGTGGTACAGCGGCCAGAGCGTGCCGTTGGAGAACCCCTCGTAGTGGCCCTCGACGTCGTCGGCTGTCATCGGCATCGGGAAAAGCGCGAGGCCGTCGACCTCGAACGGCTCGAGGTCCTGCTCGGTACCGCCGGGCCAGCCCAGCCAGACGCCGTCGTTGGCCCGCATCACCGGCTCGATCGCGGCGACCAGGCCACCCGGCGAGGGTCGCCATGTCACGGTCCCGTCCGGCTGCTCGACCCGGTCCACCGGCAGCCGGTTCGCGACGATCACCAGGTCGTAGCCCACGCCTTCACCCTAAGTCCGGGATGACGTGAGGGGTTCACCCCCTCGGCGGACTGTCGGGCTGCCCCGACCCCGGGTGTCGGGCTGGCAGGATCGTGGCTCCGCCTCCCTGCGACCACGCTGGAGCCATGACGGACACGTTGACGCCACCGATGCCCGAGACCAGGACCGATGCCCCGGACCGCCCGCGGGGCGTGCGCCGGGTGCTGCTGGACTCCGGCTACGCGCTGTCGGCCTTCTTCCTGGCCCTGCCCGCGTTCGTGCTGGTCCTCGTCGCCCTCAGCGTGGGCGTCGGGCTCGCGGTCCTGGTCGGGGGCGTGCTGCTGCTCTGGGTGGCCGTGATGGTGGCCCGCGGCTTCGCGAGGGTCGAGAGGATCCGGCTGCGCGGGATGCTCGGCAAGCCGGCCCAGACCCCGGCGTACCTCTGCCCCCGGCCGGAGGACGGCTTCTGGCGCAAGGCGCTGCTGCCGCTGCGCGACGCGCAGTCGTGGCTCGACGTGGTCTGGTGCCTGGTCGGGCTGGTGACCGGCACGGTCGCGTTCGCGCTGGCCGTGGCCTGGTGGGCGGCGGCCGCGGGCGGCCTCACCTACTGGTTCTGGCAGCGGTGGATCCCCTACGACCCGGCCGACAACACGACGCTGGCCGAGATCCTGGGGTTCGGGGAGGGTCGCCGCCCCGAGATCGTGCTCAACCTGGTCATCGGGGCGGTGGCGCTGGTCACCCTGCCCCTGGTGATGCGGTTCGCGGCCAGCCTGCAGGGCAGCCTCGCCCACGTGCTGCTGAGCAGCCGCGCCGAGCTCCAGCAGGAGGTACGCCGGGTCGAGGGCGGCCGGGACGCCGCACGCGCCGCCGAGGCGGTCTCGCTGCGCCGGCTCGAGCGCGACATCCATGACGGGCCGCAGCAGCGGCTGGTCCGGCTGTCGATGGACCTCGGTCGCGCCCGCCGACAGCTCGCCGAGGACCCGGACCGGGCCGGCGAGGCCATCGACTCGGCGCTGCTCCAGGCTCGCGAGACCGTCGACGAGCTGCGGTCGCTGTCCCGCGGCATCGCCCCGCCGCTGCTGGTCGACCGCGGCCTGGCCGCCGCGCTCGGCGAGCTGACCGTGCGCAGCTCGGTCCCCGTGGACGCGGAGGTCGACGTACCTGCTCCCCTGCCCCCGCACGTGGAGACGGCCGTCTACTTCGTGGTCGCCGAGGCACTGACCAACGTGGCCAAGCACAGTGGCGCCACCCGGGCCGCCGTGGTCGTCCGGGCCACAGACGGCCAGGTCGAGGTGCGGGTCGAGGATGACGGCGCCGGCGGCGCCCACCCGGCCAAGGGCAGCGGGCTGGCCGGTCTCCAGCAGCGGGTGGTGGCGGCCGACGGCCGGCTCGAGGTCAGCTCACCGGAGGGCGGACCGACCGCGGTGCATGCCTGGCTGCCGGTCGGAAGCCCAGGAGGCCCATGAGGCCCATGAGGCCCATGAGGATCGTCGTCGCGGACGACTCGCTCCTGTTGAGGGAGGGGCTCCAGCTGCTGCTCGCCGAGGCCGGCCACGAGGTGGTGGCCGCCGTCGGCGACGGTCCGTCGTTCGTCGCGGCAGTGCTCGAGCACCGCCCCGACGTCGCGGTGGTGGACGTCCGGATGCCGCCCAGCCACACCGACGAGGGGCTCCGGGCCGCGGTGGAGGTGCGGCGGACCTGGCCAGGGGCGCGGATCATGGTGCTCTCGCAGTACGTCGAGGTCTCCTACGCCGACGACCTGCTCGCCTCCGGTGACGGCGGCGTGGGCTACCTGCTCAAGGACCGGGTCAGCGATCTCGACGACTTCCTGACCGCGCTGACCAACGTGGCCGCAGGCGGGACCGTGCTGGACCCGCAGGTGGTGGCCCAGCTGATGACCCGCCGGCGCGACCCGCTGGAGGGACTGACCCCACGCGAGCGCGAGGTGCTCTCGCTGATGGCCGAGGGCCGATCCAACGCCGCGATCGCCGACGCTCTCGTGGTCACCCAGGGCGCCGTCGAGAAGCACACCCAGCGCATCTTCTCCAAGCTCGGTCTGCTGCCGCACGACGGCCAGCACCGCCGGGTGCTGGCCGTCGTCCGGTTCCTGCGGTCGGGGTAGCTCGGTCAGCTCACTGCAAGAAGCCGCCCGAGCCCGGGCGCACGCCCTCGGTCGCGGGCCTGGTGCCGGTCGACGTGCCGCCACCGAGGGTGTCGATCTTGGTGAAGCTCACGTTGGACGTCACGTCGCCCCCGGTGTACACGGTGAAGCTCCCACTCAAGGCCCGGCAGAAGAGACTGGAGGTCGCTCCGACCGCCAGCACCGCGCTGCCCGTGTTCGTCGACGTCCCGCCGCCGTCGGTGCCGGCCGGGAGACCGGGGAAGGTGAACACCTTGTTGACCGAGGCTGCCGCACCGGTGGGGAGGCGGTACCGGTAGGTCGTGGTCCCGTACGCCGACGGTGGCAGTCCACCCAGGTTGTTGGCGTTGGCGACGGTGAGCGTCTTGGCCTGCTTCTTGATGACCTTCTTCGCGACCGTCTTGGCGATCTTGTTCACGGAATTGGAAGTGAGGGGCGGCCCGGCCACCGCCGTGCCGAACTAGCCGAGGACGAGCGCCAGCACGGCGACGGCCACGAGAACCGGAAGTGACGAGGGGCGCTTCTGCATGAGCTTCCCTTCGATCTCAGACCTCGGGCCCCGGAGCGGCTCGCGCCGCCCCGGGGCCCGGGGTGTTGTCAGTTCTTCAGTGCTCCATCAGAGATCCATCAGTGAACAGGTGCTCCCGATTCTGCGGCAGCGCCGCTCGGGTCGTTGCCCTTGGGCGCGGTGCCCAGCGACGTCGCGCTGTTCAGCCGGACGAACTGGATCTGCGCCGCTCCGTACGAAGCCGAAGCCGGCGTCGTGAAGGTGCCCGCCTGCGTCAAGCAGAAGACACGCACGACTTGACCGGCGGCGATGGTCACGATCCGGGTCCCTGCGATGGTGTTGAAGGGGCCGGAAGAGCCGTACTGGGATCCGTACAGGTCGATCAGGTCCTGCGCGCCACCGGGGGTGTAGACCGCGCAGTAGAAGCCGTTGCCTGCGGCGCTCTGTGCGGCGGTGAGGTACAAGCTCATCGAGTAGGTGCCGGCCGGAATGGCGGGCAGGAGCTTGTCGAAGGACGCCACGGCGGCCACGTTGGCGATGTTGACCGTGTAGGCCGTCGTGAGGTACGTCGACGCCGGCTGGCCGTTGAGGTTGGTCGCGTTGCCGACCGTCAGCGTGGGTGCCATCTTGTTGACGATCTTGGTGGCGATCTTCTTGACCTTGCTCTTGGTGACCGCCGGTGCGGCGACGGCCGTTCCGATCGACCCGAGAATGAGCGCCAGCACAGCGACCACTACGAGCACCGGGAGCGACTTGGTGCGTTGCTTCATGAGAGCTTTTCCCTTCGGTTGACGAGGTCGAGTCAGCTCCGTCAGGGACGGCGGCGCTGTTCCCCCTGCAGACGCGGGCGACCGCGTCCTGTCTTGCCCATCGTTGTCCCGGGCCGAGTCCTTCGCCTGACCATTTCGGACCCCTCGGAAATGGCCCAACCGGGGGATGGTCTGCTGAGTCGCCGCCACGTCCGCGCGTGTCGCAGGCTGCCTCGGAAGGGTTCTCCACACGCCGTGGCGACGAATGACATCGGTGTGATTCTTCGCCTACGATGGCGGCCATGGATGCGGCGAACGTGGGACGCCCCGACGCCGGTCGGGCGGAGGCGGCCGAGCCTGCCCTCAGCGACCGCGACCGCGAGATCCTCGAGTTCGAGCGGCACTGGTGGAAGTACGCCGGCGCCAAGGAGACCGCGGTCCGCGACAAGTTCGACATGTCCTCGACCCGCTACTACCAGGTCCTCAACGCGCTCATCGACCGGCCGGAGGCCCTCGAGGCCGACCCGCTGCTGGTCCGCCGGCTGCGCCGGCTCCGCGCCGCGCGCCAGCGTCAGCGTTCGGCGCGTCGGCTCGGCTTCGAGGTCTAGAGAATGCCTCGGCGGCGGCGCGACGAGCGCGGCGTGGTCTTCCCCTCGCCGGTGGTGATCCTCAGCGTGATCGCGGTGGCCATGGCCGGTGTCGCGTTCGTCGCCACCCGCGACGCCGCCCCCACCGAGCGCCAGATCACCACCGCCTCCGAGCCTGACGTGACCACCACGCCCACCCCGACCGCAGCGCCCAAGCCGGACCGGCACGCGTTGCCGAAGGTCGACCGCTCCGCGGTCTACGTCGTCGTCTTCAACAACTCCAACGTCAGCGGCCTGGCCGGCCGGGTCGCCGCGAAGGCCAGCCAGATCGGCTGGCAGGTGGTCGGCTCCGACAACTGGTACGGCACCATCCCGGCCTCGACCGTCTACTATCCCAAGCGATGGGCGAAGGCCGGCAAGCTGCTCGCCCTCGATCTCGGCATCCAGCGCACTGCGCCCGCGGTCGACCCGATGCGGCTCGACCGGCTGACGGTCATCCTCACCGGCCCCGTGGACTGACTGGTCAACTGACCCGTCCGCACGCGCGTGCGGACAGGTGTGGTGGGCTTCGGGCATGGAGTTCACCTCGGACGAGGGCGAGCGGAAGTACGCCGCCGTGGTCCGAGCAGCCGCCGAGACGATCGTGGGCCTGGACTTCGACGGCACCCTGGCGCCGATCGTCGACGACCCCGCCCAGGCGCACATCCACCCCGAAGCCGGCGACGTGCTGGTCGACCTGGCCGGGCAGGTGCTCGCCGTCGCGGTGGTCACCGGCCGGCCCGCCCGGCAGGCCCTCGACCTCGGCGGGCTCGAGCACGTCGGCAACGCGATCGGCGACGCCGGCCGGGAGCTGTACCTGTTCGGCCAGTACGGCAACGAGCGCTGGAGCTCCACCAACCGACGGGTGATCGGGCCGCGGCCCCCGCACGGCCTGGCGACGTTCATCGCCGACCTGCCCCGGCTGCTGCGCCGGCTCGGCGCCGAGGACGCGCACATCGAGGAGAAGGGCCTCGCCGTCGCGGTGCACACCCGCAGGCTCGACGATCCCGAGGCCACCTTCGACGCGCTGCTGCCCGCGATCCGTGAGCAGGCGGCCCGCCACGACCTCGTCGTCGAGCCTGGCAAGCAGGTGATCGAGGTGCGCTCGTCGGGCATGCACAAAGGGATCGTGGTCGAGCGGCTGGTCGAGGAGCTCGACGCCCGCGGGTTCCTCTTCGTCGGCGACGACCTCGGCGACGTCGAGGCGTTCGAGGCGGTGGCGGTCCTGGCCAAGAGTGGTCTAGCGACCCTGCTGGTCTGCTCCGAATCCTCCGAGGAGAGCGCACTGCGCCGGCTCTCCGACGTGGTCGTGCAGGGCCCGGAGGGCGTTCTCGACCTGTTGCGCCAGCTCACGACGGATGCGGCCGCACTGCGGGCCTGATCCCCAGGTCACGAGATTCACCCATTGTCCGGCGAGACGCCGCCGAACCGGAGACCATGGGGGCGTGATCGCGCTCAGCCCGCGCGTACGGGTGATGGTTCCGCTGGTCGCGGCCGTCGCGGCATACCCCTTCCTGCCTTCCGGCGTGGTCCGCGACCTCGGGTATCCGGCGATCGGCCTCGTGGCGGTCGTCGCTGCCTTCTGGGGGCTCCTGCGACAGGGCGCTGCGCGCCCGCGCGGCTGGCTGCTGGTGCTCGGTGGCTACCTGGGCTGGTTCGTCGCGGACGGGATCCACACCCTCGGGGTCCACGTCGTCGACATCGACACGTCCCCCGGCCCCGCCGACGCGGTCAACCTGGCGGCGTACGGCGTTGTCGCGGGCGGTCTGCTGCTGATGGTCCGACGCCCCGGCGAGCGTCGGGACCTGACCGCCGTGCTGGACGTTGCCATCCTGGCTGCGGGGCTGGCGGTCGTTGCCGGCGTGTTCCTGCTCGCCCCGATCGCCCGTGACTCGAGCCTGACCCAGGCCGCCAAGGTGACCGGCAGCGCCTATCCGCTGGCCGACCTGCTGCTGCTCAGCATCCTGGTGCTGCTCTGGACGAAGCCGGACGCCAAGACGGCGGCGTTCCGCCTGCTCAGCGGGTCACTCGTGCTCACCCTGCTGGCGGACCTGCTGCACGTGTGCAGCATCGTCGACCCGACGATCAGCTATCCGGTCGTCGAGGAGGTGCTGGGGCTGGCTGGCTTCGCGCTGGCCGCGGTCGCCGCGTGGACGTGGTCGGTGCCGGAGCTGGTGGAGCCCGTGCCCGGACAGCCAGAGCTCATCGACCTGCGCGTCCGGTTGGTGCTCCTGACCGGAGGGCTGTTGCTGCCCACGGTGGCGCTCCTGGTGGACGGGCTCACCACCGAGGATCTGGCCTGGCCTGTCGTCGCGGTCGGCTCCCTGCTGCTGTCGCTGCTCGTGCTGACGAGGCTGGGCGGGATGCTCAGACTGGGACAAGCCCGGGCGGTCCAGCTGGCCGGGTTGGCGCGCGCCGACGCGCTCACCGGGATTCCCAACCGACGCACGTGGGACTTCGAGCTCGCACGCGCCGCCAAGGCCGCGCAGGAGCTCAACGCACCCTTGACCGTGGCCCTTTTCGACCTCGACAACTTCAGGCAGTACAACGACACCCACGGACGCCCCGCCGGTGACCGGCTGCTGCGGGACGCTGCGACCGCGTGGGCGGCCCTGCTGAAGCCAGGACAGGTTCTGGCCCGCTTCGGCGGGGAGGAGTTCGCGCTGGTCTGCCCCGGCCTGTGGGCCGCCGACGCACGCCCGGTGGTCGAAGCGATGCGGGCTGCCACGCCAGGTGGACAGACCGCGTCCGTCGGTGTCGCGACCTGGGATTCGAACTCGGAGCCGAGCAGCGTCGTGGCGGCGGCCGCTCGCGCCCTCCACGAGGCCAAGCGCGGCGGACGGGACCGGGTCCAGCTCGCGCCCCGGCCGACGAACACGACCCTGATCCCTCGGCCCATCATGTTCTGGCAGCCCATCGTCGATCTGGGCACCACCCGGCCCGTCGGGGTCGAGGCGCTCAGCCGATTCCCGGGGGACGACCCCCTGACCGTCTTCGGTGCGGCGGCCAGCGTCGGCAGCGGTCCGACCCTCGAGGCGACCGCGATCACCTATGCCCTGAGCAACAGACCCGAGGGTCTCTGGGTGGCGGTGAACGTCAGTCTCGAGGCGCTCGGGAGTGTCCAGGTGCAGCGCGCCCTGGCCGGCAACCTGACCGACGTGGTTCTGGAGATCACCGAGCACTCCGACGTCGACGTGTCCGACCTCGCCCGGCTGCTGAAGGACTATCGGGCGCGAGGAGCCGTCATCGCGGTCGACGACTGGGGTCCGGGCCTGTCCACCATCGATCGCCTCGTCGTCCTGCAACCCGACATCGTCAAGCTCGACATCTCCCGCGTGACCACGCTCAGCTCCGAGTACCAGAGCGCCACCATCAGCCTGATCGCCGAGTGGGCGGAGCTGGTCGGCGCCAAGGTATGTGCAGAGCGGGTGGAGACCGAGGAGCAATGGCAGCAGCTGCGCGGCCTGGGCGTCCATCTCGCGCAGGGCCACTTCTTCGGCAGGCCGATGCCCCCCGAGGAGCTCATGACGCTGCCGCGCGACTCGGTTCTGCTGCGACGTCCTTCCTGACGCCGAGTCGGGGTTACTGCGCATCAGTAACCCCGACTCGGCGCGGGTGTTCGCCCTGAACGAACGCAGGAACACCGGAGTCGCTCCGCAGGGTTGAGCCCATATGACTCAACCCTCGCTTCCGGTGCTCTTCCTGTCCGACCTGGTCGTGCTGCCCGGGATGGTGGTCCCGATCCCGCTCGACGAGGCAGCGCAGGCCGCGGTCGACGCGGCTCGCAGCAGCAGCGACAGCGAGCTGCTGCTTGCCCCGCGGCTCGAGGACCGCTACGCGTCGTACGGCGTGGTCGCGACCGTCGAGCGCGTCGGGCGCCTCATGGGCGGTGGGCCCGGTGCGGTGCTGCGCGCCGGCAGCCGGGCCCGCATCGGCAGCGGCGTCACCGGTCCCGGTGCCGCCCTCTGGGTCGAGGTCGAACCGGTCGAGGAGACCGTCACCGAGCGGGCCCGCGCGCTGGCCGAGGACTACAAGCACCTCGTGGTCGCCGTGCTGCAGCGCCGGGAGGCCTGGCAGATCATCGACTCGGTCCACCGGCTGAGCGACCCCAGCGCGATCGCGGACGCGGCCGGCTACGCGCCGTACCTCTCCGACGAGCAGAAGCGCGAGCTGCTGGAGACCCCGGACGTCGAGCAGCGGCTCGAGACCGTCATTGCCTGGACTCGCGACCACCTCGCCGAGGCCGAGATCGCCGAGAAGATCGGCGAGGACGTGCGCGAGGGGATGGAGAAGAGCCAGCGCGAGTTCCTGCTCCGCCAGCAGCTCGCGGCGATCCGCAAGGAGCTCGGCGAGGGCGAGCCCGAGGGCGCGGACGACTACCGCACCCGGGTGGAGGCCGCCGACGTGCCCGACGCTGTGCGGGAGGCACTGCTTCGTGAGGTCGACAAGCTGGAGCGGTCGAGCGAGCAGAACCCCGAGGCCGCCTGGATCCGCACCTGGCTCGACACCGTGCTCGAGCTGCCCTGGGGCACCACGACCGAGGACAGCAACGACGTGTCGTCGGCGCGCGAGGTGCTGGACGCCGACCACCACGGCCTCGACGAGGTCAAGGAGCGGATCGTCGAGTACCTCGCCGTCCGGACTCGCCGCGCGGAGCGTGGCCTGCAGGTGATCGGCGGCCGGGGATCCGGTGCGGTGATCCTGCTCGCCGGCCCTCCCGGTGTCGGCAAGACGTCGCTCGGCGAGTCGGTGGCGCGCGCCATGGGCCGCAGGTTCGTCCGGGTCGCGCTCGGCGGCATCCGTGACGAGGCCGAGATCCGTGGCCACCGGCGCACGTACGTCGGCGCGCTTCCTGGTCGCATCGTGCGGGCCATCAAGGAGGCGGGGTCGATGAACCCGGTCGTCCTCCTAGACGAGGTCGACAAGATCGGAGCTCGCCAAGGATTCAGTGCCGTCGGAGGCGACCCGGCGGCGGCGCTGCTCGAGGTCCTCGACCCGGCGCAGAACCACACCTTCCGCGACCACTACCTCGAGCTGGACCTGGACCTGTCCGACGTGCTGTTCATCGCCACCGCCAACGTGGTCGAGCAGATCCCGTCGGCGCTCCTGGACCGGATGGAGCTGGTCACCCTCGACGGCTACACCGAGGACGACAAGGTCGCGATCGCGCGCGACTTCCTGCTGCCCCGGCAGCTCGAGCGGGCCGCGCTGACCGCCGAGGAGGTCAGCGTGACCGACGCGGCGCTGCACGAGCTCGCGGCGAGCTACACCCGCGAGGCCGGCGTACGCCAGATGGAGCGGCTGATCGCCAAGGCACTGCGCAAGGCCGCGACCAGGCTGGCCACCGGCGCGGCCGAGCGCGTCGATGTCGACGAGCCCGACCTCAAGGAGCTGCTCGGCCGGCCTCGGTTCACCCCGGAGTCGGCGGAACGTACGTCGGTCCCGGGCGTCGCCACCGGCCTCGCGGTCACCGGCCTCGGCGGCGACGTGCTCTTCATCGAGGCGTCGGCCCACGAGGGCGGCGAGAGGGGCGGGCTGACCCTCACCGGCCAGCTCGGCGAGGTGATGAAGGAGTCCGCCCAGATCGCGCTGTCGTTCGTCAAGGCGCACGCGGCCGACCTCGGCGTGGATCCGGCGTTCTTCGACAGGACCATCCACGTGCACGTGCCGGCCGGCGCCGTACCGAAGGACGGCCCGTCCGCAGGCGTCACGATGGTCACCGCGCTCACCTCGCTGGCCACCGGACGCCCCGTGCGCTCGGAGGTAGGGATGACCGGCGAGGTCACCCTCAACGGCCGGGTCCTTCCGATCGGCGGCGTGAAGCAGAAGCTGCTGGCCGCCCAGCGCGCCGGGCTCACCGAGGTGTTCGTGCCGTTGCGCAACGAGCCGGACCTGGACGACGTACCTGCTGAGGTCCGCGACGCGCTGACCGTGCACGTCGTCGGCGACGTGCTCGACGTGGTCCGCGGCGCGCTCACCCCCGCCCAGGACACCGCGACTGCCGCCGCCTGACCCGATCAGGCGCCCAACATGTGGGACCCGAGTACACATGTTGAGACGCTCGCCTCTAGAGTTGGTCCTGCTCATCAAGAGGGACTGAGGGTACGGCCCTGTGAAGTCCCGGCAAC
The DNA here is from genome assembly GCA_963817125.1 of uncultured Actinomycetota bacterium. Taxonomy (GTDB): domain Bacteria; phylum Actinomycetota; class Actinomycetes; order Propionibacteriales; family Nocardioidaceae; genus Nocardioides. Next base: position 825,983 of record CAWFNB010000007.1, read on the forward strand.
CGCCGCGAGTCCCCTGGCTCCAGCAGCACCGGAGTCGGTCGCGGAAACGGTGCTAATTCCGGCCCGGCGCGAAGTACGTGCCCGGGGAAGATGAGAAGGAGGACTCATGAGCACTGCCGTTGCCGAGAAGCAAGCTGTTCGCGAGGGCGCGTTCGGACACGCCCACGCGCTGTCGTGCCGGGAGTGCGGCCACCAGGTCGACCTCGGTCCGTTCTACGCGTGCCCGGAGTGCTTCGGGCCGCTGGAGATCGCCTATGACTTCCCACGGGTGACCCGCGAGGAGATCGCGGCCGGACCGCCGAACATCTGGCGATACAAGGCGCTGCTGCCGGTGCCGAGCGACATCGAGGAGAGCCCGAACACCGAGCCGGGCTTCACCCGGCTGCTCAAGGCCCACAACCTCGGGCGCGAGCTCGGCATCGACAACCTGTGGGTCAAGGACGACTCCACCAACCCGACCAACTCGTTCAAGGACCGGGTGGTCGCCTGCGCGCTGAGCGCGGCCCGCGAGCTGCACGCGAAGGTCTTCGCCTGTCCCAGCACCGGCAACCTGGCCAACGCGGTGGCCGCGGCCGGTGCCCGGGCGGGCATCAAGACCGTGGTCTTCATCCCGAGCAACCTCGAGCACCCCAAGCAGGTCAACTCCGCGGTCTACACCGAGCAGCTCGTCGCGGTGAACGGCAACTACGACGACGTCAACAAGCTCGCCTCGGAGATCGCGGGCGAGGAGGACGGCTGGGCGTTCGTCAACGTCAACGTCCGCCCCTACTACGCCGAGGGCTCCAAGACCCTTGGCTACGAGATCGCCGAGCAGCTCGGCTGGCGGCTGCCCGACCAGATCGTGATCCCGGTCGCATCCGGCTCCCAGCTCACCAAGGTGCACAAGGCCTTCCAGGAGCTGATCAAGCTCGGGCTGGTCGAGGACAAGCCCTACCGGGTCTTCGGCGCCCAGGCGACCGGCTGCGCTCCGGTGTCGGCGGCGTACAAGGCCGGCGTCGACGCCATCCGCCCGGTCAAGCCCGACACCATCGCCAAGAGCCTCGCGATCGGCAACCCGGCCGACGGCATCTACGTGCTCGACATCTGCCGCGAGACCGGCGGCGCCGTCGAGGACATCACCGACGACGAGGTCCGCGACGCCATCGTGCTGCTCGCCCGCACCGAGGGGATCTTCACCGAGACCGCCGGCGGCACCACCGTCGGTGTCCTGAAGAAGCTCGTGGAGACCGGCCAGCTCGACACCTCCCTCGACACCGTCGTCATCAACACCGGCCACGGCCTCAAGACCCTGGACGCGGTGTCGGACCGGGTCGGGGCGGCTGTCACCATCGAGCCGACGTACGCCGCGTTCGCGGCGACCGGCATCGCCTGACCACCACCGACCCTGCAACAGTCCAGAGGAGCCCGCACCGTGACCACCACCGTCCGCATCCCGACGATCCTGCGCACCTACACCGAGGGCGAGTCGGAGGTGACTGCCGACGGCGGCACCCTGGCAGAGGTCCTCGACGACCTCGACGCGAACTACGCGGGCATCAAGGGCCGGATCCTCGACGACCAGGGCGCGTTGCGCCGGTTCGTCAACGTCTACGTGGGCAACGACGACGTCCGATTCCTCGACAACCTCGAGACGCCGACTCCGGACGGGACCCAGATCTCGGTCATCCCGGCGGTCGCCGGCGGCTAGTACCACTAGTCTCGCGGCGTGCGCGCCGTCTACACCGCGGTCATCGGCGGCTACGAGGAGCTCCACGAGCAGCCGGTCGCCGCCGACTCCGGGGTGCCGTTCGTCTGCTTCACCGACGATCCCGCGCTGCGCAGCGAGACGTGGGACGTCAGGCTGGTCAGCCCGGCCCTGCCGCTCGACCCGGTCCGCAGCGCCCGGGTGCTCAAGCTGGCCGGCCATGAGGGCCTGTCGACGTACGACCAGACGCTGTGGGTCGACGCCCGGGTGGTGCTGCGCGCCGACCCCGACACCATCCTCGACGACTGGCTCGACGGCGCCGACCTGGCGATGCCGCGGCACTCCTACCGCAGCGACGTGGTCGCCGAGTTCGACGCGGTCCTCCAGCTCGGGTACGACGACAGCAGCCGCCTCTACGAGCAGCTGACCCACTACGCCGCACTGGCTCCCGAGCTCCTCGAGGCGCCGGTGCCGTGGACCGGGCTGCTGGCCCGCCGGCACGGCCCGGCCGTCACGCAGGCCATGCAGGAGTGGCTGCTGCACGTGCTTCGGTACTCCCGCCGCGACCAGCTCTCCGCCGTGCACACCCTGACCAGCGCCGGGATCGAATGGCGGGCGGTCGACATCGACAACCACGTGTCCGCCGTGCACGTCTGGGAGGAGCCTCGCGGGCGCGGTGACCGCTCGCCGCTGCTCCGCGTCTCCGACTCCTTGCAGGCGCCGTCCGCCCGGCTGGGCGAGCTGCGCAACCAGCTCGACCACACTCGGCACCTGCTCGACGTCGAGATCGACAAGCGTGACGAGCAGATCCGCGCCCTGGAGGCCGAGCTGGCCCGGCTCCGCCGCTAGGACGCGCCCTCGCTGCCGCGCCGCCTCGGTCGGCGGATTGTGGCATTCGGCCCCCTCGGCCCGGTCGTGGACTCGATACTGGCCGTCTCAGCGACCTTGGAGGAGTAATGCCCACGCCCGGCACCAGGCTGCGCGACTCGCGCAGCTGGCAGTTCGACCTCGGCTTGTGCGTCGTGGGGCTCGCACTAGCCGGCTGGGCGGTCCCGCATGCCGTCACCGGCGGATGGCCCGTCGCGCTGGGTGTCCTGATCGGCGTGCCGCTGATCGTGATCGTGGCCCGGTTCCCCATGGTCCTCGACGGCGACGACGGCGGCATCGAGATCGGCTTCGACTCGACCATCCTGATGTTCCTGCTCTGCACCCTCGACGCCCGGGCAGCGCTGGCGGCGTGGTCCCTCGGCGTGGTCGCGACGCAGGTGATGTCCGGCAAGCGCCTGACGGCACAGCTGTTCAACATCGGGGTCGGCATCGTGGCGGGGGGCGCCGCTGCCGGGTCGATGACCTTGGTGCGGGGATCCGACATCGGGACACCCCGTGAGCTGGCCGCGGTCGCGGTGGCGGCGACGGCGTACTTCTTCACCGACTACGTGCTCTCGGCCATCTCGGTGGGGATCGACTCCGGCACTCCGGTGCGCGGCCATCTGTTGCAGCCCGGCACCTGGCTGGCGGTCGCCTGCTTCGTGCCGTTCGACCTGCTCGGCTACCTCGCCGCCATCGTGGTGCGCAACGAGCCGTGGTGGACGCTGACCCTGCTGATGGTCCCGCTGATCACGCTGCTCGTGGCCACCCGGGCCCTGACCCGCGGTCGGGAGAACGCCCGACGGCTCACCGTCCTGCTGGACGCTGCTGTCCGCGCCCAGACCCTGCACGAGCCCGGCCAGGTCGTGGAGGCCCTGCTGCAGGACGCACGGCGGCTGACCAGGCTGCGCAACGTCGAGTTCCGCGGCGCCCCGCCCAGGCGCGGGGAGATCGGTGCGCAGGTGACGCGCGGCAAGGACCCGTCGTGGGTGGTCGCCCCGGCCAGGGACCGGGCCCGGTCCACCGTCGCGGCCGACCAGCAGGCGCTCGACGCGCTGGCCGCGGTCTGCTCAGACGCCTTTGCCCGGCTGCAGCTGACCCAGGACATGGTCCACTACGCCCGCCACGACCCACTGACGGACCTGCCCAACCGCGGCATCCTGCTCGACCGGGCGGCGCACGCCCTGCACCTGGCGCGGCGGCGCGGGGTCAGGGTCGCGCTGTTGTTCATCGACCTCGACGCCTTCAAGCCGGTCAACGACCGGTTCGGCCACGCCACCGGTGACGCAGTGCTGGTCGAGGTCGCTCGCCGGCTGGTCGACTGCACCCGGGACAGCGACACGGTGGCCCGCCTGGGCGGTGACGAGTTCGCCGTCCTGCTCGAGGACGTCACGGTCGGCGAGGTGGTCGAGATCAGCGACCGGATCCTGGCGGCCCTCAGCGATGCCGAGGTCTCCGACCACAGCATCTCGCTGGGTGCGTCGATCGGCATCGCCTACGGGGACGGCAGCGAGTCGAGCGAGGCGCTCCTGCGGCAAGCGGACCTGGCCATGTACGAGGCCAAGGGGCGCGGCAAGTCCCAGTCCGTCTCCTATCATCCGGCGATCGGGCAGGCCCGGCTGGAGCGACTCGAGCTGGTGGAGCAGCTGCGCCGGGCGATCGAACGCGGCGAGATCACGGTCGTCTACCAGCCGGTCGTCGCCTCCGAGACGGGACGGATCGCCGGCGTGGAGGCGCTGGCCCGGTGGCGGCTCCAAGGAGCCGACGTCCCGACCGAGGTGTTCATCCGCATCGCCGAGGACACCGGGCTGATCGTTGCGCTCGGTGAGTCGGTCCTGATGACTGTCGCCCGCGATGCGCACTCACTGCGCGAGGCCGCGGGCGGGCCGATCTCGATCAGTGTCAACGTCTCGGTTCGCCAGCTCCGCGAGCCCGCGTTCGTGACGACCGTCGCGCGAGCCGTACAGGCGATGGACCGGACCAGCCTCATCCTCGAGATCACCGAGCGGCAAGGGATCGGCGACGACCCGGGCGTGCTCGACGCCATGCGCAGCATCTCGGCCATGGGGGTGCGCTTCGCGATCGACGACTTCGGGGTCGGCTTCTCCTCGATCAGCTACCTCCAGGACCTCCCGGCACACATCATCAAGGCCGACGCCACGCTCTCCCAGAACATCGACCGTGACGACCGCGCCTGCGCCGTGCTGCGCGCGATCGCGGTGATGGGGGAGGCGCTGGGGCTGGACCTCGTGGTCGAGGGCATCGAGCGGGACAGCCAGCTCGTGCTCGTACGGGACGACGTGCACGCGCCGTACGCGCAGGGGTTCCTCATGCACCGGCCGATGCCGATCGACCAGCTCCTCGACGTCGTGCAGAGCAACCGGGCCCGACTGCCGGGCTCGGGGGCGGACGAGCCGCCGGTGGACCCGGACAAGCTGCTGTCGCAGATCTCCTGACGACCGCTAGTGCGCCACAGCCGGGCCCAGCGGGATCTCGGCGAACAGCTTGTGGGGAGCGCGACGGCCCCCTTCGGCGACCGCGGGAACCAGGAGCGACAGCGTCGTCTGCCACCATGCCGAGCCGGTGTGGGCGTCGAGGTCCTCCACGAGCCGCTCGAGGTAGGCCGGGGTCGTGAGCCGGTTGATGCGACCGACTTCCAGCATGGGATGGAAGATCCGCCGGTCAACGAACAGCTGCAACCCCTGGGACACGCGCTGCACGCCGTTGGTCACCACGTGGAGCGCTTCGAGGTCCTCAGGGTCACCGTCCAGCTTGACCCACACGGACTCGTCGCCCGGCCACTCCAGTGCGGCTCCGCCACTGAGGCGCAGCCGGGGGGCGGCCCAGTCCTGCGCCGTGCGGCGAAACGCGGCCTCGAGCCGGTTGGCCTCGGAGAGGGGGAGGTTCCCGAACTTTGTGATCGGCAGGAGCATCCGCGAAGCGGGGACCCGGTTGAGCTGCGGACCGCCCGGCGTCTTGCCATCGGTGTGATGGGTTGCCAGCCCCGCGGTCTCGCGGCCACGTCCGAGCAGGCGACCCAGGGGACCGGCGCGGTGGTCCTGCGCGGCCCGGGAGGCGGCCATCGCGGGTTCGTCGGCCCGTGACACCGCGCGCTCGACCTCGTCGAGCACGTGCGGCGGGAGCACGAACGCTGCGAACAGGTGCATGCCGACATTGTTACCCGATCTGGGCTCAGGTCCGCGCTTCTGCGGACTCACCGTGCCGAGCGTCAGCCTCGATCCAGTGCCGCCCGGCGCTCCTCCAGGTGGGCCCGTTCCGCCTCGTTGGCGCACCGTGCCGTTGCCTCGTCGTACGCCGTCCGCGCCTGTTCAGCGAGTCCGGCGCGAGCCAGCAGCTCGGCGCGGGCCGCCGGCAGCCGGTGGCCGGGGAGCTCCTCGGCAGCCAACCCGGCCATGGCGGCCAGTCCGGCCAGCGGGCCGTCCGCCTCGCCCACGGCGACGGCGCGGTTGAGCCTGACCACGGGGGAGTCGGCCAGCGCGAGCAGCTCGTCGTACCGCGCCACGATCCGCGACCAGTCGGTGTCGGCAGCGGTCGGCGCGATGGCGTGCTCGGCGGCGACAAGGGCCTGGAGGAGGTACGGCGCCGGCGCCGCATCCGTCAGCGGGGTGAGCAGCGCGACCGCCTCCGCTATCTCGTCGGTGTGCCACCTGGAGCGGTCCTGGTCGGGAAGCAGCACCAGCCGCCCGTCGGCGACCCGGGCGTCGCGGCGCGAGTGCTGGAGCAGCATCAATGCGAGGAGGGCATCGACCTCGGGGTCCGGTGCAGGCAGCAGGTCGCGGAGTACCCGCACCAGCCGGATCGCCTCACCGGCCACATCGGCGCGCAGCACGTCCGAGCCCGAGCCGGGGGCGTAACCGGCGGTGAAGGCCAGGTAGGCCACGTCGGACACCACCCTCAGTCGCGCGGTCAGCTCGGCGCCGAGCGGAACCGCGAACGACGCCCCGCTCAGTCGCTTGCGGGCCCGGGTCAGCCGGGCTGCCATCGTCGAGGTCCGGACCAGGAACAGCCGCGCCAGGTCGTCGGTCGGGACGCCCAGCACCAGCCGCAAGGTGAGCGCGGCCGCGGCCTCGGGCGGCAACGTCGGGTGTGCGCAGAGCAGCACCAGGCGCAGCCGCTCGTCGGTCACGCCACCGCGCTCGCCCGGGTCGGCCATGGTGCGCTGTGCCTCCTCGGTCAGGTCGGAGTCCACGGCCAGCAGCGGGAGCTTGCGGTTCGCGACCGCCTCGGCCCGCAGCCGGTCGGTGATCCGTCGCCGGGCCGCGACGAGCAGCCACGCACTCGGGTTGATGGGCACGCCCCCGCCCGGCCAGGTGCGCGCTGCGGCCTCGAACGCGTCGGCCAGCCCGTCCTCGGCCAGGTCCAGGCGCCGGTACCGCGCGACGAGCAGGGCCAGCAGCCGGCCCCACTCGTCGCGTTGCGCGGTCTCGAGGGAATCGAGTGCCGCCCCGGTCCCGTCAGTCACATGTCGAGGATCGGCCGCACCTCCACCGAGGTCACCGGCAGCAGCCGAGCGACCTCGAGGGCGGCCTCGGGCGAAGGCAGGTCGACGACGTAGAAGCCTCCGACCTGCTCGACGGTTTCGGCGTACGGACCATCGGTCACGGTGCCCTCGCGCAACGTCACCGCGCGCTCTGGCCGGTCCAGCGCCTCGCCGAGCAGGACCTCGCCGCGCTCCCGAACCGCCGCGGTGAAGGCGGCCAGCCCGTCGAAGAATGTCTGCTGCATCTCCTCCGAGGCCGCTTCCCAGCGGTTGAAGTGGTCCTGCTCGGCCATCAGGACGAGGAACCTCACGAGGCGGAGCTCACCGTCGCTCGGATCTCGATGGCGCCCTCGCCGCGGCCCAGGACCTTGCAGACTTCGATCAGGTCGTCGAGGTCGTCGGACTGGACGGTGTAGAAGCCGGTCAGCTGCTCGACGGTCTCGGCGTAGGGCCCGTCGGTGATGGTGTGCTGCCCGTCGGCGCCGGTGCGCAGCACCTTGGCCTCGCGGGAGGAGGCGAGCTCGCTGCCGCCGGTCACCTTGTGCCCGCGCTTCTCGAGCTGCTCCGCGAACTCGCGGTGGATCCCGTACATGTGCTCCTTGTCCGCCTGGGACGCGGCCTCCCACTGGGACTCGTCACCGGGGAGCAGGACGACGTACTCGGTCATGGTGGTTCCTCTCGACGTGGCATCGGTCAGTCTGTCACTGGGATGACGGTCGGCATGTACCAGAATCGACAGGTGCCCCACGTTCTCCTTGCCACCTTCAACCTGATGCCGGACGGCGAGCCGGAGGGCGACCTGGTGACGGCGGCGCTTGCCGGGCGCGGCATCGAGGCCGCGTGGGCGGTGTGGGACGACCTGGCCGTCGACTGGTCCTCGGCCGAGCTGGTGGCGGTGCGGTCCACCTGGGACTACCACCGGCGCACCGCCGAGTTCCTCGCCTGGGCGCGCGCGGTCGAGTCCGGGACCCGGCTGCTCAACGGCGCGGAGCTGTTCGCATGGAACGCCGACAAGTCCTACTTGGTCGGTCTCGCCGACGACGTCCCGTGCGTCCCCACTGTCCTGCTCGACGACCGGACGCTGGTCAGCGGTCTTGCGGAGGCGGCCGAGCAGTGGGGCACCGTGGTGATCAAGCCCCGGGTCGGCGCCAGCGGCATCGGTGTCCTGGTGGTCACCGGCCCAGCTGATGTGCGCCTGCAGATGCTCGCGCCCTCCCCGTGGGTGGTGCAGCCACTGGTGGAGTCGGTCCACACGGTGGGTGAGACGTCGGTGTACGTCTTCGGGGGCCGAGCGGTCTCCCAGGTCGACAAGCGCGCGGCGGGGACGGAGGTCCGGGTCCACGAGGCGTACGGCGGCAGCTCACACGCCGTGCCCCTGGACCCGGTGCGGGCCGCACTGGCCGAGGCCGCGGTCGCTGCGGTGGGTGCGCGCCGGGACCGGGCGCCGGCGTACGCGCGGGTCGACGCGGTGCAGTGGGAGGAGGCCTGGGTGGTCAGCGAGCTCGAGCTGATCGAGCCAGGGCTCTACCTGGACATCGACCCGACGAACGCGGACCGGTTCGCGGAGCTCGTGGTGGCCCGGCTGGAAATGGGAGCGATCCCATGAAACTCTTGACAGCGGGGTGTGAGTGGCGTCACTCTTCCGTGGGAACGCTCCCAAACAGCACCGGCCGAAGGGCCAGACGGGAACCACAGCCATGAACCACCACCTCCGCGCCACCCGGACCGCCGCCGTCGTCGGCGTCCTGCTCGTCGCCTCCGCTGCTCTCGCCGGCTGCGGTGACGACGCCGAAGGCTCCGGCTCCACGACCCTGCGGGTCAACGTGTTCGGCAACTTCGGGTACGAGAAGCTCTACGACCAGTTCGAGAAGGATCACCCGGGGGTCAAGATCGTCGAGACCGCCGAGGGCGACCTGGGGCAGTACAACACCCAGCTCACCCAGAAGATCGCGGCCGGTAGCGGGGCCGGCGACGTGGTCGCGATCGAGGAGGGGCAGGTCGTCAACTTCCTCCAGAGCGCGGACAAGTTCGTCAACTTCCAGGACCACGGCTCGAACGACAACAAGGACCAGTGGCTGCCCTGGAAGTACGCCCAGGCCACCACCTCCGACGGCAGCGCCACCATCGGCCTCGGGACCGACGTCGGCGGCCTGGCGATGTGCTACCGCCGCGACCTGTTCGAGGAGGCGGGGCTGCCGACCGACCGCGACGAGGTGTCCGCGCTGTGGCCGACCTGGGAGGAGTTCACCGCGGTGGGCGAGCAGTTCCAGGCTGGGATCGGCCGCGACGACGTGCACTTCATCGACTCGGCCACCAACACCTACAACTCGATCCTCATGCAGTCCGGGGACCACACCTACTTCGACACCGACGGCAACCTCGTCATCGAGGACAACCCCGCGGTCAAGGATGCGTGGGACTCGGCAATCGCGATGTCGGACGCCGGGATCAGCGCCAAGCTGAAGTCGTTCTCCAACGAGTGGAACGCCGGGTTCAAGAACGGCTCCTTCGCGACGATCGCCTGCCCGGCCTGGATGACCGGTTACATCACCGAGCAGGCCGGCGACGAGAACGCCGGCAAGTGGGACATCGCGACCGTCCCGGGCGGTGGCGGGAACTGGGGCGGCTCGTTCCTCGCGGTGCCGACGTCGAGCGACAACCAGGACCTGGCCATCGAGCTCGTCGAGTTCCTGACCAGCGCCGACGGGCAGCTGGCGGCGTTCGAGGAGGTCGGCAACCTGCCCTCCAACCCGACGCTCTACGAGACGGCGGCCCTCAAGGACGCGACGAACGAGTACTTCAACGACGCGCCGGTCGGCCAGCTGTTCGTGGCCGGGGCCAGCAGTCTCGAGCCGGTCTACCTCGGCGCGAAGAACCAGCCGGTCCGGGACGCGGTCGAAAACGCGTTGCGCAGCGTCGAGAATGGCGAGAAGTCGACAGACGACGGCTGGGAGACCGCAGTCGAGGATGCCGAAGCGGCCGCCGGCTGACCCGACGCACTCCTCCGACCCAGTCCTCGTGACTCGGCCGGCGGGTCCGTCTCCCTCGACAGGGCGGACCCGCCGGCCGACCGATTCCATCCCACCAGGAGCCACGTGAGCACACTGACCGGAGCACCGGCCCGGCAGCGGCGTACGGCCCGACCCGGCCGGGGACCCCGCGGCGAACAAGTGGCGGGCTATGCCTTCATCTCACCGTTCTTCCTCGTCTTCGGGATCTTCGGGCTGTTCCCGCTCCTGTTCACCTTCTGGGTCTCGCTGCACGACTGGAACCTGCTCGGCGGCCACACCTGGGCGGGCCTGGACAACTACCGGGACCTGCTCGGGGACGACCACTTCTGGAACGCGCTGGTCAACACGGTCGGGATCTTCCTGCTCGCCACCGTCCCGCAGCTGCTGATGTCACTGGTGCTCGCCCAGCTGCTCAACCAGCGGCTGCGCGCCCGCACCCTGTGGCGGATGGGCGTGCTGCTGCCCAACATCACCTCGATCGCTGCGGTGGGGATCATCTTCACGCTGCTCTTCGCCCGCGACTTCGGGCTCGTCAACTGGCTGCTCGGCCACGTGGGCGTCGAGCCGATCGCGTGGCAGCAGCACCGCTGGTCGTCGTGGCTGGCGATCTCGACGATGGTCGACTGGCGCTGGACCGGCTACAACGCGCTGATCTTCCTGGCCGCTCTTCAGGCAGTGCCGCGCGAGCTCTACGAGGCCGCCCAGATCGACGGAGCCTCGCCGGTCAAGCAGTTCCGGCACATCACCGTGCCAATGCTGCGGCCAACGATCGTCTTCGTCAGCCTGGTCTCGACGATCGGCGGCATCCAGCTGTTCACCGAGCCACTGCTGTTCAACTCCGGCGCCAACGCCATCACCGGCGGCACCACGCGCCAGTTCCAGACGCTGACCATGTACGTCTACGAGCAGGCGTTCACCGGCCAGGAGTTCGGCTACGCCTCCAGCGTGGCCTGGATGATGTTCCTGCTCATCGGCGTCATCGGCCTGATCAACGTCCTCCTTCTCCGCCGGCTCCGGGGCGTGGCCTGATGAGCACCCCACGAAATTGCGGGCTCCTTCCGCTCCGCTCCTCCCGCCCACAATTTCGAGGGGACCCCGCAAAACCATGACCGCCCAGCTCGAACGCCTGGAGCCGACCACCGCGCTCGCCGTACGACGAGGACGGCGCCGGCCGGGCCGCGCCGTTGGTCACCGCCGGCTGCGCGTCAGCCCGACGGTCGTCGTGCTCACGCTGGTGACCTCGCTGTCGGCGTTCCCGCTCTACTTCATGCTCGTCATGGCCTCGCGGAAGAACGCCGAGATCACCGCGGTGCCGCCGCCGCTGACTCCCGGCGACCAGCTGTGGACAAACATCGACCGCGTCCTCAGCAACCCGGACATCACCTTCGGCAAGGCGGTCGTCAACACGCTCCTGGTGGCCGGGGTCGCGACCGTCGCGGTCGTGCTGTTCTCCAGCCTGGCCGGGTTCGCCTTCGCCAAGCTGCGCTTCGTCGGCCGGCAGCCGCTGCTCGCCTTCGTGCTGCTGACGATGATGGTGCCGATCCAGCTCGGGCTGATCCCGCTGTACATGCTGATGTCGAAGCTGCACCTGAGCGGCACGTTGCCCGCTGTCACGCTGCCGTTCCTGGTCTCGGGCTTCGGGGTCTTCCTGATGCGGCAGTTCGTGGTGCAGGCGCTGCCCGACGAGCTGCTCGAGGCGGCGCGGCTCGACGGCGCCTCGATCCTCCAGACCTTCTGGTACGTCGTGATGCCGATCCTCCGGCCGGCTGCGGCCGTCCTGGCGCTCCTCACGTTCATGGAGCGCTGGAACGACTTCCTCTGGCCCTACCTCGTCCTGGACCTCGACCACCCCACCGTCCAGGTGGCGCTCTCCCGGCTCGCCGGTGGCTACTACACCGACCAGGCGCTGGTGATGGCCGGGACGCTCCTCGGCGTCCTGCCCCTCCTGGTCGTCTTCATCATCTTCGGCCGCCAGATCGTGGGCGGCATCATGGAAGGCGGCGTCAAGTCGTGACCACCGTCGAGCCCCGCCGCAGCGGCGTCGACCTGCCCGACCTCCTGGTGGATGCCGTGGTGCACCCCGAGGAGTTCCCGGCCGACTTCGTCTGGGGCGCCGCCACGGCGGCGTACCAGGTGGAGGGAGCGGTCGCCGAGGGTGGCCGGACCCCGTCCATCTGGGACACCTTCGCCGCCGCGCCGGGCCGGATCCGCGACGGCGACAACGGCGACATCGCGTGCGACCACTACCACCGGTACGCCGACGACGTCGCGCTGATGCGCGACCTCGGGTTGGGCGCCTACCGGTTCTCGATCTCGTGGCCGCGGCTGCTCCCCGAGCCCGGGGGAGCGCTCAGCCCACGGGGCGCCGCGTTCTACGACCGGCTGGTCGACGAGCTGCTCACGGCCGGGATCACGCCCTGGGTGACCCTCTACCACTGGGACCTGCCGCAGTACGTCGAGGACGCGGGCGGGTGGCCCGCTCGCGACACCGCCGGCCGGCTGGCCGAGCTCGCCGAGGTGGTCGGCCAGCTGCTGGGTGACCGGGTCGGCCACTTCATCACCCTCAACGAGCCGTGGTGCTCGGCCTTCCTCGGCTACGGCTCGGGCATCCACGCTCCAGGCCGCCGCGACCATGCGGCGGCGGTCGCGGCCAGCCATCACCTGCTGCTCGGCCACGGGCTGGCCGTCGAGGCCCTGCGGAGTACCGCCCCGGACGCCCGCGTCGGCACCACCCTCAACCTCTACCCGGTGACACCGGCTGACGACTCCCCGGCCGCGGCCGAGCTGGCGCGCCGGATCGACGGTCTGCACAACCGGTGGTTCCTCGACCCGGTCTTCCGGGGCGAGTACCCCGAGGACGTGGTGGCCGACCTCGGGCCACTGCTCCCCGCCGACCTGGTCCGCGACGGCGACCTCGCCGCAATTGCGGCGCCGCTCGACTTCCTCGGCGTCAACTACTACACGCGCCACGTCGTCCGGTCCTCCGCCGTATCCCGGCACCAACCTCGGCGAGTTCGCCCACCGCGGACTGCCTCGCGCCGCCAACGGCTGGGAGGTCGACCCGACGGGGCTCACCGAGACCCTGGTCCGCGTGGCCCGCGACTACACGCCGCTGCCGATCCACGTCACCGAGAACGGCTCGGCCTGGGTCGACGAGGTGGCCGCAGACGGCTCGGTGACCGACCCGGACCGGCTGGCGTACCTGGCCGCGCACCTGGCCGCCTGCGCGCGTGCCCGCGAGGCCGGCGCGGACGTCGCCGGCTACTTCGCCTGGTCGCTGCTCGACAACTTCGAGTGGGCCGAGGGCTACGCGATGCGGTTCGGCCTGGTCCACGTCGACTTCGCCACCCAGCGTCGGACCGTCAAGGCCAGCGGCGCGTGGTACAGCCGGTTCGTGCAGGCTGCCCGCGACGACATACTGCAGCCATGACGCGGCAGCCACGCACGCGCCGCCCGACCCTCGAGGAGGTGGCCGCGGCCGCCGGGGTCGGCCGGGGAACGGCGTCGCGGGTGATCAACGGCAGCGCCCAGGTCTCCGAGCGGGCGCGCCAGGCCGTCGAAGGTGCGATCGCCGAGCTCGGCTACGTGCCCAACCCGGCGGCCCGCGCGCTGGTCACCCAGCGCACCGACGCCGTGGCGCTGGTCATCGCGGAGTCCGAGGAACGGGTCTTCGGCGACCCGTTCTTCGCCGGCGTGGTCCGCGGCATCGGCACCGCCCTGAGCGATGCCCGACTCCAGCTGGTGCTCCTGCTCGCCCACACGGCGCAGCGCAACGGGCGACTCGACGACTACCTGACCCGCCAGCACGTCGATGGCGTGTTGTTGCTGTCCCTGCACGACGACGACAGGCTGCCCGACCGGATCCGGGCGCGGGGCCTGCCGGTCGTCCTCGGCGGTCGAGCCACCGAGCAACAGCAGGGCGCCTACGTCGATGCGGACAACATGCTCGGCGCCCGGCTCGCGGTCGACCATCTCGTGCACCGCGGGCGCACGACGATCGCAACGATCGCCGGGCCGGGTGACATGGTCGTGGGCCGGACCCGCCACCAGGGGTACCTGGCCGGGCTCGACGCGGCCGGGCTGCCGGCGGACGACGACACCCTGGTCGTGCGCGGCGACTTCAGCCACGACAGTGGTGAGGCCGGGATGCGGGTGCTGCTCTCGCGACGTCCCGACCTCGACGCGGTGTTCTGCGCCAACGACCTGATGGCCTCAGGTGCCCTCCGGGTGCTCCGGGAGGCCGGGCTGGACGTCCCCGGCGACGTGTCGGTGGTCGGCTTCGACGACGCGCCACTGGCCCAGTCGACGCACCCGCCGCTGACCACCGTGCACCAGTCGCCGGAGCTGATGGGCCGGGAGATGGTCTCGCTCCTGCTCGAGACGATGGCCCACCCCGACGAGCCCCCGACGCCCCGGCTGCTCGAGACCAGGCTCGTGGTCCGGGAGTCGAGCTAGTCCTGGCGCGCGGCATCATGTGCGGGTGCTCCGGCCCAGTCACGGTGCCGCGCTGGCCCTGACCGCGCTGGCCTACAGCCTCTGCCACCACGTCGGGTCCCTGCCCGACGGGCTCGGCCCGGCCGGCCGCGGCACCCGGGTCGCGGACTGGGTCGACCTGGCCACGCCGTTGCTGGTGCTGACGCCGGCGCTGCTGGCGGTCCTCGACGCGCGGCCGGGACGGGCGACGTACCTCTGGTTCGCGGTGGGGTCGTGGCTCTACGCCACCGGCCACGGGCTGCACCTCGCCGCGAACTCGATCGGCAACGCGCAGCCGGGCGCGACCGCGCACCTGTGGGACGAGTACGTCGGCCACTGGACCTGGTACGCCGGCGTCGCCGTCCTCACCGCCGTCCTCGCGTCGACGATGGTCGGGCGCCCCGTGCCGCGGCACCCGGTGGCCTGGGTGCTCGCCGGATCCGCAGGCGCCACCTGGGGGACCAACGCCACCGGGGGCGAGTTCACCTGGGCCGGGCTGGTGCTCGCCGTCGCGGCGATCGAGTGGGGAGTCCGCCATCGCCGTGACCAGGGGCTGCTGCTGGGCGTGGCCGGCGCGGCCGGCGCGGGTGCCGTCGTGGTGTCCGCGCTCGTCCGCTGAGCGCGAACTCTGCTTGCACTCGCAGGGGTCGAGTGCTAAACATGAGGCTGGCACTCTCAGGACGAGAGTGACAGCCACCTGAACTCTTCAAGCGTGAGGAATCGCCCAGTCATGCCGAAGCTGATTGCTTTCAACGAGGAGGCCCGGCGGGGCCTGGAGCGGGGTATGAACACCCTCGCCGACGCCGTCAAGGTCACCCTCGGCCCCAAGGGCCGCAACGTCGTGCTCGAGAAGAAGTGGGGCGCCCCCACGATCACCAATGACGGCGTGAGCATCGCCAAGGAGATCGAGCTCGAGGACCCCTACGAGAAGATCGGCGCCGAGCTCGTCAAGGAGGTCGCCAAGAAGACCGACGACGTCGCCGGTGACGGGACCACCACCGCCACGGTGCTCGCCCAGGCCATGGTCCGCGAGGGGCTGCGCAACGTCGCCGCCGGCGCGAACCCGATGGGCCTCAAGCGCGGTATCGAGAAGGCCGTCGACGCCGTCGCCGAGCAGCTGCTCAGCATGGCGACCGAGATCGAGACCAAGGAGCAGATCGCCGCGACCGCGTCGATCTCCGCTGCTGACCCCACCGTCGGCGACATCATCGCCGAGGCGATGGACAAGGTCGGCAAGGAAGGTGTCATCACCGTCGAGGAGTCGAACACCTTCGGCCTCGACCTCGAGCTCACCGAGGGCATGCGGTTCGACAAGGGCTACATCTCGGCCTACTTCGTCACCGACCCGGAGCGGATGGAGACGGTGCTCGAGGACCCCTACGTCCTCGTCGCCAACCAGAAGGTCTCCTCGGTCAAGGACCTGCTGCCGCTGCTCGAGAAGGTCATGCAGTCCGGCAAGCCGCTGCTGATCATCGCCGAGGACGTCGACGGCGAGGCGCTGTCGACCCTGGTCGTCAACAAGATCCGCGGCACCTTCAAGTCCGTTGCCGTCAAGGCCCCGGGCTTCGGTGACCGTCGCAAGGCCATGCTGCAGGACATCGCGATCCTGACCGGTGGCCAGGTCATCTCCGAGGAGGTCGGCCTCAAGCTGGAGAACACCGGCGTCGAGCTGCTCGGCCAGGCCCGCAAGGTCGTCATCACCAAGGACGAGACCACGATCGTCGAGGGTGCCGGCGACACCGACCAGATCGCCGGTCGGGTCAACCAGATCCGTGCCGAGATCGAGAAGTCGGACTCCGACTACGACCGCGAGAAGCTGCAGGAGCGGCTGGCCAAGCTGGCCGGCGGCGTCGCGGTGATCAAGGTCGGCGCGGCCACCGAGGTCGAGCTCAAGGAGCGCAAGCACCGCATCGAGGACGCCGTTCGCAACGCGAAGGCGGCCGTCGAGGAGGGCATCGTCGCCGGTGGCGGCGTGGCGCTCGTCCAGGCTGCGGACGTGGCCTTCGAGAAGCTGGACCTGACCGGTGACGAGGCCACGGGTGCGCAGATCGTGCGTTTCGCGACCGAGGCCCCGCTCAAGCAGATCGCGATCAACGCCGGCCTCGAGGGTGGCGTCGTGGCGGAGAAGGTCCGCAACCTGGCCCCCGGCCACGGCCTCAACGCGGCCACCGGCGAATACGTCGACATGATCGCCGAGGGCATCATCGACCCCGCCAAGGTGACCCGCAGCGCGCTGCAGAACGCCGCCTCCATCGCGGCGCTCTTCCTCACCACCGAGGCGGTCGTCGCGGACAAGCCGGAGAAGGCTCCGGCGATGCCCGGTGGCGACGGCGGCATGGGCGGCATGGACTTCTGAGTCCTCCGCTCCCGTAGCACCAGCACTCCGGCCCGGCAGGTCACCCTGCCGGGCTGGTGTCATTTGGCTGGGGTCCGGCCGGATGAGCCGGACGTCCGAGATGTGTGAGGGTGGAGTCCGTGGAGGACCAGGCGCCGGGGGCGGCCGATGGGGCGCGCGAGCGGTTCGAAGCGCTCGTCGCGGAGGTCGTCGAGCCGGTGCGCCGGTTTCTGGCGCGTCGTACCGACCCGGACACCGCCGAGGACGTTCTCGCCGAGACGTTGCTGGTCTGTTGGCGCCGGCTGGACGAGGTGCCCGAGCCGGCACTGCCCTGGATGTACGGCGTCGCCCGCTACTGCCTGGCCAACGCCGACCGGGGTGACCGGCGGCAGCGCCGGCTGGCCGCGCGGATCGCGGCGGTCGACCCTCCGCAGGAGGCGACCCGTGACCCGAACCCTCCGGACCCTCGGGTCGCCGCTGCGCTCGAGGCGATGCGGCCGGAGGAGGCCGAGCTGTTGCGGCTGTGGGCATGGGAGGAGCTGGGGCCCGGCGAGATCGCCGAGGTGCTGGGCGTCACCGCCAACGCGGTCAGCATCCGGTTGCACCGGGCCCGGGGGAAGTTCGTCGAGGAGCTCGGAAAGGTTGACGGCGCTGCCGGACATGAAGGGGTGCAAGAGAAGGGAGGGAGACATGAATGAGCGCGACGTCGATCGAGACGACTTCGACCGTGACGACGAGCTTCGTGCGCTGCTGCGCAGCGCTGACCCCGTCGGCTCCCTCCCCCCGGCCGACCCGGCCGCTCTCGCTCACCTCCTGGAGGACATCATGAGCGCTGATCTCGAGGTCCGCCCGATTGAGCCTGACGAAGGCACCCGGGCCACCGGCACCCACGGCCGCAACCGGCTCACCTGGCTGGTGGCCGCCGCTGCGACCGCCATGATCGCCGGCGTCGGAGGCTTTGCGATCGCCGGGCTGTCGGGTGACGACAGCCCGCCGCCGCAGGCCTCCGACCGCCGGACCAGCTCGACCAACACCACCGCCGCCGGCGGCCCGCTGGCAGGCGTCACCACCGAGCTGACGGCCAAGACTCCCGCGGGCAGGTGCGCGGTGGCGACGCCGGAGCTGCTCGCACTGTACGACCAGGCCTTCCAGGGCACCGTGACTGCCGTCGACGGCGACACGGTGACCCTCCAGGCCACCGACGTCTTCAACGGCGAGGTCGGGGAGACCGTCCAGGTCAGCGCTCCGACAGCCGACATGCAGGCGTTGGTCGCGGCGGTGAGCTTCCAGGTGGGCGGGACCTACCTCGTCTCGGCCTTCGAGGGGTCGGTCTCGACGTGTCCGGGCTTCAGTGGTCCGGCTTCTGGAAATGTCCAGCAGCTTTACGCAGAGGCGTTCGTCCGCTGAACGCCCAGGGTCTCCTCCTCGCTGCCGGGGCCGGCTCCCGAATGGGTCGGCCCAAGGCGCTGGTGCACGACGTGGACGGGACGTCGTGGGTCCAGCACGCGGTGGAGGTCCTGGTCGACGGTGGATGCAACGGGGTGACGGTGGTGCTCGGCGCCGGGGCAGACGAGGCGGTTCACCTCCTCGACGGCCTCGGCGTCGACGTCGTCGTCGCCCATGACTGGGCCGTGGGTATGTCGGCCTCATTGCGAGCCGGGCTCGCGTCGCTGCAGGGCAGCGACGCGGACGCGGCCGTGGTGAGCCTGGTCGACGTGCCCGACCTGACCGCGGCCGTGGTACGACGCGTGCTCTCAGAGCGCGAGGGAGACGAGGCCCTCGCCCGTGCGTCGTACCACGGTCGCCCCGGTCACCCGGTTGTCCTCGGCCGGTCACACTGGTCAGCCGTCGCGGCCGGGGCAAGTGGCGACGCGGGCGCCCGCAACTACCTGGCCCGGCAGGACACCGCGCTGGTCGAGTGCGCGGACCTGGCGACTGGCCGTGACGTCGACGAACCGTCGTCCGCAACCGGCTGAGTACGTCGTTCGGCTGTCAGCTCCGGCTGAGCCGCTCCTCTCCCGGCATCAGCGTCGGCTGGCATTCACAGCCGTCCCCGCACTCGAGGAACGTGTGGGCGGCGTGTCCGCAGCGCACACAAGGTGGTTCGTGCGACAGCGGCTCGTCACTGTCGGCGGTCTCAAGCATGGTCTTTCCCTCCCGGTCGTCCGTGGCCGGACGTCCTTTCCTCCCTTCTGTCCAGTGCCACCTGAGGCCGTCCCCTAAACGGTTGCCGGCGCCCGAGGACGATCAGACGAACCCGGCGAGGTGGGCAACGTCGACCCGGGTTGCGAGCGCGCGACCGAACTCGCACATCTCGTCGAGGTGCGCGACCCCATCGATCTGGTCGAGGTGCTCGCCCGAGAGGTGGCTGACGCCGAGCTCGGCCAGGCTGGCCGGATGGGTCTCGGCGTCGTACCGCACGTAGCTGAACAGCGGCTCGGGCAGCAGCCCGGCCCCACCGACGAGATCGCCCAGCTCCTTGTCGAGCTTGGGCCCGTGCCGGCACTCGCCGAAGACGCGGCACAGGTAGTCGTTCTGCACGGCCGCGCTGTGGATCAGCGCCTCGGGCACGGACCTGGCGTAGCTCAGCAGGTTGAGGTCCCCGGCGCGCAGGTCGTCCCGGACCTGCTCGCTGGTGCCGGTGCCGACGCTGACGAGCAGCAGCTCGTCGCGACCGGTGGGCCAACCGAGGGAGTACGCCGGCAGTGTGGCCATCAGCACCAGCTGGAGCGCCGGGTTGTTGAGCGTGGTGACCGCACCGTCGCTGAACACATGGGTGCGAGCCCCCAGATCGATCTCCTCGGGGACGAAGAACGTCGGCGCCGCAGCGCTGGCCCGGACCAGCTGCCACAGCGGGAGGTCGAGGTTGGAACCCGGCCCCTGGTTGTAGCGGCCGGCCGGGTTGCTGCTGACCGGCCACGGAGAGCCGGTGCTGGTGTTGCGCAGGCCGAGGAGCAGCAGGCAGCGCAGGTCGGGTGAGCCCAGGGTGCGGTCGGCCCCGAACTCGCGGCGCAGCAGATCCTCGAGCGCGGTCTCGTCGTACCGCGCCCGGAGCAGGTCGAAGACGCGGGCTCGGGTGAAGATCGAAGCCATGTTGTCCCGGTAGAGCTGCTGGATCCGCGAGACCGGCAACCCCATCGCCACCCCGGCGGCGATGATCGCGCCGGTGCTGGTCCCGCCGACGTAGTCGAACCAGTCGCCGAGTACGAGCGCCGACTCTCCCGTCTCGTCGCGCAGCAGCTGCTCGACCCGGGCCAGCACCTCGAGGGCCACGACCCCGCGCACGCCACCGCCGTCGATGCTCAGCAGTCGGTGCGCCACCTTTGCCCCCCGTCAGGCACCCAAGGATTCGAACTGCACCAGTGTGCACCAGATCACTCGCGGCCAATCCTGGTCAGCCGAGTCGCCACCGCGAGCAGGCACGGGAACGTGACCGCAAGGAGCACTGTCCGCTGCGCCAGCCCGGCGTATGGGTGCAACGGACCCCCGTCCGGGATCGCGAAGACGCCCAGCAGGACGAACCCGGCCAAGGCCAGGACACCCGAGACCACGCACCACGTGGCCAGCGGACGCCAGCGATGGTCTGCGGCCAACGGGCGGGACAGCGCGAGCAGGGCGAGAGCAGAGCTGAGGAAGAAGGTCACCCCGGAGACGACGTGGAACCCTGGGTCGTAGACCTCGCCGGCGGCGTCCTCGCGGAGCGGGAAGGCCGCGGCCACGAAGAGACCGCAGCCGCTGACGGCGAGGAGCGCCGGTCCCAGTCGCGCCGACGCGGTCGCTGGCAGGGCACGCGCCAGGCCGGCTGCGAAGACGAGCAGCAGGACGCCGAACACCACGAAGTTCGCCTGCTGGATCCAGCCGTGGGTGCCGGCCTCCAGCGCGCTCACCGGCTCGGCGACGAGGTCGTCGTCGCGACGAAGCGCGTTCTGCAGGAGGAAGGTGAGAGTGAACAGCAGCGGTCCGGCGGTCCCGGCCAGGCCGCCGATGCTCGACTCCCGGAGTGAACCCGAACGGGGGATCGCGAGTGAGGTCGTCATGTCTCGACGCTAGGAGCGGCGGAGGTACCGCCGCATCGAGTGGTCGACCCATCTCGTCGTTGGCGCGATGGGCAGGTTCACCCAGGACTCAGACGAGCTGGTGCTCGAAGGCGAACGCGGCAGCCGCGGTGCGGGATGAGACCTCGACCTTGGCGAAGATGTTGCTGAGGTGGCGCGCCACGGTCTTCTCGGACAGGAACAGCACGGCAGCGATCTCGGGGTTGCTCTTCCCCGACGCCACCAGCCGCAGCACCTCCACCTCGCGTTCGCTGAGCCCGGCGGGCCGCGTGGGGCTCAGCAACGCGGCCACCTCCCGCTCGGCGCGCGTCGCGCCCAGCTCCGCGAAGCTCCTCCTTGCCGCGGCCAGCTCGACCTCCGCGGAATCCGAGTCGCCGAGCTCGCGCAGGGAACGCCCGATCAGAAGGCGGCAGCGCGCGGCCTCGTACGGCGCGCCGAGCGCCTGCCACGCCCGGAGTGCTCGGCGGCCCTCGCGTAGCCCGGCTGCCGGGTCGCCAAGCGCAGCCTGGACGCCGCCGTCGGCGTACGCCGCCCAGGCGAGCAGTGCCGCACAGCCGAAGGCCGCTGCGATCTCGGCCAGCTCCGCCGCGAGCGGAGCCGCCTCGTCGGCGTGGCCGGTCGCGAGCAGCGCGTCGACGGCCAGCGGCAGCAGCTGCGAGCGGTGCACCGGGTCGCGCGGCTCGGCCAGCAGCCGCCGGGTCGCGGCAAGCCCGGCGTCGGTGCGCCCGCTCGCCAACCAGAGCAGGGCGAGGCCGGGTTGGGGGTCGAGGCCGAACGAGATCGCGCGCTCGAACGCCGCCTGTGCGCCGTCCAGGTCGCCGCAGATCAGGAGCACGTCACCGCACTCCTTCATCGCCAGGCCGGCCGGCTCGGGTGTCTCTGCCACGACGTAGCGCTCGACGGCGTGCTCGAGCTCCTCGACCGCTCGGGCGAACTCCCCGCGGACGCGCAGGATCTGGCCGCGGTGCACCGCGCACTGGCCGGTGAACGGCACCAGCCCGGGCTGCTCGTCGATCCACTCGGTGAGCGCGCTCGTCCACTCCGCCGCGCGACCGAAGTCCGAGACCTCCTGGCAGGCCTCGATCATCGAGCAGTAGATCTCGCCGGCGAACACGGGCGAGACCTCGCCGGTGGCGAGCCCGACCATGGCCTCGTCGAGCAGCGCCAGACCCTCGGCGACCCGGCCGGCGTACATCGCCATCCGCCCCTGGGCCATCAGGCCGTTGGCCAGGAGGTCTGGGTCGCGGAAGCGGCGGCCGTAGTCGGTGATCTGGAGGGCCAGGGCGTGAGCCTCGGCGAACTCCCCGGCGAAGATGTGGCGGAACATCAGGTGGATCAACAGGTAGCCACGCTCGACGACGTCACCCTCGACCTCCTCCAGGAGCCGTTGGCAACGACCCACCCAGCCACCCCCGACCGCGGGCTCGCCGCTGGTGATGAGGACCAGGGCCAGCCAGAACGCCGAGCGGGCGGCAGCATGGGCATCGTGGTGGTCCAGGTGCGCCTGGTAGGCGCGCTGCAGGGCCTGGACACAGTCGTTCTTCCGACCGAGGAGGTACGCCGTCGTCGCCAGCCGCGCGAAGTCGTCGGCGTCGAGCGCGGACTCGTCGGCCGTGGAGAGCGCGTCGTAAGCCGCGATCCACTCACGGCGCTCGTAGGCCTCCCGCGCCCTGGCCAGGTCGTCGACCACGCCCATCGCGCATCACTCTCCGTTCGGAGGATAACGCCGACAACGCCTCAGGCGTCCACGCGCTGGCGGTCCGCCGGACGGGCGGCGATCTGGCACGCGACGTACTCCGCGTCCCGGCCGACGCCGGCGAAGACCATCGAGCTGAACGCGAACTGGAAGCTGAGGCCGCAGAAGTAGAGCCCCGGCGCGCCGCCGACCACGCCCCGGTACTCCACCGGCCAGCCGCGCTCGTCGAAGACCGGCAGGTCGATCCAGTCGAAGACCTGCTTGAAGCCGGTGCACCACACGACGTTCGCGGCATCGACGACGGTCCCGTCGTCGAGCACCGGACGGCCGTCGCTGACTCCGTTGACCCGCCCCGTCAGCCGCTGCACCCCGCGGGCCGCCAGGTCCTCGCGCTTGACGCGGAGCGACGGGCCGCCGTGGAAGCGGACCTCGTCCATCTCCTTGCGGCCCATCGGCGTGCGCCGGGTGAGCACGTGGCGGAACATGAAGACGATGACCGGGAGCACCACGTGCGCCCGTCGGGTCTCGAGCCTGACCGGGATCTGGCCGCAGTCGCGACCGCACAGGACCGTGTCATGGGTCTGCGCGACCTCGTAGGCGACGTCGGTGCCCGAGTGCGACGCACCGACGACGAGCACGGGTCCTGGCTGGAGCTGGGACGGCCGGCGATACGCACTGGAGTGCAGCTGCACGATCGACGGGTCCAGGTCACCTGCCAGCTCCGGGACGTACGGCGTCCGACCGAAGCTGCCCGTGGCAACGACCACGTTGTCGCAGGTGATCTCGTCGCGGCCGAGGTCGGCGACGAAGCCTCCGCCCGCCCGGGCGCTCAGACGGCCGACGGGTGTGCTCATCCGGATCGGCAGGTCCCAGTGCAGGGCGTAGCTCTCGAGGTAGGCAGCGACCTCGTCCTTGCTCGGGAAGTGCCAGTCCGGGGCCGGGAACGGCAGCCCGGGCAGCCCGTCGTACTTGGCGGGTGTGTAGAGCCGCAGCGTGTCCCACTGCTGACGCCAGTTGTCGCCGACGCGCTCGTTGCCGTCGACGATCAGGAACGGGCGACCCTGTCGCTGCAGATGGTGGCCGGTCGACAGGCCGGCCTGGCCGGCGCCGATGATCAGTGTCTCAATGTGTTGAGTGGTCATGGCCGGGACGCTAGGAGTCAGGAGGCCCGCTCCGCGTCGGGAGATATGCGCATCCTGCGGTTTCCCCGGATGGGTAGGAGTTCGTAGCGCAGGAACCACACGAGCATGAGCCCGGTGCTGGCCAGGTAGAACGAGTGCAGGATCCACAGTGGCCCCGGCGGCAGGCTGAACACGTAGACCGAGTGCACCGCGTTCCCGACGTTCGCCAGCAACAGGTTCCCGAGGCTGTACGACCCGAGGTCCCGGGTCCGCACCGCCTTGCCGAGCATCGGCAGGGTGCTGCCCGCGAAGATCACCGTCGAGGCGATCCCCGCGAGCAGCGGGAGGCTGGATGCCGACACGGCGGCCACGCTAGGAATGCATCGCCGGAGCTCGCATCGGGAGATCTGTCCATCCGTTGCTCCCGGCCGTGGGTTGTTCGGTCGCCCGTAGCCTTGGGGCATGGCACCCGCCTCCGCAGCCGACGTCGCCGCTCGCCTCGGCGACACGGGGTACCTGTGCGACGAGGCGCTGGCCACCGTCACCTTCCTGGCGCTGCGGATGCAGCGCCCGCTGCTGCTCGAGGGCGAACCGGGCACCGGGAAGACCGCGCTCGCCGAGGCGGTGGCCACCTGCCTCGACCTGCCGCTGGTCCGGCTGCAGTGCTACGAGGGGATCGACGCCACCCAGGCGCTCTACGACTGGGACTTCCCGCGCCAGATCCTGCACCTGCGGGCACTAGAGGCGGCCGGCGGCACCGATGTCGAGGAGGCGGAGAAGAGCCTGTACGACGAGCGGTTCCTGCTCGCCCGGCCGGTGCTGGCCGCGCTGCAGCAGAGCCCGGCGGTGCTGCTCGTCGACGAGGTGGACCGTGCTGACGACGAGTTCGAGGCGTTCCTGCTCGAGGTGCTGTCGACCTACCAGGTGAGCATCCCCGAGCTCGGCACGGTCGTGGCCGCGACGCCGCCGATCGTCGTCCTCACCTCCAACCGCACCCGCGAGCTGCACGACGCCCTGAAGCGGCGCTGTCTCTACCACTGGATCGAGCACCCCGGCCTGGAGCGGGAGGTGCAGATCGTGCGGTCCCGTGCGCCGGAGGTCTCGGAACAGCTGGCCAGGCAGGCGGTCGGCGTCGTCCAGAGGCTGCGGGACATCGGCCTGCAGAAGCCGCCCGGGGTCGCCGAGACGCTCGACTGGGCGCGGGCGCTGCAGCACCTCGGCACCACGACGCTGGACCTCGAGTCGTCGGCCCGGACGCTCGGGGCACTGGTGAAGTACCGCGAGGACTCCCAGAAGGTGCAGCACGCCCTCGACCAGATGCTCAGACCGTGAATCAGGCACCGATGGTCCGGGAGGGCGACGAGATCCTGCTCGGCTTTGCCCGGGCCCTGCGCGCTGCGGGCGTTCCGGTCACCCAGGACCGGGCCCAGGGCTACCTCGAGGCGGCGGCGCTGGTGGGGCTCGACGATCCCCGGGCGACGTACGTCGCGGGTCGCGCCACGCTGTGCGCGTCGCCGGACGACCTGGCCCGCTACGACCAGGTCCACGAGGCCTACTTCGGTGCCCGGGACGGGCTGCCTCGCGCCCGGCCTTCGGAGCCGAACCTGCCGAGCTTCTCGGGGCTGCCGCTGGCCGAGGGCGAGGGCGCCGGGGACGGCCAGACCGACGACCCGGTGGTGCGCGCCATGGCCAGCGACCTGGAGGTGCTGCGGCACCGCGACGTCGCCTCGATGACGGCCGCCGAGAAGCACCGGCTGGCCTCGATGTTCGCCATGCTGCGTCCGCGCCCACCCCGCCGGCGTACCTCCCGGCACCAGCGCTGGCACCGCGGCACCGTCGACGCGCCCCGCACGCTGCGTGCCAGCCTGCGGCAGATGGGGGAGCCCGCGGAGATCGCCTGGCGCCGGCGCGGGACCAAGCCGCGCCGCGTCGTCCTCCTGGTGGACGTGTCCGGCTCGATGAGCGGCTACGCAGACGCGCTGCTCCGCCTGGCCCACCGCCTCACCCAGGGCGGGGGCGTGGTCGAGACCTTCACCGTCGGCACCCGGCTGACCCACCTCACCAGGGCGCTGCGCGGGAAGGACGCCGAACGGGCGCTGATCGCGGCGGGCGAGACAGTGCCGGACTGGTCCGGCGGCACCCGGCTCGGCGAGACCCTCGGGATCTTCCTCGACCGGTGGGGCCAGCGCGGGCTGGCCCGGGGCGCCGTCGTCGTCGTGTTCAGCGACGGCTGGGAGCGCGGCGACCCGACGCACCTCGCCGAGCAGATGGCCCGGCTGCACCGGATCGCGCATCGCGTGATCTGGGTCAACCCGCACCGCGGCAAGCACGGCTACGAGCCTGTCCAGCAGGGCGTGCTGGCGGTGCTCCCCTACGTCGACGACTTCGTCGCCGGCCACTCGCTGGCGACGTACGCCGACTTGGTGGAGGTGGTCGCGCGTGCGTGACGTGCTGACCGAGCTGATGGCGTGGTGGCGTGCGGGCGAGACCGTCGGAGTCGGCACCGTGGTCGCCACCTTCGAGTCCGCGCCGCGACCGCCGGGCGCCTCGATGCTCGTCGGTCCCGACGAGAGCGCGGTCGGCTCGGTGTCCGGCGGCTGCGTCGAGGGCGCGGTCTACGACCTGGCCCAGTCCGTGGTCTCGTCGGGCGAGCCGGTGCTTCAGCGGTACGGCGTCTCCGACGACGACGCCTTCGCTGTCGGCCTCACCTGCGGCGGCATCCTCGACGTGTACGTCGAGAAGGTCTCGCGGGAGACCTTCCCCGAGCTGGGCGAGATCGCCGCGGACATCGATGCCGGCCGCCCGGTCGCCCTGGCCACCGTGATCGAACACCCCGACCCGTCCTGGCTGGGTCGGCGGCTCGTCGTACGCCCGGACAGTGGGGTAGTCACGGACAAGGGACTTGTGGAAAACGGTGTTTCCACAAGTCGATCGTCCGTGACTACCCCGACCCTCGGCTCGGCCCGGGCCGACGACGCGGCCCGCGACGATGCGATGGGGCTGCTCGCGGCGGGGCACAGCGCCACGCTCACCTACGGCCCCGACGGGGAACGCCGCGGAGAGGGGATGCGGGTCTTCGTCTGGGCGTTCGCCCCGAAGCCGCGGCTGCTCGTCTTCGGCGCCATCGACTTCGCCGCCGCGGTGGCCCGGGTGGGTGCGTTTCTCGGCTACCACGTGACCGTCTGCGACGCCCGGCCGGTGTTCGCGACCACCAGCCGGTTTCCCGAGGCCGACGAGGTGGTCGTCGACTGGCCGCACCGCTACCTCGCCGCCGAGCACGCGGCCGGGCGCATCGACCCGCGCACCGTGGTCACCGTGCTCACCCACGACCCCAAGTTCGACGTCCCGCTGCTCGAGGTGGCGCTGCGGATGCCGGAGGTCGGCTACGTCGGCGCGATGGGCTCGCGGCGTACCCACGACGACCGGCTCGCGCGGCTCCGCGAGGCCGGGCTCACCGACGAGGAGCTCGACCAACTCTCCAGCCCGATCGGGCTCGACCTGGGCGCCCGCACACCGGAGGAGACCGCGATCAGCATCGCCGCGGAGATCATCGCCGGCCGCTGGGGCGGCTCGGGACAGCGCCTCGGTGTGACCGACGGCCGGATCCACGGCTCGACGAACCCGCTGGGCTGATCATCCGTACACCGGGTATGCGCCGTATCGCCGCCGTCCTCGCCGTGCTGGTGCTGACGTCGGCGTGCACCAGTGACGCCGACGAGCCGGCCGCCGGACCCGAGCCGAGCGCCAGCCCGACGGCCTCCGAGGCCACCGCCGCAGCCGACCCGACCACGGCACCCACGCCGACGGAGGCACCACTCCCGGAGGTGCACCACCGGCTGTCGCTGCCGGCGCTGATGCGGATGGCTCCCAGCGGTGGGAAGCCCCGGATCCTGCGCACCGAGTACGAGACGGCCGACTACACCCGCTACGACGTCACCTACCGCAGCGACAAGCTCACCGTGTCCGGTGTGCTGATCCGCCCGAAGGGCCCTGGCCCGTTCCCGGGCATCGTGCTCAACCACGGCTACATCGAGCCCTCCATCTACGTGACCGGCCAGGGCCTGGCCCGAGAGCAGGACGCGCTGGCGCGCGCGGGCTTCGTCGTCCTGCACACCGACTACCGCGGCCACGCCGCGTCCGACCCCGTGCCACCGGTCGACCGCGAGACCCGGCTCGGCTACACCCGTGACGCCGTCAACGCCGTCGAGGCGCTGAAGAAGCTGCCGTATGTCGACGACGAGCGCCTGGCCATGCTGGGCCGGTCGATGGGCGGTGGCGTGGCCATGAACGCGTTGGTCACCCAGCCCGGGCTCATCGACGCGGCGGTGATCTACGCATCGGTGAGCTCGCGGTTCCTCGACAACCTCAACCACTTCACGCGGGACAGCCGACCCGAGGTGGTCGACGGGTTCTTCGCGCAGTTCGGGACGCCGCAGGAGGTGCCGCGGTTCTACCGGGAGCTGTCCCCGCGCACGTACTTCGACCGGATCACCGAGCCGGTGCTCGCCCACCACGGCACCGCCGACGGCACCTGCCCGCCGCCGTGGGCGCGGACCACCCAGGGGCTGATGCGACAGGCCGGCATCGACAGCCGGCTCCGCTGGTGGCAGGGCGAGGACCACGCGTTCTATGCCCGCTGGCAGGACTCGATGGACGAGACGCTCCGATTCCTCCGTCAGAACCTCTGAGGCACGAACGTCTGCTCGTGCATCGGCGGCCGCACGTAGGGCAGCTCCCGCATCGTCGGCAGCTATCACCAGCACCTTCAAGCCCTGGCGCTGGATCCAGTGCTGCAGGGAGGGGCCGGACTCGGGCTGGGCGTCGTCGGCGCCCTGGGGTGGCCGAGTGGTCACGGTGCTCCGATGCTCCCGGTGTGATCGCTGTCACGCGAGCGGTACCCTCGCGCCGAGGGCTACCAACGACGGTTGGAGGGCGCGATGGTGCGGCGCGAGCTGAACGACCGGAGGCTCGACGCCGTGCGTGCCTGGACCAGCTTCGTCGAGCACGGCGACGCGGTAGAGGAGATGGTCCGCCCGGAGATCCTCACCAGCTGGACCCGTAGCGAGGCCGCGATCACGACCGACGTCAAGGAGGCGCCGCTCGCCGACGAGGCCGAGATCGCGTCGATCTGGCGGGACTCGCCCTTGCAGAGAGCGGTGGAGCGGGTGGAGTCGGACCTCCGGCGCACTGCCGAGGACGGCGACCTCGTGATCGCGGTGACCGATGCCGACACCCGGATCCTGTGGACCTACGGCGGCCGGGTGATGCGCCGCAAGGCCGAGACCGTGAACTTCGTGGCCGGCGGTCGCTGGGACGACGAGTCGGTCGGCACCAACGCGCTGGACCTGGCCAACCGGCTCGCGGAGCCGGCGATGGTCTTCAGCGCCGAGCACTACGCGCCCATCGTGCACAACTGGGTCTGCTGGGCCGCTCCCGTGCACGACCCTGTCACCGGCGCCCAGCTCGGGGTCATCGACCTCTCCACCACGTGGGACCGCACCCACCCGATCGGGCTGGCCACCGCCCGGGTGATGGCGCGGCTGATCGAGTCGGCGATGCCGCGGTCGTTCCACCACCCCTCGGCGCTGGCGGACCTCACCGGCGACCCGGGGCTCGTGATGACCCTGCTCGGCACCGCCGAGACCCGGCTCGACGGCCAGCGCCTGCTGCTCAACCGACGACAGACCGAGGTCCTGGCCCTGCTCGCCCTGCACCCCGAAGGGCTTTCCCTGGAGCAGCTGCACGCGCTGCTGTACGGCGACGAGGCGATCACCTTCTCGACACTGAAGGCCGAGGTCTCCCACCTCCGCGCCGCCCTGGGCGGTCAGCTCGGCTCGCGCCCCTACCGGCTGCTGATGCCGGTGGCCACCGACGTCGAGCACGTCCTGGCCCTGCTGCGCCGCGGAGAGGTGGCCGCCGCCGTCGACGCCTACGGCGGCGACCTCCTGCCGGGCACCAACTCGCCCGCCCTCAGCGAGCTGGGCGAGTACGTCGCCGTCGCGGTCCGCGAGGCACTGCTCGCGCACCCGCAGCCCGATGCCGTGGTCCGCTACAGCGAGCTGGCGCCGTACGACTCCGAGGTGCTGGAGGTCTGCCTGGCCTCGCTCCAGCACGCCGGCGGCCGCCCGCACCCCGCCGTACCCCTGCTGAAGGGGCGGTTGGCGGTCGCTCGCCGCTGAACGCCCGGTGGTTGAGGAGGTCGCGCAGCGACCGTCTCGAAACCCCGGTGTGGCTTGGCTGCCCTGGCTGCGGTGGCTTCGCTCGCCGTCACGTCCTCGCAAGCTCGGCCGTGACACTCGCTCAACCGGGACAGCTATGGCCGCGAGCTCGTGCCTCGCTCGCAGCCAACCTGCCCCCAACCATGCGGGCCTAGCGTGACGTGGACGACAGTCGTGCTCAGCCAAGGGAGTGCTCATGACGCGGATCAGCCTCATCGTCGACGGCGAGAAGGTCGCCGACGACGTCGAACCCCGGATGCTGCTGGTGCAGTACTTGCGGGAGAAGGTCGGCAAGACCGGCACGGTCATCGGCTGCGACACCAGCAACTGCGGTGCCTGCACGGTGCACCTGAACGGAAGCAGCGTGAAGTCCTGCAACGTGCTGGCCGTCCAGGCCGACGGCGGCGAGGTCACCACGATCGAAGGACTCGCGACCAACGGTCAGCTGCACCCGGTGCAGGAGGCGTTCCGCGAGTGCCACGGACTGCAGTGCGGCTTCTGCACGCCGGGGATGATCATGCAGAGCGTCGATCTCCTCAACAACAACCCGCACCCGAGCGAGGAGGAGATCCGGCTCGGCCTCGAGGGCAACCTGTGCCGCTGCACCGGCTACCACAACATCGTCAGGGCCGTGCAGTACGCGGCTGAGCACAGCGGATCGACCGAGGGAGCGCACGCATGACCGCGACCCAGGAACGTCCCGCGAACCCCGAGATCGGCCGCGACCGGCGCCGCAAGGAGGACCAGCGGCTGATCACCGGCCGCACTCGCTGGACCGACAACATCACCCTGCCGGGGATGCTGCACCTCGCGATGGTGCGCAGCCCCCACGCGCACGCCAGGATCGTCTCGATCGAGACCGCCGCCGCCAACGACATGACCAACGTCGTCGACGTGTTCACCGGCAAGGACTTCGGCGACGAGCTCGGCGTCTGCATCAACGCCTGGCCGATCACCCCCGACCAGGTCACCCCGGTGCACTCCCCGATGCCCAGCGACCGGGTCGCCTTCGCCGGTGAGATCGTCGCGGTCGTCGTGGCCCGCAGCGCCGCGGAGGCGCGCGATGCGGCCGAGCTCGTCGACGTCGAGTACGAGGAGCTCCCGGCCGCGCTGGATCTGAAGGAGTCCGCCGAGGACAAGGTGCTTGCCCACCCCGACTCCGGCACCAACAAGTCCGCGCTGTGGGTCTTCGACTCCGCCGCCGCGGGCACCGGCGGTGACGTCGAGGAGGCGATCGCCGCGGCGCGCACCGACGGCATCGTGATCGAGCGTGAGTACCGCCAGCAGCGGCTGATCCCGGCCTTCATGGAGCCGCGTTCGGTGGTGGTGGACCCCACCGGCGAGCAGTACACGATGTGGTCGGCCACCCAGATCCCGCACATCGTGCGGTTCGCGCTGGCCGCGACCACCGGCGTACCGGAGTCGAAGATCCGGGTTATCGCCCCTGACGTGGGCGGCGGGTTCGGCGGCAAGCTCCAGGTCACTCCGGAGGAGTGGATCGCCTGGGCGGTGGGACGACGGATCGGCAAGCCGGTCAAGTACACCGAGACCCGCAGCGAGAGCCTGATCTCGGCCCACCACGGGCGCGACCAGTGGCAGAAGCTCACGCTGGCGGCCGACAAGTCCGGCGCCGTCAAGGGCTTCAAGGTCGAGCTCCTCGCCGACCTCGGCGCGTACGTCGCCATCGTCGGCGGCGGGGTGCCGGTGCTCGGCGCCTTCATGTTCAACGCGATCTACAAGTTCCCGGCCTACCGCTTCTCCTGCCAGACGGTCCTGACCAACAAGACCTGGACCGACGCCTACCGGGGCGCGGGGCGGCCCGAGGCGACGTACGGCGTCGAGCGGATGATGGACGAGCTGGCGGCCGAGGTGGGCATCGACCCGATGCAGATCCGCGAGATGAACTGGATCAAGCACGAGGAGTTCCCGTTCACCACGGTGGCCGGGATGCAGTACGACTCGGGCAACTACGAGGCGGCCACCGAGAGGGCCAAGAAGATGTTCGGCTACGACGAGCTGCGGGCCGAGCAGAAAACGCGCCGCGAGTCCGGCGACGCTGTGCAATTGGGTATCGGCATCTCGACGTTCACCGAGATGTGCGGCCTCGCACCGTCCCGGGTCCTCGGCAGCCTCGACTACGGCGCCGGCGGCTGGGAGCACGCGAGCGTGCGGATGCTTGCCACCGGCAAGGTCGAGGTGATCACCGGGGCCTCGGCACACGGCCAGGGGCACGAGACGGCGTTCAGCCAGATCGTCGCCGACCGGCTCGGTGTCGCCTACGAGGACGTCGAGGTGCTGCACGGCGACACGCAGGTGGCGCCCCGCGGCCTCGACACCTACGGGTCGCGGTCGCTGGTGGTCGGTGGCGAGGCCATCGTCCGGGCCGCCGACAAGGTGATCGAGAAGGCCAAGCCGATCGCGGCGCACCTGCTCGAGGCGTCCGTCGACGACATCGAGTTCGATTCCGGCACCTTCTCGGTGCGCGGCACCGACCAGGGCATGGCGATCGGTGAGCTCGCGACCGCGGTCTTCGCCGCGCACAACATGCCCGACGGGATCGAGCCCTCACTGGACTGCGACGCGACGTACGACCCGGTCAACTTCTCCTTCCCGCACGGCACCCACCTGTGCGCGATGGAGGTCGACACCGAGACCGGGGCGCTGACGATGCGCAAGTACGTCTGCTGCGACGACATCGGCAACATCATCAACCCGCTCATCGTGGCGGGACAGGTGCACGGCGGCCTGGTCCAGGGCATCGCGCAGGCGCTCTGGGAGGAGGCGGTCTACGACGACGCCGGCACGCTGGTGTCGGGGTCGTTCGTGGACTACCTGCTGCCGACGTCCGCCGACACGATCAGCTTCGACATCGACCACACCACCTCGCCCTCGACCACCAACACGCTGGGCACCAAGGGGGTGGGCGAGGCCGGGACCATCGCCTCGACACCCGCGGTCGTCAACGCGGTCGTGGACGCGGTCCGGCACCTCGGGGTCAACGACATCCAGATGCCGTGCACTCCCGAGCGGGTGTGGCGGGCGATCAACCAGACCGGAGGCGGCGGGGCCGATCCCACGGAGGAGTCGGCGATGCCGCACTTCGCCGAGGGCGAGCTCAACCAGGATCCCGGCGAGACCGGCGTCGACACGAAGGAGCGGACCAGTGATCCCCGTCCAGTTCGACTACGTGGCTCCGGCCACCCTCGAGGAGGCGCTCGTCGTCCTGGGTGAGCACGGCGACGAGGCCAAGATCATGGCCGGTGGGCAGAGCCTGCTGCCGGTCCTGCGGATGCGGCTCAACGCGCCCGAGATGGTCATCGACCTGGGCAAGATCGAGTCGCTGCGTGGCGTCCGCGACGACGGCGACGCGATCGTGATCGGGGCGATGACCCCGCATGCCGAGATCGCGTCCAACAACCTCGTCGCCGAGCACGCCTTGCTCCTGAGCAAGGCGGTCGAGCACCTGGCGGACGCCCAGATCCGGCACCGCGGGACGTTCGGCGGCGCGCTCGCGCACGCCGACCCGGCCGGCGACATGGGGGCGCCGGCGCTCGCGCTGGGGGCCCAGTTCACCATCGCCAGCCCGAACGCCTTCCGCACCGTCGAGGCCGACGACTTCTTCGTCGACCTCTTCGAGACCGCGATCGGCGACAACGAGATCCTCACCGAGATCCGGATCCCGAAGCGCACCGGCTGGGGAGCGCACTACGAGAAGTTCGTGCGGGTCGCGCACCAGTGGCCGATCGTGGCGGTCGCGGCCGCCGTGCGGGCCGAAGGTGGCACCATCGCCGAGGCCCGCGTCGGGCTGACCAACATGGGCTCCACACCGCTGCGAGCCAGGTCCGTGGAGGAGGCGCTGGTGGGTCAGCCGGCCACCGCCGACGGGGTCCGCGCTGCCGCCGAGCAGGCGGCCGAGGGCACCAACCCGCCCTCGGACCTCAACGGCGACGCCGACTACCGGCGACACCTGGCCGGGGTGCTGACCCGGCGTGCGGTGCTGGCCGCAGCAGGAGCCTGATGGATCTCGCCCACCGGTTCGCCGTACCCACTCCGGTCGAGGAGACCTGGGCGCACTTCCAGGACATCGCCTCCGTGGCGGAGTGCTTCCCGGGAGCCCAGGTGACCTCTGCCGACGCCGAGAGCTTCGCCGGCTCGGTGAAGGTCAAGCTGGGGCCGATCGCGCTGGTCTACAACGGCTCGGGGACCTTCCTGGAGAAGGACGAGGCGGCCCACCGGTTCGTGGTCGACGCCAAGGGCAAGGACAAGCGCGGCAACGGCACGGCCGGCGCCAAGGTCACCCTCTCGATGGCCTCGTCGGGCTCGGGTGGCACCGAGGTCGAGGTCTTGACCGACCTGGCGGTCACCGGGAAGCCGGCGCAGTTCGGCCGGGGCGTGATGCAGGACGTCTCGGACAAGCTGCTTGGCCAGTTCGTGGACTGCCTGGAGCAGCGTCTCGGCGAGCCGAGTGTTTCCGCAGAGCCGTCAGCCCAGGCTGCTTCCGAACCGGCCCCACCAGACCCCGCCCCCGCGGCACCCGAGGCCGACGTGGGGGCGGCCGCACCCCCGCAGGCCAAGACCGACGACGCCATCAACCTGGGCGCGACGGTGCTCCCGGTCCTGTTCAAGAGCTACTGGAAGCAGGGCCTGGCCGCGCTGGTCGTGATCGGGTTGGTCATCTGGCTGATCACGGCTCTCTGACGCCGTTGACCTGCGGGTCGAGCTGGGGCTCGAGCCGGGCGATCGCGAGCAGCCCGCAGACCAGGCAGCCCACGACCAGCAGCCCGATGTAGACGTCGCCGAGCGCGCGACCGATCAGGAAGCCGGCGATCGGGGGCGCGATCACGGCAGCGAGCTGGAAGGCGCCCGAGCTGACAGCGTTGTAGCGGCCGCGCAGGTGGTCGGGAGCCAGGTCGTTGACCAGAGCCGGGATCGTCGGTTGCAGCAGGGTCTCGCCGAACGCGAAGACCGAGGCGCAGGCAGCGACCAGCAGGGTCGCGCCCGCGGTGCCGGGCACCAACCCGGAGAAGCCGAGCAGCAGCCAGGAGAATGCCCACACCACGCCCATCACGGCGATCACGCGGGTGCGGCGGCGTCCCTCGATCCGCTGCAGCACCACGAGCTGGAGCAAGACGATGACCAGCGTGTTGGCCCCGAACGCCAGCCCGAGCCCGCGGGTGGAGATCTCGCCGACCCCGCGGGCGTAGGCCGGCAAGCCGGCGTTGAGCTGGGAGTAGCCGACGAACGACGACACGAAGCTGAGCACCGTCAGGGTGGCCATGGCCGGGCTGCGCAGCACCGACAGGTAGCCCATCGCCGTCGCATCGTCGGTGACCTCGACGACCACGCGACCGGCGACGTGGCGAAGTGGCCCGAGCAGGAGCAGCAGCGCGGGCAGGTAGGAGACGGCGTCGGCGAGGTAGATCGTCTGGAAGGTGCGCGCGTCGGACACGTCGACGAAGAAGCCGCCGGCCACTCCGCCCAGGCCGATGCCGAGGTTGAGCAGGGTGAAGTTCACGCCGAAGTAGCGCTGGCGCAGCACGGACGGGATCACCGATGCCACCACGCTCTGCCAGGCCGGCCAGGACATGCCGAACGCGATGCCGGTGAGCGACAGCGCCACCGCCGCGACCGCCTGGGTGGTCGCGAACGCCAGCACGACGTTGCCGACCACCATCAGCACCAGCACGCCGATCTGGATGCGCCGCGCGCCGAGCCGGTCGATCGCCGAGCCGCCCGGCCCGACCACGAGCAGGCCCATCAGTGGCGGCAGGCCGAGCAGGAGCCCGACGTCGCTGAGCGAGAAGCCACGCACCTCGTGGAGGTAGACCACGTGGAAGGGCAACACCAGACCGGTGCCGAAGAACTCGAGCACGATGATCGACAGCATCAGCCGGCCCTCGCGCGGCAGGTCGCGCCAGAAGCCGACCAGGCCGGGGGAGGAGGTGGTCGTGGCCATCAGCCCAACTGTGGCAGCGACCGCCGACAGTCGGCACGGGGTTTTCGATCCGCCGGACGTGGTCCGGAGGGGCTACAGACGTCTGCCCTGATAAACCCCTATGGTTTCGGCTCGTGAAACGGCGCGCTTCATGCCAAGGCATCGTGCAAGCGAGCGGCGCTCAGCGCCGCTCTGGCAAGGCGCCGCCGCGAAGGCAGACTGGGTGTCTTTCGAGCGTCGGCAACGCCGCCAGTGTGGATGCTGAGTGCCGCGTAGCGTGCGAGGACTTGGCATGAAGCGCCTGGTGGGGACCGCGATCGCCCTCGGCGTGATTGCCCTTCTCCTCTGCATCCCGGCGCTCTTCTACGGCAGCGGGGAGGTCGAGCCCAACTACGAGAACACCACGATCACCAACTACGTGGCGGACTTCGACGTGGCCGAGAACGGCGACCTCGACGTGACCGAGACGATCACCGTCGACTTCCCGGTCTACGGCAAGCACGGCATCTTCCGGTTCTGGGACATCGTTGACGACAACTCGCCACAGGCCCGCCGTACTCCGGAGGACATCACCGTCACCCGCAACGGCAGCGACGAGCCGTTCGAGCTGAGCTGGGCGGACCACCACCGCCAGCGGACGGCCAAGATCGGGGACGCGAACACGACGCTGGACATAGGCGAGCACACCTACGTGATCAAGTACCACATCGACGGCGTGCTGGCCGAGAACGACGAGAAGGTCACCGGCGAGGACGTCGACACGATGTTCTTCTGGCAGCTGGTCCCGCGCGGCTGGAACCAGAGCATCGACCAGGCCACGCTCACGGTGCACCTTCCCGTGCCGGCCCAGGACGACGTGAGGTGCGCGATCGGCAACGACGCGAGCACCGGCTGCACGGCCGAGGGCGGCGGCACCACCGATCTGACGATCACGACCGAGGCGATCGCACCACGCACTCCGGTCGGGATCGCGACCGGCCTCGACATGGCGACCCCGCCCGAAGGCAACAAGGTGTTGTGGACCGGCCGCTGGGACCGCGTGCTCAGCACCCACCTGCCGCTGCTGGTCATCGTGCTCCTCCTGGCAGCCGGTGCGACCGTGTTCGGCTCCCTGCTCGGCGCCAAGTCGCGGGAGAAGGAACCCGGCTTCCCGGTCCTCTACGCACCGCCCGACGGCATCGGGCCGGCCCAGGCGAAGTACGTCTACAGCGAGAAGGTGGACCGCGCGACGTACGTCGCCACGCTGATGCACGCCGCCGAGAAGGGCGCGGTCGACCTCACCCACGACGGCGACACCTGGACCATCACGGACAAGAGCGGCCCGCAGGGCTGGGCCGGCCTCGACCCCGTGACCACCGACGTGGCCCACCTCCTCGGCGGCCCGGGGGCGACGTTCACGGCCAGCAAGAAGGATGTCACCGCCGGCAAGCGGCTGGGCGCCGAGATCACCCGGTTCGACAGCAGCGTCGAGACCTGGGCCAAGTCCTCGGGCCACATGGTGTCCAGCGGCCTCGGCGGCATCGGCGGGCTGCTGGTGCTGGCCGGGTTCGGCGCCATGCTCGTGTGCGCGATCTGGAACCCGTTCTCGATGACCATGCTCGGCCTGATCCCCGGCGGCTTCGCGGTCGGCGGCACCTCGCTGATGGCGACCGGGTCGGGCACCAGCCGGACCCGCGCCGGCCGCGACCTGTGGTCCAGGGTCGGTGGCTTCCGACGGATGCTGTCGACGCCCTCGAGCAAGCAGCGGTTCGACTTCTCCGGTCGCAAGGAGCTCTACACCGCCTACATCCCGTGGGCGGTCGCGCTCGACTGCGCCGACGAGTGGGCCGCCAAGTACCGCGTCGAGGTCGGCGAGGAGCCGCCGATCCCGCACTACTTCGCCGGGGCCTACGCCGGCAGCCACACCGCGGACTACGTGAACTCGATGGTCGGTGACTTCAGCAGCACCGTCGACTCGGCCATCTCGTCCTACAACGCCACCCAGAGCTCGTCGTCCAGCAGCGGCGGGGGCGGCGGCTTCTCCGGCGGAGGAGGAGGCGGCGGCGGAGGCGGCGGCTCGTGGTGAGCCGATGCCGCGGCCGCAACACCCATACTGACCTGCACACAGCAGCACACCTCAAAGGAAGAGACAGCTGATGCTCATCGCCATCATCGTGATCGTCGTTCTCGTGGCCCTGGTGGGCTTCGCGATCGTCGGATTCAACAAGCTCCGGACCAGTGACATCGGGGCTCAGGAGGCGCTGGGCGGCATCGACGTCCAGCTGACCCGTCGTGCCGAGCTGATCCCCAACCTCGTCGAGACGGTCAAGGGCTACGCCGCCCACGAGAAGGAGGTCTTCGAGGAGGTCACCCGAGCCCGGGCCGGCCTGCAGGCCGCCGCCGCCGGGGACGACGTGCCGGCCAAGGCCGCCGCTGACGCAGCGATGCAGCAGGCACTGGTCAGGGTCAACGCGGTCGCCGAGCAGTACCCGGATCTCAAGGCGAACCAGAACTTCCTCGAGCTCCAGGGCCAGCTTGCCGAGACCGAGAACCAGATCGCGTTCGCGCGCCAGTACTACAACGACGCCGTGGCCTCGCTGAACAAGCTGGTCATGACCATCCCCTGGATGCTGTTCACCGGCATCGCGAACGTGCACAAGCGCGAGTTCTACGACGCTCCCGAGGGTCAGCAGACGGCACCCCAGGTGTCGTTCGGTACGTCGGCCCCGGCACCTGCCGCACCGGCTGCACCCGCACCGGCCGCCCCGGTCGAGCCGGC
Source organism: uncultured Actinomycetota bacterium (assembly GCA_963817125.1). Taxonomy (GTDB): domain Bacteria; phylum Actinomycetota; class Actinomycetes; order Propionibacteriales; family Nocardioidaceae; genus Nocardioides. The sequence goes on from CAWFNB010000007.1 coordinate 864,637, forward strand.
CGCCCCGGCTTCGCCGCCGCCGGCCCCACCGGCCGCCCCGGCTTCGCCGCCGCCGGCCCCACCGGCCGCCCCGACCAACCCGTCGGGCGGGAGCACCCCGCCGCCGACCGCCTAGAGGCCCAGATTCACCGGGTACCCGGTGAATCTCACGCTCCCCCGCTGAAACTTCAGCGGGGGAGCGTGAGTTTCTGCGGGGCAGGCCAGGCTCAGAAGACGTTCAGCGGCCGGAACTGCACCGAGATCCGCGGGCCGGCGTGGGCCACCTTCGGTACGGCGTGCTCCCAGGTGCGCTGGCACGAGCCGCCCATCACCACCAGGTCGCCGTGCCCCATCTCGATGCTCACGGGCTGTGCACCCTTTTCCGGGCGGCCGCCGAGCCGCGGACGCAGGTGCAGCCGGCGCGGGTCGCCAAGCGACACGATGGCGACCATCGTGTCGGTGTTCTTGCCGCGGCCGATGGTGTCGCCGTGCCACGCGACGCTGTCGCGGCCGTCGCGGTAGTAGCAGCAGCCGGCGGTCCGGAACGGCTCACCGAGCTCGGACTGGTAGTGGTCGGACAGCGCGTCGCGGGCCTCGGTGAGCAGCGGGTGCGGCAGCTCGTCGCCGATCATGTAGGTGTGCACCAGGCGGGGCACGTCGACGATCCGGTCGTACATCTGCCGCCGCTCGGCGCGCCACGGCACGTCGCGGACCAGCGTCTCGAAGACGTCGTCGGCCTCCGGCAGCCAGGTGCGGAGGACATCGACCCAGGCGCCCCGCGTCAGGGTCGTCCGGGCGATCCCCTCGAAGTCACGGACCCGGCTCTCGGGCGCCGCGAAGAGTGAGGTCTGGAAGTCCATGCCTCCGGAGTCTACGTCAGAATCGAACAGATGTTCGATACCGCAACGGGTGAGATTGGGGCAGCACCCGGGTGATCCCCGATCGAGCACGCTTCACCCCTGCTGCCAGAGTTGTCCCTATGGCGGAGGGCGTGGGCGTGGCGGCGCGGGTGAGCCATCTGACCAAGACCTACGGCATGGGTGAGACGAGGGTGGTCGCCCTCGACGACGTGAGCCTGGAGCTGATGGCCGGCGAGTTCACCGCGGTCATGGGGCCCAGCGGCTCCGGCAAGTCCACGCTCATGCACTGCCTGGCCGCCCTGGACACCGCCGACTCCGGCTCGGTGATGATCGGCGACCACGAGCTGACCGTGCTCAAGGACAAAGCGCTGACCCGGTTGCGCCGGGACGAGATCGGCTTCGTCTTCCAGTCCTACAACCTGGTCCCGACGCTCACGGCCCGCGAGAACATCCTGCTCCCGCTCGCCATCGCCGGCCGCTCGCCGGACGCGGAGTGGTACGACACGGTGATCGACACCGTGAACCTCGCCGACCGCCTCGACCACAAGCCGCACGAGCTCTCCGGCGGCCAGCAGCAGCGGGTCGCGGTGGCCCGGGCCCTGGCCAGCCGGCCACGGATCGTGTTCGCCGACGAGCCCACCGGCAACCTCGACTCCGCCTCCGGCGCCGAGGTGCTCGAGCTGCTCCGCCGCAGCGTCGACCAGCACGGCCAGACGGTCGTGATGGTCACCCACGACCCGCTGGCCGCGGCGTGGACCGACCGGGTGCTGTTCCTCGGCGACGGACGTGTCGTCGACGAGCTGCGCGACCCCACCCGGGAGCAGATCCTCGACACCATGGCCCGACTGGCCGCATGATCCGGGCGTCCCTCAAGAGCCTGCTGGCCCGCCGGGTCCGGCTGCTGCTCAGCACCTTCGCGATCGTGCTCGGGGTCGCGTTCGTGACCGGCATCCTGATGTTCTCCGACACCCTGGAGCGCAGCTTCACCGCGCTGTTCGCCTCCACCGTCGGCGACACCGTGGTCCAGGTCGAGGGCAGCGACCTCGGCGGCGAGCAGGGCCCGGTGATCAGCACCCAGACCGTCCCGGCCTCGGTCGCGCCGACGCTCGAGCGGCTCCCCGGCGCCGCCCGGGTCGACGGCTTCGTCAGCGCCACCGGCGTCTACGTCCTCTCCACCGACAACAAGGTTGTGGGTGGCTCCGGCCCGCCGGCCTTCGGCGGCAACTGGAGCGACGCACCGGCCGGCCACGGCCTCGAGGGGCTGGTCATCCTCGAGGGTCACGAGCCGCACGGCGCCGACGAGGTGGTGCTCGACGAGAGCACCGCCGACCGGGCCGGATACGACCTCGGCGACCAGGTCTCGATCGTCACGGCGACCAAGAGCCTCGACGTGCAACCGACGCTGGTGGGGATAGCCGGCTTCCGGGAGGGCGGCTCTCTCAACGGTGCGACGTACGCCGCCTTCGACACCCCGACCGCCCAGCGGCTGTTCCTCGACGGCGCGGACGCCTTCAACGTCTTCTGGATCACCGCCAAGGACGGCGTCTCGCAGGAGGAGCTGACGAAGCAGGCCAACGAGGTGCTCCCCGAGGGCCTCGAGGCGGTGACCGGCGACCAGGCGGCCGAGGAGCGGGCCGGCCCCCTGCTCAACGGCATCGACTTCCTCACCACCTTCCTGCTGATCTTCGCCGGGATCGCGTTGGTGGTGAGCAGCTACATCATCGTCAACACCTTCTCGATCCTGGTGGCCCAGCGCAGCCGCGAGCTCGCCCTGCTGCGCGCCCTCGGCGCGTCGAAGCGGCAGGTGATCCGCTCGGTCCAGCTCGAGGCGTTCGTCGTCGGCGCCATCGGCTCGACCGCCGGGCTCGCGCTCGGGTTCGTGCTGGCGATGGGGATCCGGGCGCTGGTCGCGACCTTCGGCCTCGAAATTGCCGAGCAGCCGCTGATCCTGGCACCGCGGACCGTGGTCGCGGCGTACGTCATCGGGATCCTGGTCACCATGGTGGCGGCCTGGCTGCCGGCCCGCCGGACCGGCCGGATCGCGCCGGTCCAGGCGCTGCGCGACGACGTGGCCCTGCCCGAGTCGTCCGTACGCCGACGGCTGCTGCTCGGCGTCGCGCTGATCGCGCTGGGCATCCCGCTCGCGCTGGTCGGCCTGTTCGTGGGCGCAGTGCCCCACAACGGCTGGTGGGTCGGCGCCGGCGTGCTGGCGGTGCTGCTCGGCGTGACCGCTGCCAGCCCGGTGATCGGTCGCCCGTTCCTGCGCGCCACCGGCGCGGCCGACGCGAAGCTCTTCGGGACGATGGGACAGCTCGCCGGCCAGAACTCGCTGCGCAACCCGCGGCGTACGACGGCCACGGCCTCGGCGCTGATGGTCGGTCTCACCCTGGCGTTCACGGTGGCGATCCTCGGCGCCTCCGCCAAGGCGTCCGTGGACGCCCAGGTGGAGGAGAACTTCATCGGTGACTACATCGTGAGCAGTGCCTTCGGTGAGGGGTACTCGCCGGCGATCACCGACCGGATGGCGAAGATCGACGGCGTGGAGTCGGTGCTGCGAGAGCGGTTCGGCTTCGGTCTCTACGAGGGCGACGGGATGGCCATGGTCGCCACCGCGTCCGACACGATCTCGGACTTCGACATGACCATGGTCTCCGGCAAGGCGACCGACCTCGCCGACGGCACCGTGCTCGTCGAGCAGGACTGGGCTCGGGAGCAGCACCTCTCGACCGGCGACACCTTCGCGATCACCGTCCCGACCGGCAAGAAGGAGTGGCGGGTCGTCGGAGTCTTCGAGGAGACCCCGCTGGTCTTCTCACCGGTCCTGACCACGCTGCAGACGCTGATCGACTCCGGCTACCCCGACCAGGACAACTACGTGGTGATCTTCGCCGAGGACGGCCCTGCGGCCGAGGGTCTGCAGCAACGTCTCGACGAGGTGGTCAAGGACCTGCCGGTGGTGACGGTCAAGGACGAGCAGGCGTTCGCGGCCGAGCAGCGTGCGCCGATCGACCGGATCATCGCGGTCATCTACGTGCTGCTGGTCTTCGCGGTGGTGATCGCCATCCTCGGGATCGTGAACACGCTCGCGCTGTCGGTCATCGAACGGACCCGCGAGATCGGCCTGCTCCGCGCGATCGGGGTCAGCCGACGGCAGCTGCGGCTGATGATCCGGCTCGAGTCCGTGGTGATCGCCGTGCTCGGCGCGGTCCTCGGGGTGGGGCTGGGCATCGCGTTCGGGGTCACCCTGATGTACGCCCTGCGCGACGAGGGACTGGAGCGGATCAGCATTCCGGTGGTCCAGCTGGTCGTCTTCCTGCTGCTCTCACTGGTGATCGGAGTGGTCGCCGCGGTCTTCCCGGCCCGTCGGGCCGCTCGCCTCGACGTCCTGCGAGCGATCGCGACGGAGTGAGCCCCGGCCAGGCGACGAGTGGCCCGAACGGGTGGTCACAGGGGGCTAGGAAGGTCCACCCGATCGGAGGTCCTATGGTCCATCCAAACCGGGGACGGGGGTGGAGGGGCCGGTCTAGTCTGGCTGATATGACGGAGCTCCTGCTCAAGGACGGGCGTGCGCTGAAGCACGTCCAGGTCCGCGAGTACGTGCGCGCACTGGTCTCCGGCATGTCTCCGGGCTCGCCCGCTCCGTCGGAGCGCGAGCTGGTGGCCCAATTCGGCGTGGCCCGGATGACGGTGCGCCAGGCGATGGACGCGCTGGTCGTCGAGGGCCTGCTCGAGAGGATCCCGGGCAAGGGCACCTTCGTGGCCCGCCCCCGGCGTACCGCCAGCACGATCACGAGCTACTCCGAGGAGATGGCGCGTCGCGGGATGCTGGCCGAGTCGGTCACCCTGCTGGCGCGCCGCGAGCAGGCCGGTCCCGGTGTGGCCCGCGCGCTCAACATCACCGAGGGCGACCCGGTGATCCACTGGAAGCGGCTGCGACGCGCCGACAGCGGCCCGATGTGCATCGAGGACGCCTACCTCAACGAGGTGCTGCTGCCCGGGTTCTTGCAGAGTGGCATGCCGACCAGCCTCTACGAGGCCCTCGAGCAGCGGGGGCTGCGCCCGACCTGGGCCGAGGACTCCATCAACGCCGACGTCTGCCAGGCCGACGAGGCCGCTCACCTGGAGGTTGAGGCCGGAGCGGCCGTCCTGCGGCACTCCCGCCGGGCCCTGCACGACGACAAGGTGGTCGAGGTGTCGCGAAGCGTCTTCCGCGCCGACCGCTTCACCTTCTGGGTGCAGATCGGGCAGGACTTCTAGTCGCCTAGTCGCCGAGCCCGCCCAGCGGCGCCACCACGTCGCCTGACACCTCGCAGACCCACACCGGATCCGGTCCGCCCAGGTCGGGCTGGATGTAGAGCGAGTGCTCCGGACCGGGGCAGCCGAGGCAGAGCGGCCACCGCCCGGTCGACTCGAACAGCCCGTCCTGGACGTCCTGGGCGACCAGCCCCGCGACGTACACCTGGCCATCGGGCCACTGGTCGGCCCACCACTCCCGAGCGGACACCGCGTCCTCGAGGATCGAGACCGCCTCGGCCGTCGCGTGGTCGCGGGCCTGCAGGTCGGCGAGCACGCGAGCTCTCGCGTCGAACAGCGGCACAGTGTCCACCCTGCCCATTGTGTGTCGGCGGTGGTGAGCCCACACCCCTACGCTGCGAGTGTGGGGGTGTTGCTCGAGGTCAGCGTCGCGCACGAGCGCGACGTCGCCGGGGCGCAGGAGGGCGGCGCGGACCGGTTGCACGTGGTCGGCGCGCCCGCGGCGACTGGCGCCCTGTCGCCCGAGCCCGCGGTGGTCTCGGCGATCTGCCGGGACACCGACCTGCCGGTCTTCGTGCTGCTCAGGCTCAACGACTCGTGGACGACGACGGGCGGCGAGCTGACCCGGCTGGTCGGGCTGGCCGAGGACTTCTTCGGCTGTGGCGCGTCGGGAGTGGCGTTCGGCTTCCTGGATGCCGAGCTCGAGGTCGACGTACCCGTGTGCACCGAGCTCAGCTCGTCCCTGCCGAACGTGCCGTGGACCTTCCACCGGGCCGTCGACGCCACCCTCGAGCCGCGCCGGGCGTGGCGGGCCCTCCTGGGGCTGCCCGGCCTGGTCCACGTGCGCTCGGCGGGCTCGCCACGCGGCATGTCGGAGGGCTACGAGGAGCTGCTCGCCACCGCGCAGTCCGATCCGAGGATCGCGGCCCTGGTGATGCCCGGGGGCGGGCTGCTCGCCGAGCACGTGCCCTGGCTGGTCCGCGCCGGGGTTCGCGCCTTCCACGTCGGCCGGCAGGTGCGCCCGGGCGGCAGTCGCAAGGCCTACGTCGACGCCGCCCTCACCCGCTCGTGGCGGTTGCTCCTCGACGACTCGATGGAGCGGCTCTGATGGCCCCACTCCGATGACACTGATGATCGACCCGCCCGCAGTCCCCTCCCGCGGCCGGATGTGGTCGCACCTGGCCAGCGACGAGTCGTTCGACGAGCTGCACGCCTTCGCCCGCGAGCTCGGCATTCCCGAGCGCGGTTTCGACAGGGACCACTACGACGTCCCGTCCGAGTGGTACGACCAGGTGCTCGCCCTCGGGGTCGAGCCGGTGACGTCGCGCGAGCTGGTGACCCGCCTGGTCAAGGCCGGTCTCAGGCGGCGCAAGCGCAGCTGAGCCGCCGATTCGTCTGAGGGCCGCGAGCGGGAAATCCCACGTCAGACCGCAGACGAATCGCTCAGCACCGCGAGCTCCCGCTCCAGGTTCGCCCGCGCGGCGGCCTCCCACCGCTCCCGCGCGTACGCCGTGTGGAACAGCCGGGGCTTCTCGGCCAGGGAGCGCAGGACGTCGGCCCGGCCGGCGGAGAAGACGTCGTCGGGCAGGTGGCCGTACTCCCGGCGCACCGCGGCGACGTACTCGTCGTAGCGCTCGCGGGGCGCGGCCAGGATCCCGAGGTCGGCGTCGGAGAGCGCGCAACCGTTGGCGTCGCCGTCGTCGGGGGAGTGCGTCTCGGTCAGCCGCACCAGCCGGGCCACCTCGGCGACGACGGGCGAGGGGGCGACCGGGGCCAAAGCTTCCTCGGCCCAGGTGGCGGAGCGTTCCTCGGCGTCGCGCTCGCCGTCGTAGACCGCGTCGTGGAACCACGCGGCCAGCCGCACCGGCGTCGCGTCGTAGGCCGCACCGTTGCCGGACAGCTCGTCGAGCCGGTCGAGGACCTCGCTGAGGTGGCGGGTGTCGTGGTAGCCACGGCTCGGGTCGGCGTACGCCGCCACCAGCTCGTCCCGGACGCCTGGGCAGTCGGGCAGCGGCCATCTGTCACTGGGGTCCATCGCGCCCATCCAACCCGCTAGGTTGCTCCCCTACAAGAAGCCCCGAGGAGATCCGAAATGCCCGCCAGTCCGGAGAAGATCCGCGAGGTGATCGAGCAGTACGTCGCCACGGTCGCGGGAGGCACCACCGACGAGGTCCTCGAGCTGTTCGCCGAGGGGGCCACCGTCGAGGACCCGGTCGGCACCGAGGTCCGGAGCACCCGTGAGGCGATCCGGGAGTTCTACTCAGGGCTCGAGGGGCTCGAGCAGGAGGGGCGGGTCATCACCGCGCGGGTCGCAGGCGGGGAGGCGGCGTTCCTGTTCGAGTTCACCACCAAGGTCGGCGACAAGACCTACACGCTGGCACCGATCGACGTGATGACCTTCGACGACGAGGGCCGGATCACCTCGATGAAGGCCTACTGGGGCGACCCCGACATGACGGCGTCCTGAGGCGCGGTCAGGGCCCAGCGGATCGTCCCGGTGGCCAGCCCGCCGAGCACCGGCACCACGGTGCGCTCGGAGACCGGGAGCCAGGGGAGGCGCAGCGGCAGCCGGGTCCACGCCGGCATCATCGCGACCGCGGCCGCGGCGAGCACGGCGTACGGCGCCCGGGCGGCCAGCGGTAGCGGCGGCCTGAGCAGCACGAAGCGGACCGCCTCGCGCGCCTCGGGCGTGCCGCGCAGCTCAGGGCGATAGGACGCCAGCACCTCGGCCAGCCCCGCCTCGGTGGTGGGCGGGTCGATGACCCCGAGCCGGCGGCCGACCTCGGCCATCTGGGCCACGTACTCGTCGCGACCCGCCTGGTCCAGGGGCCGGCGACCGTAGGCCTGGTGGGCACGCAGGAAGCTGTCCGCCTCGGCCACGTGCACCCACATCAGCAGGTGTGGGTCGGAGGCGGCGTACGGCGTCCCGTCCGGCAGCACCCCGGTGACGCGCTCGTGGATCGCGCGGACGGCGTCGACGGCGCGCTGGGCGTCGTCCGCGACCCCGAAGGTCGTCATCGCGAGGAACCGGCTGGTCCGGTGCAGCCGGCCCCACATGTCGCCGCGGAAGCCGGAGTGCTCCGAGACTGCGCGCATCGCGGCCGGGTGCAGGGTCTGGAGCAGCAGCGCCCGCAGCCCGCCGACGAACATGGACGCGTCACCGTGCACGCGTGCGATGGCGCTGTCGGGCGCGAACCATCGCGGACCTTCACGGAAGTGGATCCGGTCGCGATGCTTGGGGCCGTCCGGTCCGGCGACGCGGAGGAACAGGGCCTGGCCGAGCCTCCCGCGCAGATCGGGGAGCACCGGGGTCACGCTCGCGAGCCTAGTTGACGGCGAGTCGGGGTTACTGATGAGCAGTAACCCCGACTCGGCGGGCTACTCGTCAGCACGAACGTCGACTCGGGGTGGCTCAGGCGGTGTAGCGCCGCAGCCAGATCGTGTGCTCGGACGAGCGGAGCTTGTCGAGCGCGGCGTCCGAGATCGAGTCGGTGGCGTCGGTGACGACGTACCCCTGTTCGCCGCGGGTGGCGAGGTACTGGCCCACGACGTTGGCGCCCTCCTCGGCGAGGTAGGCGTTCACCTCCGCGAGCACGCCGGGGACGTTGACGTGCAGGTAGCCGAGCCGGACTCCCTCGGCGAGCGGCGGCGGCTGTACGGCGGGCAGGTCGACCGAGAGCGCGGTGCTGCCCTCGGCGACGAAGGTGGCGAGCTTGCCGGCCACGAACCAGCCGATCTCCTCCTGTGCCTCCTGGGTGGAGCCGCCGACGTGGGGGGTGAGGATGACGTTGTCGAGTCCGCGAAGCACCGACTCGAAGGTGTCACCCTGGGCCTTGGGCTCGACCGGGAACACGTCGAGCGCGGCTCCGGCGAGGTGGCCGGACTCGATGTGCGCGCGCAGCGCGACGTCGTCGACGACCATGCCGCGCGAGGCGTTGATGAACATCGAGCGCGGCTTCATCCGGGCGAACTGGGCGGCGCCGAACAACCCGGCGTTACCGGGGCGACCGTCGACGTGCAGGCTGACCACGTCGGCCTGCTCCAGCAGGGCGTCGAGCGTGGGCATCCGGCGTGCGTTGCCGTGCGCGAGCCGGTCGGCGGTGTCGAAGAAGATCACCCGCATGCCCATCGCCTCGGCCAGGTTGGACAGCTGGGTGCCGATGTTGCCGTAGCCGACGATGCCGATGGTGCGGCCCCGGATCTCGTGGCTGCCCTTGGCCGACTTGTCCCAGACGCCTTCGTGCATCCGCTGGGTCTTCTCGGGCAGCCGCCGGGCCAGCGCGATGATCTCGCCGATCACCAGCTCGACGACGCTCCGGGTGTTGGAGTACGGCGCGTTGAAGACCGCGACGCCGCGCTCAGCGGCGGCCACCAGGTCGACCTGGTTGGTGCCGATGCAGAAGCAGCCGATCGCCAGCAGGTCCGGGGCCGCCTCGAGGGCGCGCTGGGTGATGTGGGTGTTGGAGCGGATCCCGAGCAGCTGCACGCCGGCCGACAACACCTCGACCAGCTCGTCCTCGGACAGCGAGCCGGCGCGCAGCTCGACCTCGTGGCCGCGCGCCTCGAGCGTCTCGACGGCGACCGGGTGGATGTTCTCGAGGAGCAGGACCTTCACGGTGTCAGGCTACGGAGTTCCGCTGCGGCTGCCGATTCCTCGATCGCCGACGAGACGTCCCGCCTATGCTCGTGGACCTCTCGAAGGGAGCACCACGCTGAGAGCCCATGTAAGCGTTGCCGTCGCCACCGATGACTGGCTACTCCCAACCGAGCTGCCGGACCCCGGAGAGCCCCCACTCCGCATGTTCTCCGCAGTCAGCCTGTCGGGCGCGGCCACGCATGCATCGGTCCACCGGGCCGTCGATAGGCCCGACCTCGTCGCCGGCGCAGCACGAGCCCTCGCCGATGACGGCTTCGCGGAGACGGTCCTTCGGGTAGTCCTGCACACGCGAGACATCGACGGCACCACTGTCGTCGTCGAGCTCGAGTCCCCCGCGACCGACTGGGCCTCGTTCGGAGCGGCGGCGGATGCACTCGTGTCCTGGGTCGACCGAGTCCTCCCGCCGCGTCTCAGGGCAGAACGCGCGAGAGTCTCGGGCAGCCCCTCGACGAGCTCGAGCGCTCGAGCCCTGTGGGCGCACACCGTGCTCACTTGCGACCATGAGCGACCCCCCGGAGCCGGACCCCACTGCGACGAGTCGACTGCCAGCAATGTGTTGCCGACGGCGTTCACCACCGTCGTCCTGGGGACTGATCGCGCGTACCTCGGATGGCATGCCTCCCTGTTGTGCGTGGCCGATCCAGACAACCAGGCCACGCTGGTCAGCCTCCTGGACGAGTTGCACGCGTGGTGGAGTGCGTCATGGTTGCTCGACCAACGCTTGCTTGCGATCGTGATTGCGACCTCGGACTCGTTCGTCACCGATCCCTTGGGCGAACTGGCAAGCGTTCCGGACATGCTGGCGGCCGTCACGAGCCAAGTCGGAACGGTCCGGGCGCGGCTGGACACCTTCCGGTTGAGTCTTGGTGGGACTGAGTGGCCGGTCTGGGACGCAGCGTGTCAGCGGTGGGAGATGGAGGACAACATGGTCGCGATCGCCCGCAAGCGCGAACTGCTGATGGACATGCACAGCGCCTTCCGTGATGCGATCCAGGCACGGAGGTCAGCTCGTCTGAATCAACTCGCCGGGTTCTTCGCAGCCATGTCCTCGCTCGCGAGCTTCGTCGCCGTGTCCGTCTTCCTCTACCCCGACTTCGACCAGGACGGTGGACACGTGCTCATGCGGCTGGCCCTGACGGGAGTAGCAGTCGTGCTGACAGCGTTCGCGTTGTTCTGGTCATCGAGGGTGGTGATGACCGCGAGCCGAACCGTGGCCGCCAACCGCGCCGGGCGCCGTCAGTTGTTGGGCCCCACCGAGCCAGACTGAGTTCGCTCCACTTGACCGGTCAAGCCGGAGCGGGTCGTGCTGCCCGCCGAGCTCGTGGTCCGCGAGAGCACGGGCCCCGCCGGCCTAGCGCGAGCTTGAGCTCTCAGCCTCGGCGCTTGGGTCGTTTCCTTCGGGGCGTCCGCCGGTCCACGTCGCCCAACCCCGACAGCGCGTACTCCTTGAACCGGCCCAGCACCATCGACCACGCGGCGGTCAGGAACGCGGCCTGCTCGGCGTCCGCCGCACATTGATGCACCTCGACCCGGCAGCCGTCGTCCTGCGCGAGGAAGCGCATGTAGGCGACGGTCTGGCGGCCGGGCACCGGGGTGACGTTGTCCTCGAAGTCCCAGCGCAGGGCGATCAGCTCGGGGGGTGCGAGCACCTCGTAGCGGCCGCGCACGCGCGTGCCCCACTCCAGCTCGGTGCTGAACCGGCCGTCCTCGATCGTCACCGGCACGCCCAGCCAGGTGGAGTACGTCGCGCCGTCGGTGAACGCTTCATATGACGCGTCCCGGTCGAGCCCGACCTCGGTGCTGACGGTGACCCACTGCTCCAGCGACGCGGTGGCAAGCGCCCGTTCGGGGAGGTCGTCGGCGGTGAGCCACTTCTCGTCGGAGCTGGCCAGCAGCGGGAGCGCGGCCTCCATCGCCTCCCGCTCGATCCGGTAGTGCCGGAAGTTGCCCTCGGCCCGCATCGAGACCAGCCCGGCCCGGCGCAGCGCAGCGAGGTGGCTGGAGACGGTCCCGGCGGTGACGTGCAGGCCGGCGGCGATCTCACCGGCAGGCAGCTCGGTGTCCCACAGCATCCACAGGATCTCGCGCCGCACGGGGGAGGACAGCGCGTCGATGGTGGCCTGCAGGTCGTCGCCCGCCGACCGACCGCTCGTCATCGACGCATCCTTGCAGCGCTCCCGCAGGTGTGAGTATTTTGACAACAATCAAAATAGATCACGGGGCCCGACTGTGGAGGAATTGTCATGACGAAGTACCTGCTGCTCTACCGCTCGACCGTCTCGGCGGGGGACCAGATGGCGAACGCCACGCCGGAGCAGGCGCAGGCCGGCATGGACGCGTGGATGACCTGGGCCGACAAGGCCGGCTCGGCGATCGCCGACCTCGGCTCGCCCACCCAGCAGGTCGCGACTGTCGGCGACGGCGCGGCCGGGTCCGGCTTCGTGGGCGGCTACTCGATCATGGAGGCCGAGTCCGTCGAGGCGCTGAAGGGGCTGCTCGACGGCCACCCGCACCTGATGATGGACGGCGCGTCCATCGAGGTGCTCGAGCTGCTCCCCGTGCCCGGCATGCCCTAGGCAACGGTGGTCGCGGCGTGCCCCCCAGGGACGCCGCAAGTCGGGACTAGGCCGACCGTCTGTCGGGCCGAGCCGGCACCTGGTCGGGCCAGTCGACGGCGTACGACGGGTCGCGTCGGGCGCCGAGCCGGGCGAAGCGCAGCAGCTCTCGCACGATGCCGGCGACGCCCATCGCCCAGCCGAGCCGCGGCTCCAGCACGCTGGGAGTGGCCCGGTGCTCGACGTTCGACCAGCGGGTGCCGTCGGTATCGGCGGTGGCCCGGTCGGCGAGGTCGGCGACCAGCACGTCGGCGAACTCCTGGCCGTCGCCGCGCTCGACGGCCCGGTCACAGGCCAGCGCCAGTACCCCGGCGGTGCCGCAGCAGTGCCCGTTGTTGTCCCAGAACCCGGGCCACCGCCGCTGGGGCAGGCCGCTGTGCGTGACGGTGTGCCAGCAGCGGTCGGTCAGGTCCGGCCATCGCGACCCGCCAAGCGCGTCGTGCAGCAGCCGGAAAACCTGGGCGTCGCCGGTCGGACCCTGGCACCAGCCGAAGTTGTAGCGCTCGATCAGCTCCGGCCGGTCCGGCGGGTCGGAGTGCGGCACCAGGAACCCGGCGGGTCCCTGCTCGTCGCGGGCGATGACGTCCTCGGCACCGGCGACGGCCAGGTCGAGCAGATCCGGACGGCCGGTCTCCCGCCCCACCGCCGTCAGCGCGGCCACGATGCCGAGCGTCCCGTGGGAGATGTGGTGCTGGCGGGCGGCCCGGCCGGTGCGGGTCTCCCAGGTCACGCCGTGCGGAGTCGTCTCGGCGGTCTTGATGTATGGCTCGACTGCGAGCGCCGCGAGCTCCGGGTCACCGACGGCAAGTGCGCCCAGGGCGATGCCGGCGTTGCCACCGAGCAGCTCGAACTGGGGGCCCCACCGGGTGCCGTCGAACCGTCGCCGGACCGCGTCGAGGGCTCGTCCGGCGGTCGCGGCGGAGGCCGCGTCGTCGAGCCGTTCGTGCACGGCCTGCAGGGCGACCGCCATCCCGGTCAGCCCGTGGTACAGCGAGCTGTTCTCCCAGTCGGCGTCGACGGCGGAGGCCAGGCCGTGAGCGCCGCGCACCGCGAGGTCGCCGTACGTGTCGTCGGCGAAGTGCTCGTGCGCCTCCAGCAGAGTGAGTACGACGCCGGCCGTGCCGCTGTAGAGCGTCGGGTCGGTCTCGTCGTCCCCCGGCCGGCTGGGCCAGGCGAGCCCGGCGCCCTCGACGCGACCCGCGCCGACCAGCCAGGACGAGGCATCGGCCGCCAGGGCCTCGGCCCGCTCCGGCCAGGTGGTCACGGCTACTTGACCGCGACCACGTCGATCACGAACCACAGGGTCGCGTTCCCGGGGATCGACTCCCCACTGCCCTGCGCGCCGTACCCGAAGGCCGGCGGGATCTGGAGCAGCACACGGCTGCCGACCTTCGCCCCGGTGAGGCCGATGCTCCAGCCCTGGATCAGGCCGGCCAGCGACGAGGTCAGGGGCTGACCGGAGTAGCTCTCGTCGAAGGGCACCTCCGCCTTGTAGGTCGCGCCCAGGTAGTTGACGGTCACGGTGTCCGACGCCTTCACGGCCGCGCCCGTGCCCTCCTCGAGGACGACGCGCTGGACCGGGGTGTCGAGGGCCGGCTCGTCGATGCCTGAGAAATCCAGGCCCGTGGGCTTGCCGTCCTCCTCGACCACCGACGGCTGCGTGTCGGGAGAGGCGTCGTGCGCCTGGTCGTCAGTGGGTGTGGGTGCGGTCGCCTCCTTCTCCACCAGATCGGCGACGACCACCAGGGTGGCGTCGGCGTCGACACCGAGCGGGTTGTCGTCGGCAGGCTCCCCGAACAGCGCGCCCGCCGTGGTCACGGCGACGACGCGGGAGCCGTACGTCGAGCCCGAGAGGAGCTGGTCGAACACCTCGCCGGCCTGTCCGTCGTTCGGGATTGCCGACGGCGCTCCGTTGTCGTAGTCGCTGTACACGTCCTCCTGGGTGCTGCCGTTCCCGACGTACAGGTAGGTGCTCACCGTGTCGCCGTCCCCGACCGCCTCGCCGGTGCCCTTGACCAGCGTCGTCACCGTCGTCGACTCCGGAGTCTCGATCGCCGAGAGCCACTCCGCGGACAGGCTTGTGCCCACCTCCCCGCTGAACGTGACCTCGTCCAGCTCGCCCGTCTCGTCGGCATCGGCGGACAAGGAAGTGGAGGGGGCAGCGGACGACGCCGACTTCGAGTCGTCGTCTCCTTTCCCCGAGTCATCACCACAGGCGGCGAGAGCGGTAACGAGGAGTACGGCGCTCAGCGCGGCCGCGGGGCGACGGAGTCGTCGATGCACGGACTCAACTTCCTGATCGGAGGCTTTGGCCCCGCCACGTTAGCCGCCGACCCTGAGCGGGCGCTGTGCTGCCGACCGACCCGGCGGATCAGGACCAGAGGCCTCCGGAGCGGTAGGCCGAGCCGATCATCTCGACCAGCTGCGCGACCGCGTCCTCCCTTGGGGCGAACGGCCCCGGTCGGAAGTGCGGGCTCTGCAGCCCGCGCTGCACCGACTCGCAGGCCGCCCAGTCCTGGCGGTTGGTGATGTCCCAGAACTCGACGGCGTCGGGCGCGCCCATCCTCGCCGCCTCGGGCCGGGTGAGCCAGGTGCACTCGACCCAGGTCCGGCCGGGCGTGAGCGGCACCATTCGGTGCGTCATCACGTAGTCCGGGTGCGCGGAGACCAGCAGGTTGGGCAGCAGGTGCAGGTACTCCACCCGAGCCGGGTCGACCCCAGGCAGCGGGACCGCAGCCAGCTCACCGGTGAGCGACATCGTGGCCATCCCGTCGCGGAGGTCCATCGCGCCGCCGACGAAGGCGCCGGGCAGGTCGTAGTTCTCACCCGAGTCGGGCGGCGACACCTGGCACAGCTCCGGATGGATCAAAGGGCAGTGGTAGCACTCGTGGTAGTTCTCCGCGATCACCTTCCAGTTGGCGGCGACCTCGTAGGTGTGCCGGTCCGCGGCCACGAGCGAGCCGACGTCGTACGGCGCGAGCAGCCGGGCCAGCTCGCCGAGGTGACGCTCGAACGGCGGGACCCGCGGCGATCCGAGCGGCTCGACCGCGTGGCCGAGCACCCAGCCCGCCCAGACCACGACGGGCAGCTCCACCAGCCCGTGCTCGGCGGGCTCGAACGAGGCCACCTCGCGGAAGCCCGGAGCGCCCTTCAGCGCTCCACGCAGGTCGTAGGTCCACGCGTGGTACGGGCAGCTGACCGCGCGCCGGGACGACGTACCGCCCTCCGGCAGCAGCTCGTGCCCGCGGTGTCGGCAGGTGTTGGCGAACATCCGCAGGTGCCCGTCGGGGTCCCCGTCCATGACGAGCAGGCAGGCGACGTCGCCGACCATCACCGCGCGCTGGGTGAGTCTGCCCTCGGGCGGGAAGAGGTCGTCGCGCCGGCCGAGCGCGGTCCAGGACCCGGCGTACAGGTGCCGGCGCTCCCAGGCCAGCACGTCCTGCGAGGTGTAGGCGTCGGCGGGCAGCATCTGGGTCAGCTCGCGGCCCTCAGGGGGCGCGAGGTGACTGACGTCGATCAAGCGAGTCTCCTGTCTATGCTGCGCGCCATGGAAGGTCGCGGGTGACTCGCCGGGCGCGCCGGTCGGTGGAGGTGCGCCGCGAGGAGATCCTGTCGGTGACGGTCGAGCTGCTCGACCGGCTCGGGCTCGCGTCCACGCGGGTGGCCGACGTCGCGGACTCGCTCGGCGTCAGCACGGCACTGGTCTTCTACCACTTCGGCAGCAAGGACGATCTGATCGCGGAGGCCTTCGCGCACGCGGTGGAGCGCGACCTGGTCCGCCTCGACAAGGCAGCCCGTGGCGACGACCCGGTCGACCGGCTCCGCCGGGTGCTGCGGCTGTACGGGCCGACCGGCCGGGCGACCGGGTGGCGGCTCTGGATCGACGCGTGGGCCCTGGCCCAGCGCGAGCCGCACATCCGCAAGGTGCTGCGCCGGCTGGATCACCAGTGGCAGGACATCCTGCGCGGCGTGGTCGACGACGGTGTCGCGTCGGGCATCTTCACCTGCCCCGACCCGGCCGCGAGCGTGGCCCGGCTCTCTGCGCTGGTCGACGGACTGTCGGTCGCCGCGGTCGTGCACCGCAGCGTCAGCCGCGAACAGCTGCGCGCCTGGGTGGCGGCCCAGCTCGCCGTCGAGCTGGGCGTGGACGTCGACACGCTGGATTGACATCGCTCGGACCACCCGTCTCCTTACTGATTCGCAAGTCAGTCTACTGACTCCGCAGTCAGTAAGCCCTAGGCTGGTGGAGTGCGCACGACACCCTTTCACCGTCGGCTGAGCGAGCTCAACGACCAGGGCCTCTTCACGCACTGGCAGGGGACGCTCTCGCCGCTGCGCTACAGCCATGCGCCCAAGCACGAGTACTTCGCGGTCCGGAACTCGGTCGGCGTCTTCGACACGTCGCCGCTCTACAAGTACCTCGTGTCCGGCCCGGACACCGAGCGGCTCCTCGCCGGCGCGCTGGTGCGAGACATCCGCGCCTGCCGTCCCGGACAGGCGCAGTACACCGCGTGGTGCGACGACCGCGGCTTCGTGATGCACGACGGTGTCGTCTTCCGTCACGGCGCCAACGAGTGTCTCCTGACCGCGGCCAGGCCGACGCTGTCGTGGTTCGCCGACCTCGGCTCCCGGATGCGGGTGCAGCTCGAGGACGTCACCGACGACTACGGGATGCTCGCCGTCCAGGGGCCGCGGTCGCGGGCCGTCCTCGCCACGCTGGCTCCCGAGGCCGAGACGCTCAAGTACTTCGACCACGTGCCGGCCAAGGTGGCCGGGGCCGCGGTGACGCTGTCCCGCACCGGCTACACCGGCGACCTCGGATTCGAACTGACCGTGCCGTCGGACCAGGCGGTCGAGGTGCTGGACGCGGTGCTGGAGGCCGGGCAGGGCCACGGGATCCGGCCGTTCGGCGAGGAAGCCCTCATGACGCTCCGGATCGAGGCCGGGCTGGCGCTGATCGACGTCGAGTGGCAGGACAGCCGGCTGGCCTTCAGCGACGCGGATCGGGTCACGCCCAAGGAGCTCGGCTTCGGCTGGATGCTCCGCGGCGTCCGGGACGGATCCCGCCGGTTCGTCGGCAGCGAGGCGATCCGCCGGGAGCTCACCGAGGGCACCTCGCGCTGGGCCACCATCGGCATCGTCGCCGACTGGGCCGACTGGGACCGGCTCTATCGCGACGCGGGCCTGCTGCCCCCCAAGTCGGAGCACCCACTGCCCTACGAGTCGATGCTGTACGACGCCGAGGGCGGCCAGGTCGGATACTGCACGAGCTTCGTCTACTCGCCGGTCCTCCAGCGCCACATCGGGATCGCGCGGGTCCGTCCCGAGCTCGCGGCGTCCGGCACCGAGCTGCGCCTCGAGCTGGCCGTGGCCCACCACAACACGACGGTCCGGGTCAGCACGACGCCGATGCCGTTCTTCGACCCTGCCCGGAAAAAGGATGAGTGACGAGGTATGAACGAGTACGACGCCATCGTCGTCGGCGGCGGCCACAACGGGCTCACCCACGCGGCGTACCTGGCCAAGGCGGGGCTCCGCACCCTGGTCCTGGAGCGCCAGGGCGTGGTCGGCGGCGCCGCGATCACCGAAGAGGTCGTCCCGGGCTTCTCCTTCACGACGTTCTCCTACGCCCTGAGCCTCCTGCGGCCCGAGATCATCCACGAGCTCGACCTGGTGCGGCACGGCTTCCTGCCGCTGATGATGCCCTCGTCGTTCCACCCGACCGGGGACGGCGACTACCTGCTCTTCGGCGACGACCACGCACAGAACCTGCAGGAGATCCGGCGGCACTCGCCCCGGGACGCCGACGCCTACGAGCGCTACCACCACGACCTCGACCGCGTCTGCCAGGTGGTCCGGCCGCTGTTCGACAACCCGCCACCCAACGTCTTCGGCAAGGACCCCGAGGACGCCGTCGACGTGAAGTGGCTGCTCGACCACCTCGGCAGCGTCGAGCAGAAGGTGATGCACGACGTGGTCCGGCTGCTCACCGGGAGCGCTGCCGACTGGCTGGACGACTACTTCGAGCATGAGGCGATCAAGGGCTACCACGCGTCGTCGAGCGTGATCGGCTCGAAGGTCGGGCCGATGTCGCCGGGGTCCGGGCTGGTGCTGCTGTTCCACAAGCTCGGCGAGCACGACGGCCACCTCGGCTCGTGGGCGTTCCACAAGGGCGGCAACGGCGGCTTCACCCAGGTCCTGGCGCGCGCCGCGTCGGCGTACGGAGCCGAGATCCGGGTCTCGTCGGCGGTCGAGTCGGTCCTCACCGCGGACGGCCGGGTGACGGGCGTCGCGCTCGACGACGGGACCGAGTTCCGCGCACCGGTCGTGGTCTCCGCGCTCGACCCGCGGCGTACCTTCCTGGAGCTGGTCGACCCGCGGGAGCTGCCACTCGACCTGGTGGACAACGTGCAGCGCATGAAGTTCCGCGGCGTCTCGGCCAAGGTCAACTTCGCGCTTGACGGGCTGCCGGTGTTCCCGGCGCTGCCCGACACAGTCGACCACTTCGGTGGCTTCCTCAACATCGGCCCGACCATCGAGTACGTCGAGCGGGCGTTCGACGCCGCCAAGTACGGCTGGTACTCCGAGCGGCCGTTCATCGACGCCGCCATCCAGTCGGTCGTCGACCCCGACATGGCGCCGCCCGGCAAGCACGTGATGTCGTGCTTCGTCCAGTACGCGCCCTACGAGCTGCGCGGGAGCGACTGGGCGACCGAGGCGGAGAACTTCGGCGACAAGACCCAGGCGGTCCTCGAGTCGCACTTCCCCGGGTTCGGCGACCTGGTGCTGCACCGAGAGGTGGTCACGCCGGTCGACATCGAGACGCGGACCGGACTGACGGAGGGCAACATCTTCGCCGGGGAGTTCCTGGCTCCCCAGATGTACTTCTTCCGCCCGGCGCCCGGCTGGAGCCAGTACCGCACGCCCCTCGACGGCTACTACCAGTGCGGCTCCGGCACCCACCCCGGCGGCTGCGTGATCGGCTCGCCCGGTCGGCTGGCCAGCCAGCGGGTGCTCCGCGACCTCGGTCGCTGACCCCCGCTGACCACGCTCAGAGCGCCGGCAGCACCACCAGGAGCACCACGATCGCGGCGATCACGGCCACGGTCACGATGAACCCCGTCGTCCCCGGCCGCTTCTGCTTCTCGTAGCCGATCGCGCCGCGCGAGAACTGGTGCATCGGGGCTGCGTAGTACGCCGTGACCTGGCCGCTCTCGGGAACGGTCGTGTCCAGGGTGGCCTCTCCGAACTTCATCAGCCACTGGCAGCTGACCTCGATCCGGTTCGGTCCAGCGTGCACCGGGATCACGTTCTCGCCGTACCGCACCGCGACCCGCCAGCCGTTGATGGTCACCGCCGGTGTGATCATGCTGCTGGTCATCGCGCTGCCCTGCAGGATCAGCCGGAGCCAGCCCATCGGCGGCTGCGCGGGCGGCTGGTCTGGCGGCGGCTGCGCCGGTGGCGGGCCGGGCGGCGGACCGGGCGGCGTCATGCTCATGGGTCGAATCTAGGTCGTGTGTGGGGGAGCGAGGATCAGTCGCCCTTGACGTTCACGATCTGGTGGAGCACGTGGCGGACCTCGACCAGGTCAGCCGCGTCGGCCATCACTCGGTCGATGTCCTTGTACGCCGCAGGGATCTCGTCGACGAACGCCTCGCTGTCGCGGTACTCGATGCCGACCATCGCCTCACGCAGCTGCTCGCGGCTGAAGGTCTGGCGTGCCTTCGTCCGCGAGTACTCGCGCCCGGCGCCGTGCGGCGCCGAGTTGAGGGCGACCACGTTGCCCTTGCCGACGACGACGTAGGACGCCGTGCCCATCGAGCCCGGGATCAGCCCCGGCCGGCCGGCCGCGGCGTTGATCGCGCCCTTGCGGGAGAGCCACACGTCCTTGCCGAAGTGATGCTCCTGCTCGGTGTAGTTGTGGTGGCAGTTGATCTCGTCCTGCCGCTCCACATCGGCACCGACCCACTCGGCGAAGCACGTCACGACCCGGTCCATCATCTCCTCGCGGTTGAGCAGCGCGTAGCCCTGTGCCCACCGCATCTGGCGGATGTAGGCCCAGAACTCGTCGGTGCCCTGCACCAGGTAGGCCAGGTCGCGGTGCGGCAGCGGGATCCACCACTGCTCGCACAGCTTGCGGGCGACCGCGATGTGCTTCTGCGCGATCTTGTTGCCCACGCCACGCGAGCCGGAGTGCAGGAACAGCCACACCCGGTCGAGCTCGTCGACCGTGACCTCGACGAAGTGGTTGCCGGAGCCGAGGGTCCCGAGCTGGAGCTCCCACCTCTTCGTGAGGCTCCCCGGCTCGAAGCCGGCCTCCTCTGCCCGCCGCGTCAGCTCCTCGAGCCGCTCGCGGGTGTGCTCGCGGTCGACCCTCTGGTTGCTGGCGCCGACCGAGAGCGGGATCGCGCGCTCGATCGCCTCGCGCAGCGGCCGACGGTCGCCCCCATGCCCAGGTGGGCGTCGGGCATCAGCGCGAGGTGTGGGTGGATGAACGGCATCGTCGCCGCCGTCACCGCCTGCTCGCGTGCGCCCTCATCGAGGATGGAAGCCCAGCTGATGAGCTTCGAGGTGATCTGCTCCATTGTCCTTTCCCTGCTGGTCGTCGCCGGTCGGGCGACTGGCGGCCAGCGACGCTACGAGTCCTCAAATGCGTTGCACACCCGGTTTCGGCTGTGCCGTGGCTCAGCGCAAGAGGTCGCTGGGGCGGACGGTGACGGCGTACGGCCGCTCTGCCGCCCACTCCTCGTCGCCGCTGATGTCGGTCACGGCGACGTACTCTCCGTCGCGCAGCTCCCAGACCTGCAGCCGCGGGTTGATCGGGTCGACCACCCAGTACGACGGCACTCCGGCGTCGCGGTAGGCGGTCAGCTTGTCGCCCACATCGCGGCGCCGGGAACTGGGGGAGACCACCTCGACCGCGAGGAGCGGCACGCCGTGGATCGTGTCGTCGACGATGAGCTCGGCGCTCACCACGAGCACGTCGGGCTCGAGGATGTCGTCGGTGGGCAGGTGGACGTCGAGAGGGGCTACGAAGACGTGCAGCCCTTGCGGCACGGCATCGTCGAGCAGCCTCAACATCCGGCCCACCACCCGCTGATGGGCTACACCCGGCGAGGGCGTCACGATGATCGCTCCGTCGAGCAGCTCGTAGCGGAGCCCGTCATCGGCGACCTCGGGCAGCGCCTCGAAGTCCGCTCGCGTGAACCGACCCACGGGCTCGACAGCGGTCACGCTCACCATGGTGCCCCACCTCCGTGCTGAATGGCATGGGCCGAGCCTGCCCACGTCGCACGGCGAGCCGCGGGTCCATCCACAGCCTGGGGGCCGCACCTACGCTCGCGTCATGGACGACTCGGAGCCGCCCCGACAGGTCTTGGCCGCGGGCGTCCTCGTCTGGAACGCAGGCGGCGATCTTCTTCTCGTCAAGACGTGGAGCCGCGACCATCTCATCCTGCCCGGAGGACTGGTCGAGGAAGGTGAGTCCCCGGCCGATGCCGTCTTGCGGGAGGTCGCCGAGGAAGTCGGTCTAACTATCGAACTGCGCTCACTGGTCGTGGTCGAGCACTTGCCGGCTGACAATGCCCACCCCGCGAGCGTCCAGCTCGTCTTCGACAGCACCCCGCTCCTTGGCATGCCGGCGTTGGTCCTGCAGGCATCCGAGATCGAAGAGGCGCACTGGCTCGACCCCGAAACGGCGATAGCACGGCACGGCGAGCGGGGACAAGCTCGCCTGGCAGCGGCGCTGGGCGCCCGACGTCGCGGGGACACCGCCTATCTCGACTGCTTTCGGCTGCTCTAGGCCGGCAGGTCCTCCGCGTCCACGATCCGGTAGGCGTAGCCCTGCTCGGCGAGGAACCGCTGGCGGTTCTGGGCGAAGTCGGCGTCGACCGTGTCCCGCGAGACGATCGCGTAGAAGTGCGCGGTCCGGCCTTCGGTCTTGGGCCGGAGCAGGCGGCCGAGCCGCTGGGCTTCTTCCTGGCGTGAGCCGAAGGAGCCCGAGACCTGGATGGCGACCTCGGCCGAAGGCAGGTCGATGGAGAAGTTCGCGACCTTCGAGACCACCAGCAGCCCGACCTCACCGGCCCGGAACGCCTCGAAGAGCCGCTGCCGCTCCTTGACCGGTGTCTCGCCCTTGATCACGGGGGCATCGAGGACCCGGGCGAGCTCGTCGAGCTGGTCGAGGTACTGCCCGATCACCAGGGTCGGCTGGCCGGCGTGGGAGGCGACGAGGTCGCGGACCACCGAGAGCTTCTGGGAGGTGCACGAGGCGATCCGGTAGCGCTCCTCGGGCTCCGCGGTCGCGTAGCCGAGCCGTTCGTCGGTCGGCAGGGTGACCCGGACCTCGACGCAGTCGGCCGGGGCGATGTAGCCCTGGGCCTCGATGTCCTTCCAGGGGGCGTCGTAGCGCTTCGGCCCGATCAGCGAGAACACGTCGCCCTCGCGACCGTCCTCGCGGACCAGCGTGGCGGTGAGCCCGATCCGCCGCCGGGCCTGCAGGTTCGCGGTCATCCGGAAGATCGGCGCCGGCAGCAGGTGCACCTCGTCGTAGACGATCAGCCCCCAGTCACGCGCGTCGAGCAGCTCGAGGTGCCGGTAGACGCCAGCGCGCTTGGTGGTCATCACCTGGTACGTCGCGATGGTGACCGGCCGGACCTCCTTGACCGAGCCGGAGTACTCGCCGATCTCGTCGGCGGTCAGGGAGGTACGACGGACCAGCTCGTCCTTCCACTGCCGCGCAGACACGGTGTTGGTGACCAGGATCAGCGTGGTGGCCTGGGCGTGCGCCATCGCGGCCGCGCCGACCAGTGTCTTGCCGGCCCCGCACGGGAGTACGACGACCCCGGAGCCGCCGTGCCAGAACGACTCCGCGGCCTCGCGCTGGTAGTCACGGAGCGTCCAGGTGGAGAAGTCCAGCGAGACCGGGTGCGCCTCTCCGTCGACGTACCCGGCGAAGTCCTCGGCCGGCCAGCCCAGCTTGAGCAGCGCCTGCTTCAGGTTGCCGCGCTCGGAGGCGTGCACCACGACGGTGTCGTCGTCGATGCGCGCGCCGAGCATCCCGCCGATCTTCTTCGCCCGCAGCACCTCCTCCAGGACGGGCCGGTCGGTGGAGACCAGCACCAGCCCGTGGATCGGGTGCTTCTCCAGCCGCAGCCGCCCGTAGCGCGCCATCGTCTCGGCGACGTCGACGAGGAGGGCGTGCGGGACGGCGTAGCGGCTGAACTCCAGCAGCGTGTCGACGACCTGCTCGGCATCGTGGCCGGCGGCGCGCGCGTTCCAGAGGCCGAGCGGGGTGAGCCGATAGGTGTGGATGTGCTCGGGGGACCGCTCGAGCTCGGCGAACGGCGCGATCGCCTTGCGGCAGTCGGCGGAGCGCTCGTGGTCGACCTCGAGCAGCAGCGTCTTGTCCGACTGGACGATCAGGGGTCCGTCAGAGGTCATGCGTTCGCGACGGCCTTCTGCCGCGCGCGGTAGGCCGCGACGTTGGCCCGCGAGGAGCAGCGGTCGGAGCAGTAGCGCCGGGACTGGTTGGGCGAGGTGTCGACGTAGACGTTGGTGCAGGGCGAGGCGTCGCAGACGCCGAGCCTGGTCGGACCGAGGTCGCAGATCAGGTTGGCCAGGCCGAGCAGCGACTCGCCGACCAGGAGCTCGGCGACCGACTGGGACTTGGTGGCCACGTGCATGTGCAGCCCGTGATCGTCGTGCTCGGCGACCCGAGGGGTGATGGGGTGCCGGACCATGAGCTCGTTGATCCCCTCGACCACTCCCGCGGTGTCGTCGGCAGCCGACGCCTCGAAAACGGGGCGAAGCTCACGCTGGAACTTTCGCAGCAGCATGCAGTCGCGGTCGGTGCACTGCGCAACCAGCCACTCGCGGTCCGCGAGGAAGGCCTGCAGCGCCGTCACGTCAGTGATCTCCGCGTTGAGGAGCACGGCCGACCGCTCGGCGTACCGGAGGAAGTCCATCTGCCGAGTCTAGGTCGTCAGGCCTGAATGGGTCTTACCGTCGTGATCCTGTGGACCGCGAAGGTGCGGGTGTCGTCGGAGCGGTGGTCGTGCGCGGTGAGCACACCACCCTCGACCGAGACCGGGTCGACGATGCGCTCGCTGCGGGTGCCCTGGTTGTCGACGTAGGCGATCAGCACCGTGGCACCGGTCTCCGCCGCCTCGCGCAGCGCGGCCAGCGATCCGGAGGGCGAGAGCGCGGCCGCCGGTTCCGCCGGTCGCGACGACGCGGCCCGGTCGCCCGAGCGGATCGCGGTCACCACCGCGGCGACGGCGGCGGTACGACGGGCCGCGGCGGCGCCTCGGCCCCGGTGCTCGCGCGGTGTCCGCGCCCGGCGCTGGTCGGGCCGGACCACGTGCACCGTGCCGTCCGCGGCCTCGACCACGGGCGCCGCACCGAGCTCGCGCAGCCGCGGCATCAGAACGTCGAGCGGGACCGAGCTGATCAGCACCGTCGGAGCCAGCCGGCGCAACCCGAGCGGGCCGGCCTTGGGGTGGTGCAGAAGCTCGGTCAGCGCGGCCTCGTCGTCGGCGCGCAGGAACGCCTCTGCGTGCCCGACCCGGACCGACCCGAACGTCCGGGCGGTGTCGTCGACGAGGTAGGACAGCGGCTGCGGCACCGGCGTCCGCGACACCGAGCCGAGGAACTCGTGCAGCTCGACCGCGGTCCAACCGGTGTCGAGCGCCCGGCGGACCGAGGTGGGTGTGAACCGGTAGACCGTCGCCCCACCCCGCGACTCCACCTCGGCAACGAGCTGAAGCCGCCGGGCCAGCTGCGACTCCAGGGGCCCGGGCGCGACCGCGGTGAGGTCGGCCTGCAGCAGCACGTGGTCGACGGGCTCGGGCAGCAGGCCGGCCAGGCCCTTCTGGGCCGCCTCGTCCTCGCCGGCGAGCAGTGCGTGGGCGTAGGAGGCCAGCCCGTCCAGGCCCGTGACCCCCAGGGCGGCCGCCTCGGCCAGCGTCCAGGCCACCTGGTCGGCGCGGGTCCGTGGACGGCGTGGCCGCTGCCAGCGCAGGAGCGTCACCACCGAAGGGAGGCCGGTGCCCGACGCCAGGCACTCCCCGGCCGGCAGCGCGTCGAGAGCGGCAAGGGTCATTGCGCGAGTCTCGGCCGTGTGTACGCCGGCCAGCTCGGGGGCGAGGGCGTTCCACGTCTTGCCCGCGGTGTCGCGGGATCCGACCAGGCCGGGCATCCGTGAGCTGGCCAGCCACGTGCGCGCCAGTCCGGTCCAACGCTCGGCCGGGGGCAGCAGCACCCAGCTGTCGACCGCATCAGTGGGCAGCCAGACCGGGTTGCCAGCCGGATCGGCAGCGGTGGCGATCAGTCCCGCCGAGGCCGCGGTCTCGACGAGCAGCGCGAGGGTCGCCTGGTCGAGGTGCAGAGCGGTCGCCGAGGCCTTGAGATCGCGCACGCCCAGGCCGCCGCTCCGCAACGCGGCCGGCGGCTCGGCGCCCCACCTGTCCAGCAGCAGCTCCAGGCGGCGTACCGCTTCGAACGCCGCTGCCGCCGCCACACCGTCGACCTGCTGTTCGGAACGTGAGGTCGTGGCCAGGGCCGGGACGTCGTCGACGCCCTCGACGGTGGTCCGGCCGCCGCGCAGGGCCAGCCCGACCTCGCCGGGCACGATGACCGTGCCGGTGCCACGAGGCGCCAGCAGCCGCCGGGAGAGCAGCTCCTCCGCCGGGGTGGCGGCGTCCTCGGGGAGCACGGTGTGCCGGCCTCCGTCGGTGGTCGCCTCGCCGCCCGCTGCCAGCACGTGCTCGAGCATGGCCCGCGCCGGCGCGGACAGCTCGTCGAGTCGCGCAGCTATCTCGGCCGGCTCCGGGATGGGCGAGGAGCAGGGCCGCAGCCCGCTGACCCCCGACTCCGGGCCACCGGTCAGCAGCTCCGCCACGCCGCTGAGCGGCCGCAGCCCGCCGGTGGCCTCCCAGGCGAGCGCGAGGTCGACCACTCGGTCGACCGCGGGGCCCACCACTGTCAGGTCGGCGTTGACCAGCCTGGCCAGGCGTGGACGTGACGTTTGACCTGCGACGGCCAGGGCATCTAGAACGGAGAGCTCGAGCCGGGTGAGCTGGTCGAGCGCGCGCAGGAGCGAGGACCGGGTGGCCGCCCGCGAGGCCAGCTGGCCAGAATCGTGAGGGGCAGGAGTGGCCAGGTCGGGACGCTCGGTCAGCAGCCGGGACAGTCGCTCGTCCGGCCAGCCACGTAGCTGGTCGGCGAGCGATCGGAATCCTTCGGCCATCCTGTCGAGATTACCGGGGCGTCCGCATCGATGAGGCAGGTCGAGCTCCACCACGGGGCGGCCACCGATGTCGGTCTGCTGCGCGAGGCCAACGAGGACGCCTACCTGGTCGCACCACCGGTCTTCGTCGTCGCCGACGGCATGGGTGGTCACGCGGACGGCGGTGTGGCCAGCCGGATCGTGGTCGAGGAGTTCGCCCGGCTGGCCGACGAGGGCTACGACCCCGTGCAGGGCACCGAGGTGGTCAGGGCGACCCTCGAGGCCAGCCAGCGCCGGATCACGGAGTTCGCGGCCGAGGGCGACGGCCCGGCTCACTCCGGGCGTTCGCCTGGCACCACCGTTGTGGCGGCCCTGCTGGTCGAGGACGACGGCGCCCCCGCCTGGCTGTTGGCCAACCTCGGCGACTCGCGGATCTACCGGGTCGCCGTCGGCGTCCTCGAACAAGTGAGCACCGACCACAGCGTTGTCCAGGAGCTGATCGACTCCGGCCAGATCACCGAGGACCAGGCGGCCGACCACCCGGAGCGGCACGTGATCACCCGCGCGCTGGGCGGACCGCGGCTCGAGGAGGCCGACTACTTCGTGCTGCCGGTGCAGTCAGCCGAGCGGCTGCTGCTGTGCACCGACGGCATCAGCGGGCTGGTCGACGACCCGGAGATCGCCGCCATCCTCACCCACAGCCCCGACCCGCGGGACGCCGCCGACCGGCTGGTCGCGGCGGCCCTGGAGGCCGGTGGAGACGACAACGCCACCGCCGTCGTGGTCGATGTGGTGGGATTGGTGCCCGACCAGGCATACGACTCCGAGCAGCAGCGGGCGAGTCTCGAGCAGAAACTAGGGGCATTGCCGTGAACCAATTGGTGCCCGGTGACCCATCTGACGACCCGGTCCGCTCCTACCGGCCCGGCGACTGGTTCGGCATCGTCGGTGAGCGGGCGGTGGTGATCCTGCCGCCGACCGAGAAGGCGCGGGTGGCTGCGCTCTGGGAGCTCGTCGACGGCGGCGCCGGTTTCGACGTCACCCTCGACGCGTTGATCTCCGGCGGGCTGCGCGAGCTGCCGGCCTTCGTGCTGGTCAGCACCGGTGAGGGCGAGACCAAGGTGGTGCTCCGCGGGCCGGCGCGCGCCGAGTTCCTGGTCGACGGCGAGACGGTGCACCTCGAGGGCTCCAGCGCCACCACGTGGGTCGAGCGCTCGCTCCTCGGCGTCGAGGAGATGAGCGTCGTCCTCGACGAGCGCGAGGACGATGACGAGCTGCCGTCGTACGTCGTGGACGGCGGCCTGTTCCGCATCTCCCGGCTCGACGAGGCGCCCGCGCACGAAGGCCCGGACGAGCTGGTCGAGGAGCCGGCCTACGAGCGCGAGTTCCCGATCGGGGTCGAGTCCGAGGCGCCGGAGGAGGAGAAGCCGCCGGCCCGATCTGCCGAGCCGCCGGACTGGACACCGGCCCCGCCCGGACCGCCACCCCCGCCGCCGATCCTTCCGCCGATCGTGCCGGAGTCACTCGAGCCCGAGCCGCCCACCGAGGCGATGGCCGCGCCACCGCCGCTGGAGAGCGACCACGACGGGCAGACCCGGACGGGCGCCTGGGAGCCGCCGCCGGCAGAGCCGCCCGGCATTCCCGGCCAGCCGCCCGCCCCCGATGTGACCGTCCCGGTGGCCCGGCTGGTGATCTCGAACGGCGACGTGGTCGACGTCGACCGGGCGATCGTCATCGGCCGGGCGCCGGAGGCACGTCGGTTCAACGACACCGAGCAGCCGACGCTGGTCACCGTCCCGAGCCCGCACCTCGAGATCTCCTCCACCCACATCGAGGTCCGGCCCGGTTCGGGGGCCGACCACGGCACCGCGGTGGTGACCGACCTCGGCTCCACCAACGGCACGGTGCTCGTCCAGCCCGGCCTCGGCCCCGAGGACCTGTCGCCCGGGGTCGCGGTCCAGCTCATCCCCGGCGCGCTGATCGACCTCGGTGACGGGGTGACCATCCAGGTCACCAGTCCCTGAGATGCGATGACTGACGCCGTCGTCGAGGGGCCCACCGCGACCGAGGAACTGACCACCGAGCACCTGGTGGCCGGCCCGGACCGGCGCTTCTACGCCTTCGTCCTGGACCGGCTGCTCGCCTGGGGGCTGTACGCCGGCGCCGCGTGGGCGGCGTACACGTTCCTGATCGAGCCTGGCCAGCTGTGGGCGGGCGTGGCCGTCATCGTCGGCACGGTGCTGCTGGTCGGGTTGCTCACAACATTGGCTGTCGGACGGTGGGGGGTCACCCCGGGCAAGGCCGCGGTCGGCCTGCGTGTGCTCTCCGCCGAGGACGCCCGGCCGGTCGGTGTGTGGCTGGCCCTGGTGCGCACGTTCGTGCTGGGCGTGGCGACCCTGCCGACGGTCGGCTTCGGGGCCGCCGCGCTGGCGTGGACGGCGATGATGGACCCGACCGGCTGGCGCCGCGGCTGGCACGACCTGCGGGGCAGGTCGGTCGTGGTCGACATCCGGCCGGTCCCCGTCGTCGAGGGGCCCGAGGTCGAGGCGCCCCGCCAGGTCGTGAACCTGACCGCGATGCGGCTGGTCCCGGCCTCGCCGACGCCGCCGCGCCGGATCCCCTCGCGCGGCCCCCGGCCGGCCGGCCCACCGCCGCCGTTGCCCGAAGCCCAGCCGTCCCCACCGGCGCCGACCGTGACGCCGCGACAGGGGCTCGGCTGGCCGCTGGTGGGTGAGGCGCCTGAGGACCCCGTCCCCGTTCCGGCGGCTGTCCTGGGTCCGCGACCGTCCGCGCCGCCGTCGTTGGAGCGCACCCGGCCTCGCCCAGCGGGCGGCCCGGCGCTCGCGCGCTGGGAGGTGTCCTTCGACACCGGCGAGCGGTTCGAGGTGCGCGGCCTGACCCTGATCGGCCGACGCCCTGAACCGCGGACCGGGGAGCCGGTCAAGCGGCTGGTAGCGCTGCCCTCGGACGACATGAGCCTCTCCAAGACCCACGCCCAGTTCCAGGTGGTGCCCGACGGTGCCTTGGTCGTGATGGACCGCGGCTCCACCAACGGCTCGATCCTGATCCGGGCAGGAGTCAGCAGGCGGCTGACGGGCGGCAAGCCGGCCACCCTGCGCGACGGCGACCGGGTGCGGTTCGGCGACCGCGAGATGAGCGTCCTCCGGCTCTCGTGAATGCGGGCAAGGTCTGGTACGCCAGCTACGGCTCCAACATGGCGGCCGCCCGGCTGGCCTGCTACCTCCAGGGCGGCAGCCCGCTCGGCGGGTCCCGCGTCAACCCGGGCGCTCGCGACGCGTCACCACCTGAGCGCTCGATGCCGATCGACCTCCCCGGCACGACGTACTTCGCCGGCGAGTCAACGCAGTGGGGCGGCGGGGTCGCCTTCTACGACCACGACGAGCCGGGCTGGACCGCCGCCCGCGCGTACCTCGTGACGGCCGGCCAGCTCGCCGATGTCGCGGCCCAGGAGATGTACCGCATCCCCGTCGACGGTGACCCACTGGAGCAGGTCCTGCTCAGTCCCTTCGGCGACGGTCGGCACACCTGGGGGCCGGGCCGCTACGAGACCCTGGTCGCGGTGGGGGAGCGCGACGGCTTCCCGGTGCTCACGTTCACCTCGCCGCACGGCGCCGCCGCCGCGGAGCGCAGTCGCCCGGCGGCGGCGTACCTCGCGATGATGGCGATCGGGCTGCGGGAGTCGCGCAACTGGGACGAAGATCAGATCTCGGCCTACCTCGACTCGCTGGTCTCGGGCTAGGTTGCGTGCCGTGACCTTCGAGTACTCGCGGACCACCACGACCACCGCCACCGCCAGCGATGTCTGGGACCTCTGGTCCAAGCCGGGGTGCTGGCATGCGTGGGACCCATCGGTGGAGTCGGTCGCGATGGAGGGCCATTTCGCCGAGGGCGCCGCGGGGACCATGGTGCTGACCGGTGGCATCGAGGTGCCGGTCACCCTCGAGCTGGTGGAGCCGGGTGCGCGCTATCTCGACCGCCTCGAGATGGGCGATCTCCGCATCCACATCGACCACGTCGTCAAGGACGTGGACGGCGGTGCCGAGGTCACCGTGAGCACGATCATCACGGGTCCGGGCGCCGAGGACATCGGGCCGATGGTCACCGCCGACGCGCCCAAGGCGATGGAGACGCTGTGCGCGATGGCAGAGGGTCGTTAGACCAACGCTCGGTCACCCAGCGCGACCGCGACGGCGGCCTCGGCGTGGGTCCGCATCGAGTCCAGGACCGGCACCGGCGAGTCGCGTGGGTCGACCAGGAGCGCGATCTCGGTGCAACCGAACACGACGGCCTGCGACCCCGCGTCGCGGAGCCGCTCGATGATGCCCGCGTACGTCGCCCGTGAGCGCTCCTCCACCCGGCCGAGGGTGAGCTCGTCGAAGATGATCCGGTCCACCTCGTCGCGCTCGGCAGAGGCCGGCAGGTCGACGGTCAGCCCGGCCCGGGCGAGCCGGCCGACGTAGAAGTCCTCCTCCATCACCCACCGGGTGCCGAGCACACCGAGTCGCGACAGGCCAGCCGCGCGGGCCCGGTCGGCGATGGCGTCCGCGATGTGGAGGAGGGGGACGTCGAGGGCGGCCTGCACGTCGTCGGCCACGCGGTGCATGAGGTTGCTGCAGATCAGCACGAGGTCGGCACCGGACTGTTCGCAGCGCTGCCCGGCCTCGGCAAGCAACCGTCCGGCCGCTGCCCAGTCGCCACGGACCTGACAGTCCCGGACCTCGGCGAAGTCGAGGGACTGGAGTGCGACCCGGGCCGAGGCATGGCCGCCCCGGCATTGGGCAACGAGCTCGTTGATGACGCGGTAGTACTCCGTCGTCGAGTGCCAGCTCAGGCCACCGATGAGTCCGATCGTCTGCATGGCTCCATCGTGGGTGCCCGCCGGGACCCGAGGAAGCCCCGACCTGGTACGACGACCCATAACGAACGCTTATGCTCAGGCCGTGGACCCCAAGCGACTGCTGATCTTCCGTGCGGTGGCCCGGGCCGGCTCGATCAGCGGGGCTGCCAGGGACCTGGGCTGGACCCAGCCGGCGGTCAGCCAGCACCTGCGGGCGCTGGAGCGTTCGGCCGGCTGCACGCTGGTGCTCCGCGGTGCCGGCGGCGTCGAGCTGACCGAGCCGGGCCGGGTGCTGCTCGCCCGCGCGGACGCGATGGCGGTCCAGCTGCACATGGCCGAGCAGGAGCTGGCCGACCTCACCGAGCTCCGGCGCGGCCTGGTCCGGCTGGCCGCCTACCCCTCCGCGGCTGCGACCCTGGTCCCGCGGGCTGTGGCCGGGCTCCGGGCCCGACATCCCGATATCGACGTCGAGCTGACCGAGGCCGAGCCGCCCGAGGCGTTGCAGCTGCTCACCGCCGGCGACGCCGACCTGGCGCTGGTCTTCAGCTACGACGGGCAGCGCCCCGTCGACGTACCCGGGATGGCGTGGCAACCGCTCGCCGACGAGCCGGTCGCGCTCGTGGTCGGTGCCCGCCATCCCGCAGCTGACCGGAAGCGGTTGGCGCTGCGAGACCTCGCCGACGAGGAGTGGATCGTGGGCTGCGCCCGTTGCCGGGCGCACACCCTGCTGCTGTGCGCCGAGGCCGGCTTCACACCCCGGGTGCGGCACGTGAGCGACGACTACGTCGTGGTGCAGAACCTGGTGGCGGTCGGGCTGGGCGTGACGCTGCTGCCACGGTCGGCGCTCGACGCCTTCCAACACCTCGGGATCCGAGTGCGCGAGCACCCGTCGTTCGGCACCCGGACCTTCGGGATCGTGCACCGAGAAGGGGCCGAGCTGGTGCCGGCTACAAAGGCGATGATCGCGCAGCTGTCGTATGCGGATGGGCCCGC
This sequence comes from uncultured Actinomycetota bacterium, assembly GCA_963817125.1. Lineage (GTDB taxonomy): Bacteria > Actinomycetota > Actinomycetes > Propionibacteriales > Nocardioidaceae > Nocardioides. Next base: position 897,080 of record CAWFNB010000007.1, read on the forward strand.
TCGTGGAGAGGTCAGGAACCAGACCACCACCTGAAAGGCTGACCATCATGCGCACGCTCTACGTCACCGAGTTCATCTCCCTGGACGGCGTCATCGAGGCCCCCGGCGGGGAGGAGGGCTACCGGCACACCAACTGGACCTTCGACATCGACGAGGACCCCACGATGTACGAGTTCAAGGGGGAGGAGCTGTTCGGCTCCGAGACCCTGCTGCTCGGTCGCACCACCTACGAGGGCTTTTCGGAGGCTTGGACCCAGCGCGAGGGCGACTTCGCCGACAAGTTCAACACCATGCCCAAGGTCGTCGTGTCCACGACGCTCGAGGACCCGGCCTGGCACAACACCACCGTGGTCCGCGACCTCGACGGCGTCCGCGCCCTCAAGGAGAGCGACGGCGGCTCGATCCAGGTCGCCGGCAGCGCCACCCTCGCCCAGTCGCTGCACAAGGCGGGGCTGGTCGACCAGTGGAACCTCATGGTCTTCCCGGTGGTCCTCGGCAGCGGGAAGCGACTGTTCCCGACCGACGCCGAGGACAAGCAGAAGGTCACGCTGCGCGAGTCGCGGACCTACACCAACGGCGTCCAGCTCAACATCTTCGACATCGTGCGGTGACCGTCCCGCGTCGGCCTATGTGCGCCTGTGGAAGCCGTACTTGCCGGTGGGGAGCCTGGTCATCTTGAAGCGGTGGTCGTGGGCTCGGCTGTGGTGGCCGGGGCAGATCATGATGCCGTCGCGGTTGGTCTCGCCGCCGTCGGCCCAGCGGGTGGGGTGGTGCATGTGGGTCATGCCCGGTGGGGTGTCGCAGCCCTCGACTTCGCAGCCGCCGGCCTCGATGGCCTTCGCGATCCGCTGACCTTCGTTGTGGAACCGCTTCTTGCGGCCGAGGTCGAGGACCTGGGACTTGCCGCCGAGCACGGCGGGGATGATCCCGGCCTCGCAGGCGAGTCTCCGGGCCAAAGATGCAGAGATGACGCCGCCCATGTCGAGGTGGGCTGCCCTGAGGCCGCCCATCAGTGACTCGAGGGTCATGGTCACGACGATGGTGGCGTTGAGGCCGCCGGCTTTGGGGAGTTTCTTGGTCGGATAGCGCTGGATCAGCTCGACGAAGGCCTGGCCGAGCCGCTCGGGGTGGGCTTGCGGTCACCGAGGGGTGCCGAGGCGGCGCGATGTTTGGGTGCGGCGAGGGCGAACAGGTGCTTCTTCAACATCGCGCCAGTGAGACCGTCGACGGTGAACTTGCCGTGGAGCTTGCCGTGCCCGTCTTCCCACATCGTGAGCCGAGCGGCTGCGGCGGCGTCGTGCTCCTCGCGTTCCAGCAACCTGGCTTCGTGGGCGTCGGCCGCGTCGGGGTCGATGACGTCCAGGATGCGGCGGCCGAGGATCTTCAGCGTGCGGGCGTCGTGGTGGGCGGCCTCGGCGATCAGGTGGGCTTCGGCCTGGGCCGCCAGCTCGGAGTCGAGTTCTTTCGGCAGCTCGGCGATGGCGCGGAGGATCACCTCGGCCTGCTCGACGTGGATACTGCCCTCAGCGAGTGCGGTGCGGGTGAGGTCGTGGTCTTCTAGTCCCTCGGCGAGCCTCATCACCCGATGCGCGGCCGGACGGGTGGTCCGGGTCTGGTGGGCCAGCCAGTTCGCTGTCGAAGTCGCACCGGACCTGCCGGCGACCTCGATTCTCTCAGCATGGTGGAGGAGACGAGCCTGGAGTTCGGCGACCTGGGCAGTCAGGGCGGTGAGCTGGTCGAGGGTGGCGGTGGTCTCGTCGGCGTCCATCGACCAGACTGGGACATCGGCCACCGCAGTCAGGTTTGAGCGTGCGTCAACGACCGCGGAGGGCACCCGGTGTGGGTGGTGGGCGATCGCTGTCATGGGACAAGTCAAGCATCGACCACCGACGGTCGCGCAGCGCCGGAATCCCTTTGTGGACAAGGGTTTCTCGTACATCGGTTGTGGACGGAAACGGGACATTTCGCGAAGGTCGCCGAGGAGGCAGGTCCGATCAGCCGCCCGCGGGCGGAACGGCGCGTGGCCCGAAGGTGACCTCGCCCATGGACGGCACGTGGAAGTCGAGCACCACGCTCTCGGTGCCGGGCGGCAGCAGCAGCGAAGCGCCGCGGACGCCGTCCTGCATGCCGGCGCCGAGATGGACGGACCGGTCGGCGGGCACCTCGACGGTCACCTGACCCCAGTAGACGATGTACTGGCGGCCGTCGACGAACAGGTTCGGCTTCACCGTCGACTTGGAGATGCCGCCCAGTGGGCCGCCGCCGGACTCGAAGCCGACGGTGACATACCGCTTCGGTCCCGTGTGGTGGTCGACGTAGGGGATCACGCCGGCGGGCGCCTGGCTGGCTGGCTCGGTCATGTCGTCCTAGCTGCTCGGATCCGGGACGTCATCGAAGGCGTCGGGGGTGTGCACGATGTGCGCGCGGCCCAGTGGCCAGGCCAGCGCGAAGACCTTGCCGACCACCTCGTCGATCGGCACGTAGGCATCCATGGGGTCGCACTTGGTGGCGTTGGGCCGGCAGAGGTGGACCGAGGAGTCCGCGGAGTCGTTGCGGTTGTCGCCCATGACGAAAACCGACCCGGCCGGCACCGGCCCGGCGGTCCAGTTGCAGTCCATCTGTCCGCTCGGCATCGGTCCGTCGCAGGACTTCGGCGGGTCCTTCTGGGGTTCGATGAAGTCGTCCCCGTCGATCGGCTGCCCGTTGACCATCAGGCGACCCTGGTCGTCGCAGCACTCGATGGTGTCGCCGGCGACGCCGACCACCCGCTTCACCAGGTGACCACCGGTCGGGTAGAGGCCGATCTTGGCCAGCCCGCGCGCCAGGAGCGACGTCGGCTGCGTCGCCTCGAGACCGTTCAGCCAGTCGCCTGGGTCGTCGAAGACGATGACGTCGCCGCGCTGCGGCCCGCCGCTGCCCCAGTACGACGGCTTCTGGACGAGGATCCGGTCGTTGACGATGAGCCCGGGCTGCATCGACTCCGAGGGGATGTAGAACGACTGCACGAAGAACGTCTTCACGACCAGCGCGAGCAGGATCGCGAAGGCCAGCAGGAGCACGGTCTCGCGGAGGGCTCGGAACGGGCGTTGCGGCTCCTCGGAATCCTTGGTCTCCGAGGAGTCGGCCTCCGTGCTGGTCACGCCGCCGACCCTACCCATCTGTCCCCAGCAGGGCGGGCCGATGCGCTTCGCGCACTGATCGCACGCACCTGGCGGCGTTGCCGTCGCTCGATGATGGGCCTACAGCGTCTTCGCTCCGGCGCCTTGCCAGCCACGCACGCTGAGCACGCCAAGCCGATCGCCCCGTCCTGCTGGGGACAGAGCGCAACAAGGCGGCGTACGTTCAGGGCCATGGCGCAGTCCTACGCGAAGGGCGAGCTCGAGCCCGCGCTGCTCGAGCAGACGATCGGGGAGAACTTCGACCACGCGGTCGCGGCCCATCCCGACCATGAGGCGCTCGTCGAGTTCGCCAGCGGCCGGCGCTGGACCTACCGGGAGCTCAACCACGAGGTCGACCTCTTCGCCCGCGGCTTGATCGCGCGCGGGATCGCCAAGGGAGACCGGGTCGGCGTGTGGGCTCCCAACTGCGCGGAGTGGACGATCGCCCAGTACGCCACGGCGAAGATCGGCGCGATCCTGGTCAACGTCAACCCCTCCTACCGCACCCATGAGTTCGCCTACGCGGTGAACCAGTCGGGCATGCGGATGCTGATCGCCGCCGAGAGATTCAAGACCAGTGACTACCGCGCGATGGTCGAGGACACCGCGCCCGACAACCCGATGCTGGAGCGGGTGATCTACATCGGGACCAGCGACTGGACCGAGGTCGTCGCCGCCGGCGAGCAGGTCGACGCCGACGTGGTGAACGAACGGATGCGGACCCTGGCGCCCGGTGACCCGATCAACATCCAGTACACGTCGGGCACCACCGGATATCCGAAGGGCGCGACGCTCAGCCACCGCAACATCCTCAACAACGGCTACCTCACGACCGAGCTGATCAACTTCAGCCACCAGGACCGGCTCTGCATCCCGGTGCCCTTCTACCACTGCTTCGGCATGGTGATGGGCAACCTCGGCTGCACAAGCCATGCCGCCACGATGGTCATTCCGGCGCCGGGCTTCGACCCCGAGGCCACGCTGCGGTGCATCGCCGCCGAGCGGTGCACCGGCGTGTACGGCGTACCGACGATGTTCATCGCGATGCAGAACCACCCGACCTTCGCGGACCACGACCTGTCGTCGTTGCGCACCGGGATCATGGCCGGCTCGATCTGCCCGGTCGAGGTGATGAAGCGCTGCATCAACGACATGCACATGCCGGAGGTCGCGATCGCGTATGGCATGACCGAGACCTCGCCCGTCTCCTGCCAGACCCGCGCCGACGACGACCTGGACCGGCGTACCGCCTCTATCGGCCGGGTGCACCCGCACCTGCAGGTCAAGATCGTCGATCCCACCACCGGCGAGACCGTCCAGCGCGGCCAGCCGGGTGAGTTCTGCACCAAGGGCTACTCGGTGATGCTCGGCTACTGGCAGGACGAGGAGAAGACTCGCGAGGCCATCGACGCCGACGGCTGGATGCACACCGGCGACCTCGCTGAGATGCGGGACGACGGCTACTGCAACATTGTCGGCCGGATCAAGGACATGGTGATCCGCGGCGGCGAGAACATCTACCCGCGCGAGATCGAGGAGTTCCTCTACCAGCACCCCGACGTCGAGGACGTCCAGGTGGTGGGCGTCCCCGACGACAGGTACGGCGAGGAGCTGTGCGCCTGGATCAAGATGAAGGCCGGGGCCGAACCCCTCGACGCCGACGCGGTCCGCGAGTTCGCCGGCGGCCGGCTCTCCCACTACAAGATCCCGCGCTACGTGATGGTCGTCGAGGAGTTCCCGATGACGGTGACCGGCAAGGTCCGCAAGGTCGCGATGCGGGAGGAGTCGGCCGACAAGCTCGGCCTCGCCTAGGGAGCTACCCGGCAGCGAAGGTCAGCTGCCCGCTCACCGTCATCGTCTCGACCACTGTCGCTTCCTGCGGATGGGTCGTCTCGGTGTTGGTGCAGCTGAACGCAACGGTCTTGCCGTCCTTGGAGATGGTTCCGACGACCGACTCCTCGTAGTTGAGACACCGGGGCACCTGTCCCCATTCCGCCTGCGAGTCCTGGGTCGAGCCCCCGCCTTGCGTGTAGTCGCTCGGCACCAGCTCGCACCACTGCGTCGGGCCGCCGTCACTCGTCAGCGTTCCGTCCTCGTCGTGACCCCGGAGCTCACCGGCGACCCAGCTGGTCACGTAGACCTCGTTGGTGTCTCGATAGACGTCGATGAAGATGGACGACACCAGCGAGGTCGCGAACGCTTCGCCACCCGTGGTCGTGGTCGTCTTGTGGTGCTCGTTGCAGTAGCCGGCCTCTGGATCATCACCAGGGTTCGTGTCGCGTTTCGAGCTGCCCGTCCAGCTGTACGACGATCCGGCGTCCACCCATTGCCCGTCCTCCTCGTCGAATCGGACGTTCAAGGTGACGACGTCGTCGCTGGTCCCGTGCGCAGTTGAATCCGGATCGTCGTACGTCTCGTGGCGCGTCCAGGTGATCGTGCCTGACAGGTCGCCGCAGATGTCGTCGGCGGCATCGAAGTTCCAGGTCTCCTTGTCGGCACGACGCCCGTCGCCGTTGGTGTCCTCGTCGCCGTCCAGGCAGCCCCCATGGTCGGAGTCGGGGTCGAGCTCCGTCGGCTTGTTGTCGCCGTCGAAGTCCCGCCCCCGGTTGCCGGCACCGGGCTTGAGGGCGTAGCCGTACGTCGGCTCGAACACGCCGGAGGCGACGTCCGGCTTGTCGTCGACCTTGTCGCCGTCGGTGTCCTTCTTGTTGGGGTTGGTCTTGAAGCGCTCGGTCTCGTCGAAGTCGACGACCCGGTCCCCGTCGGTGTCCGTGCTCACCCCCGGCTCCTGCTTGCGGGCCTTCACGTTGGCGGGCATGAGCCAGAGGCTGACGGAGGCCGCATTGCCCTTGCCGGTGCTCAGGTCGACCGAGTACGACCCGCGAGCGGGGTCGTTGACGTGCATGATCCGGTGCCCGTCCGCCCTGAGGGTGTAGCCCGTGACGACGTAGCCGTGGTGCTCTCCGGCTCCCGCCACCGGCCGGCCGGCGTCGATGGAGCTCGTCACGGACGCCCAGACCTCGTCGAAGCTCGAGTGCCCGAATTTGAAGGTCACGGGCGCCCCGAGCGCGAAGGCGAATGCCTTCAACGTCTGATCCTCACCGCCTGGCGGAATCGCCCCCGGCGCATACGCGGTCAGTCCGTAGCCGTAGTTGAGGTCCTCCTCGGGCCCCGGCTGGCGGTCCTTGAAGATCTCGTAGCCGATCCGGTCCTGGCTGAGGTCGCCCCCGTAGAAGTTGTTGATCATCGCGATCATCGCGATCGCGCAGTTGAGCTGGTCCGCCGGGTCGTCCTTGCTCGGCCGGTCGTGGGGGGCATCCCAGGAGTGCGGGTGGCCGGTCTCGTTCGGCTCCTCCAGGAGGAGCATCTTGGTGTCCTTGCGCTGCGCGCGGAACGGCACGCCGAGCCGCTTGGTGACGTCCACCGATCCGACGCCGCTGGCTGGCGTCCCGCGCGTACTGCCACCAAGAGTGAAGCCGCTGACGGTCGACTCGTCCGACATGGAACCGTCCGCGGCGATGGCCTGGACACGCCAGACGTATGCCCCCGGCCCCAGCGAGCCGAGATCGACCGTGGGCTCGGCCACCGTCTCGTCGACGAGAGGATCGGCGAACGTCGTCTCCGTCCCCACCTGGACCTGGTACGACGCCGCGCCCCTGACCGGGTACCACTCGAGCGTCGCGTCGGACGCCTCCAGGATCGCCCCGTCCAGGGGGAGAAGGACCGGGACCGTCGGGACCGAGTTGACCTCACCGGGTGACGCCGCGGCCGGCTGGTAGACCACCCACTCGGTCGGCGTGAGGGCCTGGTCCGCTCCAGGGGCCCGCCCGATGGTGGTGCCGGCCTCGATCGAGGGCGGCACGAAGTCACCGACGGCCATCGACACCGCGCCCGCCTGGCCGGGCCCCCAGGCGACCGAGTCCAAGAGCTGCTGGTCGGGGCCGAGCAGGCGGACGTTGCCGTCGGCCCGGCCGAGGTCGCCGGCGGTGTGAACGACGTGGCTCTCCGGGTCCTTCGGCCCGTCGAGCACGACCAGGAGGCGCTCTCCCGAACCGACCGTCGACCCCTCGGGCGCGATCTCGATCGGGCGGCCGTCCGCCTCCAGCCGCAGGTCCGCCAGATCCACCGGATCGGCAGCGGCATTCGCGATCTCGATGAACTGCGGGTCGCCCGGAGGCGGATCGAACCCGATCTCCGCAAGGACCAGACCGGTCGACGTGGCGGGTGCGGTGTCGGAGGCGACCGATGCGTTCGGCTCAGCAGCAGGGTCTTGCCACGGTTCGCGAGAGGGCGACGAGCTGCAGCTCGCCACCAGCACCAGCGTCGCGATGGCGAGGCTGACCCGTGCCGCTCGTGCCATCCCCGCAGTGCACCACTCCCCAATGGGGAGCGGAATGGCGCATGCGGGCTATGGCCCCGAGCGGTGGATTATTCGCCCCACCCGGACCCGCCTACGCTTGCCACCATGTCCAGTCAGCTCGCGGTCGGCTTCGACCTGGACATGACCCTCATCGACACCGTCCCCGGGTTCGCGGCGACGCTGCGGGCGCTGGGGGAGGAGCTGGGGGTCGAGTTCCCAGTCGAGGACCTCACCTCACACCTCGGGCCGCCGCTGGAGCAGATGCTGGAGCCGCACCTGCCGGCCGAGCAGGTCGTCCCGGCGGGCGACCGGTTCCGGGCGCTGTACCCGGACCATGCCGTCGTCGGCGTACCGGTCCTGAAGGGCGCGCACGAGGCCCTGGCGGCGGTGCGCGCCCACCGAGGCCGGGTCGTGATCGTGACCGGCAAGTTCCCCGCCAACGCACAGCGGCACGTCGACCACCTCGGTCTCGACGTGGATTTGGTCGAGGGCTGGGTGTGGGGCGTGGGCAAGGCAGACGCGCTGCGCCGCGAGGGCGTCAGCATCTATGTCGGCGACCACGTCCATGACGTCGAGGGCGCCCGCGCGGCCGGTGCGGTGAGCGTCTCGGTGCTGACCGGCGGCTGCACCCGGGCCGAGCTCGTGGACGCGGGGACCGACGTGGTGCTCGACAGCCTCGAGCAGTTCCCGGCCTGGCTCGACGAGCACCTGCTCGCGACCCGGCTCGAGGCGCTCGAGCGCGACCTCCAGGCGCGGGGGAGCGTGCTGGTCGCCTACAGCGGGGGCGCGGACAGCGCGTTCCTGCTCGCTGCGGCGGTCCGCGCGCTGGGCCCGGAGCGGGTGGTCGCGGCGACCGGCTACTCGCACTCGCTGCCGGAGGTCGAGCGCGACCCGGCTCGCGACTTCGCGGAGCGCCTGGGCGTCGAGGTGCTCACGCCGGAGACCCACGAGATGGAGCGTGCCGGCTACCGCGCGAACGGCGCCGACCGCTGCTTCTTCTGCAAGGCGGAGCTCATCGAGGTGCTCGCCCCGCTCGCGGCTGCCCGCGGGCTCGCCGCCGTGGCGACCGGCACGAACGCCGACGACGCCGTGGCCGGGTTCCGGCCCGGGATCCGCGCGGCCGACGAGCGCGGCGCCGTCGCACCGTTGCGCGATGCCGGGCTGACCAAGGCCCAGGTCCGCGAGGCCTCGCACCGCTGGGGCCTCCCGACCTGGGACAAGCCCGCCGCCGCCTGCCTCTCCTCGCGGGTCGCGTACGGCGTCGAGGTCACGCCGCACCGGCTGGCGCGCGTCGAGCGCGCCGAGGCCGCGGTCCGCGGCCTGCTGACGGCGTGCGGCGTCGCGAACCTGCGGGTCCGCGACCTGGGTGACCGCGCCTCGGTGGAGGTCGACCTGCAGTTGTTGCCCCTCGAGGAGACCCTCCACGAGCGGGTCGTGGCCGCGGTGACGGAGGCCGGCTTCGACCGGGCCGAGGTCGATCGCAACGGGTTCCGCTCCGGCTCGATGAACCAGCGGCTGGCGTGACCCTCGATCCGGACGACGTGCACGCCCGGATCGCGGAGTGGATCTGGTTTCCCGACGACGCGCGGACCGTCGACACCGACGAGTTCCTCCTCATCGCCTACCCCGCCCACTACTCGGACCCGACCGTCGCCACGCGCTGGAACAGCGAGCGGCCGGCCGACGAGCTGATCGACGACGTCCTCGACGCCGCGCAGGACCTGGGTCGGGACGCCGTCACCTTCTTCGACCTCGGTGAAGGCACCCGCCCGCCCGACCTGGAGCAGCGGCTACGGGTGCGCGGCGCCCCGCAGACCGAGACCCTGGCCGTCCTGGCTCTCGACCTCGCCGCCGGGCTGCCCGACCTCGACGTGCCCGGCGACGTCGAGCTGCGCCCGGTCGGCGACCTGGCCGACGTGATCGGGCTGGCCCGGCTCGACCACGAGGTCTTCGGGAGCGAGCTGCGCCCGGAGGAGCAGGTGGCCGCGGACTTCGCCGAGCAGGGCCCGGACCCGAGCGTGGTCCTCGCCTGGCGCGACGGCGTGCTGGTGGGCTTCGCCGGTCAGACCGTCGCCGATGACTCCCTGCGGCTGTGGGGCGGCGCCGTCGCCGAGGCCGCGCGGCACACCGGCGTCTACCGCGCGCTGGTCGACCACCGCCTCCGGGCGGGCCTGGCCGACGGCTGTCGGGTGGCGCTGGTCAAGGGCCGGGTCGAGACGTCGGCCCCGGTGCTGCTGCGGTCGGGCTTCGAGAGCTTCGGCGAGCTGCGCGCCTACCGGCTCGCCCGGAGCTGAGCATGCTGCGCGAGGTCTGGGACCGCGCCACGTCGACCCAGCCGGTCCCCGGCCTGGAGCTCGTGCTCGCGACCGGCGCGGTGGCGCTGCTGCTCGTCCTCGCCCCGGCGACCTGGCCGCGGGTCCGTCTCGGCATCACCGTCGCCCACGAGGCCGGCCACGCAGCTGTCGCCGTGCTCGTCGGCCGCGAGCTGCGTGCGATCCGGCTGCACTCGGACACCTCCGGCGTCACCGTCTCCCGCGGCAAGCCGCGCGGCCCGGGGATGGTCGCGATGCTGGCCGCCGGCTACCTGGCGCCCGCTCTGCTCGGCCTGCTCGCCGCCCTCCTGCTCGCCGCCGGCCGCAGCGTCGGGCTGCTCTGGCTGCTGCTCCTGATGCTCGCCGCACTCCTGCTCTGGGTCCGCAACGGCTACGGCTTCCTGGTCCTGGTGCTCGGCGGGGCCGGTGTCCTCGCGCTCACCTGGTACGCCGACGGCACCCTCCAGTCGGTCGCGGCGTACCTCATCGCGTGGCTGCTGCTCCTTGCCGCACCGCGGCCACTCGTGGAGCTGTTGGCCAGCGGCCGACGCCGTGGTCGCACCTCCGATCCGGACCAGCTCGCGGCGCTGACCCGGGTGCCCGCGCTGCTCTGGACGGTGCTGCTCCTGCTGGCCAACCTGGCCGGTCTCGCGGTCGGCGTCAGCACGCTCGCCCCGGACCTGGTCTGACCCCGATAACCGGTGCTGGGGACCGATGCCGACGGGCTAGTGTCGTGGGTCGGAAGCGACACCGGGTGAGAGTGAGAGGTCAGGCCGTGCCCACAGGCAAGGTGAAGTGGTTCGACGCCGAGAAGGGGTTCGGTTTCCTGTCGCAGGAGGACGGCCCCGACGTCTACGTGCGTGCGGATGCCCTGCCCGACGGCGTGACCACGGTCAAGGCCGGCACCCGGGTCGAGTTCGGCGTCGCCCAGGGCCGCCGCGGTGACCAGGCGCTCCAGGTCCGGATCCTCGACCAGCCCGTCTCGGTCCAGCGCAACCAGTCCCACGCGCGGCGCAAGAAGCCCGACGAGATGGCCCCCATCGTGGAGGACCTGATCAGGCTGCTCGACGGCGTCGGCGAGGCCTACCGGCACGGCCGGCACCCCGACCGCAGCACGGCTCACCCCACGGCCAAGCTGCTCCGCGCGCTGGCCGACGAGCTGGATCTCTGAGAGCCCAGCAGCCGCTAGCGCCGCTGCCGGGGCATCGGCTGCGTGTCGACGTCGCGGGGGTCCGGACCCGGGTGCACGGGGGCCGACGGTGGCCGGCGCCGCTGACGTCCGCGCGGAGTGGTGGCGAGGACGTACGTCGTCCAGGCGGTGAGCACCGCGAAGGCGACCGTGAGCCCGAGGCGCGGTGGGTCCAGCGGCAGCGCGATGCCGACGAAGCCGCCGAGCACCCACGCCAGCTGGCAGGTGGTGTCGCTGCGGCCGAAGGCGCTCGCCTGAACCCGGGTGGGGATGTCGCGCTGGATGGTCGCGTCGAGGGAGAACTTCGCGAGCGCCTGCGCCAGCCCGGCCACGAGCCCCAGGAGCGCCAGCGTCCACACGCTGTAGAAGACCGCGGCGACGAGGGCCGCCACCGCGTCCCCCACCAGGGCCAGCACCACGGCCAGCGCCGGCGTGATCCGGTGCAGCAGCGAGGCCGCCAGGGTCCCGAGCGTGCGCCCGAGGCCCGCGGCGCCGATGACGATCCCGATCATCACGCCCGGGCCGAACGCGCTGTCCGGGCGTACGTCGGGATCGCGCAGCAGGAACGCGACGAACATGAGCAGGAACCCGGTGAGGAACCACGGCCCGCAGTTGGCCCGGAGCGCGAACGCGACCGGTGCCGGGATCCGGGTCCGCATCCGCCCGCGCCGGGAACTGCTGCCCTCCTCGCCCCGCAGGGTCAGCTGACCCTCGCCCGCGCTCGAGTCGACCTCCGCAGGCAGCCGGATCGCGCAGATCGTGGCGATCACGAAGAGCGCGAAGGCATAGCGCAGCGCCCAGCCCGAGCCGGCCAGCGCGAAGAGCGCGGCGATCGGGGCCGACACCGAGGCGCCGATGATCCCGGACAAGGAGACCCGGCCGTTCGCCTTGACCAGCGTGAAGTCGCGCGGGAGCAGGCGTGGCACGGCGGCCGCCCTCGTCACGCCGTACGCCTTGGACGAGACGAGCACGCCGAGCGCGGCCGCGAACACGAGCGCCGACCCGCTGCTCACCGATGACGCCAGCACCCAGCAGAGGAATGCGCGGAATGCCATGGTGCTGCCGATCGCCCAGCGCCGGCCGTGCGCGAACCGGTCCAGGAACGGTCCGATCAGCGGCGCCACGATCGCGAACGGCAGCATCGTCAGCCCCAGGAACAGCGCCACCTGGTCGCGGGCCTCGCCCGAGGGCACCTGGAAGAACAGGCTCCCGGCCAGTGAGATCGCCACGGCGGCGTCGCCGGCGGTGTTGAAGACGTGCAGCTGGATCAGCCGGTGCAGCCCCGACTCTCCGGCGCCCTCGGCCTCCGACGCGCGGCGGGCCTGGACCACCGTGAACCGTCCCGCCCGAGCGGTGCCGCGGCCCAGGGTGCGCAGCCCGCGCGCGGTGGCCTTGGTGCCGGTCGCCACGCCGCGGCCCATCTTGCGTGCCCGGTCGCGGGCCGACACCGAAGGCGGCGCGACCGGGACCTGCTGGGGGTGCGGGTCCCGCCAGCGCTGCTCGTCCTCGGTCACGCACCCATCCTGCCCCCGCCAGCCACCCGACCTGACACGACACCCGGCGATCGGTCATGCTTGCGCCGTGACCACCCTCGTGACTGCGGCTCCGCCCCGCGGCAAGGTCGACGCGGCGCTGGCTGCGGCCGTCGACGTCGCCCGGGCGTCGCTGCTCGAGGATGTCGACGCGGCCGACGTCGGTGGCCACCTCGGTGCGGTCGCGGAGGGTGAGCGGGTGGTGACCCACCAGTTCGCGTGCACCCGCCGCGGCTACGTCGGCTGGCGCTGGTCGGTCACCGTGACGCGCGCCCCCCGGCAGAAGACGGTCACCGTCGACGAGGTGGTGCTGATCCCGGGCGACGAGGCGATCGTGGCCCCGGTCTGGGTTCCCTACCGCGAGCGGCTCCAGCCCGGCGACCTCTCACCCGGCGACCTGCTCCCGGTCAGCGACGAGGACCCGCGGCTGGTCCCGACGTACTCCTTCGGCGACGACGCGCTGGACGCCGACGACAAGGCGCAGATCCGCGAGGTCGCCCAGGACCTCGGGCTGGGCCGGGTCCGCACCCTCTCCGTCGAGGGGCGCGACGTCGCCGCGCAGCGCTGGTACGACGGAGACGGTGGCCCCGACTCGCCCATTGCCCAGTCCGCGCCGCACCACTGCCGCAGCTGCGGCTTCCTGGTCCGGATCGCCGGGCCGCTCAGCGGGATCTTCGGCGTCTGCGCCAACGGCGACGCCAACGACGACGGCCGGGTCGTGAGCGTCGACCACGGCTGCGGCGCCCACTCCGAAGTGCGGCTGGCCAAGAAGCACGAGCCCCAGCCGCTCCCGGACCACGTCTTCGACACCCTCAACATCGATGAAGTGGAATCGTTCTAGAGCGCCCACCGGTGGTTGAGCCGCGAGTGTCGCTCTGCGACCGAGCGTCGAAACCTCCGCAGCGAAGGCTGGAACCAAGCCACCTCGGCCAGTTCCAGCGCATCCTGCAGTGGTTTCGACACCGTCGGCGCTGGCGCGCCTCCGTGCTCAACCACCGGCGCCTCGATCAGCGGTGGTTCAGTCCTGCTGCTCTGCGCGTTCCGCCCTCACGTTGCGCCGTCGGCGGCAGTACTCGAGCCCGAACAACCCCAGCCCGAAGCCGGCCAGGCAGGTCCACAGCCACCACGTGCGGCCGGCGTCGTCGAGGCGGCCGTAGAACGGCAGCAGCGCGATGAAGCCGATCAACCAGGCCAGGGTGCCGACCTCGACGGTGCGCACGCCGTCCACGTCGAGGGGTTCGACGTCCGCGACGACGTAGGTGCGGTTGCCGATCTCGTGCTGCATCGGCTGGTCGTCGCGGAGGTCCACGTCCCGAGGCTACGCCTCAACCCTGGAGGAAGCGGAGCACTGCGGTGACCCGCCGGTCGACGTCCTGGTCGTCGGGGCGGCCAAGCTTGCCCAGGATCGACGAGACGTGCTTCTCGACCGCCGAGGCGGACAGGACCAGCGCCGCTGCGATGCCGGCGTTGTTCTTGCCCTGGGCCATCTGGTGCAGGACGTCCTGCTCGCGCGCGGTCAGGCTTTCCAGCCCGGACCGCTCCCGCCGCGAGTGGCGCAGCACGAGGGCGTCAACGACCCGGGAGTCGATCACGGAGCGGCCGGCACACACCTCGCGCAGTGCATGGAGCAGGTGGTCGAGCTCGCCGACCCGGTCCTTGAGCAGGTAGGCGAGCCCCGCCGTGCCGTCCTTGAGCAGCTCGAACGCGTAGGACTCGTGGGAGTACTGCGACAGCACGACCACGCCCACCTCGGGCATGCCGGCCCGCAGCGCGCGCGCAGCCTCGATTCCCTCCATGTGATGGCTGGGTGGCATCCGGATGTCGGTGACCACCGCGTTCGGTCTGAGCGCCCGGGCCTCGGCCAGGAGCTGCTCGGCGCTGCCCAGCGAGGCGACCACCTCCACCTCGCCTGACTGCTCGAGCAGTCGCCGGACGCCCTCCCGCACCACGAAGTGGTCGTCGACGATGATCACCCGCATCGCGTCCGCGCTCATGGCGTGCTCCCGAGCTGAGTCTGGACCGGGAGCCGGGCGCGTATCGCGGTGCCTGAGCCAGGCGTGCTCGTCAGCTCGACGGTCCCGCCGACCGCCTCGATCCGGTCGCGGAGCCCGCGCAGGCCCGGCGAGTCCACCGCCCCCTCGGGTGCGAACCCACCTCCGTCGTCGGTGACCGCGACGACCAGCTCGTCATCGGTGCGGGTCAGGGTGACCCGTGCTTCTTCCACGCCGGCGTGCTTGACGACGTTGGTCAGGGCCTCGCTCACGAAGAAGTACGCCGCGGTCTCGACCCGGTCTCCGAACCGGGCGGTGCGAAGCATCGGCTCGCACGTCATCACGACCCGGACCGGCAGGCGCGCCGACCGGCCCTCGATCGCCTCGACGAGGCCGTGGTCAGCCAGCTCCGTCGGGTGGATGCCGTGCGCCAGCCGGCGCAGCTGCTCCAGCGCCTCGCGAACCCCTTCCTGCAGGTCGCCGAGGGTTGTCTCGACACCGTCCACTCCCGCGTGCTGCGCTCGGGCCAGTCCGATCTGCGCCGACAGCCCGACCAGCTCCTGCTGGGCGCCGTCATGGAGGTCACGCTCGATCCGCCTCCGCGCCGATTCCTCTGCCTCGACCAGCCGGCCACGGGACGCGGCCAGCTCGGCGGACTGCCGGCGCTGCTCGGCCAGGCTGACGCGCAGGTCGGCTGCGAGCCCGACGTTGTGGATGGCCGCGGCGACCTGCCGGGCCAGCGCCTGCAGGGCCACCTCATCGGAGCCGTCACGTCGGCCCGCGCGGATCCGCGGCCCGCAGGTGATCTCGCCGAACCGGCGGCCGGCGTGCACGAGCTCGGCGGTCATCGACGGCTGGCCGGCGGCACCCGGGTCGCCACCGATGGCTGGCGGCTGGCCCTCGACCGCTACCCGGGTCCAGCGCACCCCCATCACCTCGGTCGTGGCCGCCGCGATCGAGTCCGCCATCTCGCCAAGGTCCACCTGCTCCTCGAGGGCCTGCTCGAGCCAGGTCATCAGGGCCTCGCCGTCCAGCTGGTCGCCGTACACCCACCGTTCCGCCCTGCGGGTGAAGCGCCGCCGGACCGGTTCGAAGAGCGCGGCCGCCACGATCGTCACGGCCACGACGGCCGGAAGACCGAGCGTGGACACGGCCAGGCCGAGGGACGCGGCCACGGCTGCGTACGCGCCGGCGATCACGAGCCAGAGCGCGGCGAAGACCGCCGAGCGGCGCGCCGCCAGATCGACGTCGAACAGCTCCGGGCGGACCAACCCGATCACGACGGAGATCGGCAGCACCACGAACGTCGTGATCACGACGGCGTCGACGGCCCCGGACGGCACCACGTCAAGGCTGGCCAGGGCCGCAGTCGCCGGGACCAGGCCGACGAGCAGTACGCCGTACACCGGCCACCGGATCTGCCGGCGTTGCGGCGCCGCGAGCCGTCGGTAGCGCGCCGCCACCAGGATCGCGCCGACCAGAGGACCCAGGGCGAGCGCGCTGTCCAGCACCCCACCCAGCGGCGCGGCCAGGAAGGACAGCGCCGGGACATGCAGGGGGCTGTCGACGTCCGGGAAGCTCGCGGCGTCACCCTCGGCGCCCCAGGCGAACGCCCACATCGGGTGCAGCGTCTGACCCGCGACGAGCAGCGCCAGCGGCAGCGCCGGGACCAGGACCGCCGCGGTGCGCACCACCCGTCGCTCGTAGAGGCGGTGGTAGCGGCCGTCGGGGTAGACCGCGAGCATCGCGACCATGCACGCCTCGAGCCCGAGGCCGACGACCTGGGCGGCCACGTTCGCCGGGCCCAGCCACCAGCGTTGGCCGAGCTCGTCGTAGGCGACCGACAGCCCCACGATCGCACCGATGAAGGTCCCGGCGACGGCACCGAAGAGGAGGACCCGCCGCGCCGCGACGTCGTCGGGGCGGAGGCGGTAGGCGACGCAACCTGCCACGAAGCCGCCAACGAAGGGCATCACCCACAGGAGGACGTCGGGCTCGGACCAGGCCAGCCAGGCGAACAGGGCGAGCGTGCCCGCGTTGGCGAGAGCGCCCAGCGCGACGACCCACCGGCCGAGCGCGCGCGAGGGGAAGGTTGCTGTCACCCCGGGCTCCGCGCCGCCGTTCACGTCTGCATCGTCGCGCAGCACGGTCGCGGGATCGAGAGGGCAGGCTGCACGGCGCCCCTGCAACGCGCTGCAGGTGCGGTGCGGCGACGTACCGCTTCGGATCGGCGGTCTGCATCGTTCCGGCAGCCGGTCCCGAGTTCCTACCGTGCCGAGGCAGGGTCGCGCACCGGGTGCGGCCAGACGAGAGGAAGACTCATGAGCACCACCTCGATCGGTACGACGTCAACGAGCTCGCCCATCCACGCCGCCCGCATCGGCCAGGTCGGCACCGCGGTCATCGTCGCCTGGATCGCCTTCGCGGTGCTCGGCGACCTGGAGGCGAACGGCCTGCACTTCACGGTGCTGGGCGTGCTTCGGATCGCGATGCTGGCGGTCCTGGTGGCCTTCGCCGCGGTCGCCGGTGTCCGCTCACGGATGGGCCGCATCGGCCTCGGCCTCGCGGCCGTGATGGCGGTCACGAACCTCGTCGGCGGGGTCGGCGCTGCCGTCACGGACGGCCTGGGCTACAACCCGTTCCTGTCGACGTCGTCCCCCGTGACGCCGTGGTATGCCTACGTGATCGGCGCCAGCGGGATCCTGTTCGCGGTCGGCACCCTGCTCGTTGGTATCGCCGGTCGGTCCGCCGGGTGGCTGGCCGTGGCGACGATCCTCGGCGGCGTTGGCTTCGTGTTGGTGCATCTCCTCCAGCTGCCGCTCGGCGAAACCACCGGCGCGGTCGTCGGTCACCTGCTCTGGATCGCGCCGTGGCTGGCGCTGGCGGTCGGGCTGGCACGGAGCGAGCAGGACGCCACCCGGTCGTAGGAATCTCGGGGGTACCCAAGGGCCCGGGCTGTTGCAAGGATGCGCGCGTGAGTACTCCGACTACGCGCGCATCCGGCATCGACGGCTACTTCAAGATCACTGAGCGGGGCTCGACGGTCGAGCGTGAGATCCGGGGCGGCGTCGTCACGTTCTTCACGATGGCCTACATCGTCGTCCTCAACCCGCTGATCCTGGGCTTCATCCCCGACTCCGAAGGCAACTTCCTCGGCGGCGGCCCCGGCGACGGCTCGAACCTCCCGGCGATCGCCGCCGGTACGGCGCTGGTCGCTGGTGTTCTGACCATCTTGATGGGCGTCGTGGCCAACTACCCGCTGGCGCTGGCCACGGGGCTCGGGCTCAACGCCTTCGTCGCGGTCGGGATCGCGACGCAGATGACCTGGGCAGACGCCATGGGGTTGGTCGTCATCGAGGGCGTGCTCATCCTGGTGCTGGTGCTGACCGGCTTCCGGATCGCGGTCTTCCATGCGGTGCCCACCCAGCTCAAGGTCGCCATCTCGGTGGGCATCGGCCTCTTCATCGCGCTCATCGGCTTCGTGGACGCCGGTTTCGTGCACCGCATCCCGGACATCGCGCAGACGCCAGTGCCCGTCCAGCTCGGCCCGGACGGGCAGTTGGAAGGCTGGCCGGTCGTGGTCTTTGCGCTCGGGCTGGCCCTGATGGTCGCGCTGTGGGTCCGCAAGGTCAGGGGCGCGATCCTGATCTCGATCGTGGCCACCACGATCCTGGCGATCATCGTCGAGGCGATCGGCGACCCCAAGGCCTGGGCGTTGACCGTGCCCGACGTACCCGGCTTCGGAGACCTCGCCGAGAAGCCCGACTTCGGCACCCTCGGTGAGTTCTCGCTGCTCGGCTCCTTCGAGGAGGTCGGTGTGGTCGCGGCGCTGCTGTTCGTCTTCACGCTGATGCTGGCCGACTTCTTCGACACGATGGGCACGATGACCGCCATCGGTGCCGAGGGCGACCTGCTCGATGAGGACGGCATCCCGCCGAACCCTGAGCGGATCCTGGTGGTCGACTCTGTCGCCGCGGCCGCAGGTGGCCTGGCCGGCGTGTCGTCCAACACCAGCTACATCGAGTCCGCCTCGGGCGTCGGTGAGGGAGCCCGGACCGGCCTGGCGTCGGTCGTGACCGGCGTGCTGTTCCTGGTCACCATCCTGCTGGCGCCGTTGGTCGAGGTGATCCCGTCCGAGGCGGCGGTCCCCGCCCTGGTGCTCGTCGGGTTCCTGATGATGCAGCAGGTCAAGGACATCGACTGGGCGGACCTCGACATCGCGATCCCCGCGTTCCTGACGATCGTGCTGATGCCGTTCACCTACTCGATCACGGTCGGCATCGGCGCCGGTTTCATCGCCTACGTCTTCATCAAGCTGGTCCGGGGCAAGGCGAGCGAGGTGCACGTGCTGCTGTGGGTCGTCGCCGCGCTGTTCGTCGTCTACTTCGCGATCGATCCGGTCACCGACCTCCTCACCTGACGACCAGCAGGGCGTTCGTCCACGCTGTTCCTGGCGGAATACTTAGCACGGGTAATGAGTTAGGCTAACTACATGCCCACCGTGGAGAACGTCGCCCGCACCGACGCCGGCCTGGCGTCGGCGCTGAGGCTGTCCGTGATGAGGCTGCGTCGTCGGCTCGCCAACGAGCGTGACCCGAAGAACCAGCTGAGCATCTCGATGATGGCCGTGCTGGGCGCGCTGTATCGCCACGGCGAGCTGACCATCGGCGACCTGGCCGCCTTCGAGCGGGTCCAGCCCCCGACGATGACCCGCAAGGTCACCTTCCTCGAGGAGGGCGGCCACGTCGTACGCCGTCCGCACGAGAGCGATGGCCGGGTCGTCGTCGTGACCCTCACCGAGCAGGGCAGGGCGACCGTCCTCGCCGACCGCAAGCGCCGCGACGAGTGGCTGGCCCGCCAGCTGCGCGACCTGACCCAGGAGGAGCGCGACGTCCTGCGCGCCGCCGCCCCGATCATCGAGAAGCTGTCTGAAACCGAGTGAGCCCCACCTTCCGATCCCTGCGCAACCCCAACTACCGGCTGTACCTCGCCGGCAGTGTGGTGTCCAACACCGGCACCTGGATGCAGCGCGTGGCCCAGGACTGGCTGGTGCTGAGCCTGCCCGGCACCGGCGGCACCCAGCTCGGCATCACCACCGGGCTGCAGTTCCTGCCGGTGCTCCTGCTCGCGCCGTACGCCGGCGTGGTGGCCGACCGGTTCCCCAAGCGCGCGCTGCTCCAGGTCACCCAGGCCGCGATGGCGCTCTCGTCACTGCTGCTCGGCCTGATCGCAGTCACCGGCCACGCCCAGGTGTGGCAGGTCTACGTGCTCGCCTTCGTGTTCGGCATCGGCTCTGCCTTCGACGCGCCGGCCCGGCAGTCCTTCGTCTCCGAGATGGTCGGCCGCGACGACCTCACCAACGCAGTGGGTCTCAACTCGGCGTCGTTCAACATCGCCCGCCTCGCCGGCCCCGGCGCGGCCGGCCTGCTCATCGGCGCCCTCGGCGGCGGTGCCCGGGCCTCGGGCTGGGTGATCCTGATCAACGCGGCGTCCTACCTGGCCGTGATCTGGCAGCTGCGCCGGATGGACGCCGACCTCCTCAGCACGCCCGAGCTCAGTCATCGCACTCCCGGGATGCTGCTCGAGGGCGTCCGCTACGTCCGCTCCCAGCCCAAGATGGTGATGATCCTGGTGCTGGTGTTCTTCGCCGGCACCTTCGGCATGAACTTCCAGATCACCTCGGCGCTGATGGCCACCCAGGTCTTCGACAAGGGTGCCGGTGAGTTCGGCCTGCTCGGCTCTGCGCTGGCGATGGGCTCGCTCGCCGCCGCCCTGCTCGCGGCCCGCCGGGTCCGGATCCGGATGCGGCTGCTGGTGCTGGCCGCTACCGGCTTCGGGGTCGCCGAGATCGTGGCCGGCCTGCTCCCGAGCTACCTGACCTTCGCGCTGTTCGCGCCGGTGATCGGCTTCTGCACGCTCACCTTGCTCAACTCCGCCAACTCGACCCTGCAGCTCGAGTCGGACCCCCGGCTGCGGGGGCGGGTGATGGCGCTCTACATGACCGTGGTGATGGGCGGTACGCCGCTCGGCTCACCCGTGGTCGGGCTGATCGGCGAGCACCTCGGCGCCCGCTGGATGCTGATCATCGGCGGCGTGCTGGTGCTGGTCGGCGTCGGCGTGGCGCTGCTGGTGTTCAGGCAGATGAACCGGCGGGGCGCAGAGGCGCCGGTGGTTGATGCGCGGCCTTTTGACCGCCTCACGGGCGCCCGGTAGGCTCGATCCTCGGTGTCTGGCTTGACCAGACCCTCTTCGCGCGGCCCCACACCCACGATCTCTGCGAGGGTCCGGCCGCATCGAGAAAAGGCACACGCAACAAGGCAGTACACCCGTGCCCGGCAAGGCGCCGGGCCGTGATGATTGACGAGGAAAGGGAACCACCAGGTGCCCACCATCAACCAGCTGGTCCGCAAGGGCCGCCAGGACAAGGTGTCGAAGAACAAGACGCCCGCCCTGAAGGGTTCGCCCCAGCGACGCGGCGTCTGCACGCGCGTCTACACCACCACCCCGAAGAAGCCGAACTCCGCCCTTCGCAAGGTCGCCCGCGTGCGCCTGAGCAGCGGCGTCGAGGTCACGGCCTACATCCCGGGCGTGGGCCACAACCTCCAGGAGCACTCGATCGTGCTCGTCCGCGGCGGCCGGGTGAAGGACCTCCCCGGTGTCCGCTACAAGATCATCCGCGGCACGCTCGACACCCAGGGCGTGAAGAACCGCAAGCAGGCTCGCAGCCGCTACGGCGCCAAGAAGGAGAAGAGCTAATGCCCCGCAAGGGTCCCGCCCCCAAGCGGCCGCTCGACGTCGACCCGGTCTACGGGTCGCAGCTGGTCACCCAGCTCGTCTCCAAGGTGCTCACGGACGGCAAGAAGCAGGTCGCCCAGCGCATCGTCTACTCCGCGCTCGAGGGCTGCCGCGACAAGACCGGCACCGACCCCGTGGTCACGCTCAAGCGCGCCATGGACAACGTCAAGCCGGCCATCGAGGTCAAGTCCCGCCGCGTCGGTGGCGCGACCTACCAGGTGCCGATCGAGGTCAAGGGCACGCGCGGCACCACGCTGGCGCTGCGCTGGCTGGTCGGCTACGCCCAGGACCGTCGTGAGAAGACCATGGCCGAGCGGCTGATGAACGAGATCCTCGACGCCTCCAACGGCCTCGGCGCCGCGGTGAAGAAGCGCGAGGACACCCACAAGATGGCCGAGTCGAACAAGGCCTTCGCCCACTACCGCTGGTGAGCCCCGCCGTCAGGGCCCCCTTCGCGTACTTCGACGCACACACCCACGCCTTAAGGAATGTGACCCGACAGTGGCTGTCGACATCACCACCGACCTGAACAAGGTCCGCAACATCGGCATCATGGCCCACATCGATGCCGGCAAGACCACGACCACCGAGCGCATCCTCTTCTACACCGGAATCAACTACAAGATCGGTGAGGTCCACGAGGGCGCCGCCACGATGGACTGGATGGAGCAGGAGCAGGAGCGCGGCATCACGATCACGTCCGCCGCGACCACCTGCTGGTGGAAGGACCACCAGATCAACATCATCGACACCCCGGGCCACGTCGACTTCACCGCCGAGGTGGAGCGCTCGCTGCGCGTCCTCGACGGCGCCGTCGCGGTCTTCGACGGTGTCGCCGGTGTCGAGCCGCAGACCATGACGGTCTGGCGCCAGGCGAACAAGTACGCCGTCCCGCGGATGTGCTTCGTCAACAAGCTCGACCGCACCGGTGCCGACTTCTTCCACTGCGTGCAGATGATGGTGGACCGGCTCAACTCCACTCCGCTGGTCCTCCAGCTGCCGATCGGCGCCGAGCAGGACTTCCTCGGGGTCGTCGACCTGGTCGGCATGCGTGCCCTGACCTGGCGCGGCGAGACCACCATCGGTGACGACTACGAGGTCGAGGAGATCCCGGCCGAGCTCGCCGAGCAGGCCGCGGAATACCGCGAGAAGTTCCTCGAGACCCTGGCCGAGGCCGACGACGACGTGATGGAGAAGTACCTCGAGGGCGAGGACATCTCCGTCGAGGAGCTCGAGGCCGCGATCCGTCGCGCCACGCTGGCCGACAAGATCAACCCGGTGCTGTGCGGCACCGCGTTCAAGAACAAGGGCGTGCAGCCCCTGCTCGACGCGGTCGTGAAGTACCTGCCCTCGCCGCTGGACATCGACGCCATCGTCGGCCACGCGGTCAACAAGGAGGACGAAGCCGTCGAGCGGCAGCCCTCCGACGATGCGCCGTTCTCCGGCCTGGCCTACAAGATCGCCTCGGACCCGCACCTCGGCAAGCTGATCTACGTCCGGGTCTACTCCGGCAAGCTCGAGGCCGGCTCGACGGTGCTCAACTCGGTCACCGGCCGCAAGGAGCGAATCGGCAAGGTCTACCAGATGCACGCCAACAAGCGTGAGGAGATCGCGTCGGTCGGTGCGGGGCAGATCGTCGCCGTGATGGGTCTCAAGGAGACCAAGACCGGCCACACGCTGAGCGACCTCCAGAACCCCGTGGTCCTGGAGTCCATGACGTTCCCGGCGCCCGTCATCGAGGTGGCGATCGAGCCCAAGACGAAGGGCGACCAGGAGAAGCTCGGTACGGCGATCCAGCGGCTCTCCGACGAGGACCCGACGTTCACCGTCAAGGCCGACGAGGAGACTGGCCAGACGATCATCGCCGGCATGGGTGAGCTGCACCTCGAGATCCTGGTCGACCGGATGAAGCGCGAGTTCCGCGTCGAGGCGACCGTCGGCAAGCCGCAGGTCGCCTACCGGGAGACCATCCGCAACAAGGTCGAGAAGCACAGCTACACCCACAAGAAGCAGACCGGTGGGTCCGGCCAGTTCGCCAAGGTCGTCATCTCGATCGAGCCGAACATCGATCCCGAGACCCACACGGGCGCGGGCTATGAGTTCGTCAACAACGTGTCCGGTGGCCGCGTCCCCCGCGAGTACATCCCGTCGGTGGACCAGGGTGCCCAGGAGGCCATGGAGTTCGGCGTGCTCGCCGGCTACCCGATGGTCGACGTGAAGATGACGCTCGAGGACGGCGCCTACCACGACGTCGACTCCTCAGAGCTGGCGTTCAAGATCGCGGGCATCGCCGCCTTCAAGGAGGCTGCGAAGCGGGCCCGCCCGGTGCTGCTCGAGCCGATGTTCAAGGTGGAGGTGACGACGCCCGAGACATTCCTCGGCACCGTCATCGGCGACCTGAACAGCCGGCGCGGTCAGATCCACGCGCAGGAGGAGCGTCACGGTGACATGGTCATCGAGGCCCTTGTGCCGCTGTCAGAGATGTTCGGGTACGTTGGCGACCTGAGGTCCAAGACCTCCGGCCAGGCTTCGTACTCGATGGAGTTCGACTCGTACGCCGAGGTCCCACAGGGCATCGCCGACGAGATCATCAAGAAGGTCCGCGGCGAGTAATCGGCGCACGGCCCTCGGCTACATCCACGTAAGTACGAGTCAGTAGAAAAACACACCAGGAGGAGCCCACAGTGGCTAAGGCGAAGTTCGAGCGGACCAAGCCGCACGTCAACATCGGCACGATCGGTCACATCGACCACGGCAAGACGACGCTGACCGCTGCCATCACGAAGGTCCTGCACGACAAGTACCCGGACCTGAACCCGTTCACCCCGTTCGACGAGATCGACAAGGCTCCAGAGGAGCGTCAGCGCGGCATCACGATCTCGATCGCGCACGTCGAGTACCAGACCGAGGCGCGTCACTACGCGCACGTCGACTGCCCGGGCCACGCGGACTACATCAAGAACATGATCACCGGCGCGGCCCAGATGGACGGCGCGATCCTCGTGGTCGCGGCCACCGACGGCCCGATGCCGCAGACCCGCGAGCACGTGCTGCTCGCCCGCCAGGTCGGCGTGCCCGCCCTGGTCGTGGCGCTCAACAAGTGCGACATGGTCGACGACGAGGAGCTCATCGAGCTCGTCGAGATGGAGGTGCGCGAGCTCCTCTCCGAGTACGAGTTCCCCGGTGACGACATCCCCGTCGTGCGCGTGGCGGCCTTCCCGGCGCTGAACGGCGACGAGAAGTGGGGCGCGTCGGTCATCGAGCTGATGGACGCGGTCGACGAGAGCATCCCGACCCCGGAGCGCGAGACCGAGAAGCCGTTCCTCATGCCGGTCGAGGACGTGTTCACCATCACCGGTCGCGGCACGGTCATCACCGGCCGCATCGAGCGCGGCATCGTGAAGGTCAACGAGGAGGTCGAGATCATCGGCATCCGCGACACCTCACAGAAGACGGCCGTCACCGGCGTCGAGATGTTCCGCAAGCTCCTCGACGAGGGCCAGGCGGGCGAGAACGTCGGTCTGCTGCTCCGCGGCACCAAGCGCGAGGACGTCGAGCGCGGCATGGTCGTGATCAAGCCCGGCACCACCACCCCGCACACCAACTTCGACGCCTCGGTCTACATCCTGTCGAAGGAGGAGGGCGGCCGGCACACGCCGTTCTTCAACAACTACCGTCCGCAGTTCTACTTCCGGACCACGGACGTGACCGGCGTGGTGACCCTTCCCGAGGGCACCGAGATGGTCATGCCGGGCGACAACACCGAGATGGCCGTCGAGCTGATCCAGCCGATCGCCATGGAGGAGGGGCTGCGCTTCGCGATTCGCGAGGGCGGCCGCACCGTTGGCGCCGGCCG
>CAWFNB010000008.1:0-77625 GCA_963817125.1 uncultured Actinomycetota bacterium
CCCACCGGCCACCGCGACCACGTCGGCGTCCACGAGCAGAAGGACGGCCGGTTCTACCTCGGGCTGGCCCCGGTGGCGGGCCGCATCGCCGGCAGCACCCTGGTGGCGCTGGCCGACCTGATGGAGCAGTACGGCGTCGCGGGCGCCCGCCTCACGCCGTACCAGAAGATCGTGCTGCTCGGCGTGGACGGCGACCAGGTCGAGCCGCTGGTGGCCGCGCTCGACCGGATCGGGCTGCCGGCCCGGCCGTCGGGCTGGCGCCAGAACACGATGGCGTGCACCGGCATCGAGTTCTGCAAGCTCGCGATCGTCGAGACCAAGGCCCGGGCCCGCGACCTCGTCACCGAGCTCGAGCGCGGTTCCCCGACCTCGACGTACCGATCACCGTCAACGTGAACGGCTGCCCCAACGCCTGCGCCCGCACCCAGGTCGCCGACATCGGCCTCAAGGGTCAGCTGGTGATGCACGAGGGCGAGCAGGTCGGCGGGTTCCAGGTGCACCTGGGCGGCGCGACCGGGCTGCAGGCCAATTTCGGCCGCAAGCTGCGGGCGCACAAGGTGACCAGCGACGGGCTCGACGACTACGTGACCGTCGTCGTCTCCAACTTCCTGGCCGACCGCGAGGGCGACGAGTCGTTCGCGACGTGGGTCGCCCGCGCCGACGAGGAGCTGCTGCGCGGCGAGAAGACCCTCGAGGGCGCCCCGGCATGACCGAGCGCGCCTTCCCCCAGCACTGCCCCTACTGCGGCGAGCAGGACCTCTGGCCCCACGACGAGACCCACGGGTCGTGGGAATGCCGCGGGTGCCTGCGCGCCTTCTCCCTGAAGATGCTCGGTCTCGTGAGGCCGGGCGCGTCCACGCCAGGGAGCGCCGAGTCATGACCGCAGCGACCACCAGGACCGCCCACGCCTCGCGCGGCATCGACACCGAGGGCCGTTCTTCCGAGGAGCTGCGCGAGCTGGTCTCCCACTGGGGCGCCGAGCTCGAGCTGGCCCCCGCCGAGCACATCATCGAGTGGGCAGCCGCCACCTTCGGCAAGCGGTTCTGCGTCACCTCGTCGATGGGCGACTCGGTGCTCGCCGATATCGCCTCGAAGGCCGTCCCCGGCATCGACGTGGTCTTCCTCGACACCGGTTACCACTTCATCGAGACGATCGGCACCCGCGACGCGGTCGCCTCGACGCTGGACGTCAACCTGCTCACGATCACGCCCGTCCAGAGCGTGGCCGAGCAGGACGCGGCGTACGGCAAGGACCTCTTCAAGACCGACCCCGACCTGTGCTGCCAGCTGCGCAAGGTCCAGCCGCTGAGCGACGCGCTCGCGGAGTACGACGCCTGGGCGACCGGGCTGCGCCGCGCGGAGACCCACAACCGGGTGATCGCGCCGGTCGTCGGCTGGGACGCCAAGAAGGGGAAGGTCAAGGTCTCCCCGCTCGCGCGATGGAGCGACGAGCAGGTGGAGCGCTACATCGCCGAGAACGGGGTGCTGGTCAACCCGTTGGTCTACGACGGCTACCCGTCGATCGGCTGCGCTCCATGCACCCGCCGAGTGGCTCCGGGCGAAGACGCCCGCAGCGGCCGGTGGGCCGGCACCAACAAGACCGAGTGCGGCATTCACTCATGAGCACCCGGATGCACAACCCTGAAGGGAGGCCGTGATGGCCGCTCCTGCCCTGATCGCCCTGGCACACGGAAGCCGGGACCGCCGCTCCGCCGCAACAGTGAAGGCTCTCATCGACGAGGTCCGCACCATGCGACCGGACCTGCGCGTCCAGCCCGCTTTCCTCGACCTGTCCAAGCCCGGGTTCCAGACCGTGGTGGACCGGCTGGTGAAGGCCGGGCACGACGAGATCGTCGTCGTACCCCTTCTGCTGACGCAGGCCTACCACGCGCGCGTCGACGTCCCGAGCGCGATCGCCGAGGCGGTTGCCCGGCACCCGCAGCTGCAGATCCACGCCAGCGAGATCCTCGGCCTCGAGGCGTCGTTCCTCGAGGTGCTCGACGTCCGGCTCCGCGAGGCGCTCAAGGCGGCCCGGATCCGCGAGCTCGACGCCCTGGTGCTGGCCGCCGCGGGGTCGAGCGACCCGCTGGCCAACCAGGCCGTGGCCCGGCTGGCCCGGCTCTGGGGCTCGCACCACAAGCTGCCGGTCACCGCGGCGTACGCCTCCAGTGCGCCGCCGGCCACCGGCGAGGCGGTCCGTGCCTTCCGCGGCGAGGGCCGCCGGCACATCGCGGTCGCCTCGCTGTTCCTGGCCCCCGGGTTCCTGCCCGACCGGGCCGCCGAGCTCGCGGTCGAGGCCGGCGCGGTAGCCGTCTCCGAGCCCCTTGGCGCCCACCCCAACCTGGCCCGCACCATCCTGGCCCGCTACGCCGTCGGCGCGGTCGAGCTCGTCCCCGTCTAGCGCCGAGTCGGGGTTACTGCGCATCAGTAACCCCGACTCGGCGGGTCAGCGGTCCAGCCAGGCGAGCACGGCGGCGACCCGGCGTTCGACGGTCGGCTCGCCAAGGTCGAGCTTGGTGAAGATCGCCGAGACGTGCTTCTCGACCGAGGACAGCGACAGGTGCAGGCGATCGGCGATCGTCCGGTTGGTGAAACCTTCGGCCATCAGCGCGAGTACGTCGCGCTCGCGGTCGCTCAGCTCGTCGAGCGGCCGACGCCCAGCCCGTCCGACCAGGAGGTCGACCACGCCGCGGTCGAGCACCGACTCGCCCCGCGCCGTCCGTCGCAGCGCGTCGACCACCTCGTCGCGGCGCCCGACGCGCTCCTTGAGCAGGTAGCCCAGCCCGGCCGAGCCCTCGGCGAACAGCTCACGCGCGTATCCCTCCTCGAGGTGCTGGCTGAGCACGACGACCCCGGTCTCCGGGTGCTCGCGGCGGATCCTCAGCGCCGCCCTGATGCCGTCGGTGCCGTGGTCAGGGGGCATCCGGATGTCGGTGAGGACGGCGTCCGGGCGGTGCTCGGCCACCGCCGCCAGCAGGCGGTCGGCGTCTGCGACGGCCTCGACCACGACCACGTCCGGCGCGGAGGCCAGCAACCCGGCCAACCCCTCCCGGACCAGGTAGTGGTCCTCGGCGAGGATGACCCGCAACGGGCTACCCACGACCAGCACCGGGAATCGTGGCGGTAAGCCGGGTGCCGTCGGGGCCGGAGTCGATCACGACCGAGCCACCGACTGCCTCGACGCGGTCGCAAATGCCGCGAATGCCGGAGCCGGCCGGGTCCGCACCACCTGAGCCGTCGTCCTCGACCTGGAGGCGCAGTCCGTCAGGGGCCACAGCCATGCGGACCGAGACAGCTTCGGCCCCCGCGTGCTTGAGGACGTTCGCGAGCGCCTCGGTGACGAAGAAGAGCGCCGCGCTCTCGACCTCCGGATCGCGGCGGTCGTCAGGCTCGCTGAGCTCGAGCCGCACCGGGACCGGCAGCCGTTCCGCGACCTCACGTATCGAGGCGGCCAGGCCGAGGTCGTCGAGCATCGGAGGTCGAACTCCCTGGGAGACCTGACGGACGGTCGTGTAGGCGCCGCTGGCGAGATCGGCCACCCGGTCCAGCGCCGCATCGCGGTCGTCGGGGTCGGTGCTGGTCCGCGCGAGCTCGGCATGGGCGATCAGGGCGAGCAGCTGCTGCTGCGCGCCGTCGTGCAGGTCGCGCTCGATCCGGCGGCGTTCCTCGTCGGTCGCAGCAGCGAGCCGGCGGCGGGACTCCTCCAGCTCGGCCACCCGCAGCTCCAGGTCGGCGCCGAGCCGGGTGGTCTGATCGGTGAGCGTGACCAGCTGCCGGCGGACGGGACCGAACGCGACCGTCAGCGGCACCACCGGGGCGGCGACCAGGAAGACCGCGTCACCCACGCCCGGATAGGTGCTACCCAGCGCGACACCGAGCACGGCCAACAGGCTGACCGCCCCCACCCCGGCCACCGGCCACCACATGCTGCGGCGGGTCTCGCCGCTGGCCCGGTGCAGGCGCACGGCGAAGACGACGAGCGCTGAGAGCGGCAGGACGAGCAGCGGCAGCACCACAACGGAGGCGATTTCGGAGGGCAGGAGGTGGACCAGCGGGCCGAGCTCGCGGTCCGAGGCCACCACGGTCGGCGTCGGACCAGAAACCGCAGCCAGGAGCGGGCACGCAACCGCGGCCGCAGCTCCGATCCGGACCGCTACCCCCGGCGCCCGGCCCTGCGGGAACACCGTCGCGATCCACAGCAGTGCCACGAAGCCGCCCATGAAGAGCACCAGCGAGGCCAAGTGAGCCCAGTCCGCCGTCGTGCCCGACGAGTCCAGCGCGATCGCCGAGCAGCCGAACGCGGCCAGGTGACCACCACCCACGCCGAGGAGCCCCACCGCGATGCTGGGCGGCGTGCCGAGCCGTACGCCGAGCGCGCCGGCCAGCACGAAGCAGGTCGGCACCAGCAGCAACTCGAACAGGTCGTAGGACATCGAGCCCATTGTGGAACGCGAACCGCCCCGTGACCTGCAGCAGACCGCACGAATCGTTGCGGCGCGCACCGTGTCGGCGGGCCGGGTCCGGTTCGTAGCGTCCTCCGCACCACTCACCCTTTGGAGGTTCCGATGTCCCGCTCCGCCCGTGTCGGTCAGGCCGTGCTCGTCCTGTTCGGCGTCCTGTGCACCGTGATCGCCCTGTCGGTCTTCTTCGTCCCCGACCCCTTCGAGCCCGACGCCCAGGC
Source organism: uncultured Actinomycetota bacterium (assembly GCA_963817125.1). Lineage (GTDB taxonomy): Bacteria > Actinomycetota > Actinomycetes > Propionibacteriales > Nocardioidaceae > Nocardioides. Next base: position 4,682 of record CAWFNB010000008.1, read on the forward strand.
GCTGATCGGGACCTTCGGAGCCGGCATGGGACTGCTCGTGCTGATGCTCGCCACCCTGGGACTTGCCTCGGGCCAGCGCTGGCCCTGGCTGGCGCTGTGGCTGCTCCCGGCCTTCTTCCTGAGTCACGTCGCCCTCATCGGCACCGTGCTGCCCGACGGCGTGTTCGCCGTCATCTCCGTCGTGGCGCTGCTGGCCACCCGACCGCCCGTCCACGCCGAGTCGGGGTTACTGCGCATCAGTAACCCCGACTCGGCCTAGCCGACGAGCTGGTGGAGGAGGCGTTCGAGCTCGCGGGCGGGGTCGGCGGTGACCCCGCCGTGCACCGGGCCGGGCTGGAGCACGGTGCTGCGCGGGGCCTTGAGGAAGCCGAAGCGGGTGCCGATCGGCTGCTGGCCTGCCTCTCCCCCGCGCTCGTCGCCGGCGCACACGCCGTCCACGAATGTCAGAGCGTCACACACCTGCTGTACGTCGACGCGCGGGTCGAGCGATTGAAGCCGTTCGGCATCGACGTGCCAGACGGCGTTGAGGTAGTCAGCGGCCTCGCAGTAGAGCACCACCCCGACGTTGACGAACTCCTCGCGGTCCACGCGCGGCACGCACCGGAGCACGACGTACTGGTAGGAGTTCACGCCGCCCCCGCTCCGGCCGCCGGAAGCCACTGGCTGGTACCGAGCCGGGCGGTGAGGAACGCGACGTACGCCGCGCGGAGCGACTCGGCGTCCTCGGCGCCGGGGACCGGGTCGAGCCACGCGTCGGGCACGTCGGCCAGCACCTCGGCGAACACGTCCGGGCCGAGCATCCCGCGCAGCTCGTCATCGACCTGCGGCAGCTCGGCGGTCCGGTCCTTGAAAACGTGGTTGTCCGAGCTCCACGGCTGGGCGGCGAACCGCTCGGGATCGCTCAGCCCGGCGGACCAGCCGTGGTGGAAGTAGAGGCTCGCCCCGTGGTCGATCACCCAGAGGTTGCCGTGCCACAGCAGCAGGTTGGGGTTGCGCCAGGAGCGGTCCACGTTGGCGCAGAACGCGTCGAGCCACAGCACCCGCACCGGGTCAAGACTGCCGGCAGGCGCGGTGCCGTCGAAGCCGAAGGAGCCGGGCAGGAAGTCGACGCCGAGGTTCAGCCCCGCGCTCGCCTTCAGGAGGTCCTGGACCTCCTCGTCGGCCTCGTAGCGGGCGATCTCGGGGTCGAGCTCCAGCCCGACCAGCCGGGGGGTGTGCAGCCCGGTCCGCTGGGCCAGTCCTGCGACGACCACCTCGGCGACCAGGACCCGGGTGCCCTGTCCGGCGCCGCGGAACTTGCAGACGTAGGTGCCGAGGTCGTCGGCCTCGACGATCCCCGGCAGGCTGCCGCCTTCGCGGAGCGGGGTGACGTAACGGGTGACGGCGACGGTCGGGATCACTGCGGGTTCACTCGACCGGCACCTCCGAGCGCAGCCGCTGCTTCTGCTCCTCCACGTCGAAGTCGGCGACCGGCCACTGCGGGTTCAGGTTCGTCAGCGTCTGGTGGAGCAGGTGACCGATGGCGAGGTTGCGATACCACTTGTGGTCGCTCGGTACGACGTACCACGGGGCGACCTCGGTGTTGGTGCGCTCCAGGGCGATCTCGTAGGCGTCCCGGTAGACCGGCCAGTGCGCCCGCTCGTCGATGTCGTTCGGGTTGAACTTCCAGTGCTTGGTCGGGTCCTCAAGCCGGGCCAGCAGCCGCTCCTTCTGAGTCTCGGCGGAGATGTGCAGCATGCACTTGATGATGGTGATGCCGGAGCCGACCAGCTCGGCCTCGAAATCGTTGATCGCGTCGTAGCGGCGCTCGATCTCGTCTGGTGGTGCCAGCTCGTGCACCCGCACGATCAGCACGTCCTCGTAGTGGCTACGGTCGAAGACGCCGAGGCGTCCCTTGGTGGGCAGCGCCTTCCGGATCCGCCAGAGGAAGTCGTGCTCGAGCTCCTCCTTGGAGGGCGCCTTGAACGAGGTGATCTGCAGCCCCTGCGGGTCCACCAGGCCGACGGTGTGCCGGAGAGTGCCGCCCTTGCCCGAGGTGTCCATGCCCTGCAGCACCAGAAGCACTGACCGGCCGGTCCCCACTCCCTTGCTGCCCTCGGCGTAGAGCCGTTCCTGGAGGTCGGACAGGTCGTCGCCGAGCCCGAGCAGCGCGGCCTTGCCCTCGTTCTTGCCGCCGTCGAAGCCCGGCGTCGCGCCGCTGTCGATGGCGCCGAGGTCGACCGGCCCGGGCGGGAGGCGAAGGTCGCTGCCGTTGAGGACACTGGTCATGGCGCTCAACCTATGACGCTCAGCCGATTACCTGTCGAACGTCGAGGCTGCACCCGACCACGGTCCGGGTCGTTCCGTCCTCCTGCGGCTCGTCGAACCAGAGCCCCTCGGTGAACCCGGCCTTGGCCAGCACCCGCAGCGACGCGGCGTTGCGGTGGTCGGGCGCGGCGAAGAACGTGGTCGCCTCCGGGAAGCGGGCGCGGGCCCGCAGCATCCAGGCCCAGAGGACGCGCGGCCCGAGACCCCGCCCGCGCCACTGGTCGGCGCCGATCGCGTAGTCGACCCCGATCGCGTCGGGGTCCGGGCCGAGCAGCGCATAGTCGGGGTAGTCGCCGATCCGGTAGTCCTGGACGAAGCCGACCGAGCGCCCGTTCACCTCGATCACCCACATCCGGGTGGGGCTCATGCCGTCCACGCGCTCGGCGTACTTCGCGACGATCTGCTCGTCGTCCACGAACTCCGCGGTCGACCACCAGCGGCGTACGGCGTCGCTGGACCGCCAGGCCACGACGTCGTCGAGGTCGGCTCGGGTCATCGCCCGGATCGCGACCTTGGTGTCGTGGTCGACGACGAACTGCTTGGTCTCACCAGACAGGTCGAGTGGCTCGGGCTCGGCGTGCATGCTCGCGCAGGTACGGCGCGCGGCAGCTGCCCACGACTCCCCCGGCCGCAGCACGCCGCTGAGCTCGCGCCCGCGGTCGTGCACGACCACGTGGGTCAAGTTCCAGCCTGTGGCTCAGCCCGCACCCGGGCATTCTCGCCCAGCCTGGGCCAGCTCGTCACGGACGACGGCGAACGCGAGTCCCGATGAGTAGCCCTTGCGGGCCAGCATGCCGACCAGCCGGCGGGTGGCGGTGACGTCGTCGAACCGGGACAGCGTCCGCAGCTTGCGGCGGACCAGGAGCCGCGCCGACTCCTCCTCGTCGGCGGGGTCGAGCTCGTCGAGCGCCTCGCGCGCGGTCTCGTCGGCGATGCCCTTGCGGCGCAGCTCCTGGGCCAGGGCTCGGCTGGCCAACCCCTTGCCCCCACCGTCGGCCGAGTGGCGCTGGCTCACCCAGCTGCGGGCGAATGCGCCGTCGTCGACCAGGCCGACCTCCTCGAACCGGTCGAGCAGCCGGGTCGCGATCTCATCGGGCACGTGCTTGGAGGCCAGCTTGTCGCTGAGCTCCTTGCGGGTGCGGGCCCGGCCGGACAGCTGGTCGAGCAGGATCGTCCGGGCCACGGACTCGGGGTCGGCGTCCGGCCCCTCCGCCTCCGGGTCTGGAGGGAGGTCGGGAGGGAGTTCGCCCACCCAGGCGCGAACCCCCTTCTCGACTCCACCGGTCCAGGCGTCGGTCGACCCCGAGGTCGACCCGGGCGCCCGGCCGGACGTTTCAGAAGGCATCGACACCGATCGGCTCTGCCGGCGGCACCGCAGGTGCCTCGGTCACCACCGACGGCCCGACGCCGAGCTTCTCGAGGATCTTCTTCTCGATCTCGTTGGCCAGGTCGGGGTTGTCGGTGAGGAAGCCCCGGGAGTTCTCCTTGCCCTGGCCGAGCTGGTCGCCCTCGTAGGTGTACCAGGCACCGGCCTTGCGGATGATCCCCGCCTCGACGCCGACGTCGATCAGGCCACCCTCGCGGCTGATCCCCTTGCCGTACATGATGTCGAACTCAGCCTGCTTGAACGGCGGTGCCACCTTGTTCTTCACGACCTTGACCCGGGTCCGGTTGCCGACCATGTCGGTGCCGTCCTTGAGGGTCTCGATGCGGCGTACGTCGAGGCGGACCGAGGAGTAGAACTTCAGCGCCCGGCCGCCGGAGGTGGTCTCGGGACTTCCGAACATTACGCCGATCTTCTCGCGCAGCTGGTTGATGAAGATCATCGTGGTGCCGGAGTTGTTGAGGGCACCGGTCATCTTGCGCAGGGCCTGGCTCATCAGCCGGGCCTGGAGGCCGACGTGGCTGTCGCCCATCTCGCCCTCGATCTCGGCACGAGGCACCAGCGCGGCGACCGAGTCGATGACGATCAGGTCGAGGGCACCGGAGCGGATCAGCATGTCGGCGATCTCGAGCGCCTGCTCACCGGAGTCGGGCTGGGAGACCAGCAGCGCGTCGGTGTCGACGCCCAGGGCCTTGGCGTAGTCGGGGTCGAGCGCGTGCTCGGCGTCGATGAAGGCCACGATGCCGCCAGCGCGCTGGGCGTTGGCCACCGCGTGCAGGGCGACGGTCGTTTTTCCGCTGCTCTCCGGACCGTAAATCTCCACGACCCGGCCGCGTGGGAAGCCACCGATGCCGAGCGCGATGTCGAGCGAGATCGCCCCGGTGGGGATCACCTCGAGGGCGGCCCGGGACTCCTCGCCCAGCCGCATCACCGACCCCTTGCCGAAAGCCTTCTCGATGTTGGCGAGGGCGGCGTCGAGTGCCTTCTCGCGATCTCCAGCCATGTGCGTGCCTTCCTGTGTCGGTGAGGGGAGGTGCTCATTCGACGCTAGGGATGGCCACCGACGGCCGGTCCTACCGGCTGGCGGGTTGTGGAGAAGCTGGCCCTGCGTCGCACCTGTGGACACAAACTAGCCCGAACACCTGTTCGATCGACGCGACACGCCGGGTACGTCCGATTCGTCTGCGGAATCACCTGACATCCGCCGCTGAGCGAGTCAGACGAATCGGGGTCAGCGCTCCGAGGCCGGGAGGTCGAGCGCCCGCCAGACCGCGGCCCACACCTGCTTGGGCGGTACGCCGGCGTCGAGCGCCTCCTGGGCGGTCCGGCCCTCGAGATCGGCCATCACGAACTGCTTCGCCCAGGCCCGGTGGTAGGCCGCGCCGAGCGCGTGCTCCATCCGGGACCAGAACTCGGTGTGCCGCACGCGCACACTGTAAATAGCCAGCCAAATGGCCGGCCCTAGATCGGACGCAGCTCGCCGGCCCGGTCGACCCAGCTCAGCTCGCGGACGGCCATGCATGCTCTCCTCGTGCCTGCGCGCCGGCCAGCAGCCGGGCGGGGTTGGTGACGCGGACCGCGTGGGTGGCGGCCTCGCCGAACAGCTCGGTCAGCGGCGCGGCGTACGGCCGGTCCGAGCCGAGCACGAGCGCGTCGATGCCGAGCACCCGGACCACCGCGTCGAGGGCGCGCGGCCCGTAGCCGGAGGAGTCGACGTAGACGTCCGGGTCGACCGGCTGGTCCTCGCCGCCCCGCAGCGCGTGCCGCTCGTGGTGCACCGGCGCCAGACCGGCCGCCGCGGCGAAGACCAGCCGGAGCTCCGGGAACAGCGCCCGCCCGGACGCCGCGCGCCAGGCCCACCACGCCGCGGTGAGCTGGGCGGCGTAGCCGACCACCGCCGACCAGGAGCGGTACGCCGCAGGCCTCGGCCACCGCGACGACTGGAGCCGCGCGCTCCCAGGCCGCCGGCGTGAGCAGCTGGGTCGCGGGGAGCTGCAGCCCGACGTACGTCGGTTCGCCCAGCAGGCCGCCGACAGGCTCACGCAGGCGGCGCCGACCCCTTCCTTGCGGTCGACAGCAATACGCAGTTGCGGGTCGTGCGCGGTCGGGTCCACGGCGTACGGAGGCTCGCCGTCGGTGTGCAGGGTCCAGCCCCGCAGGAACGGGGCCGGGTCCGGGCCCGCAGCCGGTCCACCAGCTCGGCCGGCCACAGGTGCTGGTGCACGTCGATCGCCTGGTGCGACATCACCGCACCTCCTCTCAAAGTCTTGTAACTTACTCGACTTCAGAGAGTATTAGAGCAGACGAGGTCAAACTGTGCGACGCGACGCGCGGATCGTGAGCCAGGGCTGCCCGGTGCTGCCGATGTCGTGGCGCACCTCGTCGATGCCCCAGCCGGCCGCCTCGACGACCGCGCGAAGAGGTTGCCTCACGCCAGTAGACGTAGCGCCGGGGCGCCTGCACCTGCCCGTGCGTGGACCAGCCTTCGCCGTCGCCCTCCTTGAGCGACAGCGCGATGACGCCGCCCTCCCGCGTCGCCTCCGCGAGCCGGCGGAGCACCACCGGCAGGTCACGCCGGGCGACGTGGAGCAGGCTGGCGCTGGCCCAGACGCCGTCATACGGCCCACCCAGCTCGTCGGTGAGCGGGTCGAGCAGCTCGGCCTCGTGGCCGCGGCTGCGCATGAGCTCGACGAACGCGGGCGTGACGTCGGTACGGCGGACGGTCAGCCCGCGCGCCTCCAGCTCGAGGGCGTCGCGGCCGCCGGCGCTGCCGATCTCGAGCACGACTCCGGCCTCGACCGCCAGGGCGAAGTCGTCCAGCTCCTTGCGCAGCTCGTCGTTGAGCTCCCAGGTGGCGTCGCTGTAGTCGACCGCGTTGCCGTCGTACGCCGCCACCGTCGCGCGCGCGGCGGTGTCGCGGACGTCGTGGGTGTGGTGCAGCACGTCGTGCAGGTGGTAGCGAGCCAGCGAGTCGACGGTGAACTCGCTGCCGTTGGACCGCAGCCCCCGCCGGGCCCACGTCTCCTCGGGCGCCTGGACCAGCGCGTCGTACCGCTGGGCGACCGCGTCGGCTGCGGCCACGAGCTCGGAACCGACGACGGCCGGGTCCTGCTGGTCGTAGCGCTCGGCAAGCGCGGTCTCGTCCTGGTCCCAGTTGGCGAAGGTGGGCACGTCCTGCTCGACCATCAGCGCGAGCCGCTCATCGAAGAGGCGGTGCACGTCGCGGACGTGGCAGGCGTACTCCAGCGGCGACCAGGTCTGCTCGTCCGGCCGATCGGTCGCGCCGGGCTGCCGCAGCACGGCGGCCCACCCCACGGCGTCGTCGCGGACCAGCCGGCCGAGGTCGGCGCGATCGAGGTCGGCGGCCACGAAGCCGCACTCGGGACAGGGCTCGCGGAGGACCCAGGTCCAGTCCTTGGTGTCGGGCTCGATGCTGGGCGTGATCACCGACCCATCATCATGGAGCCCGTGCCCGTGCGCCGCGCGATATCCGCCGACCTCCCGCGAATCGCAGCCATATATGACGAGCAGGTGCGCACCGCGATCTCGACGTTCGACACGGACCCGCGGCCGATGTCCTACTGGGAGGCCCGGCTGACCAGCACCGAGCCGGGCGACCACCTCCTGGTCGCCTCGCTGCCGGACGAGTCGGTGGTCGGCTACGCCTACTCGTCGGCGTACCGCCCGCGGCCGGCGTACCGACGCACCCGCGAGGTCTCTGTGTACCTCGACTCCTCGGCGCGCGGGCAGGGGCTGGGGCGCGCGCTGTACGACGACCTGCTGGCCCGGCTGGTCGCCGACGACATGCACCAGGTGCTCGCGGTGATCGCGTTGCCGAACCCGGCCAGCGAGGCGCTGCACCGGGCCTGCGGTTTCACCGAGGTCGGCGTACTGCCCGAGGTCGGCTGGAAGTTCGACCGCTGGATCGACACCGCGATCTGGGCGCGAGGCCTCTAGCCGGCGACATTGCGCATCGCGTCAAGTAGAGGTAGACACGAGTTTGTCCACATCGGCCGCCGAACCGTCATCGGGTCCCGGGTCCGGCCAGACACTTTGGAGCACCCATGGTGCGCAAGCTGCTCATCCTGATCTGCGGAGGCATTCTCTCCGGTTCGCTGCTGGCGGTCGTAGCGCCGGCCCAGGCACATCAGGCACGTCCCTCTGTCTACAGCGAGGGTCCGTTCGAGGACTCGTACAAGGACACCAACGATGAGTGCAAGGGCCTTCCGTTCACGGTCAAGGGCCGCGTTCGCGGCTACGAGACCCTCTACAACGTGCCCGGGTCCGACGGACAGGCTTTCCAGCAGGACCTCCGCTACCGGTACCGCGAGGTGTGGAAGAACCCGGCGAACGGGCGGAAGGCCTTCGTCTCGGGGAATGCGCGCGTCCGCGAGACCAGGGCAGAGCATGTCCGGGGCGACGTGTGGCGATTCCGTGCCGTGATCAGCGGCGCGCCGTTCGTCGTCAAGAACGACAACGGTCGCACCGTGCTGGCCGAATGGGGCTGGCTCGTCTTCGACTCGCTGTTCGACACGCTCGGCGACAGCCAACCCGGCGGGGAGCTCCTGAAGGAGACAGTCATCAGACAGAGCGGCAACTGGCCGACGTGGGAGGAGGACTTCGACTTCTGCCACCTCGTCGAGCGTGTGCTCAGCTGAGCGGGGCTAGTACCGCGACCGGCAACGATCGCAGCACGGCGAACCTTGCCGGTCGCGGTACTAGGTCAGCAGCAGCCTGTCGAGCCGCTTGCGCACCAGCACCAGCCCGAACGCGCCCATCGCCACCAGGTAGACCACCGACACCGCCGAGCCCCATGACAGCGCGCCGGTGGTGAGCTCGCGACAGAGCACCACGCCGCGGTAGAGCGGCGTGCACTCGACGATCCAGCGCACCGGCTCGGGGAAGGCGGTGATCGGGAAGAAGGTGGCCGAGAACAAGAACATCGGCAGCTGGACCAGCGTGATCTTGTCGAAGTCCTGCCAGGACTTCATGTACGTCGTCAGCGCCATGCACACCGCCGCCGTCGAGAAGCCGATGAGCAGCGTGGCCGGAAGCGCGAGGAGCGCCCACCACGAGTGCACGAGCCCCATCGCCGTCATGATCAGCAGGAACGCCGCGGAGTAGGACGCGCCCCGGAGCTGGCTCCAGGAGATCTCCCCGCGCGCGACGTCGCTGGTGGTGAGCGGAGTCGCCAGCATCTGGTCGTAGAGCTTGTCGTACTTCAGCTTGAAGAAGGTGTTGTAGGTCGCGTCGATCAGCGCACCGTTGAACGCCGACGTCGCCAGCATGGCCGGCGCGACGAACTCGGCGTAGGGCACCAGTCGGCCGTTGAACTCGAGGGTGTGGATGAGCGCGCCCACCCCGATGCCGATCGAGAGCAGGTAGAAGAACGGCTCGAAGAACCCGGTGACGAACAGCTTCCACGCCTGCCGGTAGACGATGTAGTTGCGGTAGACGAGCAGCCGCAGCGCGGCGAACCAGCCCAGTGGCTGGATGGCCGGAGCCGACTCGGTGCCGATCCAGGCGGTCACGAGACGAGCCGCTTCTCGAGGCCGGTGACAGCCCAGAACCAGCCGATGACGGTGAGCACCACGAGCACGGCGACGTTGACCCCGGCCACCCACCAGGTGATGTGGTCGAGCGCGAACATCCGCGACAGGTTGACCCCGTGCCAGAGCGGGGTGACCCGGGCGGCCCACGCGCCGACGGTGCCGAGGTTGCTGATCGGGAAGAAGGCGCCGGAGAAGAGGAACAGCGGAAAGACTCCGAGGCGGAACAGCACGCCGAACGCGGACTCGCTCTTCACCCGGGTCGCGTAGCCGTAGACCCAGACCGCGAAGGCCATGCCGACCAGCAGCTGGCTCGCGAAGGCGGCGATCGGTCCCCACCACGTGGCGTAGACACCGAACGGCGCCAGCACCAGCGTGTAGACGGCGCACGTCGTCGCCAGCCGGAACGCCACGAACGACAGGTGCGCGGCGACCACGTCGCGACAGCCCAACGGCGTCGCGAGCATCGAGTCGTAGATCCGCTGCCACTTGATCATGCCCATGACAGGGAACGTCGTCTCGCCGACTGCGGTCTGCATGGCGTGCGCCGCGATCAGGCCGGGCACCACGAAGTCGAAGTAGGACGACGCACCCTCCAGCACGCCGGGGTCTGATTCGATGAACCCGCCGAGGAGCACGCCCATCGCCAGCACATAGAGCAGCGGGGACAGGAACGAGCTGATCACCGACGCCTGCCACGTACGCCGGTAGAGGATGGCCCAGTAGTCGACCTGGCGGCGTACGCCGTCCGCCAACCGGAGCCGACCACCGCTGATCGAGCCTGTCGAGATCGCCGCAACCATCAGAGACCTCAGTCCACCAGCGTCCGGCCGGTGAGCCGGAGGAAGACGTCCTCGAGCGTGCTGCGGCGGACCAGCGTCGCGACCGGCTGGAGCCCGCGCTCGTGCACCTGCGCGATCACGCCGTCGCCGTCGTGGCTGTAGACGAGCAGCCGGTCGGGCAGCACCTCCACCCGGTCACCGAGGTCCTTGACCTTCTCGGCGAGCGCGTCGTGGGTCTCGCCATCGGCGGCCACACCGAACCGCAGCTCGGCGACCTCGCGCGTGGAGTGCTGGCGGATCAGCTCGAGCGGCGACCCCTCGGCCACGATCACGCCCTTGTCCATCACCACGAGCCGGTCGCAGAGCTGTTCGGCCTCGTCCATGTAGTGGGTGGTGATCACCAGCGTCACCCCCGACTGCTTGAGCCGGAACAGCCGGTCCCACAGCACGTGCCGCGCCTGCGGGTCGAGCCCGGTCGTCGGCTCGTCGAGGAGCAGCAGGTCGGGGCGGTTGATCAGGCTGCGCGCGATGGTCAGTCGCCGCTTCATCCCCCCGCTGAGGTCCTCGACCTTGCTCTTCGCCTTGTCCTGGAGCTGCACGAAGTCGAGCAGCTCGTCGGCCCGCTGGCTGACCTCGGCCTTGGGGATCCCGAAGTAGCGGCCGTAGATGTAGAGGTTGTCGCGCACGTTGAGCTCGTTGTCGAGGGTGTCCTCCTGCGGACACACACCCAGCCGGCCGCGGATCGTGGCCCCGTCGGTGGCCGGGTCCAGGCCGAAGATGCGCAACGTGCCGCCGCTGACCGGCGACACCGCCGCGATCATCCGCATGGTGCTCGACTTGCCCGCGCCGTTGGGCCCCAGGAACCCGAACGCCTCCCCTCGATGCACCTCGACGTCGATGCCCTTGACCGCCTCGAACTGGTCACCGGGCGGGCCGAACGACTTGCGCAGCCCGCGGGCCGAGATCATCGCGTCGGTCACGGGTGGACCCTATGACGGCAGGCCGACAGCGCTCACCAGGATTGTCGTTGGGCCGGGGTGGCCCTCGGAAGAACCCCACCCAATTGCGCCCACGGGTGGACGCGCTCGGGTGCGTCCGGGTGGTGTGCTGAGGCATGGCCACCCCGATGCAGGTCGACGTCACCTCGGAGGCCCGCCAGGCGCTGCCGGACACCGATTACGCCGACTCGTTCCGTACGTCGAGCCCTGAGTTCTTCACCGCGGAAGCCTGGGCCCGGGCGGCCTTCGAGCCGGAGCCGGGGCGGACCTTCGCCAACCAGCAGCGGGTCTGGCGCGGCGTCCTCCAGCTGCGGCTCGGCCCGCCCGCCTCCCCCGACCACATCGGCGGCTGGACGATCGTCGAGAACGACCCTGGGCGACTCGTGCTGTCCGCCATCTCCTGGCAACTCGACGGCCGGCTGGTGCTCGAGGCCGAGCCGGACCTGGCAACGGTCACCACGCTGGTGCGTTTCCGGAACCCGGCCGGCCGCGCGGTCTGGTCAGCCGTCAGCCGGGTGCACCGGCACGCGGTCCCCGGCATCCTGGCTGCCGCTCGGAAGCGGCTGGTCCGCGGCTGAGGCCAGGTCCAGCCGCCAGTGCTGCCCGACGACGTCGTGACCGAAGCGGTGCTGCGGCTCCTCGTCGACCAGCTGGAAGCCGACCGCCTCGTAGATGCGGCGGGCCGATACGAGGTTGGCGGTGGTGAACAGCGTCATCGCCTCGTACCCAGCGGTCCGCGCGAACGACACGCAGGCGTCGACCAGGGCGGTACCGGCACCGAAGCCGCGGCCGTCCGGGGTGACGAGGAGCGTGCGGAGCTGGGCGGTGCGGGGGTCCTCCGGCAACGGGACGCACAGGATGCAGCCGACCCGGCGGCCGTCGACTTCGGCGACCCAGCCCTGGGCCCGCTCGTCGTGGCTGCCCATGTAGTCCGCGACAACGTCGGCCACCATCGCCTCGAACGAGGTGTCCCAGCCGAACTGGTCGGCGTACACCTCCCCGTGCTGCCAGACCATCCACCCCAGGTCGCCGGGACGGTCCGCCACTCGCACCACCACGCCCATGCGTGAGACCTCCTCACTGAAACGAGTGTTTCAGTTAGGCTAGCGCGCGTGACCGCGCGACGCGAGGAGCTGTTGGAGAACGCCTACGAGTTCGTCCTCGACAACGGTCTGACGGACCTGTCGCTGCGACCCCTGGCCCAGGCGGTCGGGAGCAGCCCGCGGGTGCTGCTCTACCTGTTCGGCAGCAAGGAGGGCCTGGTCCGCGAGCTGCTCGCGCGGGCACGCCTCGACGAGCTCGCAGCACTCGAGGACGTGAGCGGCGACGGCCTGGACGCCACCGTGGCTCGGCTCTGGGAGTGGCTCTCCGCGCCCGCGCATCGTCGCCTCCTCGTCCTCTGGCTCGAGGCGTACGCCCGCTCGCTGGTCGAGCCCGAGGGCCCGTGGGCGGGCTACGCCCGCCAGACGGTCGAGGACTGGCTCCACGTGCTCGCCCGGGCACAGCCTTCGCGGGAGCGCCGCACGAAGGTGGGGCTGGCGCACCGCACTGCGGCGCTCGCCCTGCTTCGCGGCGCCATGCTCGACCTGCTCGCCACCGGCGACGCCGAGCGGGTCGGGGGCGCGGTTCAGGCCGCCGGGTAGACCGCGTCGCCGGCCACCCACGTCGCGGCCACATCAGCGGGCCCGGCGAGCGCGAAGGCCTTGGCCAACGCGTCCTCGGACGAGGCCGCATGCCGCAACGCGACATCGAGGGTCGACGAAGGCGAGGGACGCAGCCAGAGGGCGTCGAAGTCCTTGCCGACCGAGAAGTCGCCGATCCGGTCGGAGAGCCCCAGCACATCGGCGCCGGCAGACGTGGCCAGGTGCAGCAGGTGGCTGGCGGTCAGCCGGTGGCCTTCGCGGCCGAGGAGCTGCTGGACGAAGTAGGCCTGCAGCCCCTCCTTGAACAGTGAGAAGCCAGTGCCCGCACCGACGTCGGTGCCGAGCGCGACACGCACGCCCAGAGCGAGGTGGGATCCGAGCGGGAACAGCCCGCTGCCGAGGGCGGCGTTGGAGGTCGGGCAGTGCGCGACGGCGGCGCCGTGGTGTGCGAGCGACAGCAGCTCCGGCAGGGTCGGGTGCACGTTGTGGGCCAGCACGCTGCGGGGCCCGAGCAGCCCGGCCCGCTCGTAGGACGTCGTGTAGTCGCAGCCGAACAGCTGGCGGACCCCCTCGATCTCCTCGATGTTCTCGTTGAGGTGGGAGGTGAACCAGAGGTCCGGTACGTCCGCCAGCAGCGCCCCGGCCGACTCGAGCAGCCCGTCGGTGCACGACAGCGAGAAGCGCGGCGTCACGGCGTAGCGGGTCCGGCCCTGGCCGTGCCACCGCTTCGCGAGCTCGAGCCCCTCGTCGTAGGACCGGTCCGGCGTGGTGAACAGGTCCTCGCGCAGGATCCGGTCGGAGAGCACCAGCCCGGAGGTCACCCGGATCCCGACGCGCGAGGCCTCGGTGAACAGCGCGTCGACCGCGCCGGCGAAGTGGGAGCCGAAGACCAGAGCGGTCGTGGTCCCGGCGCGCACCAGGCCGGAGACGAAGTCGGCGGCCACCGAGGCGGCGTACGTCGTGTCGGCCAGCCTCGCCTCCTCGGGCAGCGCGCACTTCTCCAGCCAGTCGAGGAGCGGCATCCCGAGGCCGCCGATGGCCCGCACCTGCGGGAAGTGCACATGCGTGTCGACGAAGCCGGGCAGCACCAGCCCCTCGCGCAGATCCACGACCTCCTCGGGGGAGTGGTAGCCCGCGGAGAAGGGTTCGCGGGCCACGATCACGCCGTTCTCGACGACCAGCGCCAGGTCTGTGGCCGTCCGCAGGTGACCTCCGGTGAACGGGCTGTGCGGGGTGTCGAGGAAGGTGCCGTGGAAAACTTTCACCGGTGAGCGGCGCTCTCACGCTCGACCGCCGCGAGCAGCTCGGCGGCCACGGAGACGGCGATGGCGGCGGGGTCCTTGCTCGCGGTGATGCCCGGCAGCCCGATCGGGCAGGTGATCCGGTCGACGGCGGCATCGTCGTGCCCCGTCTCGAGCAGCTGGGCCCGGAACCGCGTCCACTTGGCCGACGACCCGATCAGGCCGATCGGCCCGAGGTGGTCGGTGCGGATCGCGGCATCGCAGATCGCGAGGTCCTCGGCGTGGTCGTGGCTCATCACCAGGACGCGCGTCCCACGCGGCAGCTCGGCCAGCACGAGCTCGGGCAGCACTGGTACGGCGTGTGCGTGCACGGCCGCCACCGAGTCGGCCAGAGGCGCCAGCACCTCCGCGGACAGGTGGTCGGGCCGGGAGTCGATCAGGTGCAGGTCGAGGTCGTGGCGAGCCAGGATGCGGGCCACCTCGAGGCCGACGTGGCCGATGCCGAAGATCGCCACGGCCGGTACGACGGCCAGCGGCTCCAGCAGCACGCTGACCTCTCCCCCGCAGCACTGCACGCCGTGCTGGAACGGCGCCTTGTCGGACAGCTGGGCCACGAACGTCTCGGGTCGGTCGGCCCCCGACTCCAGGAGGGCGCGGGCCCGGCGTACGGCCTCGGCCTCGAGGTTGCCGCCGCCGATCGAGGCCCAGGTCCGCGCCGCGCTGACCACCATCTTGGCGCCGGCGTCTCGCGGGGCGTGCCCGCGGACATCGCTGACCGTGACCAGGACGCCCGCCTCGCGAGCCGCACGCAGCGACGCCACCGCCTGCACCCAGGTCGTCATGCGCTCACCCCCACCCGGTCGGGCGCGGCCCGGCGAGCATGGTCGAGCGCCCAGAACACCGCCTCGGGCGTTGCCGGCGAGGCCAGCTCGACGCTGAGGCCCTCCGGCCCGAATGCGGCACACGCCTGGCGCAGCGCCTCGCGAACGCTGAAGGCCAGCATCAGCGGCGGCTCGCCGACGGCCTTCGAGCCGTAGACCACGCCCTCCTCGGTCGCCTGCTCGAGCAGCGCGACGTTGAACACGGCCGGCATCTCCGAGAAGCTCGGCAGCTTGTAGGTGCTGGCGGCCTGGGTGGTGAGCCGGCCGCGGTGCTCGCCGTCGGACTCGTCCCAGCGCAGGTCCTCCAGCGTCAGCCAGCCCGCACCCTGCACGAAGCCACCCTCGATCTGCCCGAGGTCGACCAGCGGCGAGAGGCTGTCGCCGACGTCGTGGACGATGTCGACCCGCCGGGTGGTGTAGCCGCCGGTGAACCCGTCGACCTCGACCTCGGCGGCGGCGACGCCGTACGCGTAGTACTTGAACGGCGTCCCGGTCATCGTCGACAGGTCCCAGCTGAGCCCCTCGGTCTTGTAGAAGCCGGCCGCCCACAGCTGGATCCGCTGGTGGTAGGCCTTGGCGACCAGCTCCTCCCAGGAGAGATCCGGGTGACCTTGTTCGACGAGTTGGGCCCGCACCGGCGCCAGCCGGGCCATGATCTGGTCGCAGGCGTTCTTCACGGCGCCGCCGTTGAGGTCCGCACCGGCGCTGGCCGCGGTTGCCGACGTGTTGGGCACCTTGTCGGTGCGGGTCGGGGCCAGCCGGATGCGCTCCAGAGGCAGCCCCATGGCGGTGGCCGCCACCTGGAGCATCTTGGTGTGCAGCCCCTGCCCCATCTCGGTGCCACCGTGGTTGATCAGGACCGAGCCGTCCTTGTAGAGGTGCACCAGCGCGCCGCCCTGGTTGAACGTCGTGAAGTTGAACGAGATGCCGAACTTCACCGGGGTGATCGCCAGGCCGCGCTTGGTGTGCGGATGGCTCTCGTTGTACGCCGCCACCTCGGCCCGGCGCCGCTCGAGCTCGGCGTTGCGGGTGACCTGCTCCCAGCAGGTGACCAGCCGCTCGGGATGCCGGACCGGCTGGCCGTAGGGCGTCGCCTGCCCGTCGACGTAGAAGTTGCGGCGGCGGAGCTCGGCCGGGTCGATCCCGAGCAGTGGTGCGCAGCGGCCGATGATGTCCTCGACCACCAGCATCCCCTGCGGCCCGCCGAACCCGCGGAACGCGGTCTGCGAGGTCTTGTGGGTCTGCGCGATCCGGCCCTGCACCGCGATGTCGGGGATCCAGTAGGCGTTGTCGATGTGGCACAGCGCCCGCGACAGCACCGGCTCGGAGAGGTCGAGGCTCCAGCCGCCGTCGGCGGTCAGCGTCGCCTCCAGCCCGGTGAACCGGCCCTCGCCGTCGAAGCCGACCCGCCACGTGGCGTGATAGCCGTGCCTCTTGCCGGTCATGGTCATGTCCTGGGCGCGGGTCAGTCGCACCCTGACCGGTCGACCGGTCAGGGTGCTGCCGAGCGCGGCGACGGCGGCGAGGCCGTGCGGCTGCATCTCCTTGCCGCCGAAGCCACCGCCCATCCGCAGGCACTGGACCGTGACGCGGTGGCTGGGCAAGCCCAGCACGTGCGCGGTGATCTCCTGGGTCTCGGTCGGGTGCTGGGTGCTGGACTGGATGAAGACCTGGCCGCCCTCGTCGACGGTCGCGAGCGAGGCGTGCGTCTCGAGGTAGAAGTGCTCCTGCCCGGCCATCGCGGTCACGCCCTCGAAGACCTGGCTCGCGCGGGCCAGCCCGGCATCCACGTCGCCGCGCTGCATCAGCGGCTGCGCGCCCTGGAAGCTCCCGGCCGCGATCGCCTCCTCCACGGTCACCAGCGCGGGGAGCACGTCGTAGTCGACCTCGACGGCCAGCGCACCGCGGCGGGCCGCCTCGAGGGACTCGCCGAGCACCCAGCACACCGAGTGGCCGTGGTACATCACCTCGGAGGGGAACAGCGGCTCGTCGTGCTTGACGCCGGAGTCGTTGACGCCGGGCACGTCTGCGGCGGTGAGCACGCGGACGACCCCGGGTACGTCGTACGCCGGCGCCGGGTCGAGCCGGGTGACCATCGCGTGTGCGTGCGGAGCCTGGACCGGATGGGCGTGCAGCACCTGCTGGCTGCGCGGGTAGAGGTCGTCGGTGTAGAGGGCGTGGCCGGTCACGTGCAGCGCTGCGCTCTCGTGGGGCATGGTCTCGCCGACGACCGGGTCGTCGGGACGCTCGAACAGTGAGGTCATCGGTCCCCACCTCCGGTGGTTGAGGAGGGCGCGCTAGCGCCCGTCTCGAAACCCAGCTTCTTCAACGACTGGCCCAGCATCGCCGCCCGGAACGCGGCACTCGCACGCTGGTCGCTGATCGGGCTGCCCTCGCCGGCCAGGACCTCGGCCGCGGCCGCCACGGTCTCGGTGTCCCATGGCCGGCCCTCCAGCGCGGCCTCGGTGGCCAGCGCCCGGATCGGCGTGGCCGCGACCCCGCCGAGTCCGATGCGGGCCTTGCGGACCGTGCCCCCGTCGACGTCGAGCGCATAGCCGATCGCGACGCTGGAGATGTCGTCGAAGGGCCTCTTGGCGATCTTGTGGAACGCCGTCACCTCGCTGGCCGGCAGCGGGACGACCACCTCGGTGATCAGCTCGTCCGCGCGCCGTACGGACTCGCGGTAGCCGGTGAAGTAGCCGGCCAGGGGCACGGTCCGCTCCCCCTCTGCCGAGGCGAGCACCACCTCTGCCTCGAGGGCGAGCAGGATCGGGGGTGCGTCGCCGATCGGCGAGCCGGTGCCGAGGTTGCCGCCGAGGGTGGCGCCGTTGCGGATCAGCGGCGAGGCGAACTGCGGCATCAGCGCCGCAAGCAGCGGCAGCCGGCTCCCCGACAGCACGAGGCGCCGCTCGATCTCGGTGAGCGTCAGCGCGGCGCCGATCCGGACGGCGTCGTCGTCGACCGACCACCCGCGCAGCTCCTCGAGCCGGTCCACCGCCAGCAGCACGGTGGCGCGGCGGCCCTTGAGGTTGACGTCGACGCCCCAGTCTGTGCTGCCGGCCACGACGACGGCGTCCGGGTTGTCCGCGAGCACAGTGAAGGCCTCGGCGAGCGACGTCGGCCGGACGAACCGGGCCTCGCCGTCGTCGAGCCGGGTCGGGGGTGCGGCCGGCGCGAGCGCCGTACGACGGGTGGCCAGGGCGTCGTCCGCGGCGGGGAAGCCGAGGGCGTAGGCCGCGTCCTTGATCGGCCGGTAGCCGGTGCAGCGGCACAGGTTGCCGCTCACGGCGTGGAGGTCGAAGCCGTTGTCGCCGTGCAGGCCATCGTGCTTGGCGTCATGGGCATCGGGGCCGGAGCCGTTGGTGGCTGCGCGGCCGGCGCGGTAGAACTCGGCAGCCATCGAGCACACGAAGCCGGGGGTGCAGTAGCCGCACTGCGAACCCCCGCGGACCGCCATCTCGTACTGGACCGGGTGCAGGTCGTCGGGCGAGCCCAGACCCTCTGAGGTGACGACTTCCTGGCCGTCGAGGGTCGCGGCCGGCACGAGGCAGGAGTTGATCGCGGTCCACTCGGTGGCGTCGGAGCCGTCGGGCGCCGGACGCGCCACTAGCACCGAGCAGGCCCCGCACTCTCCCTCGGCGCAGCCCTCCTTGGCGCCGATCAGGCCACAGCCGCGCAGGAAGTCGAGGGCGTTGGTGTGCACCGGCACGCCCTCGAGCCCGCGCGGCTCGCCGTTCACGACAACCCCGGCCATCGCACCACCTTACGAGCCCCGACCCCGATTCGTCTGAGGCTGCCAGCCTCGAATCCCGCGACCGCAGACGAATCCCGGCTAGCCTTCGCAGTTGACCGCGAGGGCTCCTTGGCTCGGGTTGAGGCACGTGTCGGTGTCTGGGCCGCCGTCGTTGGTGTTCGCTCCGGGGCCGCCGTCGAGGCTGTCGTTGTATCGGTTCCCGAACAGCAGGTCGTCGCCTCCGCGGCCGTTGATGAGGTCGCCGCTAGAGCGGCCAACGAGGACGTTCGGACCGTCGTCGCCGAGGATCACGTCCGAGTACTCGGTGCCAGCGGCGTTCTCGATGGAGCTCAGCGTGATGAGAACGCGGTTCGCTGACCCCTCATCGCCCCAGCGTGCTGTGTTGGCTTGGAGGTCCACTTCCACCGGCCCCGGCGCAAAGGAATAGTCAAGGGCTTCGATGTCGAAGGTGATGCGGTCGAACCCACCGTTCCCGGTGACCGATTCGGTCGGTGCGGGATCGTCGGGGCACGGGAACCCGGTGTAGAACTCGTTGGGTCCCTCGTCACCGATGAGGACGTCGTGGCCACCGGCGGTCCACACACTCTCGATACCGTCGAGAGTGTCGGTGCCGAACCCGTCCCCGGAAGCCGTGCCCGCGGCCAGATCCACGGTGATGTCGTTGCAGTGGCCACCCCCATCAGCGGCAAGCGTGATGACCACGAGGTAGCTGACGGTGTCTCGTCCACGACCTCCTCTGATGGTCTCGTTGCCGGGGCCGCTCTCTGCCATATCGTCTCCCCGGCCGCCGCCGAGGCTGTTGTTCCCCTCAGCGTCGCTCATGAAGTCTGGTCCACGGCCGCCAACGAGTTGGTCATCACCTTCTTGTCCAAGCATGCCGTCGCTGCCCGGTCCACCCCGCAGGGTGTCCGTGCCGGCGGCCCCGTCCATGTAGTCGTTTCCCTGAAGACCGATGAGAAGGTCCGAACCTGGGCCACTGAACATGTCGTCGATGCCGCTTCCCCCGATGAGGGTGTCGTTGCCAAGACCGCCGTAGAGCGCCTGGGTGATGGACTCCCCGCCGGCTCTCTCGTGTGTGGGGCCGCCACAGATCAGATCGTCGCCTCCTAGGCCGCGGATGTGGTCGGCGCCCCGGCCCCCGACGATCACGTCGTCGCCGTCAGTGCCGACGATGTCGTCGTGCCCCGGTGTCCCCACGATTGTGGCCGGCACCCCTCGGCAGGTCGGTACCGCCTGCGCGTGTGCCGGGATGGCGTAGGAGGCCTCAGCGACAGAAGACAACAGTGGCGCAGCCAGGAGTAGCGCACCAAGCCGACCCACGCCCCCTCGAGGCCTCCACAGAGAGCCACTTGAATGCCTCACCACGCACCTCCGGATCCGGGGGCCTGGCCGGGGGCTGGGGCTGCGCGGCACACGGAGGCGGCGCTCAGACCTTGTGTGACCACTGGAGCACTCGGGCGGGTGCTGCGCAAGACCCGCCAACCCCGATTCGTCTGAGGCTGGCAAGCCTGAAATCCCAAGCCAGACCGCAGACGAATCGTGGGGAGTCAGAGGGTGAGGCCGACGTGCCGGTTGACGTCCTTGTAGAGCAGGTAGCGGAACCGGCCCGGTCCGCCGGCGTAGCAGGCCTGGGGACAGAAGGCCCGCAGCCACATGAAGTCGCCGGCCTCGACCTCGACCCAGTCGGTGTTGAGGAGATAGACGGCCTTGCCCTCGAGCACGTAGAGGCCGTGCTCCATCACGTGCGTCTCCGGGAACGGGATCGCGCCGCCCGGTTCGAAGCTGACGATGTTGACGTGCATGTCGTGGCGCAGGTCCGCGATGTCGACGAACCGTGTGGTCGACCAGGCGCCGTCGGTGCCGGGCATCTCGATCGGCGTCACGTCGCGCTCGTGGGTCACGAACGCGGGAGGCACCTCGAGACCCTCGACTCGTTGATGCCTCTTGCGGATCCAGTGGAACGTCGCCGTGTCGGCACCTGGGTTGTGGAGCGCCCACCGTGTGCCGGGTGGGAGGAAGGCGTAGCTGCCGGGCTCGAGTGCGTACTCGGTCCCGTCCAGGTGCATGACCAGGGAGCCGTCGACCACGAACAGCACGCCCTCAGCGAGGGGGTCCACCTCCCCTTCGTCGGTCCCGCCGCTGGGCGAGACCTCGACGACGTACCAGCTGAAGGTCTCCGCGAATCCCGACAGCGGGCGCGCCAGGATCCACAGTCGCGCGCCCCACCCGGGCAGGAAGCTCGCGGTGATGTCGCTGAGCGTGCGCGCCGGGATCACGGCGTACGCGTCGGTGAATGCGGCGCGGTCGGTGGTCAGCGCGGTCTGGGGTGGCAGGCCGCCCTTGGGCACGTAGTAGGTCATCGCTCGCCTCTCCTCAGCAGTCGTCCACGCGGAGTGTCGTCCACGAGGGGTACGCCGCGCAGCCAGGTCTCGCGGACGACGCCGGCCAGCCGGCGGCCGGCGTACGCCGAGATCTTGTTGCGGTGGTGCAGCCTCGCCGCGTCGACGACGAAATCCTCGTGCGGCGCGAACCGCACCAGGTCGGCATCCGCACCGACCTCGATCCGGCCCTTGTGTGACAGCCCGGCCCGGTCGGCCGGCGCGGTGGCCATCCAGCGCACCACGTCGACGAGCGAGTGTCCCCGCGAACGCGCGCCGGTCCACACCGCGGGCAGGCCGAGCTGGACCGACGCGATCCCTCCCCAGGCCGCGCCGAAGTCGCCGCCGCCGCGCTGCTTGAGGTCGGCAGTGCAGGGCGAGTGGTCGGAGACGACGAAGTCCACGTCACCGGACGCGAGCGCCGCCCAGAGCGCCTCGCGGTTGTCGGCCTCCCGGATCGGGGGGCAGCACTTGAGCTCGGTGGCGCCGTCGGCGATGTGCTCGGCGTCGAAGGTCAGGTAGTGCGGGCAGGTCTCGACCGAGATGTCCACGCCGGCCGCTCGGGCCGCGTGCAGCGCCGGTACGGCGTCGGAGCTGCTCAGGTGGACCACGTGGGCGCGCCCGCCGGTGGCCTTGGCCTGCTCGATGACCAGCCCGATCGCGCTGTCCTCCGCGGCCCGCGGCCTCGACGCGAGGAACCCCGCGTAGTGGGCCCCGTCCAGGGCTGACTCGTCGATCAGGGTGCCGTCCTCGGCGTGCACGATCATCAGCGCGCCGAGCCGGGAGGTCTCGGCCATCGCGGCGGCGAAGGCGTCCGGCTCCAGGTGCGGGAACTCCGCGACCCCGGAGTCGATCAGGAAGCACTTGAACCCGAAGACCCCGGCCTCGTGCAGGGGCTCGAGGCCCTCGAGGTTCCCCGGCACGGCTCCACCCCAGAAGCCGACGTCGACGCGCACCTGCCCCTCGGCGACGGCGCGCTTCTCCTCCAGTCCGGCCACCGTCGTGGTCGGCGGGATCGAGTTCAGTGGCATGTCGACGAGCGTGGTCACCCCGCCGGCCGCCGCCGCTCGCGTCGCGGTCGCGAAGCCTTCCCACTCGGTGCGGCCGGGCTCGTTGACGTGCACGTGGGTGTCCACCAGCCCGGGCAACAGCACCTCGTCGTCGGCCAGGTCGACGGTGCGGCCTGCGGCAGGCGGCTCGTCGTACGCCGTGATGGTGGCGATCTGCTCGCGAGCGATGCCGACACAGGCGGCCACCTCGGCTCCGCCGATGACCGCGCGCCGAGCGCGGATCACGACATCACGCGGGCCGAGGTCAGCTGCCACGGTAGGTCGAGTAGCCGTAGGGGCTCAGCAGCAGTGGCACGTGGTAGTGCTGGTCCGGGTCCGCGACTGTGAACACCACGACGACCTCGGGGTAGAAGCCGTCGACGTAGGTGCCGGTGTCGAAGCGCAGCACGTAGGCGCCACGCTCCAGCGTCTCCGGCCCGATCGCGCCCACCCGGCCATCCGCGTCGGTGACGCCGGTCCCGAGCTCCTCCCCGTCCCGGGACTCCAGCCGGACGTGGATGCCCTTGGCCGGCCGGCCCGCGGCGGTGTCGAGGACGTGCGTGGACAGCGTGCTCACGGCAACGCCCCTTCCAGCCGCAGCAGCGCGATCTCGCGCAGGTTGTCGACGGTCTCGGCGCGCTCGGTCTCGTCGTCGTTGTGCAGCCGCCGATCGAGCTCGATCAGGATCCCCTCGGCGCTTCGGCCGGCCGCCCGGATCAGGAACACCCGACCGAACCGCTGCTCGTACGCCGCGTTGCCGGCGGCGAGCCGGGCGGCAGTGTCGCTCTGGGTCGGGTCCACCCCGGCCTGCTCCCGCTGCGACTGCTCGCCGCCGCGCTCGCCGATCCGCGGATGGCCGGACAGGGCCTGGCCGAGCTCCTCGTCGGTGAGCTCGCGGGCGGCCCGGTCGGCCGCGGCCAGGAGGGCCGCCCGGTCGGCGTACGGCTGGCCGGACAGCACCTCGTCGGCCCACCGCGGGACCGCAAGGCAGGACAGCAGCACGTCGCGGGTCGTCTCCACCCCTGTCGACATCAGCAGGCTCCCTTCACCCAAACGCCGGCACGTGCAGCCATGCATCACCCGCGGGCGGCGCGTCGTCCCGCGTCACCTGGGCCTCGATCAGTCCGTAGGGACGGTCGGCGGCATGGAACACCTCGCCGTCGTTGGTCAGGTCGACGTCGAAGCCGGAGAAGTCGACGAGGAAGTGGTGCTTGTTGGGCGCCGCGAACCTCAGCTCCGCGATCCCCGGCTGCTCGTCCAGCACCGCGCAACCCATCGCGTGCAGCGTCTCCTGCAGGGCGCGGGAGTAGGTGCCGGCGAACGTGCTGAGCAGTGTCGCCAGGACGGCGTCGTAGGACGCGTTCCAGTCGACATCGGTGCTCGTGTGTCGCCACTTCGCGATCAGCGAGGTGGCCAGGATCCGGTCGTCGGTCTCGGCCAGCGTCGTGAACTCGTCCTTGAGGAAGCCCTTGAACTCCGAGTCGGTGGAGTTGAGGAGGACGAGCTCCTGGACGCCGGACAGCACGTGGGTCGCACTGCGACCGACGGTGACCACGCAGGTGCGCACCGCACCGCCACGGCGTACGAACGAGTGGTCACCGATCCGGTCCCAGGCGTACTCCTCGACCCGCACCTGCGCCGCACTGGCTACCGGGCACGCCTCCATCAGCCGGCCGCCGAGCGCCAGCGCGTAGTCCTCGATCGAGTCGACGCCGCGGATCTTGGCGTAGGCGAACGCGGTGTTCTTCTGGGTGTCGGTGGGCAGCACCGCAGCCTGGTCGCCGGTGATGTGGGCATCGGCGAAGTCACCGCGCAACGAGGTCGACACGTTGAGGTCGCGGATCTCGTGCCGAGGGGTGTCGCGGACGATGCGGACGACCCGGTTCTCCGCCTTGCCGTACTGGTTGGCTCCCAGAACCGTTGCCATGCGCTCGACCCTAGAGGAACGAGCGGAGGTCGAGCCCCCGCACCTCGGCCTCGTCGACGGCACCGCAGTCGACGCCGCGCAGGACGTACCGGGCGAGGGCCCGGGCGGTGGCCGGCTCGTCAGCGATCGCGCCCTCCGCGTGTCCGACGTAGGCCTCGAGCCGGTCGAGCGCCGACGCCAGGCTCTCCCGGTAGAAGCCGTACGTCGCGGCGTAGCGCGTCGGCAGCTGTGCCGGGTGCAGGTCCCAGCCCTGGTAGAAACCACGCTCCAGGGAGCGGCGGACCAAGCGGTGGTGGTTCTCCCAGGCGGCGTGGATCTGGGACGCCTCGCCGACGGGCAGCAGGTTGGTGGAGCCGTCCGAGAGCCGCACGCCCGTCCCGGCGACTGCCGCCTGCATGACCAGCTTGGCGTGGTCGGCGACCGGGTGGTCCAGCGACTGGTAGGCGGCGACGATCCCGGTGAACGCCGAGTAGTCGTAGGTGCCGTAGTGCAGAGCGGTCAGCCTGCTGCCGCCGGCGTGCACCATCCGGGCCACCAGGGCGGTGCCGTCGGGGCCGAGGATCGACTGCGGCGTCTCGACCTGCACCTCGAACCGGAGATCGAGGGCCTCGCAGACGTGCACCATCGCCTCGACCTGGTCGACGCTGGTCACCTTGGGCAGCGTCACGACCCAGCCTTCGAGGCTGCCGCCCGCGTCGACCAGCGTGGCGACGTACGACGTCAGGGTCCGGATCGCCCGGCGCCTGGTCGGCGCCTCGAAGCACTTGATCCGGATGCCGCCGAACGGCGCGGCCTGTCCCGCCTGCTGGCTCTCGGCCAGGGCTCGCGCGGACCGCTGCACGTCGGCGTCCTCGTCGGCGTCGGTCTTCCCGACGTAGCCGTCCTCGAAGTCGACGCGCAGGTCCTCCACGGGCTCCGCCGCCAGCTTGGCCAGCACCCGGGTCACGAGGTCGTCGTCCTGCACGAGCGTCGCGAACGCGTCGGCGTGCTCGTCGAGGACGGTCAGCGCGGCCCGGCCGTACGACGGCACCAGGTCGTCGGCGTACCGGTCCGCCGGCACGTAGACCGTGTGCACCGGCTGCCGCCCCGGCCGCTCCCCCGGGAAGCCGGCCGCGAGCGCGGCATCCGCCCCGGCCAGCCGCTCGTCGAGCTCACCGGCCAGCCTGCTCGCCAGCTCGTCGGGGTCGGTCACGTGTCAGTCCGGGGTCTGGGTGGACTCGGCCCGCGTGCCCTCTGGGTCATCGGTGCGCTCGTCGGACTCCTCGAGGATCTCGGCCGCCTGGGCGTGCGGATCGTCGCTGCCGGCGACCCGCTCCTCGGGGAGCAGCTCCGCCCGGCTGTCGACCCGCTCGTCGTCCGGTGACTGGCTCACCCGGCCAACCTAGCCCCGAGCCGACCGTTCTCCGTCGAGTGACCCCCAGTGGCTGTCCAGGGCCGCCGGCGACGACCACATGGGGTCACTCGACGGTCAACGGCTAGCGTGACCGGCAGACACTCTCGGCGGAGGGAGCCCTCGTGTCACGTCGAACCCTGTTCGCGATCGCCTCGGTGCTGCTCGCGCTGGTGCTGGTCGGCGGGTCGTCGACCCCGTCGCTGGCGAAGCCACGGACGCCCTACCGGATCAGCATCCACGCCTCGGCGACCACGGTCACCGTCGGTCAGACGGTCGTGTTCACCGGCAAGGTCCGCCCGGCCAGCGAGGCGGTGACCAAGCAGGACGTGAAGCTGCAGGTCATCTACTACCCGGAGGCCGGGTTCGAGACCGCCGGGCTCGACGAGCCCAACCGCAGGGGCAAGTACACGATCTCCTGGTACTCCAACTCCCCCGGGACCTACCAGGTCCGGGCCCGGATCGCTGCCGGCAGGGGCCACAGTCAGGGCATCAGCGAGACCCTCTACATCACCGTTGTCTGACGTCCAGCCGCTCAGATCGGAGCGGTCCCGAACGCCACGTTGAACCGGTCGCACCAGATGACCACCGAGGTGAGGCCGTCGAGCTCGGCGTCGGCCGGGACCTCGTAGTTCTGGTTGCCGTGGGTGGCCTTGAGCTCTCCCAGCCGCACGTAGCGTCCGTCGTCGTAGGAGTGCCAGTCGCCGCCACTGGGCTGGTCGGTCAGCCAGATGTGGAGGTCGGGCCCGTCGGAGGTGGCCAGCCCCTCCAGACGCACGAACCGACGCCCGTCGGCCAGCTCCAGGATCGCCGCCCGCCCACTGGTGTCGTGCTCGGCGTCCTCGAAGGTCCCCTCGCTCAGCACCCGGTCCTGCGCCTCGAAGGACGCCTCGGCGGACGCCTGACCAGACGACGTGGGCGTCTCGGAGCCCGTGGGAACGACCGCCTCGCTCACCGGGCTCGGCTCGTTGACCTCACTGCTGGTGAACAGCCGCCAGGGCTCGAACAACGCCAGCCCGACCGTCAGCACCAGCGCGCCGACCACGCCGGCAACAACCAGCACGCGAAACCTCATGTGTGTCAGTGTCGGTGACCCGGCAGCCGTACGGGCGGTCCGGCCGGATTGTCGGTGCCGTGAGCAAGACTTGAGCCCATGTCCACGCCCGCTGACGCGCTGACGCGCTTCAGCGAGCCCACGCGGTCGTGGTTCGCGGCCGCGTTCGCCGAGCCGACCCCGGCCCAGGTGGGTGCGTGGGAGGCGGTCGGCGCCGGGCGGCACGCCCTGGTGGTGGCGCCGACCGGGTCCGGCAAGACCCTGTCCGCCTTCCTCTGGAGCATTGACCGACTGCTGACGACCGAGCGGCCGGCCGATCGCACCAAGCGCACCCGCGTGCTCTACGTCAGCCCGCTCAAGGCGCTGGCCGTCGACGTGGAGCGCAACCTGCGCAGCCCGCTCACGGGCATCCGGCACACCGCCGAGCGGCTGGAGCAGACCGTGCCCGAGGTGACCGTCGGCGTGCGCAGCGGCGACACCGCGGCCTCCGACCGGCGCAAGCTGGTGACTCATCCGCCCGACATCCTGATCACCACCCCCGAGTCGCTGTTCCTGATGCTGACCAGCCAGGCGCGTGAGGGGATGCGGGGCGTCGAGACGGTGATCATCGACGAGGTGCACGCGGTGGCCGGCACCAAGCGCGGCGCCCACCTCGCGGTCAGCCTGGAGCGGCTCGACGCCCTCCTCGACCAGCCGGCACAGCGCATCGGGCTGAGCGCCACGGTCCGGCCGCTCGAGGAGGTCGCCCGGTTCCTCGGCGGCAGCGCGCCGGTCGAGATCGTCGCCCCGCCCAGCACCAAGGCGTGGGACCTCCAGGTCGTCGTACCCGTCGAAGACATGACCGCTCCAGAGCAGTACGACGAAGACTCGGGCGAGCCCACCCGCGCACAGTCGATCTGGCCGCACGTCGAGGAGCACGTCGTCGACCTGATCGAGCAGCACCACAGCACCATCGTCTTCGCCAACAGCCGGCGGCTCTCGGAGCGGCTGACCGCCCGGCTCAACGCGATCGCCACCGAGCGCGCCACCGGCGAGAAGGCCGTGGTCGGCCCGAGCCCCGCGGAGATCATGGCCCAGTCCGGCGCCAGCACCGGCGCCGAGACGGTGATCGCCAAGGCCCATCACGGCTCGGTCTCCAAGGAGCAGCGCGCGCTGATCGAGGACGACCTCAAGCGGGGGCGGCTGCCGGCCGTGGTCGCCACCAGCAGCCTCGAGCTCGGCATCGACATGGGGGCCGTCGACCTGGTCGTCCAGATCGAGTCGCCGCCCAGCGTGGCCAGCGCGCTCCAGCGCGTCGGCCGGGCCGGCCACCAGGTCGGCGAGGTGAGCCGCGGCGTGCTGTTCCCCAAGCACCGCGGTGACCTCGCCCAGACCGCCGTCGCGGTCCAGCGGATGCGGAGCGGCGCGATCGAGTCGCTCCGGGTGCCCGCCAACCCCCTCGACGTGCTCGCCCAGCAGATCGTCGCCGCCACCGCGCTCGACGCGTGGGAGGTCGACGACCTCTACGACCTGATGAAGCGCACCGCCAGCTTCGCGCAACTGCCCCGCTCGGCCTACGACGCCGTCCTCGACCTGCTCAGCGGCCGCTACCCGAGCGACGAGTTCGCCGAGCTCCGCCCCCGCATCGTCTGGGACCGCGTGACCGGTTTCGTGACCGGGCGGCCCGGCGCCCAGCGGCTCGCGGTCACCAGCGGCGGCACCATCCCCGACCGCGGTCTGTTCGGCGTGTTCCTCGTCGGTGCCAGCAACGAGCAGAGTGGACCCGGCAAGAGGGTCGGGGAGCTCGACGAGGAGATGGTCTACGAGTCCCGCGTCGGCGACGTCTTCGCGCTGGGCGCCACCAGCTGGCGGATCGAGGACATCACCCACGACCGGGTCCTGGTCACCCCGGCGCCCGGCGTGCCCGGCAGGCTGCCGTTCTGGAAGGGCGACACCCTCGGCCGTCCCGCCGAGCTCGGCGCGGCCGTCGGCGCCTTCACCCGCGAGCTCGCCGCACTCCCGAAGGCCAAGGCGGAGCAGCGAGCCCGGGACGAGGGCCTCGACTCCTACGCCGCCGGCAACCTGGTCGCCTACCTGCACGAACAGCTCGAGGCCACCCAGGTCCTGCCCAGCGACACCACTCTGCTGGTCGAGCGGTTCCGCGACGAGCTCGGCGACTGGCGGCTGGTCGTGCACTCCCCCTACGGCGTTCCCGTGCACGCGCCGTGGGCGCTGGCCATCAACGCCCGGCTTCGGGAGCGCTACGGCATCGACGGCCAGGCGGTGGCCTCCGACGACGGGATCGTGATCCGGATCCCCGACACCGGCGCCGAGGCACCCGGTGGCGAGATCGTGGTCTTCGCCCCCGACGAGATCGACGACCTGGTCACCCAGGAGGTCGGCGGCTCGGCGCTGTTCGCGTCGCGGTTCCGCGAGTGCGCCGCTCGCGCCCTGCTCCTCCCCAGACGCGACCCCGGTCGGCGCAGCCCGCTGTGGCAGCAGCGCCAGCGGTCGGCGGCGCTGCTCGAGGTGGCCACCAAGTACCCGTCGTTCCCGATCGTCCTCGAGGCGGTGCGCGAGTGCCTGCAGGACGTCTACGACCTGCCCGCCCTGGTCGCCCTGATGCGCGCGGTCGACCAGCGCCGGGTCCAGGTCTCCGACGTCTCCACGCCCGCGCCGTCCCCCTACGCCCGCAGCCTGCTCTTCGGCTACGTCGCCCAGTTCGTCTACGAGGGCGACTCCCCCATCGCCGAACGCCGGGCCGCCGCCCTCTCCCTCGACCAGGGCCTGCTCGCCGAGCTGCTCGGCCGGGCCGAGCTGCGCGAGCTGCTCGACCCCGAGGTGCTGGCCGAGGTCGAGGCCGAGCTGCAGCGGACCACCCCCGAGCGCCAGGCTCGCGGCTCCGAGGGCGTCGCCGACCTGCTCCGCCTGCTCGGGCCACTGTCCGCCGACGAGGTCCAGGCTCGATGCGTCGAGGGTCTGATGGCCAGCGATGCGCTCGCTGCCCTCGCAATGGCCCGCCGCGTCGTGGAGGTGCGCGTGGCCGGCGAGGCGCGCTGGACCGCGATCGAGGACATCGGCCGGCTCCGCGATGGGCTCGGTGTGGCGGTCCCGCCGGGCACCCCGGACGCGTTCACCGATCCTGTCGAAGACCCGCTCGCCGACCTGGTCTCCCGTTTTGCGCGCACCCACGGCCCGTTCACCACCGACGACGTGGCGACCCGTCTCGGCCTCGGCGCCGCCGTCGTACGCCAGACGCTCCAGCGGCTCGCCGCCCAGGGCCGGGTCCTCGACGGAGAGTTCCGACCCGGCGCGTCCGGGCTCGAGTGGTGCGACACCGAGGTGCTCCGCTCGCTGCGGCGGCGCTCGCTGGCCCGGCTCCGCAAGGAGGTCGAGCCGGTCCCGCCCGCGGCCCTCGGCCGGTTCCTCGGCGCCTGGCAGCACATCGGCGGCAAGCTCCGCGGCGTCGACGGCGTGGTCTCGGTGGTCGACCAGCTCGCCGGTGCGCCGGTGCCGGCCAGTGCCCTCGAGCCGCTGGTGCTCGCAGCAAGGGTGCGCGACTACGAGCCGTCGTTCCTCGACGAGCTCACCGCAGCAGGCGAGGTGATCTGGGCGGGCCACGGCTCGCTGCCCGGGGCCGACGGCTGGGTCTCCCTGCACCTCGCCGACCAGGCGCCGCTGACGCTGCCCCCGCACGAGCCTTTCGAGCACAGCGAGCTCCATCAGGCCGTCCTCGACGCACTGACGCCGGGCGGCGCGTGGTTCTTCCGCCAGCTGGCCCAGCAGGTCGGGTCCACCGACGACAAGGCGCTCAGCGCCACCCTCTGGGACCTCGTCTGGTCCGGCCGGATCAGCAACGACACGCTGACCCCGCTGCGCGCGCTGACCCGCACCGGCACCCCGAGCCATCGCTCGAAGCGACCTCCGCCCCGCCCGCGGATGGCCTCGACCACCCGCCGGGGTGGCACGCCGCTGCGCTCCGGGCCGCCCGAGACCGCGGGCCGCTGGGCGATGTTGCCCGAGGTTGAGACCGATGCGACCCGTCGAGCGCACTCGGTGGCCGAGCGCATGCTCGACCGGCACGGCGTCGTGATCCGCGGCGCGGTGATGAGCGAACGACAGCCCGGCGGGTTCGCGGCCGTCTACAAGGTGCTCTCGATGTTCGAGGAGTCCGGCCGGTGCCGGCGCGGCTACTTCGTCGAGGGGCTGGGCGCGGCCCAGTTCGGTACGGCGGGCGCGATCGACCGGCTGCGCACCTTCAGCGAGATCGAGTCCGGGGCCAAGGCGGAGGCTGTCTGCCTGGCCGCCACCGACCCGGCCAACCCGTACGGCGCGGCTCTCCCGTGGCCCCAG
Organism: uncultured Actinomycetota bacterium; assembly: GCA_963817125.1. Taxonomy (GTDB): domain Bacteria; phylum Actinomycetota; class Actinomycetes; order Propionibacteriales; family Nocardioidaceae; genus Nocardioides. The sequence goes on from CAWFNB010000008.1 coordinate 35,351, forward strand.
AAAACGGCAGAGGGCGACGGCGGTCACCGGCCCGGCCGCAAGGCAGGTGCCCTGGTCGTCCTCGTCGACGGCGAGCTGACCCTCTACGTCGAGCGCGGCGGCCGCACCCTGCTCACCTGGAGCGACGACGCCGAGCGGCTCACGCCGGCCGCCGGGTCGCTGGCCGAGGCAGCCCGGCGCGGGTCACTGGGCCGGCTCACCGTCGAGCGGGCCGACGGCGCCCAGCTGCTCGGCTCGGGCTCCACCCCGCTTCGCGAGGCGCTCGACGCCGCCGGCTTCGTGGCCACGCCGCGGGGGCTGAGGCTGAGGTCGACCGGCGGTGCCTGAGGGTGACACCGTCTATCGGGCAGCGCGGCTCCTGGACCGTGGACTCAGCGGCCAGGTGCTGGTGCGGTCCGACCTCCGGGTCCCCCAGCACGCCACCGCCGACCTGACCGGCGGCACCGTCGTCGAGACCGTCTCCCGGGGCAAGCACCTGCTCACCCGGATCGACCGCGACTCCCCCTCCGGCACCGAGCGGTGGACGCTGCACACCCACCTGAAGATGGAAGGCGCCTGGCGGGTGATCCGGCCCGGACGACCCTGGCCCCGCCCCGCGCACACCGCGCGGGTGGTCCTCGAGACCGACCGCGCAGTCGCGATCGGTTTCTCCCTGGGAGTCGTCGAGCTGCTCGACCGGACCGACGAGCGCCGCGCCGTCGGCCACCTCGGCCCCGACCTGCTCGGCCCCGACTGGGACGAGGACGTCGCGCTGGCCAGGCTCGCGGCCGACCCGGCCCGCCCGATCCACGACGCCCTGCTCGACCAGACGAACCTGGCGGGCATCGGCAACATGTACGCCGCCGAGCTCTGCTTCATCGCCGGCGTGCACCCCTCGACCCTGGTGGCAGCCATGCCCGACCTGCGCCGCCTGGTCCGCCGCGCCCACCAGATGCTGATGCTCAACAAGGAGCGCGCCGCGCAGTCCACCACGGGCGACCTGCGCGAGCGCGAGCGGATGTGGGTCTACCGCCGCGACAAGTCACCGTGCCGACGCTGCGGCACCCCCATCGCGGTGGCGATGCAGGGGCCGGCAGGGCGCGAGCGCGCGTCGTACTGGTGCCCGTCCTGCCAGCCGCTGCTGGACTGAGTGAGGGGTGCTGAATCAGGTGCTGAATCAGGTGATCGTGACGGAGCCCTTGATCTTGGTCTTCGGCTTGGCCGAGGGCTTGTTGCCGGGCATCGAGTCGTAGACCAGCTTCTTGCCCTTCAGCAGGCGGATCCGGATCTTGTCCTTCGAGCCCTTGTCCAGCGCGACGATGACCAGGGTGTAGCCGGCCTTGCCCTTGTTGGTGCCGGACATCTTCAACTTGACCTTGTTGCCCTTGATCTTGGACTTGTTGACGATGTCGCCGGTGAAGGCGACCTTGCCCTTCTTGAACGTGAAGGTCGCGCTGCCGCTCGGGCTGGGGCCGGACTCTGCGAGGAACTCGAACTTCGCCTTGCCCTTGGCGGTCGGGCGCTTCGCACTCGACCCCTTGGGGCTGGTGAACTTGCCCTTGCCCTGGGCGATGTGGCTGCCCGCGGAGATCGACGCGATGGAGAAGTTGGCGTCGTTGACGTCGAAGAAGTAGTTGCCGACGGCCTCGACCTTGATCCGCGCGGTGCTGGTGGTGACGTTGGGAAGCAGCACCGACTGTGCCCCGTCGTTGGGCGTGGAGGCAACCAGCACGGTCGGGAAGGTCAGCCCGCCGTCGGTGGAGAGGCTGATCTTCACGTTCTGCGCCAGCGCGGCGGTGTTGGTGCCCGCGACGTCCCACTTCACGGTCTCCACACCGGACGCGGCTGCGCTGGTTGCCTGCGAGGTCACCAGGAAAGGTCCGGCGGCCGGGTTGATCGTGAGCGCCACGTTGCCGGTGGACAGCCCGCCCGCGTGGTCTGCGGCCACGTCGGGGGTGAACTCGTCCCGGGCGCTGAGCCGGAAGTGCATCACCCGCGCCGTTGCCGGGTTGCCTAGCCACGAGCTGGTCGGCAGGAACTCCGAGAAGCAGTTCAGCGCGGGGTCTGTCACCGGAACGGTGCCCGCCGCCAACGGCGCCGGACAGGCGCCGGTCTTGGCGTTGGTGTTGCCGGCCACCACCTGGGCGAGGTCCGGGAAGGTCCGGCTCGGTGAGGTGCCCGCGAGGTTCTCGCCCGGCGAGTGGTAGAGCAGGGTGTCGGTGGCGCTGACCTGCGCCGAGATCCCGAACTGCCGGAACAGCGGACCGTCCACCTTGTTGTTGTCGACCAGGCCGGTCCCGTTGAGGCCGCCCGGGTCGGTCTGCTCCCACAGGTAGGTGACCGTGTCGCCGTCCGCGTCGGTCGCCGAGCCGGTCAGGGTGAACGGCGTCCGGACCGGGATCGTCTTGGCGGCCGGAGCGGTCACCACAGGTGAGCGGTTCGCGGTGGCGGCGACGGTGCCCTGGTTGGTCTCCGGACCGCCGTCGAAGATGGTCCCGGTGAAGGTCGTGAACGTGCCCGTGGTCGGGGTGATGATCAGCGTCGGGACAGCTTGCCCGGCGGCAGCCAGCGTGAAGTCCACGGTGAAGCCGTTTGCAGAGGGGGCCGACGGGTCCGGGAAACCGCCACTGTCGTAGTCGGTGACCTCGGCGGCTGTCACGGTCTTGCCTGTCGCCGTCGAGATGGCGCTGGCGACGGTCGCCTTGTTGTAGGTCAACACGCCGTTCGCGATCGGGCCGGACGTCGCCGGGCACCCGGTGCAGGAGATGGTGAACGCGTCGACCCCGTCGAAGCCGGACAGGTTGACGACCTGCTGCTCGTCCACGGCCCCGGGTGCAGCGCCGGTCGTCGCGTTGATCTCGTCGACGCTGACGAAGGAGAAGTAGGGGTCGCTGTGCGGCTGCAGGTTGTCGGAGGTGCAGATACCGGCGTAGGCCATGATCGAGGAGCCGGAGCCGGGCTCGACCTGGGTGGTGTAGGGGTCGACGTTGCGGTTGCCCGGCGAGCAGTTGCCCTGGGTGCCGTTGAAGGTGTGGTTGCCACCCATCTGGTGACCGATCTCGTGGGCCACGTAGTCGATGGCGTAGAAGTCGCCGTCCGGCTTCGGGAGCCCGGTGCAGCCGTCGGCCTTGAAGGGACCGCCCACGACGCCGAGGCCGGCGATGCCGCCGCCGTTGACGCCGAGGCCGATGTGGCCGATGTCGAACTTGTCCGCGCCGATGATCTGGCCGAGCGCGAACTCGTTGCGGTCCAGGGTGGACCCACTGCACGAGGCGAGCTCAGCAGGAGTGAAGCAGGCGTTCGCACCGCACGGCCCGTTGGGCCCGGTCGCCTCGGCGAGGTTGAGGTTCAGCAAGGTGTCGGTGCCGGTGACCATCACGAACCTGATCCCCAGGTCGTCGTTGTAGACCTCGTTGACCCGGTTGACCAGGCTGGTCTTGGCGGCCATCACCAGCACGTCGGTGCCGCCGAAGTACGTCCCGTACGTCGGGTCGGTGAGGAACGCGAGCCGGTAGGTGCGCGTCGAGACGATGCCACCGGGGGTCGAGAACTCCTCGGGGCCAGCCGCCAGGGCGGCGCCGGTCGCACGCTTGAGGTCACGCTCGACGAAGGTCTGCGAGGCGCGCGGCACCGCGCCGCCGAAGTAGCTGAGCACCCGGTCCTCGCCCGCGCGGTCCTCGGCCGGGTCGACGTACCAGGCCCGGCCGTCGGCCCGGCGCACGAAGGCGTGGAACCCCAGCGGCGTGACGTCGAGCCGGATGGTGGTGCCGTCCGCCCCGTGGCCGGCATAGGTCCGGGTCTCCGGGTGCGCGGCCTGCAGCGCCGGCTCCATCACGGAGTCCTCGGCGACGGTGAACGTCGTCAAAGCACCGGTCGGGTCGGGGACCTCGAGAGTCTTCTGCCCGCCACCGGCCAGCCGGTCGCGCAGCCCCGCCAGGTCCACGCGGTACGCCGTGAACTCGGTGGGCCGGACGCGGACGTGGTCGGACTTGCCCTGCGTGAAGCCGTCGAGCGGCCGGAAGAGGCCGGCGTCGCGGGCTGCGGACGCGGTGGAGAAGGAGGTCGAGACCGCCAGGACCGGGAGGAGGAGCAGCGCAGACAGGAGGGCGATGAATCGCCGCGGGGAGGTCATAGCCCCACAACTTAGTGGTGGGGAGGGGGTTACGCGGCGGAGGCGACCACGTCGTTGCCGGCCGGGGCCTCGATCAGCGACTCCTCGAGGGCGACCAGGTCGGAGACCTCGCGCAGCACGGAGGAGAGCGGGAGGTCGAGGGCCGAGCAGAGCGAGGCGAGCAGCTCGGAGGACGCTTCCTTCTGGCCGCGCTCGATCTCGGAGATGTAGCCCAGGCTGACCCGGGCCTCCGCGGAGACCTCGCGCAGCGTCATGCCGCGGCGCATCCGCTGGGCGCGGAGCGCGTCGCCGAGCAACCGGCGGAACAGCACCATGCGCGTCTCCCTTCTGTTCGCTTCCGACTCAACGCTACCGGAGGGCTCCTTCTTCCCGCGTCGCGTCCCCATGCTGGTCGGTGTCCAGCATGCCCGCGAGCGCCGACAGTGCCTCGACGCAGGTGCGGTCCTGGATGACCTGCCGGGTTCCGAGCAGCTCCAGGGCCAACGCGGTTTCCACCCCCGGGCCGACCAGGCCCACGTGCACGGTGCCCGCCGGCTGCCCCTCCTGCTGATCCGGGCCGGCCACTCCCGTCGTACCGATGCCCCAGGCCGCACCGGTCACCGCCGCCGAGCCCCGCGCCATCGCCATCGCGCACTCGGCCGAGATCACCCCGTGCCGCTCGATCAGGACCGCCGGGACGCCTAGCAGCTCCTCCTTCACCGACGTTGCGTAGGCGACGACTCCGCCGACGTAGCTCTTCGAGGCCCCCGGTACCGCGGTCAGCGCGGCGGCCAGCCGGCCACCGGTCAGCGACTCGGCGGTGGCCACCGTCTCCCCGCGCTCGTGCAGCAGGGCGAGCACCCGGGCGGCGATGTCCATGGAGCGACACTAGTGTCGTGCGTCAGAAGTCTTCGTGCGCTTCGCGCACACATCACACGCACCTCGCGGCGTTGCCGTCACTCGATGATGGACCTACAGCGCCTTCGCTCCGGCGCCAAGCGACCACCCCACGAAAGACGCTCGCTGCGCTCGCGCTTTCGCGGGGACCCCGGAAAAGCATCCACGCACGCTGAGCACGCCAACCGAATGAACACTTCCAACGCACGACACTAGGTCCGTACCGTCCGGTTACCGTCTGGCCATGGCGCTGCCGATCGAGGACTACGCGATGATCGGCGACCGGCGGACCGCAGCGCTGGTCGGCACCAACGGGTCGGTGGACTGGCTGTGTCTGCCTGGGTTCGACTCCCCGGCGTGCCTTGCCGGGCTGCTCGGCAGCGACGACCACGGCCACTGGCAGCTGGTGCCGGCCGGCACCTACGCGACCGAGCGGCGGTACGTCGGTGCCTCGGGGGTCCTCGAGACCACGTTCACCACGAGCGACGGCGTGGTCACCCTCACCGACCTGATGCCCCGAGGCGACGGCCGCGCCGACCTGATCCGCAAGCTCAAGGGCGTGCGCGGCACGGTGCGGATCCGCCACGAGTGGCGGATCCGCCTCGACTACGGCCTGGTCAGACCGTGGGTTCGGCGGCGGAACATCGACGGCGAGGAGGTCATCAGCGCCATCGGCGGCCCTGACCAGCTGGTGCTCCGCGGACCGCGGCTGCCGGCCGCCCGGGACGGCTCGCACAACGACGAGTTCGAGGTCAGCGAGGGCGACGAGCTGGTCTTCTCCATGACCTGGTTCCCGTCGCACGTCGAGCCGGCCGACCTCGGGGCCGCGCACGACCAGATCGCGGCCACCGTCGAGGAGGACGAGGACTGGGCGGCGCAGTGCGTCGCCGACGTCCCGCACCGCGACGTGGTCCTCCGCTCCCTCCTCACGCTGCGGATGATGACCGACGAGGTGACCGGAGGCATCGTGGCCGCGCCGACCACGTCCCTTCCCGAGGACTTCGGCGGCGAGCGGAACTGGGACTACCGCTACTGCTGGCTGCGCGACGCCGCCCTCACTCTTGGTTCGCTGGTGGACGCCGGGTACACCGAGGAGGCCGACCTCTGGCGGGACTGGCTGCTGCGCACCATCGCCGGCGACCCCGGCCAGATGCAGGTCCTGTACGCCGTCGACGGCGCCCGCCGGGTGCCCGAGGTCACCCTCGACCACCTGCCCGGGTACGCCGACTCCCGGCCGGTTCGGATCGGCAACGCCGCGGTCGACCAGACCCAGCACGACGTGCTCGGCGAGGTGATGGACGCCCTCGAGAAGGTCCGGCGGGCCGAGGGGATGCCGCACGACGAGGCCTGGCCGCTGCAGCGCGCACTGGTCGCTGAAATGGCCACCCGGTGGCGGGAGCCGGACAACGGGATCTGGGAGATCCGCGGCGATCCGCAGGTGTTCACGCACTCCCGGGTGATGATCTGGGTCGCGCTGGACCGCGCAGTGCGGGCCATGGAGGACTACGACCTGCCCGGCCCGCTCGAGCAGTGGCGGGCGCTTCGCGACGAGGTGCACGCCGATGTCATGGAGCACGGCTACGACGCAGAGCGCAACAGCTTCACCCAGCACTACGGCACGAGCGAGGTCGACGCGTCGCTGCTGATCCTGCCGCTGGTCGGGTTCCTCGACGGCGACGACCCGCGGGTCCTCGGCACCATCGACGCGGTCGAGCAGGACCTGATCCGCGACGGCCTTGTGCTGCGCTACCTCACCGAGACCGGCGTGGACGGCCTGGCCGGTGACGAGCACCCGTTCGTCGCCTGCTCGTTCTGGCTGGTCTCGGCGTACGCCGCGGCCGGGCGGCTCGAGCAGGCGCACGCGCTGTTCGACCGGCTGGTCGGGCTGCTCAACGACGTCGGCCTGCTCTCTGAGGAGTACGACCCGGTCCGGCAGCGGATGGTGGGCAACTTCCCGCAGGCGTTCAGCCACCTCGCGCTCGTCCAGGCCGCGTTCCACCTCGCCGACGCCGACGCGCGCGGGTGAGCGCACACACTGGGCCGGGAGCGGCCTGCGCCGCTCCCGGCCCTGGTGCACCACAGTTTCGTCAGCTGACGGTGAAGGTCACCTCGGTGCTGCTGCCCGCGACGGTGCTGCTGCCGAGGTACACCACCTCCACCTCGTAGGTGCCCCTGCGGAACTTGCCGAGGTGGAGTGTCAACTGGCCCTTCTTGAGGCTCTTGGTCACGGTCTCGCCGTCCACGGTCACCTTCACCTCGCCGGTGACCGGGACGCCGCTGTCGCTCTCGACCCTGACCCTCAGCTCCACCTTCTGGTTCGGCTTCGGGTTCGCCGGCTTGATCAGGGCACTGGTGGTCGAGCCGGCCCTGATCACGGTGTTGATCCCGACGATCTCCGGGTTGTGGTCGGAGGACTTGAACTGGTCGGCCTGGTACAGGTTCGTGACGTTGTAGTTGTAACGGCTGTACTCGTAGTAGACGGACTCGTACCCGTTGATCGTCCAGATGTCGACGTCCTCGACGTCGGCGAGGGCTGCCGAGTTGGCGAGCACGTGGTCGAGCGAGCCGATCTGGCCGTCGAAGTTGTAGCTCTCCTCGTCGGGGTCGCTGGTCGACTCCAGGTGGGTGTAGCCGGCCGCCTCGAGGATCTGGATCGGGTCCTCTTCGGAGTAGGCGTTGAAGTCACCGGCCAGGAAGACCCGGGTGATGCCACGCAGCGCCTTGAACTCGTCCGCAAACGCAACCAGGGAGTTGGCCTGGAGGATGCGGCGGTCGTTGGCGTTGCCCTGACCGTCGGGGTCCGGCGTGCCCGAGCCCTTCGACTTGAAGTGGTTGACGATCACCGCGAACGCGTCGGCGTCGGCGCCGCCGACCGCCTTGAAGGCCTGGGCCAGCGGCTCGCGGGCGTCTGCGAACGCCTCCGTCCCGGTCGACTCGTCGGCCAGCACGACCGAGCCGCCGACGAGCGCGACCGTGGCCGGCTTGTAGATGAAGCCGTTGCGGATCACGTCCTGCTCTGACAGCGGCGGCAGGTCGGCGGCGTCCGGCGAGGGCACCGCGGCCCAGGTGCCGGGGCCGGCGTCGGCGTTCAGCGCGGTCACCAGTGCGTCGATCGCGAAGTCACGAGGCTTGCCGTAGTGGACCGAGTTCTCGAGCTCCTCGAGGGAGACGATGTCGGCGTCGGCGGTGTTGATGGCGGCCACGATCTTGTCGCGCTGACGCACCAGGTTGGCAGTGTTGGCAGCACCACGTGGACCATTGGGGGCACAGTTGTTGTTCGTGATGGGATTGCCCTCGCGGTCGTTGAAGTACGTGCAGGTCCGGCCCCCACCCATGGCGACGAACTCCTCTCCGGTTGTGGGGAAGAAGTTCAGGACGTTGAACGTCGCCAGCTGGATGTCACCACCGACGTCCTGAGGCGCAGCATTGGCGGCCCGCGTCTGCGAGAGCTGCGGCTGGGTTGCGGTCGGCGCGCCGACGACCCGAGTCGTGGGCAGGATCCGCCACGCGCCGAAGCCGAACGTGAAGACCACCGGCGCGGGGAAGGTGACCGACGAGCCGACCCGCGGGAAGTGGCTGGCGGTGTACCACGGGAACGGGAGCCCGGTGTTCGCGGCGGACGTGTAGTTCGTGCTCGACCCGTCGTCGAGGGTGATCCGGTGCGCGTCGTTGTACTTGATGCGGTCGGCCTTCGCGGGGCTCTGCGCATCGATCACCTCGGTCGGCGACACCAGCGGCAAGGTGCTGTCGGCAGCCACGCCGATCTCGCCGAACATCGAGGAGCTGAAGGAGCCGCCGGCGACGAACGGCGAGCCGTCGTAGACGTCGGTCGCGGTCCACGGAGCAGTCGGCTGGAACGCCTCCCCCTCGGCCACCTCGCGCGCCGTGTCGAGCGCGGCGCCGGCCAGGCACGCGGTGCCCGGCAGAGCACAGTCGGTGCCGGGAACCTGGGTCTTGGGGGTCACCGTGCCGGGGAGGTCGGCGATCACGGCGACGCCACTGTCGGTGCTGGTGAGCTGGGTCTGGCCCGAGAACTCGCCGGCGGTGCCGGTCACGCGGACCGAGTCGCCGATCGCCGGATAGGTGGTGAAGCCGCTCGGCCCGCCGTAGACGAAGATCGCGTCGGAGGCGTCGGCGGTGTCGGCACCCGGGGTCTGGATGTAGAAGCCGTTGAGGCCACCAGTGGGGTAGCTCGCGGTCACGACACCCTCGGTGGCCACGACCTGGCCGACCATCGGCGAGGTGCTGCCGGTGCCCTGGATGTCCTTGATCGGGATGATGGAGGGGGCCGCGTTGACGGTCCACGTGAAGTTCTGGTTGACCGTCGCAGGCACACCCGCCCTGTCGGTCGCGGACACGGTCACGCTGAACGGGCTGCCGGCGGTGGTGTTCGGGGTGCCGGTGATCTGCCCGTTGTCCGTGTTGATGGTGAGACCCGGAGGCAGGTTGGAGGCGCCGTAGGTGTAAGGCGGGGTCCCGCCGGACGCGACGAGCTGAAGCGTGCTGATGGCTACGCCCTGAGTGCTGGTCTGTGAACCGGGGTTGGCCAGGGACAGCGCAGCCACACCGGAGTTGGCCGGCGCCGGGGCGGCCGTGCTGAAGTCGTTGGCGTTGTTGTCGGTGTCGGTGTTGGACCCGTTTCGCGTCGTCGCGAGAGTGTTGCTCGGCGCCTCGTTGGCCACCGCTGTCTCGAACGAGTTGGAGTTCGTCGCGGCACCGACGAGGTCGATGATCGCCGGGTTCGGCGTCGCCAGCACGTTGCCGTCAGCGGGGTCCTGGCCGGTGGTCGTGTTGGCCAGCCAGATCTGCCAGCCGCCGGCGGCGATCCCCATCGTGCCTGTGGCATTGGGGGTGGGCAGCGCGACCCCGTTGCCGGCACCGGCGCCCTCTTGAACGAGGTAGTAGCCGCCAGCGGGCACGGAACCGCTCAGTGCGGTGATGTTGGCGCCCGCTGTGGGGGTCGCGGTGCTGGTGGCCGAGCGCCCTTGCACGCTCCAGCCGTCGACGCTGATCGGAGAGCCGGTCGGGTTGTACAGCTCGATGAAGTCGTGGGTGTACTGGGCACCGGAGTTTCCGCCTCCGCCGTAGACCTCGCTGATGACGAGGGCGGTGCCGGCGGGGTTCGCGTGGGCCGCCGGCGGGGCGAGGAGCTGGAGGCCGGTGAAGGCCAGGATCACTGAGACAAGCGCGGCGAAGAGGGCGCGACGGTGCGACCGAGGTGCGGGCATGAAGAGTCTCCGAAGGGGTGAGACGACGCCATCGAGACGGGGTATGGGTCTCGAAGGAGGTCGACGAACTGTGGGTCTAACGGTCCCAACTGACGAAGGGACCGTATGAGGACCGCCCGAGGCGAGCAGTGCATGCACTCAACGCGACGATGTGGGTGTCGTCAAGTCTTGACGGACGAAACCCTCACACGTCGTCACAATTGGCGAGGAAGACCACTTCGCGGCTACTACCTGGAGCGACTGGCGAGCGTGCAGGTCTGAGGGCGGGACCGGCCGTGGCCCGTCCCGCCCCCAGCTCAGGTGCCGGTCAGCTGGTGGCTGTCACTTCTTCTGCTTCTTCACCTTGAAGGTGAGGGCGGTGGTGCTCTGACCGAGGGCGGGGCTGCCGAGGTACCGGACGTTGACGGTCTTGACGCCATTCCTGGCGAACTTGCCCAGGTTGATCTGCGCGACCCCGTTGACGACGTTGACCGTGATCGCGGTGCCCTTGATGGTTGCGGTGGCCTGGCCGTTGGCCGGGACCCCGTTCTCCCCGGTGACCTGGACCCGGAGAACGACCTTCTTGCCGACTCTGGGCTTGGCCGTCTTGAGACTGGCCGAGACGGTCGACTGGGCCTGGACCACGTTGACCGGCACCGTCGCCGTGGTCCCGGTGCTGGCGCCGGTCAGGGTCAGGTTCATGACGCCCGCTCCCTGGGTGTTCGGAACCACGACGTCGACGGTGGCCTTGCCCACGGTGTCGAACCCGGGAAGGGCCGCCTGTGGCGAGTTGTCGAGCGCGAACGTACCCAAGGTGGTGGCACCCGCCTGGACGACGACCGCGGTGTCCTTGACGTCCACGGCGTTGGTCATCGACCACGACGACACGTTGAACTTCACGTGCTCGTTGGGCTTGTACGTCGCCGGCTCGCTGGCCGCGAACGTCACTCCGACGCCGTTCTGCCGGTAGTCGGGGACGATTCCTGAGCCACCACCGAACGCCGCCATGTAGTCGACCATGCCCTGCAGGTCGGTCTTGCCGGTGTCCTGCTTGTTCGTGCCGCCGCTCAGCGCCACGAAGTTGTCCCCACCTGCGGCGAGGAACGAGTTCACGGTCACCGAGTAGACCGTCGCGGGGTTGATCGGGCTCCCGTTGAGCCACATGCCAGTGATCCGCGAGCCCAGAGGCTTGGTGTCGTCGAAGGTGTAGGCGAAGCCCTTCGAGATGCCCAGCTTGAGGAACGGACGCGAAGCCGCCACCGGCTGCCACTGCTGCTCGAGCACCGTCTTGATCTGCGCTCCGGTCAGGTCCATGTTCACCAACGTGTTGGCGAACGGCTGGACGTCCGCGGCCTGCTTGTAGGTCAGGGTCCGGGGGAACGGACCGGCCGTCGCGGTCATGTCTGCCCGCAAACCGCCCGGGTTCATGAACGCGATCTGCGCCGCACCCGACTCGGCCCCACGGGTGTTCCACTTCTGGACCTCAGCCACCAGGTTGCCCAGCGTCGACTCGGCACCACGGTTCTCGGTCGTCCCGTTGTCCAGCTTGCCCCGGAAGAACGGACCGCTGATCTTGCCCAGCTCCTGCGCGCCCAGCACCGCCGCGTTCGCGACCGCCGCGCTGACGATGTTCTCGGTGTTGGTGTCAGCCGGGTAGTTGGTGCACGCCGTCGAGTTGGCGCACGACTTCAGCGCCAACAGGTTCTGGGCCATCACCTGGACCTCGCCGGTCGTCTCTTCGACGGTGAAGAGCAACTGGTTGAGGTTCGTGCCGTACTGGCCGGCTGAGACGACCGGACGCTGCGTGACGGGGCGGGTAGACCACCCCGGCACCGGGAACGAACAGTTGTAGGCCAGGTGGGTGTGCCCCGAAACGATCGCGTCGACGTTGTCGTTGACGCCGGTGATGATCGAGCCGAAGTCCGAGGCCGGGTTGTCATCCATCGTCGCGCAGTTGGTGCTGGGAGCACCCTCGTGGACCAGGAGCACGATCACGTCGGCTCCGGCGGTCTTCAGGGCGTTCGCGGCAAGATTCGCCTCGGTGACGACGTCGGTCACGTGAATCGTGGAGATTCCGGCCGGTGACACCAGCTCGGGCAGGTGCTCGGTGACCGCACCGATGAAGCCAACCTTGACCGGCCCGAAGTCCTGGGTCCACGTCGGCGGGAGCTGCGGGACGTGGAGGTTGTTGCTGTTCTGGCGCACGTTGGCGGCGAGGTACTCCCAGCTCGCCCCTCCGTACGGGTTGGTGGTGCCGTCGAACGGCGCCAGCACCCGGTTGACCAGGTCGTCGAGCCCCTGGTCGAACTCGTGGTTGCCCACGGACGAGACGTCCAGCCCCGCCTCGTTGAGCGAGTCGATCGTCGGCTTGTCCTTGGCGATGAACGACTCGAAGGTCGAGGCGCCGATCAGGTCACCTGCCGCGGCGAAGACCGTGTTGGGATTCCCGGTCCGGAACTGCTTGACCGCTCCGGCGATGACAGCGGCGCCGGCCGAGGCCGAAGCCGCATCGTTCTGGATGCGGCCATGGAAGTCGTTCGTCGCCAGGATCTGGATCTGGCGGGTCACGGCATGCGCAGGCGGAGAGGAGAAGAGCTGCAAGCCGGCGATTGTCAAGACTGTCGCGGCGAGGGTGGCCAGACGACCGCGGCCTCGCTTACGGGGTTCCGTCATTGGGGTCTCCAAAATGGGTGAGATGCCGACGCCATGAAGAGGTGGAACCCGGCTCCGACGAGGTGAACTGCGTGTCCCGCCGGCCCGAGCCAAGGCGGTCTGTGCACTTTCCGTGACGCGCCGCGACCCGTCAAGACCCTGGGCTCGACCGACGGCAAGTCGGTACCAAGGTGGTCCGAATTGACTACGAGGACCCACCCGCAGGGGCTCCCCCGGACAGGTGCTTTCGCTGCCTCCAGACCCCCGCGAAGAACTGTGCGCCCGAGACGAGCGTCAGCGCCACCGCGATCACCATGCAGCCGAGCGCGACGTAGTAGACGACCTCGGCCGGGGTCTCCAGCCAGTCCGGCAGGCCGGAGTCGCGCAGCGGCAGCACCAGCCCGCCGAGGGCCAGCACCTGGAAGGTCGTCTTGAGCTTTCCGAGCTTGTCGGCGGCGATCACCATCCGTTTGAGCACGAAGAGCCGGAGCAGCGTCACACTCCACTCACGGACCAGGACGACGATCGTGATCGCCCACCACCAGGGGTTGTCGAAGATGATCGAGAGCCCGACGAAGGCCATCCCCGTCATCGCCTTGTCCGCGATCGGGTCGGCGATCTTGCCGAAGTCGGTGATCAGGCCGCGTTTGCGGGCGATGTCGCCGTCGATCTTGTCGGTGATCATCGCGACGCAGAAGATCACCCAGGCGACCATCCGCCACGTGATCGACTCCCCGTCGTCGACGAGGAGCGCGGCGCCGAAGAACGGCACCAGCACGATCCGCACCGTGGTGAGGTAGTTGGGCAGGTTGAAGTTGCTCGGCTTCACCCGCTGGACGTCGCTCACAGGGGGGTCGCCACCAGGTCGACACCCTCGCTCTTGACCACGCTGGCGCGGACGAGCTCGCCGACCTCGGCTCCGGCGGTCAGGGAGGTCGTACCGTCGACGTCTGGCCCTTGGTGGGCGGCCCGGCCGATGACGTCCATCGCTGTGGACTCCTCCACCAGGACGACGACCTCCTCACCGACCCGCTCCTCCGCGCGCTGCGTGGTGAGCTCCTCCACCAGGTCGGCCACTCGCGCAGTACGGGCCCTGACCTCGTCCTCGTCGAGCTTGTCGTCGTACGTCGCGGCCTCGGTGCCGTCCTCGTCGGAGTAGCCGAAGACACCGACCACGTCGAGCCGGGCCGCGACCAGGAAGTCGCACAGCGTCGCGAGGTCCTCCTCGGTCTCGCCCGGGAAGCCGACGATGACGTTGGAGCGGACCCCCGCCTCCGGCGCCAGGGCCCGGACCTCGTCCAGCAGGCCCAGGAAGCTCTCCGGGTCACCGAACCGGCGCATCCGGCGCAGTACCGCGTTGCTGGCGTGCTGGAACGAGAGGTCGAAGTACGGGGCCACGCCGGGCGTGGTCGCGATCGCCTCGACCAACCCGGGCCGCAGCTCGGCCGGCTGGAGGTAGGAGACGCGGACCCGTTCGATGCCGTCGATCGCGGCCAGCGCCGGCAGCAGCGTCTCGAGCAGCCGGAGGTCGCCGAGATCCTTGCCGTAGGAGGTGGAGTTCTCGCTGACGAGGAAGAGCTCGCGGACCCCGTCGGCCGCCAGCCAGCGCGCCTCGTCGAGAACCTCGGTGGGTCGCCGGCTCACGAACGAGCCGCGGAACGACGGGATCGCGCAGAACGTGCACCGCCGGTCGCACCCCGAGGCCAGCTTCAGCGGGGCCATCGGCCCGGTCTCCAGGCGGACCCGAGGTGGCGCAACTGGGGCCGAGGTCCGGTCACTCTGCCGGTCGATGGGCGAGATCGGCAGCAGCCGGCGGCGGTCCTGGGGCAGGTGGGCGGCGCGCCGCTCCCCTGCCGCGATCGACCGCAGCCGCGCGGCGATGTCGGGGTAGTCGTCGAAGCCGAGGACCGCGTCGGCCTCGGGCAGCGAGGTGGCGAGCTCGGCGCCGTACCGCTCGGCCAGGCAGCCGACTGCGACCACCGACGTCGGTCCGCTGAGTCCGTCACCACCGCCCTTGAGATCCGCAGCTTCGAGCAACGCGTCGACGGAGTCCTTCTTGGCCTGCTCGACGAAGCCGCAGGTGTTGACGAGCACCGTGTCGGCTGCGGCGGGGTCGTCGACGAGCCGGAACCCGTCCGCGGCCAGACGACCCGCCAGCTCTTCGGAGTCCACCTCGTTGCGCGCGCACCCGAGGGTGACGAGGGCGACGGAAGGCTGGCTCATCCAGCCAGTCTGACGACCTGCCGGTGGTGAGGCTAATCCGCCGAGCGGTGGCTGGCGCCCGACCACCGCTGGTTGAGCCCGGAGGAGCGCCAGCGACGACGGAGGGCTCGCTTCGCTCGAACATGGTTACGTACCGGTGGTTGAGCCTGGAGGAGCGCCAGCGACGACGGAGTCGAAACCACCGCAAGGAAGGCTGGGACCCGCCCTGGGTCAGCGGACGGTGAACACGTCCTGCGCGGGTTGTCCGGTCTTGCCGATCGCACCGTGGTCCTGGCCGTCGACGCTGACCTCGAGCGAGCCGTCGGTGGACTGGATCCGGACCGGCGGCGAGACCTGCAGGGTCTTGGACTGGCCGAAGGCGAGTGATCCGGTGAACACGACCTTGCCGCTGCCGTCGCGGACCACGAGGTGCGCACCGCCACCGGCAGCAGTCAGCACCACCGGGACCGGCGCCGCGCGGCCGCCGCTGGTCAGGCCGGCCGAACCGTCGGCCAGGCTCGGAGAGGACGGTGACACGGCGGCCGGGCTGTCCATCACCAGCCGCGCGATCGACCACGCGAGGACCACGGTCATCACGGCGGCGACGATCACCGACCAGTTCGCGCCACCCCTCACACCGCGGATCGGACCGTGCCGGCCGGTGGCGAGCTCGGCCTCGAAGACCCGGCGCGGGTCGATCGGCGCATCGGCGTACTTCTCGTCGTACGTCGCCAGCAGCGGCGTGACGTCGACCCCCACCACCCGGGCCAGGGTGCGCAGGTGCCCACGCGCATAGAAGTCGCCGCCACACGACGCGAAGTCGTCGATCTCGATCGCCTCGATGACGTGCGGGCGGATGCGTGTGCGGTCGGCGAGCTGGTCGACCGAGAGCCGCAACCGCTCCCGGGCCGCGGCGAGCTCGGGGCCGATCACCGGGTCCACCACGGGGAGCTCGGCGAGGTCGTCGATCACGAAGGTCGTGGTGGCGCTCGGGATCGCGGGAATCGATGCCCCCGACTGGGTCGCCTCGAGGCCCCAGTCGCGGTCCCGATCGACCTCGGCGCGCTTCGCGGGCACGACGTCGCGCAGCGGGCTGGGGGTCGGGCTGGCGACCACCGCCGCCGGGGGCACCGCCACCACCTCCGGCTCGTCGAGCTCCTCGCCGTCGTCCGGATCGACGGCGGCCGGCACCACCTCGACGACCTCGCACCGACCGTCGGCCAGCGCGGCCAGCGTGCCGGTCACGTCACGGTCCCCGCCGAGCACACGGGTCGTGAGCCCCAGCGGGAGCGCGAACGGCGCACCGTGCAGCCGGTCGGTGACCCTGGCGTGCCGCTGCCCGGCCGGGCCGAGCAGCGCCAGCTCGTCGTCGATCTCACGCGGGAACAGCACCAGGCGCCCGTCCCGCAGCAGGCCACGCCGGGGCAGGTGCTCGACCTCCTCAAGGTCCGACCACGCCATCCCCCGCCAGGTCCGGCCCAGCCGGATCCGGACGCCGTGCGAGTCGGCGACCAGCAGCGGCATCCGAGCGTCGAGGAAGGTGAAGACGTGCGCCCACGTCAGTGCGGCCAGCCCCACGCACAGCACCCAGTCGAGGATCCCGCCGGTGGTGACTGCGCGGGCGAAGTACGCCGCCGAGACCACCGCGCTGACACCGGCGATCGCCACCGAGACCCGGCCGTTGCGCCGGACGATCAGCTCGTCGGCCTCGGGCTCGTCGGGGATGTTCGCCCAGTCCGGGTGCTGCGGCGTGCTGGTGGTCTCGGGGCTCAGCAGGTCGGTCATCACAGCTCCCCTTGCAACGTCGCGATCACGGCGTCCACCTCGTCGGGCTTGACCAGCACGTCGCGGGCCTTCGAGCCCTCGCTCGGTCCGACGACGCCACGGCTCTCGAGGATGTCCATCAGCCGCCCGGCCTTCGCGAACCCGACGCGCAGCTTGCGCTGCAGCATCGACGTCGAGCCGAACTGGGTGGACACCACGAGCTCGACAGCCTGGATCACCAGCTCGAGGTCGTCGCCGATGTCGTCGTCGAGCTCACGCCGGCTCGCCACCGGGGCGGTCACGTCGTCCCGGTAGCTGGGCTCGAGCTGTCCCTTGCAGTGCTTGACCACCGCGTGGATCTCGGACTCGGTGACCCACGAGCCCTGGACGCGCACCGGCTTGGAGGCACCCATGGGGAGGAACAGACCGTCACCCTGGCCGACCAGCTTCTCGGCGCCGGGCTGGTCGAGGATGACCCGGCTGTCGGCCAGCGACGACGTGGCGAACGACAGCCTCGACGGCACGTTGGCCTTGATCAGGCCGGTCACCACGTCGACCGACGGGCGCTGGGTGGCGAGCACCAGGTGGATGCCGGCAGCCCGGGCCAGCTGGGTGATCCGGACCACGGCATCCTCGACGTCGCGGGGCGCGACCATCATCAGGTCCGAGAGCTCGTCGACGATCACCAGCAGGTAGGGGTACGGCGTCACGGCGCGCTCGGAGCCCGGCGGCACCGTCACCTTGCCGGCCCGAACCGCCTTGTTGAAGTCATCGATGTGGCGGAACCCGAAGTTGGCCAGGTCGTCGTACCGCATGTCCATCTCGCGCACGACCCAGGCCAGCGCCTCGGAGGCCTTCTTGGGGTTGGTGATGATCGGCGTGATCAGGTGCGGGACGCCCTCGTAGGCGTTGAGCTCGACCCGCTTGGGGTCGATCATGATCATCCGCACCTCGTCGGGCGTGGCCCGCATCAGGATCGAGCAGATCATCGAGTTGATGAAGCTCGACTTGCCGGAGCCGGTGGCACCGGCCACCAGCAGGTGCGGCATCTTGGCGAGGCTGGCGACCACGAAGCCGCCCTCCACGTCCTTGCCGAGGCCAGCCACCATCGGATGGTGGTCGGACCGCGCGGTCTGCGACCGCAGCACGTCGCCGAGGGAGACGATCTCCTTGTCCAGGTTGGGGATCTCGATACCGATCGCGGACTTGCCGGGGATCGGGCTGAGGATGCGGACGTCCGCCGACGCAACGGCGTAGGCGATGTTCTTGGAGAGCGCGGTGACCTTCTCGACCTTGATGGCCGGGCCGAGCTCGACCTCGTAGCGGGTGACCGTCGGGCCCCGGGTGTAGCCGGTGACCTGGGCGTCGATGTCGAACTCCTCGAGGACCTGCGTGAGCCGGCCGACCACGTCATCGCTCGCCTTGGACCGAGCCTTGTGCGGCGAGCCGGGCTTGAGCATGGCGTTGCCCGGCAAGTGGTAGGCGACGTCCCCGGACAGCGCCAGCTGCTCGACCCGGTCGGGCAGCGGCGTGTGCGGCGGCGGCTCGAGGTCTGAGGACGTCGGGTCGACTGGCGCCTGGGTCCCGGTCCCGGTGTCCTCGATCTCGGGGTCGTGCTTGCGCCGCCGGCGCCGCCACTCGCGGTCCTCGAGCACCGGGCTGTCGTAGGCGGGGTCGCCCATCAGCGGGTCGATCTCGTCGGTGACGTCGAGGTCGGTACGCCGCCCGCGGGTCCGCATGGGCCGGGTGGCCGTGTCGTCCGCGTCCTCTGGCCGCTGCCGGCCCAGCGCCCGGTCCCGGAGCACGGCCAGGCGCGACGGCACCTTGTAGAGCGGGGTCGCGGTGATGACCAGCACGCCGAAGAAGGACAGCAGGAGCAGCACTGGCACCACGACGTATGGCGTGCGGAGCAGGTCGAGCAGCAGCGAGGAGACGACGTAGCCGATCGCACCCCCGCCCTCGCGCAGCGGGCCCGCGTCGCCCGAGACCGGCTGGGGGCTGCCCTCGGCGATGTGGACGATGCCCAGGGCGCCGAGACCCAGCGCGGCCCAGCCGACCAGCTGACGGCCGGCCGGCCCGTTGCGGACCGGGTCGCGCAGGTTGCGCCAGCCGACGAACAGCAGGGCCAGCGGCACCAGCCAGCCGACCTTGCCGACCGAACCGGTGACGGCGACGCGGATGGCCCCCATGAGCGGGCCACCGAGCTGGAACCAGACCGCGGCCGCCGCGATCACGGCCAGTGCGAACATCAGCAGGCCGACCCCGTCGCGGCGGTGCTCGGGGTCGAGCTCGCGGGCGCCGCGGCCGATGCCGCGGGCCACTGCGCCGATGCCGTGCGCGATGCCGAGCCAGACCGCGGCGATGCCCTTGAATACGGTGTCGAAGAGGCGCGCGACCGGGCCGCGCCCGCTGCGCACCGCGCGCGGTGCCGGACGGCGGTCGCGGGTGGCGCCCTTGCGTCCGCGCGCGGCGGGGCGCCGCGTCGACTTCTTCTTCTTCGACGCGGTCCTGCTCTGGCCCCGAGTACTCCGTGCTCGCGAGGTGGAGGAGCCGCTCGGAGCCGCTCCTGCTTCGCGAACCCGGCGGGGAAGACGTACGGGTCGCCACACCACACACCCTATGCAATCGTCACTCCAGTCACACGGACCACAGGAATGCGTGTCGGTCCCCAGATTTCTCATCTCTTGGGACCTAGACGGGGGGTCGGGAGGTGCTTAGGGTGCCGCTCAGGTGATCGGGCGCCTCACGAGGACATCCTCGTCGGCCTACCGCCGCCGTTCTCGTCAAATCTCTTCTCGGAGGCGAACTCTCGTGAAAATCCTCAAGCAAGGCCTGTGCCTTGCGCTGCTCGGGGCCGGACTGGTGGCAGTCCCAGCGACCCTGGCTGCACAGGCGGCGACGACCCCGTCGACCAGTGCGGCGTCGAAGGCGGCCCGCGACCCGGGTCTCGCACAAGACATCCGCGACACGGCGAGGGGCCAGGTGGCGCTCTCCACGAAGTCCGCGACCGGCCAGATCGGGTTCGCGCGCGTGGCACCTGGCGGCGACCTGCTGCCCGGCGTCGCCGGAGAGACCCAGGCCGCGGCCGGCGCCAAGGCGGACCGCTACCTGGCCGAGTTCGGTGAGGCCTTCGGTGCGGCGGCTGGGCAGCTGAGCCGCGAGAAGCTCACGCGCGACGGCTACGGCGGGTGGACCGCCGCGTACACCCAGAGCTACCGAGGCGTGCCCGTCTTCGGTGCGATGTTGCGTGCGCACATCAACAGCGACGGCGCCCTGACGTCTGTCAACGGCTACGCCGCTCCCAAGCTGACCCTGAGCGTGACGCCACGGCTGAGTGCAGCCGAAGCCGGCCGCAAGGCCGTGGCAGCGGTGCGAGCCAACCCGCCCGGCCACGACGGCGACGCCGACGTGAGCGGCATCAAGGCGGTGTCGACCAAGCTCGCCGTCTACCGGACAGGCGTCCCGCGCGGTGACCGCGGCATCGCAGTCCTGTCGTACGCAGTCGAGGTCAGCAACGGCTCCAACGTGCGTGACATGGTCTTCCTCGACGCGAACACCGGCAAGCTGGTCAACCGCTATTCCCTGATCGACAACGCGCTCGAGCGGATCCTCTACGAGAGCAGTCCCGAGACCACCCCGGTGTGGGAGGAGGGCGACGCCTTCCCCGGCACGCTGAACCAGGACCAGCAGAACCTGGTGCTGGGCAGTGGTGAGTCGTACTGGTTGTTCGAGAACGCCTTCGGTCGGGACTCCTACGACGACGGGGGTGCGCCCATGCGGACGGTCAACAACGACCCCACCATCGCCTGCCCCAACGCCAACTGGAACGGTGTCACGACCAACTACTGCAACGGGGTCACCTCTGACGACGTGGTCGCCCACGAGTGGGGGCACGCCTACACCGAGTTCACCTGGAACGGCATCTACCAGTGGCAGCCGGGTGCGCTCAACGAGTCCTACTCCGACATCTGGGGAGAGACGGTCGACCTGATCAACGGCCGGATGGACGGCGACGAGGGTGACATCACCACCAAGCGGGCCGACAGCCTGTGCTCACAGCACACCCCCCCTTCGCCTCGGGTGATCATCAACTCACCGGCGAGCATCGCCAAGATCTGCAACGCCGGCCGGGCCAGCTTTGGTCCTGTTCTGTCGCAGACCGGGATCACCGACGACGTGGTGCTCGGCCTGGACCCGGCAGACGCCGCGGGACCCGCAACCACCGACGCCTGCTCGCCGCTGACCAACGCCGCGGCGGTCGCGGGCAACATCGCCATCGTGGACCGGGGGACGTGCACCTTCCCGGTGAAGGTGAAGAACGCCCAGAACGCCGGTGCGGTCGCCGTCATCATCGGCAACACGCTCGGCCGTGGTCCGTTCAGCCCGAGCGGGACCGACGCGACGATCACAATCCCCAGCGTGGGCATCGGCCAGCCCGACCGGGACCGGATCGTCGGCGCCCTGGCCAGCGCGGTCAACGTGACGATGAAGGACAGCACGACGGTCACCAAGACCCCGTCGTACCGCTGGCTCATGGGTGAGGACTCCACCGCCTTCGGTTCGGCGATTCGCGACATGTGGGCTCCCACATGTCTCGGCGACCCCGGCAAGGTGTCCGACGCCGAGTTCCACTGCACCACCGACGACGGGGGCGGGGTGCACAGCAACTCCGGTGTGCCCAACCACGGATACGCACTGCTGGTCGACGGCGGCGCCTACAACGGCCAGACGATCACCGGGATCGGGCTGGACAAGGCGGCGGCGATCTACTACCAGGCGATGACCCAGTACCAGACGCCGACGACCGACTTCACCGACCACGCGGACGCGCTGGAGGCCTCCTGCGCCGACTTGGTCGGTGAGCCGATCAACGTGTTGACCACTGCCACGAACGCACCGCCGAACCCGGCGACGCCGGTGGCGGCTGCCGACTGCACCCAGGTCACGAACATGATCGCCGCGGTGGAGCTGCGCCGGGCGCCGGTGCAGTGCAACTTCCAGCCACTGCTCAAGCCGGGTGGTCCGTCGCTGTGCGGCGCGGGCTTCTCGACCAAGACGGTGTGGAGCGAGGCCTTCGAGGACGGTCTGACCGGTTGGGAGAAGGACTCCGAGATCGTCTACCCGGGTGGTGGAAGCCTGCCCTGGCAGGCTGACGCGACGCCTCCGGGCGGACGCACCGGCGGCGTGGCCCGTGGTGACGGAGGCGATGGGGGCTCGTGCAGCGAGGGTCCCGGCGACTTCTCGTCGCGGGACTCGATCACCAGCCCGGTGGTCACCTTGCCCAGCGGCCTGAACGCCCCGAAGCTGTCGTTCGACCACTACGTGGCCACCGAAGCCGGCTTCGACGGCGGGAACGTGAAGGTCAGCATCAACCAGGGTGCCTTCACCGCTGTCCCGACGACGGCCTACCTGTTCAACCAGCCGAACGCCGCGCTGCAACCCACGAACCCGATGGCCGGCGAGGACGCGTTCACCGGTTCCGACGGTGGCGAGGTCAACGGGACGTGGGGTACGTCGTTCGTCGACCTCACGGCGGTCGGCGCCAAGGCCGGGGACTCGCTGCGGTTCCGGTTCGACATGGGTCGAGACGGCTGCGGCGGGCTGGACGGGTGGTACGTCGACAACGTCAAGGTCACGACGTGTGAGAAGTCCGATCCCGGAGACGTGGCCTCCACCACGACTCTGAAGATCAAGCCGAGCGAGTCCCTCGACTACCGGCAGGACTTCAGGGCCAAGATCAAGGTGCAGGCCGCGGGCGTCACGCCGGAGGGCAAGGTCAAGCTGTTCGCGGACGGCCAGAAGATCGGACGCGGCACACTCGTCAAGGGGAAGCTTGTCATCAAGGTGACCCGGAACCTCGCCGTCGGCACGTACAAGATCGTGGCCGAGTACCTCGGTTCGGACACCGTCCTGCCGAGCAGTGACAAGGTCAGGATCACGATCACGCGGTGAGGAGGCGCTAGCCGCTGCGAGCCCCGCTGGACCCCTGGTCCGGCGGGGCTCGTGTTCCGTGGGACCGCGGCTGCCGCCGAGCCTGCGCCGGTCGACGCCGCGCAACCTCGCTACAACAGGCCGGACGCCTCGAGGCCGACGCGCAGCGCGGCGACCTCGTCGTCGTCCAGCGGCACCAGCGGACCGCGGACGTTGCGGTTGTCGAGCACGCCGAGCAGCTGCAGCCCGGCCTTGGCGGTCGTGGCGCCGTAGTTGGCGACCCCCATCACCGCGTCGGTCGCCGGCAGCAGCCTGGCGAAGATCGCCAGGGCCTCGGCCAGGTCGCCGGCCTCGAAGGCATCGAGCATCGCGCGGAGCTGGTCGCCGGCCACATGGCCGACCACCGAGACGAAGCCGACGGCTCCGTGGGCCAGCCAGCCCAGGTTGTTGACGTCGTCACCGGAGTAGATGGCGTACCCCAGCTCCCGGAGCCGGACGCCGCGGGTGAAGTCACCGACCGCGTCCTTGATCGCCATGACCGTCTCGAGCTCCTTGGCGGCGACGTAGGTCTCCATGGAGATCGTGGTGCCGGTGCGGCCCGGCACGTCGTAGAGCATCACCGGGACGTCGGTGGCCTCGGCCACGGACCGGAAGTGGTGGAGGACGCCGGCCTGGCTGGGCTTGTTGTAGTAGGGCGTCACCAGGAGCAGCCCGTCCGCGCCGATCTTCTCGGCCTGCTGGGCGAGCTCGACAGAGTGTGCGGTGGAGTTGGTGCCGACACCGGCGACCACGCTGGCCCGGTCTCCGACGGCGTCCTTGACCGCGGCGAGGATCTCGCCGTCCTCGGGCACCGTCGTGGTGGGTGACTCCCCGGTCGTACCGGACACGACGACGCCGTCGTGCCCGTGGTCGACGAGGTGGCGCGCGATCCGCGCGGTGCCCTCGAGGTCGACCGAGCCGTCGTCCTTGAACGCCGTCGCCATCGCGGTGAGGAGGCGCCCGAACGGTGCGGTGGTCATGGGCTCAGGCTACCGACTCAGGCCTCGGGTCCTGCCCGCGCCCAGCGGACGATGTCGAAGCCGTCGCGACGGTCGCGCGCGACCTCGCGCCACATGGACCGGTCGAACTCCGGATAGAACGTGTCCCCCTCGGGCTCGAGGTCGACCTCGCTGATCAGCAGTTCGTCGGCAAACGGCAGCGCAGCGGCGTAGACCGCCGCTCCCCCGGCGACGAAGACCCGGCCGTCCGCCATCTCGAGAGCCTCCTCCACCGAACCGGCGACCCGGACGCCGTCGGCAGCCCATGCGGTCTCACGGGTCAACACGATGGTGGTGCGGCCAGGGAGGGCGCGCCCGATGGACTCGTACGTCGTGCGCCCCATCACCAGCGTGTGGCCGAGCGTCGTGGCCTTGAAGTGCGCGAAGTCCTCGGGCAGGTGCCAGGGGATCCCGCCGTTCGCGCCGATCACGCCGTTCCTCGCCACTGCGGCGATGAGCGTGACCGTCATATCGCGATCGGAGCCTTGATGCCGGGGTGGGGGTCGTAGCCCTCGATCTCGATGTGCTCGAGGTCGAACGCGTCGAGCTCGGTCACGGAGGGGTCGAGTCGCAAGGTCGGAAGCGGGCGCGGCTCGCGGGTGAGCTGGAGCCGGGCCTGGTCGAGGTGGTTGAGGTAGAGGTGCGCGTCGCCGAGCGTGTGCACGAAGTCGCCGGCCTCGAGGCCGGTCACCTGGGCCACCATGTGGGTCAGCAGCGCGTAGGACGCGATGTTGAACGGCACGCCGAGGAAGACGTCTGCCGAGCGCTGGTAGAGCTGGCAGGAGAGCCGGCCCGGGCCGTCGTCGGTCGGGGCGACGTAGAACTGGAACATGGTGTGGCAGGGCGCCAGCGCCATGTCAGGGATGTCGGCGACGTTCCATGCCGAGACGATGTGGCGACGCGAGTCGGGGTCACTGCGGAGCCGTTCGACGACGTGCTTGATCTGGTCGACGTGCCCGCCGTCCGGGGTCGGCCACGAGCGCCACTGGTAGCCGTAGATCGGGCCGAGGTCGCCGTTGGTGTCTGCCCACTCGTCCCAGATGGTCACGCCGCGGTCCTGGAGCCACTTGACGTTGGTGTCGCCGCGCAGGAACCAGAGCAGCTCGGCGAAGACCGACCGGGTGTGGACCTTCTTCGTGGTGACCAGCGGGAAGCCCGCGGCCAGGTCGAAGCGCATCTGGTGGCCGAACACCGAGCGGGTCCCGGTGCCGGTGCGGTCGGTCTTCTCCACACCCTCGTCGAGGATGTGGGTGACCAGATCGAGGTACTGCTGCACGACGCCGAATCTACCGGCGGGCGCCGACTAGACCTCGGCGTGACCGCGGAGCGTCGTACGGGTGTCACCTCCCACCCACACCGTGCTCCCCTCGCGCCTCACGTGCACCCGGCCGCGCCGGCCGATCGCGGTGCCCTGCGCGGCGACGTACGACGCGGGCAGCCGGGTGCCGGCCAGCCACTGGCCCAGGCTGGCGTTGAGGCTGCCGGTGACCGGGTCCTCGCCGATGCCGTCGCCGGGCACGAACGCGCGGACCTCGACGTCCGCGTCGCTGCCGCCGTCCCTCCACGGGCCCACGACGCCGATCTCGAGGCCGTTGAAGGCCGCGTGGTCGGGGTTCAGCGACAGCACGTCGTGGGCGTCGTCGAGGAGTACGCCGACCCAGCCGGGGC
This sequence comes from uncultured Actinomycetota bacterium, assembly GCA_963817125.1. Taxonomy (GTDB): domain Bacteria; phylum Actinomycetota; class Actinomycetes; order Propionibacteriales; family Nocardioidaceae; genus Nocardioides. The sequence goes on from CAWFNB010000008.1 coordinate 60,799, forward strand.
CGTTGTCGACCCAGTTGGCGTCGACCACGTCCATGTGGCTGATGCCGAGGGCCGTGGTGATCGTGGCGAGGTCGCTCGCGTCCACCGGCCCGTCCCTGAGCAGCGGTGGCGCCTCGAAGGCGAGCCGCTCCCCTCGCTCGATGGTCACCAGGCCGGCCGCGCACTCCTGGACGAGGTTGTCGCCACGCGGCGTGCCGCCGGCCTCGAGCCACGCGTGCGCGCTGCCGAGCGTCGGATGGCCGGCGAACGGGAGCTCGCGGCTCGGCGTGAAGATGCGCAGTCGGTAGTCGGCCTGCTCGCTGGTCGGACGCAGCAGGTAGGTCGTCTCGGAGAGGTTGGTCCACTGCGCGAACAGCTGCATCTCCGCGTCGCCGAGGTCGTCGGCGTCATGGACGACTGCAACCGGGTTGCCCAGCAGCGGCGCGGGCGAGAAGACGTCTACCTGACGGAACGGGTGCACGCGCCAAGTGTCCCGCGTCAGCGGGCCAGTACCGGCGTCGAGCCGTCGTCCGGGATGCGCGCCACGATCCGGCACAGCGATGTGCGCAGGTCGCAGGTGCGCAGCTGGAGATCGCGGCCGGACTCGAGCCCACCCTGCGAGACGACGTACGCGATTGTTTCGCGCGGCCCGGGCGCCACGGCGAGCGCGACGTCGGTGTCGGCGAGTCCGTTGAGCAGCTCGGCGCCGGACCGGGTGTCGTAGACCGCGAGGTCGCTGTCGTCGCCCTCACCGAGCCGGGTGACGACGAGGTTGCCGTCCGGCGACAGGCCCACACCCCGTCCGGGCAGGGTGAACTCGACGTTGAAGTAGGACTGCACGACCTGGATCGTGGCGGGACTGATCTGGAAGCCGCGGATGCGGGAGCGGACGTCGAAGAGGCCGTCCGGACCCACCGGGATCATGGTGCCGCGCGGGATCAGGGCGTGGCTGCCCTCGGCGTCCACGAAGTAGACGACGTCCCCGTCGACCGCGATCACCCGGGCGCTGGCGTCGGTGGTCAACGACGCCAGCTGGTGACCGGTCGCGGCGTCGTGCACGCGTAGCCGGGGCTCCTCGCCAGTGGGGTCCACCCACGCGGCCCAGCCGTTCTCGGCTGTGGCGGCCACGGGTACGTCGGAGTCCTTGTGGCCGAGCACGGTGCGGGCTCCGTCGTCGACGATGTACACGACCCGGCCCTTGTCGTCGCCGTAGACGACGGCGCCGCTGCCCAGCCTGGTCATGTCGCGCAGGCCCGCAACGGCCAGTACGACGTGGTCGAGGTGGAGCTCACCGTTGGCCCACCACGTCACCCCGGCCGCCGGGTTCTCCGCTCGGGTGACCGCAGCTGCCTGCAGCTCCGGTGACGGCTGCTCGGCGCCGTCGTCGCGGGTGGTCCACCAGGTCAGCCCGGCGACCAGGAGGAGGACGGGGACCAGCACCACCGCTGCCCGCTTGGCAATGCGGACCTGCACCTCCCGCTCCTGGGCGCGGAGCTCGTCGAGGGACGGCGGGGCCAGTACGACGAGCCGCTCGGCCTGCTCGCGCCGGTCCTCGTCGCTGGCGGCACCGGTGGGGCGACGGGCACACGCGGTTGCGAGCTCACCGCGGACCAGCTGGTCGACGTCCTCCTCCCGGCTGGCCCTTTCCCAGCCCCGCCGACACCGCGCGAGAGCGTCCGTGGCCGCCTCTGCCGCCAGCTCGGGCGGGCAGCCGAGCAGCACCGCCTCGCGCAGCAAGGACGGCCACCGCGCGCCGACGTAGACCATGAAGTCCGCGTCCGCGCGCATGCGGAAAGCCTAGGTGTCGGTGGTTGAGCCCGGAGGCGCGCTAGCGCCGACGGAGGGCTCGCTTCGCTCGAACACGGTTGCGTCCACTGGTTGCGTCGCGCGGTCCCTGAAGGTTTCGACACGCTCGCTGCGCTCGCGGCTCAACCACCGAGCAGCATCAGGCGTGCAGCGACATCGGGCCGTAGACGACCCGGTCGTGCTCGATGAGCGTGACCGCGTCGACGCCGGCCTCGGCGAGGGCGGCCCAGATCTCGCCGACCCAGGACTCGGCGTCGGCCTGCGATGCGAAGCGGCGGCCGGCGAACTCGGAGGGGACGCTGACCTCCGCCCCCGCGGCATCCTCGAGCCGCCACGACCACGGACGTTCGGTCGCGGTGGGCTGCCGGAAGGTGGGCGGCTGGTCGGGCAGGTTCACGACTCGCGGACCGAGGGCTCGACGAACGGCGGCGCGGTGAGCTGGAAGATCTCCCGACGGCCGCGGACGTCGACGCCGACCTCGGCGTCGGCAGCGACGACCGTGGAGACCAGGGCGAGACCGATCCCCTGCTTGAGCGTCGGGGAGAACGTGCCCGAGGTCACCTCGCCCAGCAGCACGTCTGGGGTGAGGCTGACCCCCATGCCCGGACGCGGGATCGCCCGGCCGGTGGAGACCAGGCCGCGCAGGATCCGCTTCGGTCCGTCCTCCTTCTCCTTGAGGAGGACGTCGCGGCCCCAGAACCCCGGCTTCTTCCACCCCACCGCCCAGCCCAGCCGCCCCTCGTTGGGGGTGACCTGGAGGGAGATGTCCTGGCCGTGCAGCGGGTAGCCCATCTCGGTGCGCAGCGTGTCGCGGGCACCGAGGCCGCACGGGAGCATGCCGTGCTCCTCGCCGGCGGCCATCAGCGCGTCCCAGAGGGGTACGGCGACGTCGTTGGACGCGATCAGCTCGTAGCCGCGCTCGCCGGTGTAGCCGGTGCGGCAGACCACCACGCCCTGGTCGGTGTCGTGATCGCCGGGCACCGGCGCCTCCACGAACGACATGTACTCGTGCCCGGCCGGCAGACCCACGGCCTCGAGGACCTCGTCTGACCTGGTGCCCTGCACCGCGAGGACGACGTAGTCGCGGTGCCGGTCGTGGACCGTCACCCCCTCGGGCGCCGCCTCGGCCAGCCGACGGGCGACCTCGGCGGTGTTGGCCGCGTTGGGCACCAACAGGACCCGGTCGTCGGTGTGCAGGTAGGCGATCAGGTCGTCGACGATTCCGCCCGTGGCGTCGTCGCAGCACAGCGTGTACTGAGCCTTGCCGTGCCGGATCCGCCCCAGGTCGTTGGAGAGCGTGGTGTTGACGAACTCCGCCGCACCCGGACCGACCACGGTGATCTTGCCGAGGTGGCTGACGTCGAAGATGCCCACGGACTCCCGCACCGCGGTGTGCTCCTTGACCACGCCGGTGGGGTATTCGAGCGGCATCGACCAGCCACCGAAGTCGGCGAACTTCGCCCCCAGCGCGACATGCCGCTCGTGCAGCGGCGACGTCAGCGGCGAGGTCGCCTCTGTGCCGTCCATGGTCGGAACCTACCGCGACTATCCTGCGCCGGTGAGCACCTACACGCTGCGCAGCGCCAACCCTGCGAAGACCCGCTGCGACGCGGTGGTCGTCGGCGTCGCGCAGGGCGGCAAGGGGCCCAACGGCGGGCTGCGTGTCGCTCCGGGCGGCGAGGAGGTGGCAAAGGCGTACGGCCGGACCTTCCGGCCGCTGCTGGCGTCCCTGGGGATCACCGGCAAGAGCGGCGAGGTCTCCAAGGTCCCGACCGGCAAGAAGCTGGGTTCGCCGCTTCTCGTGATCGTGGGGCTCGGCAAGCTCGCGAAGGACGAGTCGCCCTCGGCGACGGTCGTACGACGTGCCGCCGGCTCGGCGGCCCGCGCGGTGCCCAACGCCGCGTCGGTCGCGATCGCGCTCCCGGCCGACTCGGTCGAGCTGGTGCGGGCGGTGACCGAGGGTTTCGTGCTGGGCGGCTACACGTTCACGACGTACAAGAAGCAGCGCGACGACGACACGGAGCAGGCTCATCCCGGCGAGGTCGTCGTGCTCAGCGCGTCGGCGCGGAAGAAGGACTTCGTGCAGGCCTTCGAGGACGCGCAGGTGGTGGCCGAGACGGTGGCCGCGACCCGCGACTGGGTGAACACCCCACCTGGCGACTTCACGCCCCCCGCCTTCGCCGACACCGTCGCGGCGGCCGCCAAAGAGGCGTCCAAGGGACGCGGTCCGATTGTGACGGTCAAGGTCCGCGACGAGAAGGCGCTCGCCGAGCTCGGGTGCGGCGGCATCCTCGGCGTCGGGATGGGCTCCTCGGCCCCGCCGAGGTTGGTCGAGCTGTCCTACTCACCGCGCAAGGCGATTGCGCACCTCGCGATGGTCGGCAAGGGGATCACCTTCGACTCCGGCGGGCTGACCATCAAGCCGGCCGCCGGGATGGACCACATGAAGTCGGACATGGCCGGCGCGGCCGCGGTGGTGCAGGCCACGTTCGCGATCGCACGGCTCCGGCTGCCGCTGAAGGTCAGCACCTTCGCGCCGATGGCCGAGAACATGGTCTCCGGGTCCTCGGTCCGCCCCGGCGACGTGCTCACGATGTACGGCGGCACGACCGTCGAGGTGCTCAACACCGACGCCGAGGGCAGGCTGGTGCTCGGGGACGCGCTGGTGCTGGCGGCCGAGAAGAAGCCCGACGTGATGCTCGACGTGGCCACGCTGACCGGGCACATGGTGGTGGCGCTCGGCGACCGGGTCGCCGGGGTGATGGGCTCGCCCGACATCGTCGACGGCGTGCTCGAGGCCGCTCGGGCAGCGGGCGAGGAGCACTGGCCGATGCCGATCCCCGAGGGCATGGACGACCGCATCCACAGCAGCCGGATCGCCGACCTGGCCCAGCACGACTGGATCCGGTGGGGCGGCGGCCTGTTCGCGGCCGCGTTCCTGCGCGAGTTCACCGCGGGGCTGCCGTGGGCGCACCTGGACATCGCCGGGCCGTCGTACAACTCCGGCGGCCCGCACGGCCACATCACCGCGGGCGGGACCGGCTTCGCGGTCGCGACGCTGGTCGACTACGCGCGCTCGCTGTGCGCATGACGGCTCAGGGGCCGCCCTCCAGCTTCTTGCGCCGGTTGTAGTCGCGCATCCGTTGCGGGATGCCGACCACGGCAGCGTCGTAGGACGGCACCTGGTGGCGGTTGCAGAACTTGTGCGCCCAGTCCACCGACGGAACCCGGCGACGGGTCCACTCACCATCGTGCGCCACCAGGAGCAGGGTCACGTCGCTGACGGCGGTGCGGGGCTCGACGAATCCCTCGACGCCCCGGCGAGCCGCCACGAACTGGTGCAGGTGGTCCTGGTCGACCGTGTCGGAGGCACGGACCGTGGTGGAACCGGTGCGGAACCCGTCGCGCGCCGGGCCCTTCATCCGCGGGCGGGCACCACGTCGGAACCGGTCCATCCATGACATGGGGACAAGTGTGCCTTCCCGGCCCTCGGGGTGGTGTGGACACACTGGGCCCAAGTGCAAAGATGGCCGGGTGTCCGACTTCGACGTACTCATTCTCGGAGCCGGGTCGGGTGGCTACTCCTGCGGATTGAGGGCCGCCCAGCTCGGGCTTCGGGTAGGTCTGGTCGAGAAGGGAAATCTCGGCGGCACCTGCCTGCACATCGGCTGCATCCCGACCAAGGCGCTGCTGCACGCGGCGGAGGTCGCTGACAGCACCCGCGACTCCGAGCAGTTCGGCGTCAAGGCCAGCCTCGACGGCATCGACATGGCCGGCGTGAACGACTACAAGGACGGCGTCGTCCAGCGACTCTTCAAGGGCCTCACCGGGCTGATCAAGGGCCGCGGCATCACCGTGATCGAGGGCGAGGGCCGGCTCACCGGACCGCGGGAGGTGACCGTCGACGGGACGGCCTACTCCGCTGATCACGTGGTGCTCGCCAGCGGCAGCTACGCCAAGACGCTGCCTGGCCTCGACCTTGACGGCGAGCGCATCATCACCTCCGACGAGGCGCTCCGGCTGGACCGGGTGCCGGCGTCGGTGGTCGTGCTCGGTGGCGGGGTGATCGGCTGCGAGTTCGCGAGTGTGTGGCGCAGCTTCGGCGCCGAGGTCACCATCGTCGAGGCACTCCCCCGGCTGGTGGCACTGGAGGACGAGGCGTCGTCGAAGGCGCTCGAACGGGCCTTCCGCAAGCGCGGGATCGTGTTCAGGACCGGGACGCCGTTCCAGAGCGCCAAGACCACAGACGACGGCGTGGCCGTCACCGTCGAGGGCGGGGACGTGATCGAGGCCGAGCTGTTGCTCGTCGCCGTCGGCCGCGGTCCGGCGACAGACGGGCTCGGGTACGACGAGCAGGGCGTCGCGATGGAGCGCGGCTTCGTGATCGCCGACGAGCGGTGCCGCACCAACGTCGAGAACGTCTGGGCGGTCGGCGACATCGTGCCCGGCCTGCAGCTGGCCCATCGGGGCTTCCAGCAGGGGATCTTCGTGGCCGAGGAGATCGCCGGCCTCGCGCCGGCCCCGATCGACGAGTCGGGCATCCCGCGAGTGACCTACTCCCACCCCGAGGTCGCCTCGGTCGGGCTGACCGAGGCGCAGGCCGCCGACAAGTACGGCGCCGACGCGATCGAGGCGCTCACCTACGACCTGGGCGGCAACGGCAAGAGCCAGATCCTCAAGACCCAGGGTTTCGTGAAGCTCGTGCGTCGTACCGACGGGCCCGTGGTCGGCGTCCACCTCGTCGGCGACCGGGTCGGCGAGCTGATCGGCGAGGCGCAGCTCATCTACAACTGGGAGGGCCACGCCGAGGACGTCGCGCCGCTGGTGCACGCCCACCCGACCCAGAACGAGGCCCTCGGCGAGGCGCACCTGGCGCTGGCCGGCAAACCCCTGCACGCCCACTCCTGACCACGACGACCGAGCCACACCAGCGAAGGAGCTCCATGTCCACCGAAGTCAACCTCCCGGCACTGGGCGAGTCAGTCACCGAGGGCACGGTCACCCGCTGGCTCAAGCAGGTCGGAGACCAGGTCGCCGTGGACGAGCCGCTGCTGGAGGTCTCGACCGACAAGGTCGACACCGAGATCCCGTCGCCGGTGGCCGGCACCCTGCTCGAGATCAAGGCCAACGAGGACGACACCGTCGAGGTCGGCGCGGTGCTCGCGGTGATCGGCGAGGACGGCGAGGGCGGTGGCTCCTCCGACTCCTCCGACTCCGATTCGTCTGAGGAAGCTGAGTCGGAGACGAGCGGTGAGACCGCAGACGAATCGGCTCCGGACGAATCGGCCCCCGACGATTCGTCTGAGGAGGCTGAGCCGGAAAAGAGCAGCGAGAGCGCAGACGAATCGTCGTCGGAGTCGACGGCGGTGACGCTGCCGGCGCTCGGCGAGTCGGTGACCGAGGGCACGGTGACTCGCTGGCTGAAGAAGGTCGGCGACGACGTTGCCGTGGACGAGCCGCTCCTCGAGGTCTCCACCGACAAGGTCGACACCGAGATCCCCTCCCCCGTGGCCGGGACTCTCCTCGAGATCAAGGTCGAGGAGGACGAGACCGTCGAGGTCGGCGCCGAGCTCGCGATCATCGGGTCCGGGCAGCCGTCCAGCGGTGGCGGCGAGGCGAAGAGCGACGAGTCCGAGGCCAAGGAGCCCGAGAAGGAGCCGGAGCCTGAGCCTGAGCCTGAGGCCAAGGAGGAGCCCGAGGCGGAGAAGGAGCAGGAGCCCGAGAGGGAGCCGGAGCCGGAGCCCGAGCCCGAGCCAGCGGACACGAAGGAGCCGGAGCCCGAGAAGGAGCCCGAGCCCGAAAAGCAGCCGGAACCTGCGCCGAGCGGATCGTCGGACGACGCGGCCGGCTACGTCACTCCCTTGGTCCGCAAGCTCGCCGACCAGCACGACGTGGACCTGTCCACGGTGACCGGGTCGGGCGTGGGCGGCCGGATCCGCAAGCAGGACGTGCTCGAGGCGGCCCGCGCCGCCCAGGAGGCCGCCCAGCCCGCCGCAGCTCCGGCGGCGAGCGGGGCCTCCGGCGCCGGCACTGCGCCAGCGCCCGCCGCGCCGGCCATCACGCCGGACACGCGTCGTGGCACCACCGAGAAGATCAGCCGGCTGCGCAAGATCATCGCTGAGCGGATGATCGACTCGTTGCAGACCTCGGCCCAGCTCACCCAGGTCGTGGAGGTCGACGTCACCAACATCGCGCGGCTGCGCGACTCGGTGAAGAACGAGTTCCTGGCCCGCGAGGGCGTCAAGCTGACCTACCTGCCGTTCTTCGCCAAGGCGGCGATCGACGCGCTCAAGGAGCACCCGAAGCTCAACGCGACGATCGACACCGAGGCCGGCGAGATCACCTACTACGACCGGGAGAACCTCGCCTTCGCCGTGGACACCGAGAAGGGGCTGATCACCCCCGTTGTCCGAGATGCCGGCGACCTTGCAATCTCGGGGCTGGCGAAGAAGATCGCCGACGTTGCTGAGCGGACCCGCACCAACAAGATCGGGCCCGACGAGCTGTCCGGCGGCACCTTCACGATCACCAACCTCGGCAGCGTGGGTGCGCTCTTCGACACCCCGATCATCAACAAGCCGCAGGTGGCGATCCTCGGCCCGGGTGCCGTGGTGAAGCGGCCCGTGGTCATCGACGACCCCAACCTCGGCGAGACGATCGCGGTGCGCTACATGGTCTACCTGGCCCTGACCTACGACCACCGACTCGTCGACGGAGCCGACGCCGGCCGCTTCCTGCAGGATGTGAAGAAGCGGCTCGAGGCCGGCGCCTTCGAGGTGTGAACAGGCTCCAGGAGGTCAGGCCTGCCCGGCCGTGACCAGGCCTGACTCGTAGGCCAGCACCGCGAGCTGGACCCGGTCCCGCACCCCGAGCTTGCTGAGCAGTCGGGAGACGTAGGTCTTCACGGTGGCTTCGCTGAGGAACAGCTCGGTCCCGATCGCAGCGTTGGGGAACCCGCGCGCGACCAGCCGGAGCACCTCGATCTCGCGCTCGCTGAGGTCGCGCAGGTCGTCCGGGAGTGTCCCTGGCGTGGGACCTGACGCGAAGCGCTCGAGCAGCCGCCTGGTCAACGCCGGAGCCAGCATGGTGTCGCCGCGAGCGATGGCGCGCACCGCGTCGACCAGCCCGTCCGGGGACACGTCCTTGAGCAGGAACCCGCTGGCTCCAGCCCGGACGGCCGCGTAGACGTACTCGTCGAGGTCGAAGGTCGTCAGGGCAAGCACCCGCACGTTCGGCAGCTGAGCGAGGAGCCGCCGGGTGGCCTCGATGCCGTCGAGCTTCGGCATCCGGACGTCCATGAGCACCACGTCCGGCTCGCTGGCGAGCGCGACCTCGATGCCTTCGAGTCCGTCGGCGGCCTGCCCGACGACCTCGAAGCCGGCGCGTTCGAGAATCAGTGCGAAGCCGCTGCGGACGAGCTCCTGGTCGTCGACGACGACCACTCTCAGGGCGCTCACGCGGAGGACTCAGCCGGGAGCGTGGCCCGAACGGCGAAGCCGGTGCCGTTCACCGTGCCGGCGTCCACGGTTCCGCCGTACAGGGCGGCGCGCTCACGCATGCCGGCGAGTCCGTGCCCACCCTGCAGCATCCGTGGCCCCGACCCCGTCGTCCACCACGTCGATCCGCACATGGTCGTCCGCGTAGGTCAGGGCGACGTGCACCCGCGTCGCCGCAGCGTGTCGGCGCACGTTGGTCAGCGCCTCCTGCGCGATGCGGTACGCCGCCAGGTCCACGCCGGCCGGCAACGGCCGACGTACTCCGTCGACGTCGAGGGTCGCCTCCAGTCCCGAGGCGCGGGCGTCGTCGACCAGGGTCGGCAGGGCATCGAGGCCGGGCTGCGGTGCCAGGGCACCGGGCTCGTCCCCGTCCCGGAGCACGGCGACCACCCGACGCATCTCCGCGAGGGCCTCGGTGCCCGTCCCCCGGATCGTGGCCAGTGCCCGGCGCGCGAACTCGGGATCGTCGTCGACGACCTGCTCGCCTGCGCCTGCCTGCACCACCATCACGCTCACCGCGTGCGCCACGATGTCGTGCAGCTCGCGGGCGATGCGGGTGCGCTCCTCGACCACGGCGGCCAGTGCCTGCTCTGCGGCAGCGACCTCGGCGTCGATCGCCCGTCGGGTGGACTCACGCGCGCTGATCTCGAGCTGCCGAAGCCGGAACCCGAAGGTCCAGACGATGGTGAACACGGTCCAGTGGAAGACGATCTCGCCCGGCGACTGCAGGTACTCCACGAAGAGGTCGAAGTAGAGCAACGTCAGGGCACCGGCCGCCGCACCGAGGTAGGGGACCCGGCCCTTGCCGTGGCGCGCCATCGAGAAGACAGCGACCCCCATCGGCACGAACTGCCCCCAGAACAGGACGTAGACCTCGATGAACGTGAACACCAGGATCCAGGACCACACCACGACGAGCCCGGCAGCGAGGGGGTGCTCGCGGCGTTGGGTCAGAGCCAGGCCCGCCACCACTATGACGACGGTGGTGGCAGGCGCCGAGCCGTCCGCCTGACGTGACGAGAACGGCACCCACAGCTCGGCGAGCCCGACCGCGACGACCACGACGGCGAGCGCCAGGTCGAGGATCCGGAGTCTCCGCGCGTCCACGACGCCACCCTAGGTCCGACCGAGGCCCGCCCTCTGTCATCTGAGGTTGTCCGCTCGGTCAACTTCGGGAGATCACGGCGGCCTCCCCGGGCCGGTGACGGACGACCGGCGAGAGAGCTTCTCTGGGGCTGTCCCTTTCCGAGCACCCCAGGAGTCACCATGAAGGACCCAGCCCTCTTCCGCCGCACCGCCGCAGCCATCGGCCTCGCCGGGGCGGTCGTCACCTCCGCCGTCTGGACCCTGCTCGAACCGGCCTTCCCCAGTGACATGGAAGAGCGGCTCGCCGCGATCGACGAGGGCGGCAATGGCGCCGCCGTCTCCGCCGCGTTCTTCCCCCTGTCTCAGGCCTTCATGCTCGCGGCGGTCCTCGGCATCGGTCACCTGCTCCGGCACGGAGCGCCGCGTCTTTCCAACCTGGGCACCAGCCTCGCCGTGCTTGGGGTCCTCGGGCACTGCGTCTTCGCGGGGTCGATGCTGATGACGGTGACGATGGCGGCCGACGAGGCGAACCACGAGCTGTACGCCGACCTCGTTGGGGACTTCGAGTCCTCGCCGATGATCGCGTTCGCGGCCGTCGGCCTGCTCGGCACCGTGCTCGGCCTGCTCCTGCTCAGCATCGGCCTGTGGCGGGCGCGGGTCACGCCGCGGTGGGTCCCGGTCGTCCTGTGGCTGTTCCTCATCGTGGAGTTCGTCGGCTCCGCTCTCAGCGAGTACGCGACGTACGCGTCCCTCGTCTGCCTCGGGATCGCCTTCGGCGCACTGGCGCTGCAGGTATGGCGGAGCCCCCGCTCCGACTGGCAGGTCCTGAGCGCACCCGGCGTCGCGGCGAGTGAGCGGGTCACCATTTGAGGCCCGTGCCAGATTGGGCGGCATGCACGTCGTGATCGCCGGCGCGTCCGGGTTCCTCGGCACCCGGCTGAGCGAGGCCCTGGTCGCTGGCGGCCACTCGGTGCGCGCGCTCGTACGTCGTCCCAGCTCGGCTCCCGACGAGTCGAGCTGGGATCCCTACGCCGGCACCTACGACCCCGCGGCGATCGAGGCCGCCGACGTCGTGGTGAACCTCGCCGGCGCGCCGACGCTCGGCAACCCGCATTCGCGGAAGTGGGCGCGCGAGCTCCGGGAGAGCCGAGTCACCACCACTCGGGTGCTGGCCGGGGCGATCGCGGCCTCGGAGCGCAAGCCGGCCGTCCTCGCCGGGAACGGCATCTCCTACTACGGCGACCGCAGCGGCCTCGGCGACCCCGTGCTCGACGAGACGGACGAGAGCGTCGGCGACGCGCTGCTCACCCAGGTAGCTCGCGAATGGCAGGCCGCGACCGATCCGGCCGCCGAGGCCGGCGCGCGGGTCTGCATCCTGCGCACCGCGCCGGTCATGGATCGGCGCAGCCCGCCGCTCAAGCAGCTGCGACTGCTCTTCCTCGCCGGCCTCGGTGGTCGGCTGGGTGACGGCCGGCAGCACATGGCGATGATCTCGCTGCGCGACTGGCTGGGAGCCGTCGTGCACCTGGCCGAGCACGCCGACGCCTCGGGGCCGTTCAACCTGTGCTGCCCGGACACGCCGACCAACGCCGAGTTCACCAAGTCACTGGCCAGCCAGCTGCACCGGCCGTCGTTCGCGACCGTGCCCCGCTTCGCGTTGAGGACCGGCGCCGGAGACATGGCCCCCGAGCTGCTCGGCTCCCTCAACGTCGTACCGGCGGCTCTCGAGGCCGTCGGCTACGAGTTCCAGGACCGTGACGTGGAGGCCGTCGTACGGGCCGGGCTGTTCGAGGCATCCTGAGCGTCGGCTGGTTGAACGATCCCCAGCCCACTCTTGCGTGGTTTCGAGACGGTTGCTGTGCAACCTCCTCAACCACCGAACCGGCCCTCCCCAGAGGTGGTCGGCGCCGAAACGGCCGCCACGAGCCAGCGTCCGCCCACCCGGCGAAACTCGATCGTGCGGGTCGTGGCCTCGTCGCGCGGCAGCGGGCGCCGCACCCCACTCCCGACGGCGACGCCGCCCGCGAGCCGATCCGTGACCTTCAAGGTCCAGGTCCACGGCGTACGCCGCAGCTCGCGCACCGCGAGGAGCTGGGTCTGCAGTCCCCGGACCACCAGGCCACGCCCCGTCCACGCGTGGAGCATCGCCCGGTCGCGCCGCCCCGCCACCGAGTCCCGGGTGTAGAGCCTCGACAGCAGCCGCGCGTCGCCTCGAGCCCAGGCCTCGGCACGTCGGGCGTCCCAGCTGCGCAGGACCTCGACCGGTGGTGGGCCGGCAGCTGTCTCCGCTGCGGTGGTCTCGACAGGCTCGACCGACGACGATGCGGCGGATGCCCAGGTGACCGAACACCCGATGGCAACCGCAAGGGTCAGAAGCAGCATCTTCCGAGACATGACGACAGGTCTACCCCGGCACGCGGACGTGCTGCCGAGCTCATCCACAGGCTCGGGCACCGGGCAGACTTCCCACGTGCCGACGCGACGTACGTTCCTGCTCGGGGGCGCCGCCACCGCGGCCGCCGGGCTGGTCGGCGCGGGGGTCGGCATCGAGCAGGGCGCGCTGCCCGGGCGGCCGTGGCTGCAGGCGCGACTCGACCTGAACGGCGAGGACGGCGTCGTCCCCGAAGTGGAGCCCGGGCCGGTCGTCGAGGGGTCATTCACCTCCGAGGCCCGCGGCGGCGTGGATACCGGCTGGAGCTTGATCCGGCCGCCCCGCCACGACGAGCTGCTCCCGTTGGTGGTGGCGATGCACGGCCTCGGCGCCGACCACCGGTCGATCACGAGTCCCGCGTTCGCGGTCGACCGCTACCTCGCGGCGTACGTGGCCTCGGGCGGTACACCGTTCGCGATCGCCGCGGCGGACGGCGGTACGACGTACTGGCACCCACGTCCGAACGGTGAGGACGCCAGCGCGATGGTCGTCGACGAGCTGCTGCCGATGCTCGAGGAGCACGACGTCGACACCGATCGGTTCGGGCTGATCGGTTGGTCCATGGGCGGCTACGGTGCGCTCCGCCTCGGCGGCCTCCTCGGTCCGGACCGGGTGGCTGCCGTGGTGGCCATCAGCCCCGCACTGTGGAGCGACCCGGAGAACGCGTCGCCCTCTGGGTTCGAGAACGCCGACGAGTACCGGCGTGAGTCCATCTTCGACCGCCAGGAGGACCTCGATGGCATCCCGGTCCGCATCGACATCGGCACCGGCGACCCGTTCTACCGCGACGTCCAGGACTACGTGGCCGGCTTCCCCAGGGGCGCCAGCGTGGTCAGCACCTTCGAGCCGGGCGGGCACACGGCCGGCTACTGGCGCCGGATGCTGCCCGCCCAGCTCGAGTTCCTGGGAGAGAACGTCTAGCAACCGCAGGTGTAGTAGGTGACGTCCCAGTGGTTGCCCTCGTCGGCGTAGATGTTGCCGGAGGCCGCGCGGTACATCGGCGCCCCGTCGCCGCGCAGGCCGATGTAGGTGTAGGTGCCGTGGATCCACCCGGTCAGGCACGAGGTGCGGGAGAAGTCGAGCTTGTAGCCGTTGTAGTGGCTGTAGGTGCCGGACGCGTGGCCCACCTCGGTGCCGCCGGTGATCGTCAGCGCGCAGCCCGAGGCCTGCTTCAGCGTGATCCCACCGTCGATCGTGGCCTGGCGGATGCCCTCGAACGACGTACAGGTGGGGTTGCTGCGGGTGGTGCAGCCGCCCGACGACGTCCAGCTGATGCCGGCCGCGCGGAACTGCGACTCGGCGCTGGCCTGCGTCACTGCTGACGCGGAGGGCGCCAGCGCCACGGATCCGGAGAGAGCCAGGGCCAGTCCGGCGAGCAAGGTACGGGTTCCCAAGAGTTTGGTCATGACCTCCTTCCTACCGACGCAGGTAGGCTCCCAAACGTGGCAGAACCGGTATTCGAGGTCGTTGGCACGAGCACCGACGCGGTCGACTACCTCGACGCGTGGGAGCTCCAGCGCCGCGTGCACGCCGACGTGGTGGCCGGCGAGCGGCCCGACACCGTGCTGCTCCTCGAGCACCCTCCGACCTACACCGCGGGCAAGCGGACCGAGCCACACGAGCGTCCCGTCGACCCCGGTGGCGCGCCGGTCATCGATGTCGACCGCGGCGGCAAGATCACCTTCCACGGCCCCGGCCAGGTCGTGGCCTACCCGATCGTCCGGCTCCCCGAGCACGTCCTCGTCGTCGACTTCGTGCGCCGGCTCGAAGAGGCGATGATCGCGACCTGTGCCGACTTCGGCGTGGCCACCGCACGCGTGCCGGGGCGCAGCGGCGTCTGGCTCCGCGGCGACGAGCTGCGGCAGGAGCGCAAGATCGGCGCGATCGGGCTGCGCGTCGCCCAGGGCGTCACGATGCACGGCATCGCGCTCAACTGCGACGTGGACCTGTCCTGGTACGACCGCTTCGTCCCCTGTGGCATCGCCGACGCCGGGGTCACCACGCTCAGCCTCGAGCTCGGCCGGCCCGTCGGCGTACCCGAGGTGCTGCCGGTCCTGCAGACGAGGCTCGCGCAGCTGCTCGCCTGGGCGGCGTACGCCGCCACACCGGACTACGAGCCTCGCCCCGACCCTGCCAGGCCCGAGCCGCGGATCCAGCTGGTCCGTCCCTGAGCGGTCGCGCTTCCCGACGCGACAAGCCGACCCGGGCTAGGGTCGCGCGGTGAGCGAGCCGGTCGTCGACGTCCGCGGCCTGCGCAAGGAGTACGCCGGCTGGAAGGGCACCCAGGTCGCCGTCGCCGACCTCGACCTCACCGTCCACGAGGGCGAGGTGCACGGCTTCCTCGGTCCCAACGGCTCCGGCAAGACCACGACGATCCGGATGCTGCTCGGTCTCGGCGCCGCCACCCGGGGCTCGATGGCGCTGTTCGGCCACCCAGTGCCTACGCAGCTCCCCGCTGTGGTCGGCAAAGTTGGCGCGGTCGTCGAGTCGCCCAAGTTCTCCCCCAACTTCACTGGCAGGCAGAACCTCTTGCTCCTGGCCCGCTCGGTCGGCGTACCGAATCAGCGCGTGGACGCCGCCATCGAGACCGTCGGGCTGAGCGGCCGGGAGCAGGGCCGCTACAAGACCTACTCGCTGGGCATGAAGCAGCGGCTGGCGATCGCGGCGACCCTCCTCAAGGACCCGCGGCTGCTCATCCTCGACGAGCCGACCAACGGGCTCGATCCGGCCGGCATCCGCGAGGTGCGCGAGGTGATCCGCGGGCTGGGCGAGGCCGGGGTGACGGTGCTGCTGAGCTCGCACATCCTGGCCGAGGTGCAGCAGGTCTGCACGACGGCCACCATCATCGGCAACGGGCGGACCCTGGCCAGTGGCTCGGTCGCCGACCTGGTCGGCACCACGACCAGCCATCGCGTGGTCGCACCCGACCTCGCCGCGGCCCGAGCCGCGCTGGAGGCGGCCGGGCTGGCGGTGACGGGCGAGGCGTCCGACAGCCTGGTCGTCGCGACCGAGGAACCCGGCGACGTCACCCGCGTGCTCGGCGAGGCCGGGGTCTGGCTGACCGCGCTGAGCCCGGTCGGGGGCGACCTGGAGTCGATCTTCCTCACACTCACCGAGCACGAGCAGCTTGGCGGGGATGCCCTGTGATCAGACTGGTCGGAGTCGAGCTCACCCGCCTGCGCTGGCGCCGGGCCGTGCTGGTCCTCATGGGCCTGGGCGTGCTGGCGCCGCTGGCGGTCTTCATCGGTGTCCTGGTCACCACCGACGCGCGGACGCTGGACGACCTGGTCGGCGAATACGGCCCGGTGATCCGCCAGGAGTACGACTCCTGCATCCAGCACCCTCAGCGGTACGGCCAACCCGGCGACCTCTCCGCCGCCGAGACGGCCGCCGCGTGCGAGAACCAGGTCGTCCAGGGCTGGGGGCACTCCCGCCTCGACCTGGTCGAGCAGCGAGAGAGCGGCACCGGCCCGGCGGTCATCGTGCTGGTCACGCTGGTGATGCTGCTGGCCGGCACCACGTTCGCCGGCCACGACTGGAACACCGGCTCGATGGGCAACCAGCTTCTCTTCGAGCCGCGGCGGGCCCGGGTGTGGGGTGCCAAGCTCGCCGCGGTGGTCCTCGCCGGCGGGGGCCTCGCACTCGCCGTGCTGGTCGCCTACTGGACCGGGTTGTACGCCGTCGCGTCGGCTCGGGACGTGCCCATCCCCGACCACGCCATGGTCGCGGCGTACAAGCAGGCGGTGCTGGGCACGATCTTCGTCGCCGGCGCGGCCGCGTTCGGCTACGCCCTGACCATGCTGCTGCGCAGCACCGTCGGCACGCTCGGGCTGCTGTTCGCGACCGGGTTCCTCGGGCTCGTGGTGGTCGGCGCGCTCGGGATCGAGTCGGCCGAGCAGGTGATGCCGTGGGGCAACTTCCTCGCGTTCACGGTCGGCGGCTACACCTACTACGACTACGACGTCGTCTGCCTCAATTCCGCCGGCTGCCATCGCCGGGTCTTCGACCGCATGCACGGGACCGTCTACT